>NZ_CAMEFG010000089.1 GCF_945915435.1 uncultured Paracoccus sp. | reverse complement strand
CCGGTGCGCCGGATGCGGCGCTGAAGTTGCAGGATGCCGTAAAGCAGCGCCTCGGCGGTCGGCGGGCAGCCGGGCACATAGATGTCCACCGGCACGATGCGGTCGCAGCCGCGCACCACGGAATAGGAATAGTGGTAATAGCCGCCGCCATTGGCACAGCTTCCCATGCTGATGACATAGCGCGGCTCGGGCATCTGGTCATAGACCTTGCGCAGCGCCGGGGCCATCTTGTTGGTCAGCGTGCCCGCGACGATCATCAGGTCCGACTGGCGCGGGGATGCGCGCGGCGCGGTGCCGAACCGTTCCAGGTCGTAGCGCGGCATCGAGGTCTGCATCATCTCGACCGCGCAGCAGGCCAGGCCGAAGGTCATCCAGTGCAGCGAGCCGTTGCGCGCCCATGCGATGATGTCCTCGGTCGTGGTCAGCAGGAAGCCCTTGTCCTGAAGCTCTCGGTTCAACTCGGCCGTCGCGACCTCGCGATCCGCGCCAGCCGTATTCGCCCCGGTCATCACGCCCATTCCAGCGCCCCCTTCTTCCATTCATAGGCAAAGCCCACGGTCAGCACGCCAAGGAACACGATCATCGACCAGAAGCCGACCTCGGACAGCCCGCCGAAGCTGACCGCCCAGGGAAAGAGGAACGCCACCTCCAAGTCGAAGATGATGAACAGGATCGACACCAGGTAAAAGCGCACGTCGAACTTGCCGCGCGCATCGTCAAAGGCGTTGAAGCCGCATTCGTAGGCGCTGACCTTTTCCGGGTCGGGGTTGCGGACGGCAACCACCGCCGCCGCCAGAATCAGCACGATCGCCAGCGCCGACGCCATTCCGATGAAAATCAGGATCGGCAGGTATTCGTTAAGCAGGTAATCCACGGAGTCAGGCTCCCTCTCGCGCGCAGGGACCCGAGTGGCGGCCCCGCGATGGGTTTGGCTTTGGCCGGTTTATCCCTGTGCGCCGCCGTGGTCAACGGGCCGGGCGCATTTCGAAACACGCCTGCGCCTTTGCGGCAACCGCACCGGATTTGCGCGATTTCCCAGCGATTCCCGGCCTGTTTGCGCTACCCTGGCCGCTTGGGGGCGGACCGGCGCAACCCGGCGCGCGCGACGTCATTCCTGGCGGGGCGGCGGGGAAAATGCGTGACAGAATCCCTCGGGGTTGCGGCAGGGACTCAGCCGCCTCGCCCGATCCGGCCCAGATGGGTATGGGCGAAGCCCGCCGCCTCTTTCAGCCCGAATCCAAGCGCGCGGTCCGCCCCGACATGGGCCAGCCACAGCCCGCCTGCCGCGATCAGCGCGGGCGCGCCCGCCGCGACGCCCAGCACCATCAGCAGAAAGGGCAGCGCGTAAAGGTGGATCAGGTTATAGGCCTGCGCCCCGATCCGCGACCCCGCCAGGTAGCCCGCCATCGACAGGTCCGGCGCCAGCAGCAGCAGGATCCAGACCCACCACGCCCAGCCGGGCGAGACCAGCAGGGCGATCACCAGCCCCGCAAGGGCGATGATCCCGCCTTCCAGCTTTTGCCAGCCGACCGTATTCATTCGGCAGCCGCAGGTTGCGCCTTGCCCTTGCCCCGCGACAAGAGCGGGCCGAGATAGCGCCCGGTGTGGCTGTCGGCCACCTGCGCGACGTCCTCGGGCGTGCCGGTCGCAACGATGCGCCCGCCGCCGTCGCCGCCTTCGGGACCGATGTCGATCAGCCAGTCGGCGGTCTTGATGACATCCAGGTTATGTTCGATCACCACCACCGTATTGCCCTGATCGACCAGCGAATGCAGCACCTCCAGCAGCTTGCGCACATCCTCGAAATGCAGCCCCGTCGTGGGTTCGTCCAGGATATACAAGGTGCGCCCCGTCGCCCGGCGGCTGAGTTCCTTGGCCAGCTTGACCCGCTGCGCCTCACCGCCCGAAAGGGTCGTCGCCTGCTGGCCGACTTTGATATAGCCCAGCCCCACCTCGACCAGCGCATCCATCTTGTCGCGGATCGAGGGCACGGCCTTGAAGAAATCCTGCGCATCCTCGACCGTCATGTCCAGCACGTCGGCGATGGATTTGCCCTTGAACTGGACCTCCAGCGTCTCGCGGTTGTAGCGTTTGCCGCCGCAGGTTTCGCAGGTGACATAGACGTCGGGCAGAAAGTGCATCTCGATCTTGATGACGCCGTCGCCCTGACAGGCCTCGCATCGCCCGCCCTTGACGTTGAAGCTGAAACGCCCCGGCTTGTAGCCGCGCGCCTTGGCCTCGGGTAGGCCCGCGAACCAGTCGCGGATCGGGGTGAAGGCGCCGGTATAGGTCGCGGGGTTCGAACGCGGCGTCCGTCCGATGGGGCGCTGGTCGATGTCGATCACCTTGTCCAAGAGTTCCAGCCCCTTGATCGTCTCGCATGGCGCGGGGGTCTGGCGCGCGCCGTTCAGGCGCAGGCTGGCGGTCTTGAACAGCGTCTCGATGGTCAGCGTCGATTTGCCGCCGCCCGAAACGCCGGTGACGCAGACGAACTTGCCAAGCGGGAACTCGGCGGTGACGTTTTTCAGGTTGTTGCCGGTCGCGCCGACGACGGTGACCTTCTTGCCGTTGCCCTTGCGGCGCGTGGCGGGCACAGCGATTTCGCGCTGGCCGGACAGATATTGCCCGGTCACGCTGTCGGCATTGGCGGCGATCTGGTCGGGCGTCCCGTGGGCGATCACCTGCCCGCCATGCACCCCTGCCCCCGGCCCGATGTCGAAAACGTAATCGGCGTGGCGGATCGCGTCCTCGTCATGTTCGACCACCAGCACCGAATTGCCCTGATCGCGCAGGTTCATCAGCGTTTGCAGCAGCCGGTCGTTGTCGCGCTGGTGCAGCCCGATGCTGGGTTCGTCCAGCACGTAAAGCACCCCGGTCAGCCCCGAACCGATCTGCGACGCCAGCCGGATCCGCTGGCTTTCCCCGCCCGAGAGCGTGCCCGCCGCCCGGCTCAGCGTCAGATAGTCCAGCCCGACATTGACAAGGAAGCCAAGGCGTTCGCGGATTTCCTTGACGATGGGCGCGGCGATCTCGG
>NZ_CAMEFG010000088.1 GCF_945915435.1 uncultured Paracoccus sp. | reverse complement strand
AACAAGGCTGCGCAATGAACCTGACACGGGACGGCGGCCCCCTGGGCGAACTGGTTTCGCTCGATCAGGTCAAGGCGCATCTGCGCGTGGATGGCGGTGACGAGGATGAATATATCGGCGGTCTGGTCGATGCCGCGCTTGCGCATCTGGACGGGCCGCGCGGTGTTCTCGGGCGCTGCGTCCAGCCGCAACGCTGGCGCCTCGACATGCGCGACGGCTGGGGCGGCGAGTTGAAACTGCCCCTGCCGCATGCCGGCAACATCGAGGCGGTGCTTGTCGATGATGACGGCCAGGATCAACCCCTGCCGGTCACGGTTCGGGATTGCGACCCGTGGTCGATCGTCAGGCCGGCCGAGGGCACGTCGCGCCCGGTCCGGCTGTCCTTCACGGCGGGCGTCCCGGATGACATCGAGGGGCCGTTGCGCATGGCCGTGCTGCTGATCGTCGGCAACTGGTATCTCAACCGCGAAGAGGTCGTGACCGGCACCATCGCCACCGCGCTGCCGCTGTCCGCGCAGCGCATCCTGGCGCCGCTCAAGATAAGGTGGATCGCATGAGGGCGGGCAGTCTCGACCGCCGCGTCCAGTTTCTGCGGGCGCAGACCGTGGATGACGGCTATCAGAATCGCCCCGGAGTGTTTGCCCCGCATGGCACCCGAATATGGGCAGCCCGTGAGTTCATCCGGGATGCCGAACGCTATGCGGCCAGCACGGTCGGCGTGGACGCTGTGGCGCGCTTCACAGTGCGGTATTCGTCCTTCACCGCAGGGATCACCCACAAGGACCGCCTGACCTGCGAGGGCCGAACCTATGGGATCACCGGCATCAAGGAGTTGGGCCGCCGTGTGGGCTTCGAGATCACGGCATCGGAGGTGCGAGAATGACCTTCCGTCTTGAAGGCTTCGAGGACCTGGAAAAGGCGCTGTCCGAGGTGGCGAAGCAATCCACCCGTGTTGCGATCACGCGCCGCGCGTTGCGCAAGGCGGCAGAGCCGATGCTGGAAAAGGCGGTCCGATATGCGCCGGTGGACAGCGGCAAGCTTGAAGACAGCATCAAGATCAGCACCCGTGCGACGGGCGAGGTAGGCCGGGCTGCCTATGCGGCCACGATGCGCGCCACGGGCGGCGATAAGGCAGCGTCGGTTGCCGCCATGCGGACGGCGCGGCGCGAGTTCAAGGCGCTGAACCCGCCTGCGATCATGTATCTCGGCCCGACGCAGGACGCCTGGTATGCGAAGTTCGTGGAATTCGGCACGAAGTCCCGGACCAATGGCGGGCGTTTCGCCGGGTCGAAGCATCCGGGCACAGCGCCGGACCCGTTCCTGCGCCCGGCCTTCGACAGCGAGGCGCAGGCGACCATCGACCGGCTGGCACCTCTGATCTGGGACGAGATCCAGAAACACGCGGCGCGGATGGCGAAGCGGGCAGCGAAGGGCTGATCAATGGAACAGGAACTGCGCGCCCTGCTGATAGCGGGGCTTCCCACCGTGCCGTCGGCGCGGATCAATTGGGGCGAACATCCGCAGGACGAGGGGCGCCCCTATGTCGTCATGCACCTGATCAGCATGAACGAGGGGCACACCATGCAAGGCCCTGACGGGCTGCAACAGGGCCGGGTGCAGGTGGATTGCTACGCTCCGACCTTTGGCGATGCGCGAAGCATGGCGGCCGCCGTAAAGGGCGCGCTGGATTTCCACCGTGGCGGCGGTTTCCTGGGCATCCTGTTCGACGGGATGCGGCAGACCCGCGAAAGCGGCGATAACGCGGGCGAGGCGATCTATCGCGCCAGCCTTGATTTTTTGACAAACTGGAGGGCAGATCATGCCGGTTGAAGTCGCATCCCAGGTCGGGATTGGTTGGCAGGACGAATTGTGGATCGGGCGCAGTGCAAGCGGCGGCGGGTCCACGACCTGGACGCAGATCCTCGGTATCGAGACCATCGACGCCCCTGAAAAGGTCCCCGAGGATATCGACGTGACGCATATGCAGTCGCCTGGCCGCACCCGTGAAACCATTCCGGGGCTGCTTGCGGCTGCGGATTGGTCGCAGGAACTGCAATACTGGCCGGATCACGCCAGCCAGCAGTTGCTGGACACGCTCGCTGCGCTGAACGAGACGGGCGAGAAAGAAGATGTGATGGTCGAGTTCGTCGTGGGCGGCATCCGCCGCACCTATCGCGGCTACGTCAACCATTTCACCCCGCAGTCCTCGGTCGGTGAAAAGCGCATGGCGACCCTTTCCATGAAGATCTTCAATCGGATCAGTCCCGATCCCCGCGTCCCGGAGGATGGCTGATGGCTGACGCAACCGGTGCGCTGCACCATGAGTTCGACGGGCACAACTATTCCTTGCGCCTGACCCTCGGCGGGATTGCCAAGCTGCAAGGACGTCATGGCGATGACCTCGGGGGCCTGCTGTCCGGCAAGTATGATTCGGACGAGGGCAAGGGGCAGAAGATCCCGCCCTTCGGCATCATGATCGACATCGTTGCCGAAAGCCTTGTGAAGGGCGAGAATCTGCCTGAGGAAGATGCCCGCGATCTTGCCGACGACATGCTGTCAGCCGACCTCGGTCTGTTCCAGCAGGTGCTGGCATCGGCGTTCCCGGATCTGCGCAAAGGGACCGGGCAGGGAAACCGGAAAGCCCCGAAGGCCAAGGGTTAGACCTCGGGGCGCTCTACGAGACCTATATCGGATCCGGCTTCGATGGGGGCCGGTTCTGGGACCTGACGCCGCGCCTGCTGGCGCTGGAGTTCAAGGGCGCGGCCATCCGGCAGAGGCGCGCCCGCGAACTGGTCTGGTTCGGCGCCATGCTGCCGCATCTGAAAAAGCCGGTGCCACTGGACAAGTTCCTTGGCGGACCGGTTGATGAACAGGACCGGGTGCAGCGGTTTCATTCGGTCTGGGATAAGATAGACGCGGCGTTGGCGGGGTAAGGGTTACTTCCCGCGCAGGTGCGCGGCTTCGCGCAGAGCGTCGTTCATCCGGGATTGCCAGCCGGGACCGCCCTTCTTGAATGCGTCGATTACATCCCGATCCAGCC
>NZ_CAMEFG010000087.1 GCF_945915435.1 uncultured Paracoccus sp. | reverse complement strand
GGCAGGGTCCATTGCGGGATGCGCAGCTTGCGCGCGATCTGGTTGGTCAGTTCCTGCAACGCGCCGAAGGGGCACAGCCAGCCGCAATAGGCGCCCCGGCCCCAGAAGAGCAGGGCGGCGGCGACCGCGAACCACAGGATGAAGGTCAGCGGGTCCAGCAGGAACGCCTGCCAGCTAAAGCCGCCCGCCACGCTGCCGAACAGCGCCATCAGGTTCACCACTGACAACTGCGCATTGGCATACCAGCCCAGCCAGACCAGCGTGACCGTCAGGAACGCCATGCGGAAGATGTAGAAGCGGCGTTCGTTGCGCACCACGAAGCTCTGGAAGAAGAACACCCCCGTCAGCACCGCCAGCATCACGCCAAGACCCACGATCCTGGCGGTGGAATCGCGCCAGATGCGTTGCCACAGCGCGGCTTGTGCTGCGCTTTCGTCAAGATCCGGGGCGACCGCGACGGGTTCGGGTGCAGGCGGCGGGGCCAGTTCGTGCAGGTATTTCGGCGCAAGCTGATAGGCAAGGTCGAAGGTCTGGAACACCTTCTCGATCGGGCCGACGTCGCGATGCACCAGCAGTTGGATGCGGAAGGGTTTCGTCGGGTCGAAACCGGAATCGGCGGGGATGCGGAACAGGTCGGTCTCGGTGAAATCGGGCGTGCCTTCGGCGGCGATGCGGCCAAGGCGGCGGTGGTCGCGGTCGCGGAAGCGCACCGAAACGTCGTCCTGGATCAGCACGATCCGGTCGAAGATGCCGCCGCGCACATAGCCCGATCCCTTGAAGGAATAGAGACCCCGGCCCATGATCGCGACGGCATGGTCGCCCTCGGCCAGCCAGCCCCGCAGATTGGCGGCCTCGGCGCCGCCCAGCAGCCCCTGGCCGATGGCGGGGACCGACACCAGCGCGGCGTTCATGTCGATGAAGATGGTCTCGGCCGGGTCGGTCAGCGCGCGCTCGGCGGCGCGGGCGTCGGGATGGGCGGCGAAGGCGTCGTTCACCTGCGCGACGTCCAGGACCAGGCGGCGGACGGTGCCGTCGCCCTCGGCCTCGGTCCAGTCGGCGGGGGGTGCGGCGTCGGTCGCGATCTCGAATTGCGGGCCGGTGGGGGCGGTCTGCGCGGCCAGCCCGCCCAGCCCAAGCGCCCGCGCGACCCGAAGGCCCGAGCGGATGATCGAATCGTCGATCACCATCACCGTGACCGTCGCGCCCGAAATGATGTCCACCTCATGCGAGGTGCCGCCCGACTGCGCCTCGGCCACCAGATCGAGGCCCGCGTAGCCTTCGACCACCGCGCGCATCTTCGCTTCGGGGATGCCGATCAGCACGATGGGTTCGGAATGGTGGACCAGCCGCACGCCCGCGACCCTGGCATCGGGGTCCACGGCGACAAGGCTGTGGATCGGCTTGCCGGAATAGCCCGTCGTGCCCACGAAATCGCTGGTCACGAAGGCCCATGCCACGGTTTCGCCGCCGCTCAGCACCGGGGCCACGGGCAGGTCGTCGCGGATCGGGCCGAAGCCGTCGGCGCCGGGGACCAGTTCGCCCGCCTCCTCGTCGCTCAGGAACTCGGCCAGGACCGGCGCGGCGCTGGCGGGTGCGGCAAGCGCAAGGCCCGCGCAGAGGATCAAAAGCAGTCGAAGCAGTCGCATGTCAGGGCATTCCCGGGTATTTACGAAAATGCAAACTGCCCGGTTTTCCGGCGAGGCTCTTTGCGCCATGACAAACAAGCGCGAATTTGTCGCCGCGCAAAGATCGAACCGGAAAGCGGCGCGATGCTTGCCGGATGAAACGAGGATGCCGCCCATGCCCGACCAGCCCGAAACCCCGCCTATTCGCGAACTCGACGTCCGGCCTCTGATCGCCGCCGGGGAAAAGCCCTTCGCCCCCATCGCCGCGCTGGCCGATGAGATCCCGCCGGGCGGTGCCTTCCGCCTGATCGCCCCCTTCCGGCCCGATCCGCTGTTCAGCGTCATGGCGCGCAAGGGCTTTACCGCCGAGGCGCGAGAGATCGGCGGCGGCGATTGGGAGATCTTGTTTTCCCGCGCCGCGCCCGAACCCGAACCGACCATCGGCAGCGCTGCCGAGGCGGTGATCTGGCCCGATCCCACCCGCTCGCTGGACCTGACCGGCCTGCCGCCCCCCGAGCCGATGATGCGCATCTTCGAGGAACTGGCCACGCTGGAACCGGGCGAGGTGCTTTTCGCCCTGCTGATCCGCGAACCGCTGCCGCTTCTGGCCGAACTTGCGACGACCGGCCACGAATGGGCGGGCAACTATTCCGAGGAACACGGGGCCTACCGGCTGCTGATCCGGTGCGGGGACGGCGGATAACGACCTGAGCGGGCTTGCCTCGCTTCTCCTTTCATCCGCGCCGGGCTATAGAATAAGCGCCCGGCGGGACCGTCGGCGCTTACTGCCCCTTGCGGGAACCGAAAGGCACGTCGATGGTCACCGAGGTCGAGACCCTGCGCAACCTGTCCCTGTTCCGGGACCTGCCCGACGAGGTGCTGGCACGGCTGACGAAACGCGCCCGCCAGCGCCGCATCGCGCCGGGCGAGGCGGTGTTCCAGCAGGGCGAGACCGCGCACAGCTTCTATCTGCTGCTGTCGGGGCGGCTGAAGGTCACGCAGGTGACCGAGGAAGGCCAGCAGCTTGTCGTCCGCGTCGTCTATCCGGGCGACCTGTTCGGCTTTGCCCGCGCGCTGAACCGCCCCGATTATCCCGGCACCTCGCGCGCCGCCGTCGAATCCGAGGTCGTCGGCTGGCCGATGCCGGAATGGGACACCATCGTCGAAAGCAACCCGCGCCTTGCGCTGAACGCCATCCAGACCATCGGCCAGCGCCTGGACGAAGCCCACACCCGCCTGCGCGAGATGTCCACGCAAGACGTCGAGCGCCGCGTCGCCCATGCCGTCCTGCGCCTGATCCGGCAGGCCGGGCGCCGCGAGGGCGAGGGCATCCGCATCGACTTTCCGATCTCGCGCCAGGATATCGCGGAAATGACCGGCACGACGCTGCACACCGTCTCACGCATCCTGTCGGGGTGGGAGGGCAGGGGCCTCGTGCAAGGCGGACGCCAGCGCATCACCGTGCTGGACGTGGCCGGCCTTGGCCGCATCGCCGAGCCGTGAGCCTCTTTATTTCGGTTGTTTGCGTTTGCGCAAATATTGGTGCCGCGCGATCGGCTATGCGAAGATCAGTCGGCCGGAAACGGCCCATCCACAGGAGAACGAGATGAACCGCAGAATTTTCGCCCTCGCCACGGGTCTTGCCCTGGGTTTCGCAGGCCTGACCGGGCAGGCTGCATTCGCGGCCGAGCACGAGGTCCAGATGCTGAACC
>NZ_CAMEFG010000086.1 GCF_945915435.1 uncultured Paracoccus sp. | reverse complement strand
CGGACTGGTCGTCCATGCTGACCTGCGCCTGGCGTTCGTCCTGCTGCTGTTCCTGTCCGCGTTCGGGGCTGGCTTCGGCCTCGTCATCGTCGGATTGGTCGCGCGCCTGGTTGTCGCCTGCTTCTTCCTCTTGTTCGGCGTTGTCCTCGGCCTCGTCCTGGGGCTGGTCGGGGTCGTCGCCAAGCTGGTCGCCATAGCCGAGGTCCGAGATCACCCGGCGCGCCAGCCGCGCGAAACCGGCCTGGTCGGCCAGCATCTGGGGCAGGTCTTCCAGTGCCGCACCCGCCTGTTGCTCGACGAAGGGCCGCCACAGGTCGGCGACGTGCTGCGCGGCGGGCGGCAAGTCGCGCCCCGTCGCCATCTGGCGCAGGATATAGCCCGCCGCGGCGGCCAGGGGGGCCTCGTTGGCGGACTTGATCTGGCCATAGCCCTTACGCTCGGCCTCGGCCCCCAGCTTGACGTCGATATTGGACAGCGCGCCGGGCATGTCGCGCGCGCCAAGCGCCTCGCAGCGCGCGGTCTCCATCGCGTCGTAAAGCTCTCGCGCCATCGGGCCGGCGGGGGCGTATTTCGCATGGGTGGCGTCGTCGTGGTGACGCATCCGCATCGCCAGCGCATCCGCCGTGCCGCGCGCCAGCAGGATTTCATCGCGTGTCATGCGGCGGCTGACCTGCGGCAGGCGCATCGTGTCCCCCGCCACCCCGGCGGGATCGGCGGTGAAGGTCACGTTGAGTTCGCGTTCATCGGCCAGCGCCCGCGTCGCCTCGGACAGGGCCTTCTTGAACGGGTCGGCGGGGTTGTCGGATTTTTTCATCTTGACCTGCTTCGCCACGGTTCAGCCGAATGGTAATATGGAACCGCGGGTTTCCAAAGGTCCCCCGCGCCGCCCATCACCCCGCCTTGACCGCCGCGCTTTCGGGCAGTTCCTCGTCGAACAGGCGCTGGTAGAACTCGGCCACCGTCTGGCGTTCCAACTCGTCGCATTTGTTCAGGAAGGTCAGGCGGAAGGCGTAACCCACATTGTCGAAGATGCGCGCGTTCTGCGCCCAGCTTATGACGGTGCGCGGCGACATGACCGTGGACAGGTCGCCCTGCATGAAGGCGGTGCGGGTCAGGTCGGCCAGCGTCACCATCTGGCTGATGGTCTTGCGGCCCTTCTCGGTGTTCCAGGTCGGGTTCTTGGCCAGCACGATATTGGTTTCGGCGTCGTGGGACAGATAGTTCAGCGTCGCGACCAGAGACCAGCGGTCCATCTGGCCCTGGTTGATCTGCTGGGTGCCGTGGTAAAGGCCCGTCGTGTCGCCCAGGCCCACGGTGTTGGCGGTGGCAAACAGGCGGAAGAACGGGTTGGGCGTGATCACCTCGTTCTGGTCCAGCAGGGTCAGCTTGCCGTCGGCTTCCAGCACGCGCTGGATCACGAACATCACGTCGGCGCGGCCCGCGTCGTATTCGTCGAAGACGATGGCGGTGGGGTTGCGCAGCGCCCAGGGCAGGATGCCCTCGTGAAAGACCGTGACCTGCTTGCCGTCCACCAGCTTGATCGCGTCCTTGCCGATCAGGTCGATGCGCGACACGTGGCTGTCCAGGTTGACGCGCACGCAGGGCCAGTTCAGCCGCGCCGCCACCTGCTCGATATGGGTGGATTTGCCGGTGCCGTGATAGCCCTGGATCATGACGCGGCGGTTATAGGCGAAGCCCGCCAGGATCGCCATCGTGGTATCGGGGTCGAATTTATAGGTCGGGTCGATCTCGGGCACGCGGTCGCTGCGTTCGGCGAAGCCCTTGACCTTCATGTCGCTGTCGAGGCCAAAGACTTCGCGCAGGTCGATCTCTTCGGTCGGTTTCGCGTTCTGATCCAGCATGGCGCATCCTCTAGACGTTTCCCCGCTTGATGGAACATTCCCCCGCAACGCGCAAGGGCGCGGGGATATTTCGCTGAAGACGGGCGAGGCTTGACGGAATATTCAGACGGATGTGGAACCCTGGGGACGAATCGGGGGTTTGCTGCGGGTCGCAACAGGGATGGAAACGGATGAGCGGGCTGATCGCATTGCTGGACGACGTCGCGGCGATTTCCAAGGTCGCGGCGGCCTCGGTCGATGATGTGGCGGGGCAGGCGGTCAAGGCCAGCGCCAAGGCTGCGGGCGCGGCCATCGACGATGCGGCGGTGACGCCGAAATACGTGCAGGGCTTCGACGCCAGCCGCGAATTGCCGATCGTCTGGCGCATCGCGCGGGGATCCTTGTTCAACAAGGTGGTGATCCTGCTGCCCGTGGCGCTGCTGCTGTCGGCCTTCGCGCCCTGGGCCATCGCGCCCCTGCTGATGCTGGGGGGCGCCTATCTGTGTTACGAGGGCGCGCACAAGATCGCCCATGCGATCAGCCCCGATCCCGAACATGACTCCCAGACCCATATCCACCCCGAGGGTGGCGGTGCCGCATTGGAAGAGGCGCGGGTGGCCGGCGCGATCAAGACCGATTTCATTCTCTCGGCCGAGATCATGACGATCGCGCTTTCCTCGATCCCGGCGCAGAACGGGCTGGCGACGAAGGCGGCGGCGCTTCTGGTCGTGGCCGTGCTGATAACGGCGGCGGTCTATGGTTTCGTCGCGGTGGTGGTCAAGGCCGACGATCTGGGCGTGCGGCTGGCGCGGACGGGCGGGCGCGCGGCTGCCTGGCTGGGGCGCGGGCTGGTCAAGGCCATGCCCGGCTTCATGACCACGCTGACGGTGGTGGGCACCGCCGCAATGCTGTGGGTGGGCGGAAATATCGTCATTCACGGCTTGCATGAAATGGGCTGGCATGCGCCCTACGAATGGATTCGCACCGTGGCCGAAGCCGCCGCCGTCGCGGCACCCCAAGCCCCCGGCGCCACCGCCTGGCTGGTCACGGCCTTCTTCGACGGTATCGTGGGGCTGGCGCTGGGGCTGCTTCTGATTCCGGTGGCAAGGCTGGTCGTCAACCCTCTGTTGGCCGTCACTGTGCAGCCGCTGATGGCGGCGCTGCGCGGCGGGGCGGGCGGCCGCGAGGGCTAGGCGGCGCGCTGCCGCACCGCTGCAAGGGGCTGGTCGTCGCTGCCGGAATGGGTGCTGCGACGGCCCTGTCGCGCCGGGTGCCGCGCCGCTTGCGTGACGTTACGCATCGCGTTGACCAAACAATCAAAGACTGTCACATTCCCTTCACAATAATGTTGCGAGACCGTCACCGATGACCGCTAGGCCGGGCGGCGAAACGCAACTCCATTGGGAGGAAAACATGTCTCGACTTCTCACCGCCTCTGCGACGGCCCTGATCGCATCGCTGACTGCCGCGCAGGCGCAAACCGACATCCATTGGTGGCACGCGATGGGCGGCGAACTGGGCACCAAGTTGGAAGAAATCGCCCGGAACTTCAACGAAACGCAGGACGAATACAACATCGTGCCCTCGTACAAGGGCAGCTACCCCGAGACGATGACCGCCGCCATCGCCGCCTTCCGCGCGCGCCAGCAGCCCGCCATCGTGCAGGTCTTCGAGGTCGGCACCGGCACCATGATGGCCGCCGAAGGTGCTGTCGTTCCGGTTTATCAACTGATGGCCGATCACGGCGAAACCTTTGATCCGCAAGCCTATCTGCCCGCCGTCGTCGGTTATTACAGCGACACCGAGGGCAACATGCTGTCGCTGCCCTTCAACAGCT
>NZ_CAMEFG010000085.1 GCF_945915435.1 uncultured Paracoccus sp. | reverse complement strand
CACCACCGACATGGCCGAGACATAGAACGAGTTCACGAAGCTTTCGCGAAACAGCGTCGTATTGAAGAAATCCTGGAAGTTTTGCAACGTGAAGGCGCCGGTGCGGGCATCCAGGAAGGCCACATAGATCACCTGCGCCACCGGCAGGATCAGGAAGGCCATCAGGAAGATCGCGATCAGGATGCCCGCGACGGCGGCACCCGACAGGCGGGGAAACAGCGTGAAGCCGCGGGAAGCGGTTGGGATCGTGTCGGGCATGGTGTCCTCGCGGCGTCAGGGGTTCCGCGCCGCCGTGACGGCGCGGAAGGCTGGCTCAGTTCAGCGCGGCGGCCTGATCGGCCAGTTCGCGGGCCTTGCGGTAGTTTTCCACCGCGAAGCTGTCCCAGGACTGTTCGATCTCGGCCTGACGGCCCACGACCTCGGTTTCGGGATCGGCGCGCGAGATGGTGAAGGCCTGCGTGAAGGACGGGTCCAGCGATTGCTCTTCGGTGATCGGCATGGCCTCGACCAGCGCGCGGGCCTCGGCGATCAGGGCGGCGGCTTCCTCGTTGCCCGACTCGGCATGGGCGGCCTCGGCCTTCTGCACGGCGGCAACGGCGGCGCGCAGGTCGTCAAGGCGGTAAGTCACCAGCACATCAAAGAGCGAGTTCACAAGGTTGTAGCGCACCCCGGACATATCCACGTCGAACTCGATCGCGCCCGGTGCGAAGTCTTCCGAGAACGGGTTGGGGAAGCCCTCGGGCGCGTTGGCATAGGCGTCGGGGTTGACCGGCAGGCGCATGATGGCGGGGTCCAGCAGGACCTCCTGCCCCTCGGGCGACAGCAGGAATTCGACGAATTGCTTCGCGCCTTCCTCGTTCGGCGCATTCTCGATGATGCCGATATTCGCCGGAACGATGGCGGTCACGCTGGGATAGACCAGCTCGACCGGAAAGCCGCTGGCCTTGGACGCCAGCCCGAAGAAGTCGATCACGATGCCGAAGCCCGTCGCGCCCGAATTCACCGCATCGGGCACGCCGAAGCTGCGTTCCGTCACGGTGTTCATGTTGCCGGAAATCCATTTCCACGTCGCCCAGCCTTCGTCCCAACCTTCGCCCTGCAGCACGGTCTCGACCGTCAGGTGGGTGGTGCCGGACCGCGAGGGCGAGGACATCGCGACATGGCCGTTGTATTCGGCGCGCTTCAGATCCTCCCATTCCTCGGCCACGGGCAGGTCGTTGGCCTGGATATAGCGGGTGTTATACATGATCCCGTAGCCCGAGGCGGCAAAGCCGAAATAGCTGCCGTCGGGATCGTTGATCGGATAGCCGCCGATCACGTCCGGGATACCTTCGGACTGCACGTCAACGGTGGCCAGCAGCCCTTCTTCCTTCAGCACCTCGAAGGCGTCGGGGGCCGAAGCCCACATCAGGTCGATGGTGTTGGCGCTGCGGGTCTCTTGCAGGTGCGAGACGGCGGCATTGGTGTTGCGGCTGACCACCTCCAGCGTGGTGCCGGGGTGGGCGGCCTCGAAGGCGGCCTTGAACGGGTCGGTCAGGTCGCGCGGGAACGAGGTCACCACGGTCACCGTATCGGCGAAGCTGGCGGCCGAAGTCATCATCAGCGCAAGCGCGCCGAGCGTAAGGGTTCTGTTCATATCTCTCCTCCCAGAGGCGTCAGGCGGGCCGGGGCAAACCGGCATCCCATTGGCGCAAGCAACTGTGCAGGATGCCCGACTGCCTTGCAACATATTGTTTTAGTTAATTTTTATGGGTCACTTTCGACACGCGAAACGGGTCGTTTCCGACCCGTTACAGCATGTCGTGATGGCGCAACCGCAGATAGAGCCGCTTGCGCGGGATGCCCAGCAGCGCCGCCGCCTCGGCCTTGCGGCCTCCGGTCTGGATCAGCGCGGAACGCAGCAGGCGCGATTCGAAGGCCTCCATCGCGGCGTCATAGCCCATGCCGACGGTCTCGGCGGTCTCGCCCGCGGGCGGGAAGCTGGTGTCGAGACCGATCACCAGCCGCTCGGCCAGATTGCGGGCCTCACGGACGTTGCCGGGCCAGTCATGATACGCGATCCGGCGGCGCAGGGCGCTGTCGATATGAGGCTTGGGCAGGTCGTGGCGGGCGGCGGCCTCGGCGGCGAAATGGGCGACCAGCAGGGCCGCGTCGCCCTCGCGTTCGCGCAGGGGCGGCAGGGGCAGCGAGGCGTTGAAACGGTGGAACAGGTCGGCGCGCAGCCTGCCGTCCGCCACCAGCACATCCGGCGGGCGCTTGACGCTGCCCAGGATGCGCAGGTCCACGGGGCGCGGGGCCGCGCCAAGCGGCGTGATCTCGCGCGATTCGACCACGCGCAGCAGGCGGACCTGAAGCCCGTCGGGCATGGATTCCAGCTCGTCCAGATAAAGCGTCCCGCCTTCCGCCCGCGCGATCAGGCCGGGCGCGTCGCCGGTGCCGAACAGTTCCCGGTCCACCTCGGGTTCCGACAGCGCCCCGCAGTTGATGGCGACGAAGGGGCCGTCCGCGCGGGGCGACAGGTCGTGCAGGATGCGCGCGGCCAGTTCCTTGCCGGTGCCGGTCTCGCCCGCGATCAGCAGGTCGAGTTGCAGGCCCGCCAGCGCGCGCAGCCTCTGGCGCAATTCCTGCATGGCGGCGGATCGCCCGATCAGGCGATCCTCGATGCGACCCTCGCGCAGCCGGGCGTTTTCCAGATGCAAGGCGCGCATCGCCTGCGCGCGCCGCAGCACGTCCAGCATCAGTTCGGGGGCGCAGGGCTTTTCCAGGAAGTCATGCGCGCCGCCCCGCATGGCGCGGATCGCGGCGGGCACGTCGCCGTGGGCGGTGATCAGGACAAAGGGCACCTCCGGCGCAACCTCCCGCGCGCGGTCCAGGAAATCCAGCCCCGAAAGCCCCGGCATCCGCAGGTCCGACAGGATCACGCCGGGAAAATCGGGCGTCAGCGCCGCCAGCGCGGGGGCGGCGGCATCGAAGGCACGGACACGGAAACCGGCCAGTTCCAGCGTCTCGGCGGTGGCCTGCCGCAGGTCGGCGTCGTCCTCGACCAGCATCACCTCCATGTCACTCCCCTTCCCAACGGTTCAGGCGCAGGCGGACCTCGGCGCCGCCCTGCGGGTGCTGCTCGATCTCCAGATGGCCGCCCATGTCCTGCATGACGTTGAAGGCGATGGAAAGGCCCAGGCCAAGCCCCTTGCCCGGTTCCTTCGTCGTCACGAAAGGGTCGGTCAGCGCCTGCCCGCTATGGCCGCCCAGACCCACGCCATTGTCGCGGATCACCAGCCGCACGGGGTCGCGGCCCGCCAGTTCGATGCGGATCAGGCCCGGATCGCCCACGCCTTCCCGCGCCGCGATGGCGTCCAGCGCATTGCCGAGGATGTTCAGCAGCACCTGTTCCAGCAAGATCTCGTCCCCCGCGACCGCCAGCCCGCCAAGGTCGGCGCAATCCACGCGCACGCCCTCGGCCCTCAGGCGGTGGTCCAGCAGGTCCAGCGCGGCCTGCACCGGCTCGGCCAGCGTCACCCGCACATTGCGATGCTCGGAACGGCGGGCGATGCGGCGCAGATGGCCGATGGTGCGGGTGATGCGTTCCAAGAGCGCCTCGATCCGGGCGATGGCGGGGCCTGCGTCGGGATAGGCGGCGCGCAGGTTGTGCAGGCGGTGGCCAATGGCGGCAAGCGGCTGGTTGATCTCGTGGCTGATCGCGGCGGACATCTGGCCAAGCGCCGCCATCTTGCCCGCCTGCACCAG
>NZ_CAMEFG010000084.1 GCF_945915435.1 uncultured Paracoccus sp. | reverse complement strand
CCTCGGCGCTGATCCCACGCCTGCGCTTCAGCCCCGCCAGAGGGTCCAGCAGCAGAGCATCAACCCTCGCTTCCCTTTCCGCCCTTTCCCCGCTCATCCCCTTCTTCCTTTCTCAGCAATTTCCCGACTTATCCACAGGCGCCACCCCTTGACCGTCTCGAACTGGCTTCTGTCTTTTTCTTTTCTTGTCCCTGTCTATGTCCCTGTCGTGCAGGACAGTCCGAG
Organism: uncultured Paracoccus sp.; assembly: GCF_945915435.1. Taxonomy (GTDB): domain Bacteria; phylum Pseudomonadota; class Alphaproteobacteria; order Rhodobacterales; family Rhodobacteraceae; genus Paracoccus. The sequence continues at coordinate 3,676 of NZ_CAMEFG010000084.1, read as the reverse complement.
ATTGTCCGAGACTGTCTCAAAGTGTCCTTCAGACAGTTCAGGACAGTCTTGAGACAGTTCCCGGACCGCCTTTTCCGCCCAATGAGAACTGGTGATCCGACCACCGCGCGATGCCGCGCTCGATCCACGACGACGACCGGTATTCGCAGCCTTCGCTGATCAGCCATTCGTCGATCCAGCGCACCGCGGCGTCGTTGGTGGCCAGGTCCTTGTGATATCCGCTGATCGTTATCCGCAGACGCTGGAGGCGTTTGGCGATATTCGCCGCCTCGTTGCGCGCCCGATTGTCCTCGCGCCGCGCCACGGCCTCTTGCAGGCTGCGCAGCACCATGGGGTGCATGAGCCGGATTTCTTCCTCGCACCGCACCGGGCGCCATTTGTGCAGCGGCCCGAACTCCATCCGGCACAGGGCGCGGAAATGGACCGGATCGACCATCAGCAGCTTGGCCAGCAGGTCCATGTCATTGGGCAGGGTGCCGAGCGGCGCCTGGTCGTAGGAGATGTTGATCAGGTCGAAGAAATAGGCCCGGCATTCCGGCGTCCCGCGCAGGCGCATCTCGCTGTTGAGCCAGCGGCGGCGTTCCCACGGCATGAAGTAATGGCTGTCCAGCCGGTCCTCGACGGTCAGCGGGTATTCGTCGAGCATCGAAGCCTCGACAAGCTGGAAGGGGGTTGCGGTGGCTGTCATGATCTATCCCCTCCCTTCGACCGGCATGTTCGCGAGGCCATAGGGGTCCGGCGCAGCCTTTCGCCGCGCAAAATCGGCTGCGCTGTCGCATGATTTCGCAACAGCCTCACCGCCAAGGCGATGGATCATGTAGTTGATCAACGCACCATGAGCGCCAGACATGACCGCCTCGGGGACCATACCCCGTTTGGTGATCATGTCCTGAAGCAGATCATAAAACGCCTCGCCAGCGGCGGCGTCATCCATCACGTATGCGCGCAATTCTTCGTCGGTCATGCCCCGCCCTCCAGGACATGCTCACCGCCGAGGGCCGCATAGCCCGCCATGTCGATCCAGTTGTCCAGGTGCCGGGGATTGGCGCTGGCGCGCACCAGCTTGACCGCGATCATCGCCAGCGCCACGTCCTCGGCATCCCGCGCCCGCGACCCTCTGGCCATGTCGAGCGCGTCCCACATCAGGCTGATCGCCGCGAATCCGGTGACAGCATCGCCATGCGTGTTCGCCCGGTCGCCGCTGATCAGGTCCGAGGTCATGAAAAGAAGATCGGTGCGCTTCACAGCAACCTCCCTTGATTGATGCTGTCGCCATCCTCGCGGTTCAGGAACCGGAAACCCGGTTCCGCGCCCCGATAAGCGCGGTTCCAGACGAACCACGCATTGCGCTGCGGCGGCGATCCCTCGCCGGTGAAATCCAGCTTCCAGCGCATCAGATAGCAGTAGGAAAACGGGTGCTGATCCAGCAGCGCGCCAAGGCCGTTGGCGCGGGCGGCGGGCCAGTCCCAGGACAGCAGCAGCGCGAGATAACGCCAGCCCGGCATGTCCAGCGTGTGGCGCAGCCATCGGCCATGCCCATCGCGGGCGTTGATCAGGTTGAAGGGCGGATTGGTGATGATCGCCCCGCCACGGCTGACCTCGCAGCCGAAGAAATCTGCCATGCTGCTGTCCGGGCAACCCCGGTCGACCAGATCGGACGCAACGCAAGGCAAGCCGAATGCGCGGATTTCCCGCACCAGCGCACCGTCGCCGCAGGCCGGTTCCCACACCGATCCGCAGGACCGGATGATGCCGCCATCGCGCGCCAGCAGGGCGCGGATCGCCTCAGGCTGGCCGGTGGGATAGAAATCATGCTCACGCCGCACATCGGCGCCGGGACGGCGCGCGGACGGAAGCTCACCGAACATGCCGGCACCATCTGCCGATCGGCCCTTGCCACGGATCGCGCGAAACAGCGGTTTTGCAGAGGGTGAAGTCATCATACCGCCCTCCTGGCCAAATCCCCACCGCTCAGGCGGGGCGCATGAACCGACCGCTTCAGGCCGAAGGCTGGATGCCCGACCCATTGCCCCTCGATCCATTGCCACCACAGCCCCCGATCCTCCTCCCTCAGCGCGTCAGGCCGCTGAATTGCGCCCTTGAAATGAGGCGCGGCACGGCGAAAATGGCCCCGGCGCCAGTGCAGCGGCATTTTGTGGAAGGTGGGGTCATGGGATACCTTGGCAACGGTTTCCTTGCTCAAATCCCAGGTGACGCGCGTCCAGGCGTCAACCGCGAACCCGAACCCACGCTGTATGGCGCGACGCTGCTGTCGTGATCCAGCGGGGCTGCGGCGCAGGATGCGCGGCTCGGATATGAGCGAAAGAATAAATGCAACCCGTGCAGCCACCCCCCACCCCGCCATACCACTAAGAACTTCACCATTCACAAAGAGGCGGCCGTCGGAATGGATCCTGAATAGCCGCAATCCCTGTGGGCAACTGCGCCGGTGGCCGTAAGCATGGATTTCATCGCCAAGTTCGCGCAGCGATAGAACTGTGTCTGTCCCCTCGATCACCATCGTCATCCGCGCGCCCGGAAGGCGAATTCCACGCGGCACCTTGAATGTTTCGTCCATATCTTCGGGCGCATCCCGAAAATTCTTGATCTCGGCGACAGCCAGCTCAGTCGCAAAGTCCACCACTTCGCGCGAAATCTCGAAGTGATGGAAGTCCACGAGTTCGGGAACCTCGCGCGCAAATCTGCTGACCGCTGCGATCCCGCTACCCATGACGCCCCCTCAACCTCACACCCATGCGCGCGAGCATCACGGCGGTCCCGGCGGGTCTGAACCCGCAAGCCTTCGCTAACTCCGTCGCGGTCCACCCCTTCCGGCGCGCATATGCGATGCGCAGTTCCCAACCCGCAGCCCGCAGATCAGGACGCGGGATAAATGGCGCTTCGGAAGAATCGGGGCGATGTCTGGTCATTTTTCGCTCTCCTGCTGATAGATTTCCCGGATGATGACCGGCGACAGGGACCGGACGAATGCCCGCACCACACCGGCAGGGCATTCCAGGTCGACCGCGATATCCTCAACACCGAAACCGGCCTCCAGGGCCGCAAGGACCAGGTCCTGCTGATCGTCGGTCAGCGTTTCCTTGAGGGATTGAGTGGCGCAGTCCGTCATGTCCGCGCCCTTTTCGCCTCGGCCATGATCCGTGCATCCCGCGCCATCAAGCGGCGCAGGATCAGGTCGAGCCGATCGTGCCGCAGCCAGTCATAAACGGTGCTGTAGGACACCCCCAGATCAGCAGCCATCGCAGTCCGCGAGGGCCAATGACGCCCGCATGCGCTGACGCCCTTGCAGCGACCACCGGTGCCCCGGCGCGCAGGCGTCCACGCCGAACCAGACCCCAACCTGTCGAGGTTTCCGTGGCGGTTCAGGTGAAACGCCACCATGCACGCGCTGACGCCCGCCGCCGCCGCGACCGCATCCTGGCCGCGATATTCCCGGCCGCGCCAGATATAGACCCCCGGCGCAGGCCCCGGCTTGCGGGGCGGGCAGGCAGCCGACCCCTCCCGCCCCGCATTATCACCGGCGACACGGATTGATGACCGCCGGTGAATTTGTGCCCCGCCGCCCTGACGGCGGCTCTCGGCCGGGCCAGCCGCAGGTTTCACGATTTCCGGCATGGCCTCAATGCCCGAGGCGGACCGGATCGTGACGGGTTTT
>NZ_CAMEFG010000083.1 GCF_945915435.1 uncultured Paracoccus sp. | reverse complement strand
GGTCGGCGGCGGCGCAGGTGCGCTGCACCGGGGGGCCTTCGCCGAATTCGGTCGTGTGGCCGCCGAAGGGGCGCTGGTAGATCTTGCCCTCTTCGGTGCGCGAAAACGGCACGCCGTAATGTTCCAGCTCGTATACGGCCTTGGGCGCCTCGCGCGCGAGGTATTCCATCGCGTCGGTGTCGCCCAGCCAGTCGGACCCCTTGACGGTGTCATACATGTGCCACTGCCAGTTGTCCGGCCCCATGTTCGACAGGCTGGCGGCAATGCCGCCCTGCGCCGCCACGGTATGGCTGCGCGTCGGAAAAACCTTGGTCACGCAGGCCGTGCGCAGCCCCTGCTCGGCCATGCCAAGCGTCGCACGAAGGCCAGCCCCGCCGGCGCCCACCACGACGACATCGTAATCATGCGTTTGATAGGAATAAGCAGCCATTGGAACCTCAGACGAGAACGAACTGCGCCAGGCCCATCCGGGCCAGCGCATAGGCAGCAGCGGCGATCACCGCATAGCTGAAGATGACGGAAACGACGATGCCGACCTTGAGAGCCGTGCCGCGCAGGTAGTCGTCCAGCATGATGCGGGTGCCGCGCACGAAATGCAGCATGCCGACGATGACGAACAGCCCCGTGACGATCGCCGGGAAGGGCTGGCCGAAATAGGCGACGACGCCCGCGCGCGGCAAGCCGATGGCGCGGCCGACGACCAGCATGAAAACGGGGGTCAGCAGCGCCAGCGCGCAGGCGGTGACGGTCAGGAACCAGTGGTCCTTGGTGCCGGTCCGCGAGGCGCCCAGACCCTTGGCGGCTTTAAGCGGGGTGATATAGCGCATCTCGGCTTGCTCCTCAGAACGCAAAGAACAGGATCAGCGACAGCAGCACCAGCACGCCCGAGCCGATCAGGATCGCCATGCTGGACTTCTGCGCGGTCTCGATCTCCAGCCCCAGGCCGGCGTCGTAGAACAGGTGGCGGATACCGGCCAGCAGGTGATACCACAGCGCCCATGCCGCGCCGGTCATCACGATGAAACCGATCCACGAGCGCAGCACCCAGTCCGCGCAGGCGAAGGCCGCGTCCGATGTCACGGCGGCCACCAGCCACCACACCAGCAAAAGGATGCCCGCGACCAGGGCATGTCCGGTGATACGGGTCAGAATCGAGGTGATCGCCGCCAATGGAAGACGATAAACCTGCAAGTGGGGGGACAGCGGCCGGTTACCCCGGTTCACGTCGGCCATATTGCGCTCTCCTGCTTTGTCTCAGGTGCTGTGCCTCTGGCCCCTGCGCCTCAGCTGGCGGGTCGGGCTGGCTGAATTGCCGCCGTTTCTAACCCTTTTGTGGCAGGTGTCACGTCCCCCGGACCACAAATCGGGCAGAAACCGCGTTTTTTCGGGTTTGTGATCACGCATTCGGCGGGTGTGATCACAAATTTGCGTCATTTTCCCGCCCTTCCGGGGACAGGATCACGAAACCGTGCGGCGCGACTCACCCCGCGGGTCATTGCTGGCCCAGCTTCATCTCGGGGTGATAGGCGCCCTGGATTTCCTTGGTCACGGCCTGCGCGCAGCGAACCGTGCCGCGTTGGGGGTCGAAGGTGATCGAGGGGGCGCCGTGCAGCACCCAGCCCCTGGACAGTGCCTCGGACACCTTGTGGCAAAAGGCCGGCGTGTCGTCTTCGGTCAGCAGGCGATAGATCGTCGTCATGTTCAGGCTCCGAACGGGTTGTAGCCAAGCCAGCCGTGAATCAGCCCGGCCACCAGATAGACCACCAGCGCGCCGGCCACGGCCATGATTTCCTTGCGCATCACGGAAGGGCTGCGGTCGGGGGTCCAGCCCGGTTCGGCGCGGTTGATCGCCGCCATCTGCACCAGCGACCAGGCCAGCAACCCGCCGAACAGCACGAAGGACGGCAGGTCGCCGTTGGGCAGCAGATGCGCAAAGGCCCACAGCGCAAAGCCGGTCAACTGCGGATGGCGCAGGCGCCGCCCCACCGCCGTCTTCATCCCGGCGGCGGCGAAAAGATAGAAGGCCACCAGCACCAGAAGGTTGTTGATCCCCTTCAGCATGGGCGTGGCGCCCCACCAGAACGGCCCCTCGGCGCTGCGATAGCCCAGGATCATCAGGATGACCGAAACCAGCAGCAGGATCGTGACCATGCCTCGGGCCGGATCGCCCATCCGCGCGCGGGGCGAGGGCGCGATGCGCTTGAAAAGATGCGCGGCCCACCAAATTGCGATTCCGAGGATCAACATCAACATCTGGCTTGTCCTTCGACTTGCTGGTTTGCGTTTCGGCCTGTCAGCCCTGCCCCATCGCGGCGATGGCCGCAGCGCGCCCAAGCGTCGCGCGGGCGGTTTCGACATGCAGGTTCTCGACGATGCGGCCATCCAGAACCGCGACGCCCTGCCCCTGCGCAATGGCGCGTTCATGGGCCTCGATCTGGCGGCGGGCCAGCGCGATTTCATCGTCCGAGGGGGCAAAGACCCGGTTGGCGGTCTCGATCTGCGCGGGGTGGATCACGGTCTTGCCGTCAAAGCCCATGTCGCGGCCCTGTTCGCATTCGGCGCGCAGCCCGTCCTCGTCGCGAAAGGCGGTATGGACACCGTCCACGATCACCTTGCCATGCGCCCGCGCCGCCAGCAGGCAAAGGCCAAGGCCGGTTTGCAGCCCCAGCCGGTCGGGGCGGAAGCGGCAGTTCAGTTCGCGCGCAAGGTCGTTGGTGCCCATGACCAGCCCCTCCAGCCGGGGATGGGCGGCGATGGGTCCGGCGTTCAGCATGGCCTGCGCGGTCTCCATCATCGCCCATAGCGGGACGTTGGGCAAAAGCTGCGCCGCGCGGTCCAGGTCGGCAGGGCGGCCGACCTTGGGCAGCAGCACCGCATCGGCGCCCTGGGCAAAGGCGCGCGCGTCGGCCTGACCCCATTCGGTGTCCAGCCCGTTGATGCGCACGATCCGCGCCCTTGGGCCGTAATCGGCCAGAAGCGCGCTGGCCAGCAGGTCCCGCGCCGCTGTCTTTTCCGCCGGGGCAACGGCGTCCTCGAGGTCGAAGATGATCGCATCCGCCGCCAGCCCGCGCGCCTTTTCCATCGCGCGCCGGTTCGAGCCGGGGATATAGAGGACAGAGCGGTAAGGGCGGGTCATGGCATGCCTTCGTCGGTTTGCGCCTTGCAAACTGCGTCCTGCGCCCCGCGATGGCAAGCCTTTTCAGCCCCCCGCAAAAGGCCGCGGCGCGGGCCGCCGCGCCCGCGCAATGGCGGCCAGGCGGTGCGGTTCAAACGCCCCACCGCGCGGATTCGCCGGGTCCCGCCGGGGCTGTTCGCGCAATCATCCATCCTCGGTCTTGCGCATGTCCCACCAAAGCACTAGGGCAAGCCAGAGCGAAAAAACCCCAATGGAGGTTCTCATGGCCCGACCCAAGATTGCGCTTATCGGCGCGGGACAGATCGGCGGCACCCTGGCCCATCTGGCCGCGATCAAGGAACTTGGCGATGTCGTCCTGTTCGACATTGCCGAAGGAACGCCCCAGGGCAAGGCGCTGGATATCGCGCAATCCGGCCCGTCCGAAGGCTTCGACGCCGTGATGAAAGGCGCCAACGACTACGCCGATATCGCGGGCGCCGATGTCTGCATCGTCACCGCCGGCGTGCCGCGCAAGCCGGGGATGAGCCGCGACGACCTGCTGGGCATCAACCTCAAGGTCATGAAATCGGTGGGCGAGGGCATCGCGAAACACGCCCCCGACGCCTTCGTCATCTGCATCACCAACCCGCTGGACGCGATGGTCTGGGCCTTGCAGAAATTCTCGGGCCTGCCCGCGAACAAGGTCTGCGGCATGGCCGGGGTGCTGGATTCGGCGCGCTTCCGCCATTTCCTGTCGCTGGAATTCGGCGTCTCGATGCGCGACGTCACCGCCTTCGTGCTGGGGGGCCACGGCGACACGATGGTGCCGCTGACCCGCTATTCGACCGTGGCGGGCATCCCGCTGCCGGATCTGGTCAAGATGGGCTGGA
>NZ_CAMEFG010000082.1 GCF_945915435.1 uncultured Paracoccus sp. | reverse complement strand
CGTGCGCCTGATCGCCCTCGGACAATCCCTTTTTTTCGCAGGCTTGCTGCGGTGCGGTGTGCTTTCATGATCGAGGCCGCAGGGGCGCGGACAGCCGGCTGTTCATCGACGCGGTGCTGTGGCTGGCACGGGGCGCCTCGCCCTGGCGCGACCTTCCGCCTGAACCGGGGCATTGGAAGAGCGTCTACACCCGGTTCCGCCGCTGGTCCCGCGCCGGGGTGTGGGGACGCCTTTTCAAGGAGTTGAGCGCCGATCCCGTGGGGCGGTGCGACCGTGGACGGCCAGCACGGCGGCATCCTCTATTCCGACTGGCAGGGCGACACCCTGTCGGATTTCGTCAGCTTCGGGTCGGCGCGTCAGATCTGGGATCTGGACGGCAATGCCCGCAACGCCGCCTATGATCAGGTAATCGTGTCGGAGATCGCGGATCTGCAAACCGGGTTTCCCGAGATCGGCACTCCGGCCAGCGTGGCGACCTTGCAGACCCTCTATTGGTTCGGCCTGGCGGCACAAGAGCGCCAGGCGGAACTGATCCTGTTCCCGCCGTGGTCGCCTATGATGGCCGATCTTGATGCCACGGCGGACCCGGCGTTTGCCTACTACCGGCAATGGCTGGAGCACCATCTGGGCCAGCCGGTCTGGATCATCCCCGCTGGAGCCTATGTCCGCGCCATGCGGAACGAATTCGGAGACTTGATCTTCAGCGACGGGCTGCATCTCGACCCTGCCAGCCGCTATCCGCGCGGGCTGTCCTATCTGGTCTATTCCTTCCTGACCAAGCAGCGGTGCCCGTTCGTGCGGCCCGCCGACGAAGATCTGGACCAGATGGCTTGGGACGTGCTGCAAGCCCAGAGATGGGCAGGTTTCGGCGGGACAGTCGAGGTGCTGCCCCCCCGATGTCCCCGATCCGCTGCCGGAACCGGAAACCGCTCCATAACGTCCTCCCATGCAGGTCAGAGTTTGCCCGGAATTAACCCCCGGCAGGACCCTAACGAAAAAATTTTCGTCCAGAAGCTATTGCACCGCCGTCCGGAAGCTGACGCGCCGCTATAACGGCATGCCTGACAGAAAATTTCTCTGCCAAAGCTACTTTACCCCCCTGCCAAAGCTGGCGCGCCGCTATATCGACATGACCGAAACCGAGGTCCGGCGCGGTGTGGGCTAACTGGCAGGTTATTGGAGTGAGGGTTCGTCTCAGCCCAATGAATTCAGCAACTTGAGTAGATTAATTGGTGCCGGTTACAGGAATCGAACCCGTGACCTTCTGATTACAAATTATTAGGAAATTTATTTAAATCAATTAGAAGAGAAAATTTCTTCCCACAGACAAATCAGGAACGAATCGGGATAGTGGGAATGCCGAATTTCCGCCAGGAGAGGGCGCTGCGCGCGCTCATGACGCTAGTGGACGAGGGCGGGCATAGGCCGCCCCTGCGCTGGTCATGTCACGCCGCTCCTACGATCCGCCTGCGCCTGGTCCCTCAACTCCTAATCGGCAGATGATGCGCAGGAAGATGCGATCCGCTGACGATTAATCTACCGCCTCACGCTTGCCGCAAGCCGTGCAGCGCGCGAGCCGCAAAATATCGTGCCGCAGCAGATGGCCATACTTGACGTAGGGGACATCGCTGCTGTGACCACAGCGGCAAAAAATGTGTATCAGCAGGCCGGCAAAGGGCTGTCGATCTTCCATGAGGCGTCACCTGGCATGATTCTTCTCTTGCCAGAATGAGAACGTAAAGAGAACATGATGCAAGGCCCCTCAACGTCAGACGGGCGAACGGGTTCCCTATTCCCTCGCCCCGCCCACGACGACCATGATCCCGACCACGACAAACGCGGCATAGGCCACCTTCGCGATCTCCCACATCATCGCGTCACCGGCCTGCCCGACAGGACCTCGACCTTGTCGCCGCACATCAGCAGCGCGAGGCGATCCTGGCGCCACAGGCTTTCCACCTGCGCATCACTGATCCAGCCGGACGGGATCATCACCGGCCGGGCGCAGGGGTCCGCACCGTCAACGGAGGGTGTTGAGCCGCTGCACCCGGCCAGGAGCAAGGCAACGCTCGACAATAACAGGGTCCGCATGGGCTTCCTCTTCCAGTTGGGCCGCCAGTTCGTCGCGTTCGCGCGCAAGGCGGCGGCGGTCGTCATCGAGTTTGCGTCCGGCCTCGATATGGGCCAGCAGCGTGGCGTTGTGCGCGGCCTCGCAGGCGGCGTGGCCCGCGCGGTAGCCCTGCCAGCCGGTAAGGGCGGACAGGGCCAGGGCGGCAGCCAGCAGGGCGGCGATTCGGGTGGGCGCGGTCATTTCGACAGCTCGCGCGCCACGAGATCGCGCAGCCGGTCCCCGACCGAGATCGGATCGGCGGGCGCATCCATGCCGGGCAGCCAGGTGATGTCCCATTTCGCTTTCTGCGCGATGCCGAGCGTCGGCTGGACCTCGGCATGGGACAGGGTGGACCAGCGCGACACCGGGATGTCGTATGCCCGGCACATCCGCGCCGTCTCGCGCGCCAGTGCCGACACCTGCGCCGGGGTGATCGGCGCCCTGCCCCGGTCGAACGGCCGCTCGCGCGCGCCAGCCATCGCGCAGACCGCGATCCCTATCGCCCCACCGTTGGCGTTGAGCGTGTGCGACCGTGCTGCCGTCGGCTCGACCGGCCAACGGACCGACCCATCGCCCGAGATCACGCAGTGATATGCCCGCAGATCCGTGGCCGAGGGGGCATGCCCGCCGCCGGTCCAGTGCCAATGGATGCGCGTCAGCCCTGTCGGATGCTGGAAGGGCAAGCCCTTTGCGCGCTGTGAGGCCAGCGCCGCAGCCTCGGCCTCTCGGGTGCGCGGTCCGATGATCCCGTCGAGCGGGCCGGGCCAGAAGCCCAAGGCGGCGCAGCGCGCCTGGCGCGCGCGGATCGCATAACTCATGCTGTTCTCCATGAAAAAGCCCCGCGCGAAGCGGGGCGATCAGAGGTAAAGGATTGCGTGCAGGTTCGGGCCAGCACCTGGTTGGACCCCGTCCGGATCGGGTCTATGACAGCCTCATGAAAGCGACACGAGACGAATCTACCTTCACCCTCCAAGGCAAGTTCTGGAGCGGCACCTACCCGCTGGAGGACCTGCCCAAGTGGCTGGCCTTTTATCGCCGCATGCGCGAAACGCATCCCAAAGCAAAGGGCGCGTATGATGGCACCATCAAGGCGCTGGAAGCTTTATCGAAAGAGGTTTCTGCCGATCACTGATCCCGCTGCGGCGCGGGCAGCGTGAGCGGCGAGCAGATCGGATCGAAGGTCCGATGCCGCCCGCTGCCGCTGGTCAGCGAGAAGGCCGAGCAGACGCGGTATGGCTCCGACGGCTGCGGGCACCCGATGAAAGCCGACAGCCGCCAGAACTGCTTGCTCTCGCCCCTCCAGGCATTGGTATGGCCCGTGCCGCAGATCACCGTTCCTTGCTCCGACACGGCGAAGGTGGCGCGCTGGCCGAACACCGTCGCATGGGTCGTGATCCTGTCCTCGACCAGGGGGATGCCGTCGCTATTTCGGGCGACGATCAGCTCGTTGGCGATCCACGGCTCACCCTTGATGGTATCGATCAGGCGCGGAACGAAGATGATCGCGGCAAATAGCATGAGGGTCAGAGAACCGGGCGTAAGATGACGCCTGAACGTCGCCCGCAGGTGTTTGCATTCACTCATTCTTTCCGCCTCCCAATCGTCTGATGAGGATGTCGCGCAGAACCGCCCTGTCCGCGACGATAGAGGTCGCCACGTCAAGCAGCAGGTAGCCAAGGGAACTGAGGGTGATCACGGCAAAGGCCTCGTTGACCCCAGCCCAAGCCGCTGCATCCGGGCCGACCGAGTATCCGATCATGCCGCTGATCCCGGCCTCGGCCCCCCGCGTCAAACGGGATGGGTGCGGGGACTTGCGATAGACGTAGAGCGTGCCCGCGAACAACGCGATCCAGACCTCGGGGGATCGAGCGCCAGCGATGGCGCGCCACAGATTGGGATCGTCAGTCATCGCGCCCCCCTTGCGCATGAGAAAGCCCCGCGCGGTGGCGGGGCGGGACAGGTTTAGAAAATCAGTGCGCTAGCAAGCTTAATCTGCTATGCTGTTGCTTCATGCAGCACGATGGAGTTCCCTACTCCGCGCACGAGTTCGTGCTGCATGAACCCCTCCCCCATGAGAGAAAGCCGCCCTGCCGCCCCGCCACGGGCATTCCCCAAAACCGGGGATATCCCAAAGGACAAGCAGACCCGGCGCACCGGATCAGATAGACACAGGGCAACGGTTGTTACCGAGTTATTTGTTCCCTGGTTCGGACCTGATCGCCCCGTCCACATCTCGGACGGGGCGTTTGGTTTTTGGGGTCACGCCGACACCTTGCGCAGCACCCTCGCGGCGGTGGATTTCTTACTGGTCATGGCCTTCTCCTTCAGTTGGGGTTTCGATCCCGAACAGCGCATCCAGTTGCGCCTCGGTGATGTGCATGGCCTCGGCCAG
>NZ_CAMEFG010000081.1 GCF_945915435.1 uncultured Paracoccus sp. | reverse complement strand
CTGGTCCTATCCGCGCGGCGAGGCGATCACCAAGGACGGCGAGACCGCCATCGACATCGCCGCCTATGCCGCGCAGATGGCGGCGCTGATCGGCGCGCATATCATCAAGATCAAGCTTTCCACCGACCACCTGATGCTGCCCGAGGCCAAGAAGGTCTACGAGGACAAAGAGATCGACATCGCGACCCAGGCCAAGCGGGTCGAGCATTGCATGCAGGCATCCTTCAACGGGCGCCGTATCGTCGTGTTCTCGGGCGGGGCGGCCAAAGGCGCGGATGCGGTCTATGACGACGCCCGCGCGATCCGCGACGGCGGCGGCAACGGTTCGATCATCGGGCGCAACAGCTTCCAGCGTTCGCGCGAGGATGCGCTGGACATGCTGGGCAAGCTGGTCGACATCTACTTGGGCAAGGCCTGATCCGGCTGCATGCGGGGGTTGCACACCCCCACGCCCGCACCTTTCATGTGGGGGTTTCACACCCCCACACCCCCGTGGGGTATTTTCATGATGAAGAAGAAGGGGCGCGCGGTGGTCGCGCCCTTTTCCTTTCGGGTTGGACAGCATAGTTTGCCCAAGGACGGCAGAAGGATGGGTTCATGTCTTTTTTTTCCAAGCTGCGCGAAAAGCTGACGCGATCCTCGGCCCGGATCGGTGAGGGCATCGACGATATCGTCGGCGAAGCCGCAGCGGCCGAGCCTGCCCCCCAGCCTGCCGAGGCGCCGCGTCCCGGCATGATCGGGCGTCTTTTCGGCCGCGCCCCCGAGACCGAACCCCGGCGCGCGCTGGATGACGAAATGCTGGAAGAACTGGAGGAGATGCTGATCCAGGCCGATATGGGCGTCGATACCGCGCTGCGCGTTACCGCCAATATCGCCGAGGGGCGGATGGGGCGGATGGTTTCCTCGGGCGAGTTGAAGACCCTGCTGGCCGATGAGATCGCCCGCATCATGGCCCCTGTCGCCCGCCCCCTGCCGATCTATCCCAAGCGGCCCCAGGTGGTGCTGGTGGTGGGGGTCAACGGCTCGGGCAAGACGACGACCATCGGCAAGCTGGCCAGCCAGTTCCACGCGGCGGGCAAGAATGTCATCATCGCGGCGGGCGACACCTTCCGCGCCGCCGCGGTCGAGCAGTTGCAGGTCTGGGGCCGGCGCGCGGGCGTGCCGGTCCTGACCGCGCCCGAGGGCAGCGACCCCGCCAGCCTGGCCTATGACGCGATGGTGCGGGCCGAGGCAGAGGGCGCCGACCTGCTGATGATCGACACCGCCGGGCGTTTGCAGAACCGGCAGGACCTGATGGAGGAACTGGCCAAGATCGTGCGCGTGATCCGCAAGAAGGACCCCGAGGCGCCGCATAACACGCTGCTGGTTCTGGATGCGACGACCGGGCAGAACGCGCTGAGCCAGGTCGAGACCTTCCGCAAGTTGGCCGATGTTTCGGGGCTGGTCATGACCAAGCTGGACGGCACCGCGCGCGGGGGCGTGCTGGTCGCGCTGGCGGACCGTTTCGGCCTGCCCATCCACGCCATCGGCGTGGGCGAACAGATCGACGACCTGGACGCTTTCGACGCAGGCGATTTCGCCCGCGCGCTGGTCGGGCTGGACGGAGCGGCGGGCTAGGGGTCGGCCAGTTCGGCCTCGGTGGTTTCGCTGGTCATGGGGATCAGGTTGCCGTCGGGGTCGGTGGTGATCTCGGTGACCTCCTCGCGCGGGTTGAAGGGCGCGGTCAGTTCGGCGGCCCCGCTTTGCTTGTCGTAGATGCAGATGTAACGCTGTGCGAAATCCTGGTCTTCGGTCTGCACGATCAGGGCCGCGCCATAGCTTTCCGAGCCGAACGGGTTGACCTCGATCACCGTTTCGGGGCCTTGCGGCAGCAGTTCGCTGCAAGCCGCGTTCACGTCCTGGCGGAAACGGTCCCATTCCTCGGGCGAGGATGCCAGGGCCGTGCCGCCAAGAACGAGCAGGATCGGAAGGATGATGCGCATGGTTGTCCCCTTTTGAACAGAGGGTCAACGCGCCGGGCCGGTCGAGGGTTCAAACCTGGGGGTTCAAACCGGGGGTTCAAATCCAAGCTGGCACAGGAAAGCCCGCACTTCGGGTCCCATCGCCCCACGGCATGCGAAAAGCGTCGCCTGAGAGCGCAGGATGGGCGGGCCGTCGAGGATGCGCAGGTGGTTCGCCCGCAGCGTTTCCCCGGACGAGGTGATGTCGGCCACCGCCTCGGCGGTCTGGTTGGCGACGGTGCCCTCGGTCGCGCCCTGGCTGTCGACCAGTTGATAATCGGCGACCTCGTGCCGGGACAGCCAGGCGCGGACCAGCCGGTGATACTTGGTCGCGATACGCAGGCGGAAGCCGTGCGCCTGCCGGAAATCGCGGGCGATGGCGGCCAGGTCGTCGATGGTTTCGCAATCGCGCCAGCAGGCGGGCACGGCAAGGATCAGGTCGGCATGGCCGAAACCCATCGGGACCAGTTCCACCACATCCGACCGCCAACCGGCCAGTTTCTCGCGCACCAGATCGGTGCCGGTCACGCCAAGCTGAATGCGCCCGGCAGCGAGTTCGCGGGGGATCTCGCCCGCGGACAGCAGGACCAGCGAGACGCCCTCGGCCCCCTCGACCCGGCCCGAATATTCGCGGTCCGAGCCAGCGCGCGACAGGCGCACGCCGCGGGCGGCGAACCAGTCGAAGCTCTGTTCCATCAGCCGCCCCTTGGACGGCACGCCAAGACGAATCATCCCAACCCCCCAAGCTCGTGGATCAGGCCGGGGCGGATGATGCCGCCGACCGCCGGGATCGAGCGTCCCCGGCCCTGCCCCAGCACCGCCGCCAGCGCGTCATAGCGCCCGCCCGAGGCGACCGGCGGCCAGTCGTGCCAACCCGGTGCGGTAAAGCTGAAGGTCATGCCGTCGTAATATTCCATCGTCCGGCGGCCGTGGCTGGCATCGAAGCGGATGGCGCCGATATCGGTGCCGCGCGCCGCCAGCAGGGACAGGTTGTGGTCCAGCCGCGCGACCGCCCCGGCGATGGCGGGAATTTCGGTGGCGATGCCCTGCAACTGGGCCAGGGCCTGCGGCGCCGGGGCCTGGACGGCGAACAGCCGTTCCAGCCGGGCGGCCCATTCGGGGGGCAGCGGTGGCTCGGCCGCGTCGGCTTGCAGGCGGTCGATGCGGGCCTGCATCTCTTGCGGGTTGCGCAAGCCGGTCCAGGGGGCGGCGTTTTCGGGAAAATCGCGCGCGGGCGACGCGGCGGAAAACCGCGCCAGCAGCCACGCAAAGCGATTGGGCCGCCAGATGTGATGCAACAGCGCCGAACGCCGCGCCTGCGACAGCGGCAAAGCACGGACCGCATCCATCAGCAGGTCCATGTCGCCCATCGTCGCTTGCAGATTCAGCGGGGCCAGGATGTTGTGAAACAGCGCGAAAACCTTGGCATCGGCGTCGGTATCCTTGGCGAAAAGCTCGAACCCGACCTGGAGATATTCATTGTCGCGCGGATGTTCGGGCCGGGTATCGCCGTGATCCTGCTTGCGGAAAACCTCGCCCAGATAGCAGTAACGCGCAGGCTCGGCGCCGTTCTCCATATGCATCTGCACGACCGGAACCGTGAAGTCGGGACGCAACATCACCTCGCCCCGGATCGGGTCCTGGGTGACATAGGCCCGCGCCCGGATATCCTCGCCATACAGATCCAGCAGTATTTCGGCGGGCAGCAGAACGTCGGGCGCAACCTCGGTCGCCCCGGCGGCGCGGAAAAGGGCCAGGATCTGCTGGCCGATGGCCTGTTTCGCCGATTTGCTCATCCCAGGATACGCCGGACTTCGGCGACCAGATCGGCGCGGGGCACCTCGGTCTGCGCGGGCTGCGCCTTCCATTCGTCATGGCTGGCGCTGGCGGCGATCCTTGCGCCAAGAAACAGGTCCTTGACCTGGACGACGCCCCGCGCAGCCTCGTCCCCGCCCTGGATAATCGCGACGGGAGAGCGGCGTTTATCCGCATATTTCAACTGGTTGCCAAAGTTCTTGGGGTTGCCCAGATAGACCTCGGCCCGGATGCCGGCGGCACGCAGATCCGCGGCCATCGCCTGGTAATCGGCCATGCGGTCGCGGTCCATCACGGTCACGACGACAGGGCCGTGGCTTTCCACCCCGGCCAGTCCCTTGGCACGCAAGGCGGCCAGCAGGCGGTCCACCCCGATGGAAAGCCCGGTCGCGGGCACCTTCTGCCCGGTGAACCGCTCGACCAGCCCATCGTAGCGCCCGCCCCCGGCGACGCTGCCGAACTGGCGCTTGCGACCCTTTTCGTCAAGGATTTCAAAGGTCAGTTCCGCCTCGAACACCGGGCCGGTGTAATAGCCAAGGCCGCGCACGATGGAGGGGTCGATGATCGCCCGATCCTCGCCCACACCCTGCGCGGCCAGCAGACCGGCAATCTGGGCCAACTCGTCCACGCCCTCGGTCCCGATGGCCGATGCGCCGACCGCCCGGCGCAGGTTCGTCAGCGTGGCGGCATTGTCGGCCCCTTTCGAGGTCAGGAAAGCCAGCACCGGCCCGACCGCGTCAGCCGCCAGCCCGACGCCCTCGATAAAGGCACCGCTGTCGTCCTTGCGCCCCGTGGTCAGCAATTCGCGCACGCCAGCCTCGCCCACCTTGTCGAACTTGTCGATGGTGCGCAGAACGGCATCGGCCTGAGTGCCCGCCGTCACGCCCATTTCCTCAAGCACGCCGTTCAGGACCTTGCGGTTGTTGATGCGCACCAGATAGTCGCCGCGCTGGATGCCCGCCGACTCCAGCGCATCGGCCAGCATGGCGCAGATCTCGGCATCCGCCGCGACGCTGGCCGCGCCGACCGTATCGGCATCGCATTGATAGAACTGGCGAAAACGGCCCGGACCCGGCTTTTCATTGCGCCAGACCGGACCCATCGCATAGCGCCGGTAAGGCATCG
>NZ_CAMEFG010000080.1 GCF_945915435.1 uncultured Paracoccus sp. | reverse complement strand
TCGTCTCGGTGAAGCGGTATCTAGGCCCACAGCGAACCGGACGCAAGAAGGAAAACACGCCCCGTCAGAAGAAATCTCTCAACATACTGTATTACATGAATTAAATTTCGGAAATATTCGCCCCTTTGTCATGGCACCGACATGGAAACGTGGCAGGCACACCCCTCGTTCCATGCGTTTCGCCGTGAAAACCGGAATCACCGCCCCCGATTCCCCGCCCGAATCCCGAAATTTGGCCGTTCGATTCCCCGACTCGGGTGATTCCAGGCGGCGCGGCAGGCCCCCGAAACGAAAAAACGCGCCCCGAGGGGCGCGTTTTGCGTTGCACTGTCGAAACGGATCAGCGTTTCGAGAACTGGAACGAGCGGCGGGCCTTCGCCTTGCCGTATTTCTTCCGCTCGACCACGCGCGAATCGCGGGTCAGGAAGCCGGCGGCCTTCAGCGCGGCGCGCAGGCTGGGTTCGTGCAGTTGCAGCGCCTTCGAGATGCCATGCTTGACCGCACCGGCCTGGCCCGAAAGACCGCCACCGGCGACCGTCGCATAGACGTCATACTGGTTGGCGACACCGGCCACGTCGAAGGGCTGGCGCAGGATCATCTGCAGCACGGGACGCGCGAAATATTCGCTCATGTCCTTGCCGTTGACGGTGACCTTGCCCGAACCCGGCTTGACCCAGACGCGGGCGACCGCATCCTTGCGCTTGCCGGTGGCATAGGCGCGGCCCAGATCGTCGCGCTGCGGGGCGCGGGGGGCGGCCGCTTCGACCACGGCTTCGGCGGCAACGCCACCGACGGCCGATTTCAGATCGTCGAGGGATTTGATTTCTTCGGCCATATTACGCGCTCCGGGTGTTCTTGGAGTTCATGGACTTGACGTCCAGCACTTCGGGCTGCTGGGCCTCGTGCGGATGCTCGGCGCCCGCGTAGACGCGCAGGTTCGACATCTGCTGGCGGCCCAGCTTGTTGCGGGTGATCATCCGCTCGACCGCCTTGATCACGACGCGCTCGGGGTGGGCGCCTTCCAGGATCTGGCGGGCGGTGCGGTGCTTGATGCCGCCGGGGTGGCCGGTGTGCCAGTAATATTTCTTGTCGTCGCGCTTGTCGCCGGTCATCTGCACCTTGTCGGCGTTGATGATGATGACATTGTCGCCCATATCCATGTGCGGGGTGAAGGTCGGCTTGTGCTTGCCGCGCAGGCGGTTTGCAACGATCGTGGCAAGGCGGCCCAGAACGACGCCCTCGGCGTCGATGAGGATCCACTTCTTCTCGATCTCGGCCGGTTTGGCGCTGTAGGTTTTCATTTGACGTCCCTTTTGGGGTATGAATTCGAGATTGCGCGTATATCGGGGATCGCCGCCGCGCGGTCAAGTCCTGATGGTCGCGTGTTTCCAATTGGAATCATATGGTTACAAAATAGGTATCAAAATACCCCATCATAACCCGCGATTTTCACGACTTTTGCGCGGGCAATGCATAGGTCATCGAGCAACGCGCGACCGGCTGGTCCACGCCCTCGCTGCGGATCAGCGAATCGCCTACGGCAAGCTGGCGGCCCAGCTTCAGCAGCCGCACCTCGGCCAGCAGGTCCTTGCCCGCTGCCGGCTTGCGCATGAAGTCGATCGAGGCATTCGTCGTCACCGCCAGTTCCACCGGCCCGATGCGGGACAGGATCGCCAGGTAGATCGCCACATCGGCCAGCCCGAACATGGCGGGACCGGAAACCGTGCCGCCCGGCCGCAGATGGCTGGCATCGACGGCCAGCCGGACCAGCGCGCCGGTTTCCGTCACCGCCTCGACCCGGATGGCATCCGCCACCTGCACGAATCTTTCGCGCAGGAATCGGTTCAGCGCGTCCCTGTTCATCACGATCTGCATGGTTTCCCCTTGTCCCTTCCGCCGCTAGACTGGGCACGAAGCAAAGGGGGGATCAAGCGCCATGAGCCTGTTGTTACGCGAGGAAACCGGCCATATCGCACGGCTGACGTTGAACAGCCCGGAAAATTACAACGCGCTGTCATCGGCCATGATCGCAGAGTTGCACGGCCAGCTCGACGCCATCGCCGAAGACGACGGCATCCGCATCCTGATTATCGCCGCCAGGGGCCGGGCGTTCTGCGCGGGCCACGACCTGCACGAGATGCAGGGCTTTCGCAAGGAATCCGACGGGGGGCGCGAATCGCTGGCCCGGCTTTTCGCGCAATGTTCGGACATGATGCAGGCGCTGGCCGACCTGCCCCAGCCCGTCATCGCCGAGGTCCAGGGCATCGCCACCGCCGCCGGTTGCCAGCTTGTCGCAAGCTGCGACCTGGCCCTGGCGGCGGATGGCGCGCGCTTCGGCGTCAACGGGATCGACCTTGGCCTGTTCTGCGCGACGCCGATGGTCGCGCTGACCCGTGCCATCCCGCCCCGCGCGGCGTTCGAGATGTTGGTGACGGGCCAGTTCGCGGATGCCGAAACCGCCCGCCAACTGGGGCTGGTCAATCGCGTGACCTCGCCTCAGGACCTGACCGCGCAGGCCATGGCGCTGGCCGAAACCATCGCGGCCAAGCAGCCGCAGGCCGTTCGCATGGGCAAGCGCGCCTTTCGCCAGCAACTTTCCCTGGGGCTGGCCGAGGCTTACGAACTGGCGGGCCGCACCATCTGCGAAAACGCGATGCTGCCCGATACCGAACGGGCGATGCAGGGGTTCATCGACAGGCGCCGGGGCTGATCAGCCCAGCAGCGCCAGCGCCGGGAAGGTTTCCAGCAGCCAATAGGCAAAGCTGGTAAAGGCGCCGGTCAAGAGCGCGACGCCCACCACGACCAGCAGGATGCCCATGATCCGCTCGATCAGCCTCAGGTGCGGCTTGATCCGGTTCATCAGCCCGACGGCGCGGTTGATGAAGATGGCCGACAGCAGGAACGGCACCCCCAGGCCCAGGGCATAGACGCCCAGCAGGGTCATGCCCCGTCCCGCTTCGGCATTCGAGGCGGCCAGCGTCAGGATCATGCCAAGCTGCGGCCCGATGCATGGACTCCACCCGAAGGCGAAGGCAAGACCGAGGATATAGGCTCCGAAGGCGCTGCCGCCACGATCGCCGACATCCATCCGCGCCTCGGTCTCCAGCATGGGGATGCGAAAGACGTGCAGGAAATGCAGGCCAAGGATGATGACGACCACGCCCGAGCCACGCGACAGGATGTCCTGATATTGCAGCAACGCCCGCCCGAAGGCCGAGGCCGCGATGCCCATCAGGATGAAGACCGTCGACAGCCCCATCACGAAGAACAGCGCAGGCAGGATGGCGCTGCGTTCGCCCGTCTTAAGGCCGCCGACCCCGATCCCCGTCATATAGGCCAGATAGGGCGGCACGATCGGCAGCACGCAAGGCGACAGAAAGGACAGGAAACCCGCCAGCAGCGCCACAAGCACCGCCGGAAGAAAAGCCGCGTCGATCAGTTCGATACCAAACATGGGCGCACCTTGTCCCAATAAGAAGGCGCGGGAAAGCCCCGCGCCTTCAATCTTGTGTGGGCTGCGTCAATCTGTCAGCCGACGGACCACCAGCCGCGCCGCTTGGGCCGCTCGGCTACGGGGGCGGCTTGCTCAAGCTCGGGGTCAGCGGGGGCCGGTTCGTCCGGCTGATTGGCCGTTGCGCCGGTTTCGGCAGGGGCCGGTTCCTCCGCAGCGGTTTGCGGCGACTCACCGACAGGGGCCGCCTCTTCGGCTTCCGCCGATTCGCCGGCAGGGGCCGGTTCGCCGGTTTCCGTCACAGCAGGCTCTGCCGATTCGTCCGCTTCCGCCAAAGCAGGCTCTGCCGATTCGTCGGGCGCCTCTGCGGCTTCCACGGCAGCAGAGTCCGCCGGTTCGGTTGCCGCCGCAGGCGACTCCTCCGGTTCGGCGGCAGGGGCTTCCCCGGTGGGTGCAGCGGTGTCGACCGCGACTTCACCCGCTGGCATATCCTCGGCCAGCGCGGCGGCGGGTTCCGCCTGCGGCGCATCGACCGGGTTTTCCGCGGCCGTTTCCTCTGCCTGCTTCTCGGCCGGCGCCCGGCGGGTGCGGGTGCGGCGGCGCGTGGGCTTGGGCTTTTCGGCCTCGGCCTCGGCTTCAACCGCTTCGCCTACGCCGCCCTGCGCCTCGTCCCCGGACGAAGCCGCCTCGGCAGCGGCGGGCTGTTCCCGACCGGCCTCATCGCCGGCGGTTTCGCCGTCATCCGCGCCGTTCCCGGCATCGCCATTGTCGCCCTGCCCATCCTCGCCGCGTCCACCGCGACGGCGGCGGCGACGGCGGCGGCGCGAGCGGCCATCGCCGTCGCCATTGCCGTTTTCGCCGCCATCGGTCTCGTCGCCGCTGGCCTGATCGGCTTCGTCGGTGTCCTGCGCCTCGTCGGTGTCCTGGTCCTCATCGTCGATCTGCGCCATCAGCCGCGCATCGACAGAAACCACGTTCGACACCGCCTCGGGCACCACCCGCGTTGCGGTCTTGAACTTCTCCAGCGCGAAATCGGGCGAGATCAGCGCGGGGTCAGCCTCGACCCGCACGGACATGCCATAGCGCGCCTCGATACCCGCGATATGTTCGCGCTTGGCGTTCATCAGGAAGTTCGCGACGGCGACCGGCGCCTTGACCAGCACCTCGCGCGAACGCTTGCGGGTGCCCTCTTCCTCGATGGCGCGCAGGATGGTCAGCGCAAGGCTGTCGTCGCTGCGGATCAACCCGGTGCCGTGGCAATGCGGGCAGGGCTGCGTGGTCGATTCCAGCATGCCCGGACGCAGGCGCTGGCGGCTCATCTCCATCAGGCCGAAGCCGGAAATCCGCCCGACCTGGATGCGCGCGCGGTCGGTTTTCAGCCTGTCCTTGAAGCGTTTCTCGACGGCGGCGTTGTTCTTGCGCTCTTCCATGTCGATGAAGTCGATGACGATCAGCCCGGCAAGGTCGCGCAGGCGCAACTGGCGCGCGATCTCATCCGCCGCCTCGCAGTTGGTCTTGTAGGCCGTGTCCTCGATCGAGCCTTCCTTGGT
>NZ_CAMEFG010000079.1 GCF_945915435.1 uncultured Paracoccus sp. | reverse complement strand
GGAAATTGCGGATCAGGCCCTGGATCGGCCATGCGGCGGCGTCGCCAAGGGCGCAAATGGTGTGGCCCTCGACCTGCTTGGTCACGTCCAGCAGCATGTCGATTTCCTCGACCTCGGCCTCGCCGCGAACCAGACGGTCCATGACGCGCATCATCCAGCCCGTGCCCTCGCGGCAGGGGGTGCATTGGCCGCAGCTTTCATGCTTGAAGAAGGCCGACAGCCGCCAGATCGCCTTGATGATATCGGTGGACTGGTCCATCACGATCATGCAGGCGGTCCCGAACGAGGACCGCAACTCGCGCATCCCGTCGTAATCCATGATCGCATCTTCGCACTGTTCCGCCGTCAGCACGGGACAGGAGGCGCCGCCGGGGATCACCGCCTTGAGGTTCTTCCAGCCACCGCGGATGCCGCCGCCATGCTTCTCGATCAGCTCGCGCATGGGGATGGACATGGCCTCTTCGACCACGCAGGGGGTGTTGATATGGCCGGTCAGGCCGAACAGCTTGACGCCCGCGTTGTTCGGACGGCCAAAGCCCGCGAACCATTCCGGGCCGCGCCGCAGGATGGTCGGCACCACGGCGATGGATTCGACATTGTTCACCGTGGTCGGGCAGCCGTAAAGCCCCGCCCCCGCCGGGAAGGGCGGCTTCATCCGGGGCATGCCCTTCTTGCCCTCCAGAGATTCCAGCAGCGCGGTTTCCTCACCGCAGATATAGGCGCCGGCACCGTGATGCAGGTAAAGGTCGAAATCCCAGCCCGAGCCCGCCGCATTCGCCCCCAGCAACCCCGCGTCATAGCATTCGTCGATGGCGGCTTGCAGCGCTTCGCGCTCGCGGATGAACTCGCCGCGCAGATAGATGTAGGAGGTATGCGCCCCCATGGCGAAGCTGGCGATCAGCGCGCCCTCGATCAGCGTATGCGGATCGTGGCGCATGATCTCGCGGTCCTTGCAGGTCGCGGGTTCGGATTCGTCGCCGTTGATGACCAGATAGGCCGGGCGCCCGTCGCTTTCCTTGGGCATGAAGGACCATTTCAGCCCCGTCGGGAAGCCCGCGCCGCCGCGCCCGCGCAGGCCGGATGCCTTCATCTCCTCGACGATCCTGTCGCGGCCCCGCGCGATGATGCCGGCGGTTCCGTCCCAGCAGCCGCGCTTCTTCGCCCCCGCAAGGGAACGGTCGCCCATGCCGTAAAGGTTGGTAAAGATCCGGTCCTGATCGTTCAGCATCTTCGTCTTGTCCTTATCGCTGCGAGGACGCGTTGCGCCGCCGCCAGATCCGCCAGGTCACCAGAAGCGACCAGATCATTGCCGCTATTGCCGCCAGATCGGCGAGAAAAGCATATCTTGGGTCCAGGTCATAATGCCCGCCAAACCACTGAAACGCCAGCCAAAGCAGCATGGAAACGGCGATCACGCCGCCCGCCAGGCGCATCTGGCGCAGGTCTTGGCGGCGGGGATCGGCCATCCCGGCCCCCCGCGTTCCAGCCCCTTTGCCATCAGCCTGTCGCATCACCCATGTCACCTTGCAAACGCGCCACAGCGCGGCTTCGTCAAACCTGCTCGCGCCCTTTCAGCCAGGGCGTCAGGATCGGCGCCTCGGTCCCGTCGATCCGCTTGAGCGTTTCCTTCAGATCGGCGGCGCGGCGGGTCGAGGCGTTCAGGCTGTCGCCCGTGCCCTGCAACCCCGCCAGCGCGGTCGGCCCGCCAAGCGGCTCGGACGAGAAACGCCCGTTCTGCGACCCCGGCGCGGGCACCTCGCCCGCCGCCATCGCGTCGATCAGGTCCGACAGCTTCTGCGCGGTCAGGTCCTCGTAATAATCCTTGCCGATCTGGGCCATCGGCGCATTGGTGCAGGCGCCCAGGCATTCGACCTCTTCCCAGGAAAACTTGCCGTCGGCGGAAACCGTGTGCGGCGTCGGCGCGATCTTTTCGCGGCAGACGGCAATCAGGTCCTCGGCCCCGCAGATCATGCAGGTGGTGGTGCCGCAGATCTGGATATTCGCAACCGAACCAACGGGTTGAAGCTGGAACATGAAATAGAAGGTCGCCACCTCCAGCGCCCGGATATAGGGCATCCCCAGCAGGTCGGCGCAATATTCGATGGCGGGGCGGGTCAGCCAGCCTTCCTGCTCTTGCGCGCGCCACAGGACGGGAATGATCGCGGATTGCTGGCGGCCCTCGGGATATTTGGTCATCTGCGCCCGCGCCCATTCCAGGTTGGCGGGCGTGAACTCGAAACTGTCGGGCTGTTCTGGGTGAAGGCGGCGAAGCATCAGTTGCTGCCCTTTCCTTGCAGAAAATCGGAAAAACCTGCGCAAAGGCGCGTGATATGGCGGCGGCGCATCAACGGTCCACCTCGCCGAAAACGATGTCCAGCGTCGCGATGATGGCGGGCACATCGGCCAGCAGATGGCCCTTGGACATCCAGTCGATCGACTGAAGATGCGCGAAACCGGGCGCGCGCAGCTTGGCGCGATAGGGCCGGTTGGTGCCGTCCGCGACCATGTAGACGCCGAATTCGCCTTTGGGGGCCTCGACGGCGGCATAGACCTCGCCCGCAGGGACCTTGAAGCCCTCGGTATACAGCTTGAAGTGGTGGATCAGGGCTTCCATGTCGCGCTTCATCTCGGCCCGCTTGGGCGGGGTCAGCTTGCCCCGCGCCAGCACGTCGCCAGCAGGCTCGGCCCGCAGCTTCTGGATGGCCTGCTGCATGATCTTGCAGGATTCGCGCATTTCCTGCATGCGGATCAGATAGCGGTCATAACAGTCGCCATTCTTGCCCACCGGAATCTGGAAGTCGAATTCGTCATAACATTCATAGGGTTGCGCGCGGCGCAGGTCCCACGCCATGCCCGACCCGCGCAGCATCACGCCGGAATAGCCCCAGTCCAGCGCATCCTTTTCGGTGACGATGCCGATATCGACCAGACGCTGCTTGAAGATGCGGTTTTCGGTCAGCAGCGTGTCCAGATCGTCCACCACCCTAGGGAAACGCTCGCACCATTCCTCGATATCGTCGAGCAGCTTGGGCGGCAGGTCCTGATGGACGCCGCCGGGGCGGAAATAGGCGGCATGCAGCCGCGCACCGCAGGCGCGTTCGTAGAAGATCATCAGTTCTTCCCGCGCCTCGAACCCCCACAGCGGAGGCGTCAGCGCACCGACGTCCATCGCCCCGGTGGTCAGGCCCATGAGGTGGTTCAGGATGCGGCCGATTTCCGAATACAGCACCCGGATCAGGCTGGCGCGACGTGGCACCACGGTCCCGGTCAGCTTCTCGATCGCCAGGCACCAGGCATGTTCCTGGTTCATGGGCGAGACGTAATCCAGCCGGTCCAGATAGGGCAGGTTTTGCAGGTAGGTTCGGCTTTCCATCAGCTTTTCGGTGCCGCGATGCAGCAGGCCGATATGGGGGTCGGCGCGCTCGACCACCTCGCCATCCAGTTCCAGCACCATGCGCAGCACGCCATGGGCCGCCGGGTGCTGAGGCCCGAAGTTGATGTTGAAATTGCGGATCGCCTGTTCGCCCGTCAGGGCATCCGCCGAGCCGTCGTCATAGGTATTCTTGCGGATGTCGCCGTCCATTTGCTCAACCTAGCCTTTCCAGCACCGAGTGGTGTATCTTCGAGCGATCCAGAAAATCGGGGATCTGCGCCTCGGCCGCGCTCACATCCCAAGAAGCGGGAACCTCATCGCCAAAGGCCCGCGATACCGCCTTGTAGCTTGGCGCCAACAACCAGCGCATCGTATTGCGTTGTTCAACCGTCATGAGACTTCCACCCCCCCCCGCACGCGGTGGTTGTAATTGCCGGGATGAAAATCGACCCCCAGAAATCTGCACAGACCCGCAATCGCATCATTTGCAAACATGGTTTCATAAAACATGTATTTCACGCGATCCGCCGGCAATTGCCCCAGCGCGAACAATGTCCCGCGATAGTTCGAGCGGTCGAGAATATGCCTTTCCCGGCCCTCAAGAACCTTCTGCAAGACATCGCCCGCAGTAATGCCCGGCCTGACATGCGCACACATCCATTCAGCCCGCATCTTCAGATGGGACCACATCCGCTGGACCGGGTCGCGCATCAGGTAAAGGAACTTCGAACCGGGAAAGGCATCACTCATCTGCCGATAGCGGCGCCCGCCAAGGACGCTGTAATCGGGCGTGATATCGGCCACCCAGGGCTTGTCGGCCGCACCGTCGAGCATCAGGCGGCGATAGGCGGCGTGATCGGGTTCCTCGGACGCATACATTTCAACCAGGCGCCTGCTGTCTTCATAAAGCCCCCCATCCCCGCGCTCGGTCGCCAGGATGGAACGGGCCCCACGCGCAAAACGGCCAGTAAGCGTGAGGACGCTTTTGGGAAGCGGCGGAAAGCTGGCGAGATGCTTTTCCCGCATACGACGAAAGCCGATCTGCTTGCTGTCCCAAAGCACGTTGAAGTAGTGGATTTCCTTGATCGGCTGGACATGCACCTGCGGATGCGCGGCGAAATAGCTGTAAAGCCAGGTGGTCCCGGCCTTTTGCGCGCCTACGCAGAACAGGAAATTTGCCTGAGTCATAGCCACTTACCTGCCATCCTTCCGGTCGCCGTCCATATTCAGCCCTCCTGCTGGGCAATTTGCGCCATGAACTCGGCCTCGGTCATGGTCGGGCGCGTGCCGGCCAGCGCATAGCTGGCGGGTTTGTGGTCGATGAAGATTTCGCTGGTCACCGGGAAGGCGGCGGGGTCGTCGAAGATCTGGACCGAGACCGCATAATGCGACCCGTCCACCGACCGCCATATCAGCGACGAACCGCAATCGCGGCAGAATACCCGCTCGCCCCATTCCGAGGAACGATAGACGCCGACCGGCGCGCCGTCGGCGATCTGCGGGGCCGATTCGGCCTGCACCGCGATGAACATGCCGCCGCTCCACTTGCGGCACATGCCGCAATGGCAAACGCCCGCCTCGGTCCCCGCCTCGACGGACAGCGTGCAGGCGCCGCAGAGACAGCTTCCGCGAAGCGCGCTCATTTCGCGTCCCCCTTTTCATCGCCGGGCAGGACGTATTTCGCGCCCTCCCAGGGGGACAGGAAATCGAACTGGCGGTATTCCTGCACCAGCTTGACGGGTTCGTAGACGACGCGCTTTTCATCGTCGTTCCAGCGCACCTCGACATAGCCGGTCGTCGGGAAATCCTTGCGCAGCGGATAGCCCTGAAAGCCGTAATCGGTCAGGATGCGGCGCAGGTCGGGGTGGCCCGAGAACAGCACGCCGAAAAGGTCGAACACCTCGCGCTCATACCAGTTCGCGCCGGGGAATATGCCGGTCAGCGAGGGCACGAGTTCATCCTCGCGCACGGCGACCTTCACGCGGATGCGCTGGTTTCGATACATCGACAGCATATGATAGACGATATCGAACCGCTGCGCCCGCGCCGGGTGGTCGATGGCGGTGATGTCGATCAGGGTCGAGAAGGCGCAGGTCTGATCGCTGCGCAGGAACTCGATCAGGTCGAGCAGCCCCGCCAGGGTGGCGGTGACGTTCAACTCGCCGAATGCGATCCCGGTTGCCAGCACCTGATCGGGACGGGCGGCGGCGATATGTTCGGCCAAGGCCTCAAGCTGTGCGGTATCGACGGTCATGGCTTACCTCACCAGCGTGCCGGTGCGCCGGATGCGGCGCTGAAGTTGCAGGATGCCGTAAAGCAGCGCCTCGG
>NZ_CAMEFG010000078.1 GCF_945915435.1 uncultured Paracoccus sp. | reverse complement strand
AGGTCGTTCATGTTGAACAGACCCTTCTGGAAGCGCTTCATCATGCGCTCGGCCTGCTCGACCTCCAGCACCTCCTGCGCCTTTTCGACAAGGGCCACGATATCGCCCATGCCCAGGATGCGGCCCGCGACGCGGCTTGCGTCGAAGGTTTCCAGCGCGTCCATCTTTTCGCCAAGGCCGACAAAGCGGATCGGCTTGCCGGTGACCGCGCGCATCGACAGCGCCGCACCGCCGCGCCCGTCGCCGTCCATCCGCGTCAGCACGACGCCCGAGATGCCCACCTTGTCGTCGAATTCCTGCGCGACCTCGACGGCGACCTGACCCGTCAGCCCATCGACGACCAGCAGTGTTTCGCGCGGTTGCGCCACGTCGCGGACGGCCTGCACCTCGTCCATCAGCACTTCGTCGATATGCAGCCGGCCGGCAGTGTCCAGGATATAGACGTCGTAGCCGCCCAGCGTCGCCTGCTGCCTGGCGCGTTTCGCAATCTGGACGGCGTTTTCGCCGGGCACGATCGGCAGGGTATCGACGCCGATCTGCTTGCCCAGGATGGCAAGCTGCTCCATCGCGGCGGGGCGTTGCGTGTCGAGGCTGGCCAGCAGGATCCGCTTCTTTTCCCGCTCGGCCAGCCGCCGGGCCAGCTTCGCCGTGGTCGTCGTCTTGCCCGAGCCTTGCAGCCCCACCATCAGGATCGGCGCGGGCGGGTTGTCGATGCGCAATGCGTCGGGTTCGTCCTCGCCTTGCAGGACGCGGATCAGCTCGTCATGGACGATCTTGACCACCTGCTGGCCGGGCGTCACCGATTTCGTGACCGCTGCGCCGGTCGCCTTGGCCGTGACCGCCTTGACGAAGCTGCGGGCCACGGGCAGGGAAACGTCGGCCTCCAGCAGGGCCACGCGGACCTCGCGCATGGCGGCGGTAACGTCGTCTGCGGAAAGCGCGCCCTGCTTCGTCAGCCGGTCGAAGACGCCACCAAGGCGGTCGGACAGGTTTTCAAACATCGGCGGCCCTCCTGCGGCGCTGGTGACATTTTCTCCAAACAGTTCCGCCCCCGTGGGCGCAACGCGCTGACGGGGGGCGATCCCCGGCACGCGGGGACCGGAAGGGTTCGCCTTCCGGAGAGTCGCGGTTTCCTTACCCCCATGCGGCCCGGCAAGTCAACCCGCGACGGGCACGATGCAAATATGGACAGCCTGCCGCCGGACCGGGACCAAAGCGGCCCCCGGGGCCGCTTTTCAACAAAAGGCGTCTGGCCGCAGGCCAGTCCGCTGGATCAGCCCCCCTGACCGTAAAGCGCACGCGCGCGATCCTCGAAGGCGCGGACGATGCGCGCCATCGCCTCGCCAAAGACCACGCCGATGACCTTGCCCAGGATCGCGTTGCGAAATTCGAAATCGACGAAGAAATCGACCTTGCATCCGCCTTCGGGCAGGTCGGCGAATTGCCAGCCGCTGTGCAGATAGCGAAACGGGCCGTCCAGATATTCGGTGTCGATCCGCTGGTCCTCGGGCCACAGGGTCACGCGGCTGCCGAATCGTTCGCGAAAGACCTTGAAGCTGATCACCAGATCGGCCTCGATCACCTCGGCCCCGCCCGGACCGGGGCTGCGCGAGCGGATGCGCGCGGCGCTGTTCCAGGGCAGAAACTCGGGATAGCTTTCAACATCGGCCACCAGCTCATACATCTGGGTGGCGGTATAAGGCACGATCCGGCTGTCGCTGTGATGGGGCAATGAGAAGGTCCGTCTGCTTGGGCGTGTCTTGCTGCGGCAGAACTAGCAGGAGTGAAGCGGGATGAACAACCTCATGTGGCTGGTGCGTGCGGCACGCTGGGTCAGAAACCCGCCAAGCCCGCGAATGGTTGCGCTGGTCCTTGCCGTCATCGCGATCGCGCTGGCGATCGTGGGGCTGGAATATTTCGGCCTCTGGCCCGAATGGGCAACGATGGAGCGTCAGCGTGGCGTCCGCCTGCCGCGCCCCTGACCGCCGCCTTCAGCCACCCCGGCGCGAAAACGTGTCGCAGGCCGCCATCTGCCCGCTGTCGAAGCCGCGCATGAACCATTCCTGCCGGTCCGAGGCCGAGCCGTGGGTGAAGCTGTCGGGCACCGGCACCCGCCCCGCCGACTGGGCCAGGACATCGTCGCCGACCGCACCGGCGGCGGTGATCGCCTCGCGGATATCGCCCTCGTCGATGGTGCCGAACTGCTCGCTGGCTTGCCGCGCCCAGATGCCCGCATAGCAATCCGCCTGCAATTCCGTCAGGACCGAGATCCGGTTGGCGTCGCGTTCCGAGGCGCGGGCGCGGGCGCGATTGACCTGACCCAGCGTGCCGGTCAGGTTCTGGACATGGTGGCCGACCTCATGGGCGATGACATAGGCATAGGCGAAATCCCCGCCCGCCCCCATCCGGTCGCGCATGACGCGAAAGAAATCCGTGTCCAGATACAGCCGATGGTCGCCCGGACAGTAGAACGGCCCCATCGCCGAGGACGCGCTGCCGCAGGCCGATTGCACCACGCCCGAAAACAGCACCAGCACCGGGTCGCGATAGGCGATGCCCGCCTGTGCGGGCAGGACCTCGGCCCAGACTTCCTCGGTATCGGCCAGCACGACGGACACGAACTGGCCGATCTGCTGTTCCTCGGCGGTCAGTTCGCGGCTTTCTCCGGGCGGCGCATCGTCGATGGCACTGACCAGCGGCGAGATGTCGATCCCCAGGAAATAGCCCACCGCCAGCACGACCAGCATCCCCACGACGCCCATGCCGCCCGCGCCCGAGGCGGTCATGCCGCGCCGGTCCTCGACATTGCGGCTGCCCCGCCTTCCCCGCCATTTCATCGCGCCGATTCCCCTGCCCGGTCCGCCCCATCCGCTCACGCTAGCGCGAGGGGCGCGCGCGCTCAAGCGGGTTACGGGTTGACATGCGCGCCCGCCCGACCCAGCAACCCCGCAAGGACAAGACAGCGAGAGGGGCGACATGTTCGACTGGGTTCTGGGTGCCATCGGCGATTGGGGCTATGGCGGCATCTTCCTGCTGATGCTGGTCGAGCATCTGTTCCCCCCCATCCCTTCGGAAGTCATCATGCCGCTGGCGGGCTATCTTTCCGCGACGGGCGAGATGAACCTGTGGCTGGTGATATTCTTCGGCACGGCGGGATCGGTCCTGGGGACGCTCTGCTGGTATTGGGTCGCGCTGGCCATCGGCGAGACCCGGCTGAGGCGCCTTGCCGCGCGCTACGGGCGGCTTGTCACGCTGTCGCCCTCGGATATCGACACGGCACGCGACTGGTTCCTGCGCTACGGCAACATGGCGGTGTTCTTCGGGCGGATGATCCCGGCGATCCGCACGCTGATCTCGGTCCCGGCGGGGTTTGCGCGGATGCGCTTCCTGCCCTTTCTGGCCTATACCACCATCGGCAGCACGATCTGGACGGCTTTCCTGACGCTGGCGGGGGTGGTGCTGGAAAGCCAGTATGCGCGGCTGGAAAGCTATATCGACCCGGTGTCCAAGGCGGTGCTGGTGACGGTGATCGTGGTCTATCTCTACCGCGTGATCACATGGAAGCCGCAATAGGCGCGGCATTCACGGCATTGGCATTTGCGCAATCGGCGCGGCGGGCGTAACGGCGGGATCATGTTGGGTTTGTCGGACAGAGATATCGGCGCGCTGGCCGGGCTTGGGTCGCTGGGACTGCTTGCGGCGGCGCTGTTCTTCCAGTGGCTGGGCTATGCGCCTTGCGAGCTGTGCATCCTGCAACGCTGGCCCCATGTCGCGGCGGCGCTGATCGGCGCGGCGATCTGGTATCTCGGCTGGCGGCGCTGGCTGGCGCTGCTGGGGCTGCTTGCCGCCATCACCGCGACGGCGCTGGCGATCCACCATTTCGGGGTCGAATTGCGCTGGTGGGCCGGGCCGCAGCATTGTTCGGGCGGGGTCGGGAACCTGACGCAGCTTTCCACGCAGGACCTGCTGACCCAGCTTCAGGCCGCACCCATCACGCGCTGCGACGAGGTTGCCTGGCGCTTCCTGGGCATCTCGATGGCGGGGTGGAACGGCATCTGCTCGGCCGTGCTGGCGGGGGCCTGGGCGGTCTCGGCCCGCGGCAGGGCGCCCCTTCGCGGGGCATAAGGCCCCAAAGCGCGCGCTGCGCGATTGCACCCAAGCCGAGTGGGGGATATACCGTCCCCCAACTATATCTTGAGGCGAAACCGTGGCGGATACCCCCAACAACGACGACGACATCACCCCCGACGCCGCGCCGCAGGGCGAAGAGCGCAGCGTGATGCCCCATGACGGGCCGATCGTGAACATCTCGGACGAGATGCGCACCGCCTATCTGGACTATGCGATGTCGGTCATCGTCAGCCGCGCGATCCCCGATCTGCGCGACGGGCTGAAGCCGGTTCACCGCCGCATCCTGTTTGCGATGCACGAAACCAACAACACCCACGACAAGCCCTATCGCAAGTCGGCGCGTCCGGTCGGCGACGTCATGGGTAAATACCACCCCCACGGCGACTTCGCGATCTATGACGCGCTGGTCAGGATGGCGCAGCCGTTTTCCATGTCGCTGCCGCTTCTGGACGGCCAGGGCAACTTCGGCAGCATGGATGGCGACAATGCCGCCGCCATGCGCTATACCGAGGTGCGGATGGACAAGCCCGCCGCCTTCCTTCTGGCCGATATCGAAAAGGATACGGTCGATTTCCAGGACAACTACGACGGCAAGGACCGCGAGCCGACCGTCCTGCCCGCGCGCTTCCCGAACATGCTGGTCAACGGCGCGGGCGGCATCGCCGTCGGCATGGCCACGAACATCCCGCCCCACAACCTGGGCGAGGTCGTGGACGCCACGCTGGCCCTGATCGAGGACCCCGACCTGCCGACCGAGCGCCTGATCGAGATCGTCCCCGGCCCCGATTTTCCGACCGGCGGCACGATCCTGGGCCGCTCGGGCGCGCGCAAGGCCTACCTCGAGGGGCGCGGCTCGATCGTGCTGCGGGCCAAGACCCGGATCGAGGAAACCCGCAACGGGCGCTATTCCATCATCATCGACGAGATCCCCTATCAGGTGAACAAGGCCGTGATGATCGAAAAGATCGCGGAACTGGCCAAGGAAAAGCGGATCGAGGGCATCGCCCATGTGCAGGACGAATCCGACCGCGTGGGAGTGCGCGTGGTCATCGACCTCAAGCGCGACGCGACGCCCGAGGTGGTGCTGAACCAGCTTTTCCGCTTCACCCCCATGCAGACCAGTTTCGGCGCCAACATGCTGGCTCTGAACGGCGGCCGCCCCGAGCAATTGACCCTGCGCGACTTCCTGACCCATTTCATCACCTTCCGCGAGGATGTCGTCGCCCGCCGCACCGCCTATGAACTGCGCAAGGCACGCGAGCGCAGCCATATCCTGTGCGGCCTTGCCGTCGCGGTCAGCAACGTCGATGAGATCGTGGCGACCATCCGCAGCAGCGCCGATGCCGCCGAGGCCCGCGCGCGCCTGATGGAACGCCGCTGGCCCGCCCATGAGATCGTCGAATACCTGCGCCTGATCGACGACCCCAAGCATCCGGTGAACGAGGACGGCACCTATAACCTGTCCGAGGCGCAGGCCCGCGCCATCCTGGAACTGCGCCTGCAACGCCTGACCCAGATCGGCGTGAAAGAGGTCACGGACGAGTTGAAATCCCTGGCCGACGCGATCCGCGAGTATCTGGCCATCCTTGCCTCGCGCGAGCGGATCATGGGCATCATCGCCGACGAATTGCGCGAGGTGCGCGAGCAGTTCGCCGTCCCCCGCCGCACCGAGATCAGCGACTGGTCCGGCGACATGGACGACGAGGACCTGATCGAGCGCGAGGACATGGTCGTCACCATCACCTCGGGCGGCTA
>NZ_CAMEFG010000077.1 GCF_945915435.1 uncultured Paracoccus sp. | reverse complement strand
TACGACCAATTGATTAACAGTCAACTGCTCTACCGCTGAGCTACGCCGGAACACGAGGGGGTATATAGCCGCGGCGAATGGTGGCGTCCAGAGGGTTGTCGCAAAAATCTTGCGTTTCGTTTCAGGCCCTGTGGAAGCGTGCGGCAAGCGAGATTTCCTGCGGCGTTTCGACCGCCCCCAGTTCGTGCAA
Source organism: uncultured Paracoccus sp. (assembly GCF_945915435.1). Classification (GTDB taxonomy): domain Bacteria; phylum Pseudomonadota; class Alphaproteobacteria; order Rhodobacterales; family Rhodobacteraceae; genus Paracoccus. Next base: position 6,346 of record NZ_CAMEFG010000077.1, on the reverse strand, counting down.
AGCGATGAGGTGGGCCAGGACGTTGCGCGCGGCGGCGGGCAGCAGGTGGGGGGCGATGTCGTAGATCCGGCGCGCCAGCGTGGCGGCGTCGGCGGGGCCTTCCTCCAGCGCGGAAAGGATCTGGGCGGTGCGCTGCCGCCGGTGCAGGGCCAGTTCCTTCAGCCGGGCCAGCGGTTGCTCGATCGGGTCGCCGTGGGCGGGCAGCAGGCGCGCGGGCGCCAGCGATGCCAGCCGCGAAAGCGAGCGCATGTAATCGGCCAGGTCCCCGTCGGGGGGCGAGATCAGCGTCGAGGACCAACCCATCACCAGGTCCCCGCAAAAGATCCGGTCGTCCTGCTGGAAGGCCAGGTGGCCGCCGAAATGGCCGGGGGTGTGGATGGCGCGCAGGCTCCATTCCCCAGTCTCGATCAGGTCTCCGTCGGCAAGGGTGAGGTCGGGCATGAAGGCGGCGTCCAGCCCCTCGCCCCCGCCGATGCGATCCGATTCGGCCAGGCGCCGCATCACGGTCGAGCGTCCCGCGGTCGGGGCGCCGAGGGCAAGGATGGGCGCCCCGGTCGCCTCGGCCAGGTCGCGGGCGGATTCGGAATGGTCCAGATGGGCATGGGTGACGAAGATATGGGTGATGCGGCCCTTGCCCGCGGCGGCAAGGATCGCTTGCAGGTGGCTGGCGATGCGCGGGCCGGGGTCGATCACGGCGATCCGTTCATGTCCCAGCAAAAAGGTATTGGTGCCGCGCCCGGTCAAAGGCGAGGGATTGGGGGCAAGGATGGCCCTCGGGGCTTTCTCGGCGTCGCTCATGCGGCTAACCTAGGGCGCAATCGCAGGGGATTCCATGAATTTCGAATGGCTCAAGACGCTTATGCCACGGGGGCTTTACGGCCGCGCCGCGCTGATCCTGTTCCTGCCGGTCAGCGTGGTCACGGTGGTCGTCACCATCATGTTCCTGCAACGTCATTTCGAGGATGTGACACGCCAGATGACCACCGGCATGGCGCAGGAAATCAACCTGGTCGCCGCGCGGGTCGACGGTGCGCCCGACACCGCGCAGGCGCGTATCGCGGCGCATCGCATCGCGGACCCGCTTGGCATTTCGGTCCGTATCCCGGCGGGGGACGGGGGGATGCAGAACCGGGTCTTCTACGATTTCTCGGGGCGGGTGGTGATTTCGACGCTGCACGACCTGGTGCCGCAGATTCGCGCCGTGGACCTGGGCGATCTGCGCGACGTGGTGCTGACCATGCAGGGCACGCATGGGGAATATCAGCTTGGCTTTTCGCGGCGGCGGGTTTCGGCCTCGAACCCGCATCAACTGCTGGTGCTGCTGATCGGGACCTCGCTGCTGATGACGGGGATCGCGGCGATCTTCCTGCGCAACCAGATGCGCCCGATCCGCAAGCTGGCACGCGCCGCCGAAGCCTATGGGCGCGGGCGGGTGGAACCTTACCGTCCCTCGGGCGCGACCGAGGTGCGCCAGGCCGGCACCGCATTCCTGGACATGCGCAACCGGCTGGAGCGGCAGAACGAACAGCGCGGACTCATGCTGTCTGCGATCAGTCACGACCTGCGCACGCCCCTGACGCGGCTGCGGCTTGGGCTGACCATGCTTTCCCCCGACCACCCGCCCGAAGGCGATGAGATCGAAGGGCTGATCAGCGACGTCGCCGCGATGGAGGGGATGGTGGACGCCTTCCTGGCCCATGCCCGCGCCGTGGCGCAGGACGCGCCGCCCGCGCCGGTCAGGGCGCTGGACTTCGTGCAGGGGGTCGTGGCCGATGCGCAGCGCGGCGGCCAGAACGTCGCGCTTGGGCAGGTCGAGGGCAGCGCGGATGCCACCGCCACCTTCCGCGCGGATGCGATGCGGCGCGCGCTGGAAAACCTGATCGGGAACGCGGTGCGCTACGGCACGCGGGCCGAGGTCGATGCGGCGCTTGGGCCGGGCTATTTCCGCATCTCGGTCGAGGACGACGGGCCGGGCATCCCGCCCGAGCGGCGCGGCGAGGCAACGCGGCCCTTTACCCGGCTCGACCCCTCGCGCAACCAGAACATGGGGCAGGGGGTCGGGCTTGGCCTGTCCATCGCCACCGATATCGCGCGCGCGCATGGCGGGCAGTTGCGTCTTGGCGACGGCCGCCGCCTTGGGGGGTTGCGCGCCGAGATCGTGCTGCCGCGCTGACCCCGGCAGGCGCGCAGGCCACGCCGCAGTTGCCCGCCGCCGCCGCGCGGGCTAAGCCTTTGGGGGTAAATATCAGGAAAGGGACCCGGATGCGGGCATTCGTATTTCCCGGACAGGGCGCGCAGGTCATCGGCATGGGCCAAGAGCTTGCGCAGGCCTGTCCAGCGGCCAAAGCCGTCTTCGACGAGGTGGACGAGGCGCTTGGCGAAAACCTGTCGGATCTGATCTGGAACGGCGACATCGAGACGCTGACGCTGACGCAGAACGCGCAGCCTGCGCTGATGGCGGCCTCGATCGCCGCGATGCGCGCGCTTGAAGCCGAGGGCTTCGGCATCGGTGACGCGGATTTCGTGGCGGGCCACAGCCTTGGCGAATATTCGGCGCTTTGCGCGGCGGGCGCGCTGACGCTGGCCGATACCGCGCGGCTTCTGCGCCAGCGCGGGCAGGCCATGCAAGAGGCAGTTCCGGTCGGGCAGGGCGCGATGGCCGCGATCCTGGGGCTGGACTTCGCAGCCGTGGACCAGATCGCGCGCGACGCCGCCGAGGGCGAGGTCTGCCAGGCCGCCAATGACAACGATCCGGGGCAGGTCGTGATCTCGGGGCACAAGGGCGCGGTGGAACGCGCCGCCGCGCTGGCCAAGGAACGCGGGGCCAAGCGCGCGCTGATGCTGCCGGTCTCGGCGCCCTTCCACTCGGCGCTGATGCAGCCCGCCGCCGGGACGATGGCCGATGCGCTGGCAGCGGTCGAGATCCACGCCCCCGCCGTGCCGCTGATCGCCAATGTCCGCGCCGAGCCGGTGCTGGAACCCGGCGCCATCCGCCGCCTGCTGGTCGAGCAGGTGACCGGCGCCGTCCGCTGGCGCGAATCGGTGCAGTTCCTGCAAGCCGCGGGCGTCACCGAATATTGGGAAATCGGCGCGGGCAAGGCGCTGTCGGGCATGATTCGCCGCATCGACAAGCAGGCCGTGACCCGCAACATCGGCACGCCTGCCGATATCGCCGCGCTCAGGGGCTGATTGCCCGAATCGGCAAATAATCGAAAAGGAACCAGGATGTTTGATCTGACAGGACGCAAGGCACTGATCACCGGCGCCTCGGGCGGTATCGGCGGCGCGATCGCCACGGCACTGCACGGGGCGGGGGCCACCGTCGCGCTGTCCGGCACCCGCGAAGAGCCGTTACGCGCGCTGGCCGACGAGCTGGGCGACCGCGCCCATGTCGTCACCGCGAATCTGGGTGATTCTGCCGCAGTCGAAGCCCTGCCCAAGGCCGCCGCCGAGGCGATGGGCGGCGTTGATATCCTTGTGAACAACGCCGGCATCACCCGCGACAACCTGTTCATGCGCATGTCGGACGAGGAATGGGCGCAGGTGATCGAGGTCAACCTGACCTCGTCCTTCCGGCTTTGCCGGGGCGTGCTGCGCGGGATGATGAAGGCACGCTGGGGCCGGATCGTGAATATCGGCTCGGTCGTGGGGGCAACGGGCAATGCCGGCCAGGCCAATTACGCCGCGGCCAAGTCCGGCCTGGTCGGAATGTCGAAAAGCCTTGCATATGAAGTGATTAGCCGGGGAATCACCGTGAACTGCATCGCGCCGGGCTTTATCCAGACAGCCATGACCGACAAGCTGAACGACGAACAGAAGTCGCGCATCCTGACCCAGATCCCCGCGGGGCGGATGGGCAGCGCGCAGGACATCGCCTCGGCCGCGCTCTATCTTGCCAGCGACGAGGCGGGCTATGTCACCGGCACGGTGCTGCATGTGAACGGCGGAATGGCGATGATCTGATCGGGATGCCGGGTTGTGGTTTATGCGGTTGCAAGATCACGTTCGCGTGCTATATCCCGCGAACAAGCCGCAGGGGGAACCGCCCTCGGCTGTCGTCGGCATGGCCGGCACATATTGGGCGGATGCCCGCGAAAGTGAGGAATTGATATGAGCGATATCGCTGATCGCGTGAAGAAGATCGTCGTCGAGCATCTGGGCGTCGACGAGGACAAGGTGACGGAATCGGCTTCCTTCATCGATGATCTGGGTGCGGATTCGCTGGACACCGTCGAACTGGTGATGGCGTTCGAGGAAGAATTCGGCATCGAGATCCCCGATGACGCCGCCGAAACCATCCAGACCTTCGGCGATGCCGTGAACTTCATCCAGGGCGCTGTCTGAGGGCAGGCCCCGGTTTGAACCGTTCGACGGCGCTTCCCCCAAAGGAAGCGCCGTTTTTCATAGCCACGTCGGGGTTTCGCCTGCCGCATGGCCGGTTTGCGGAACCCGCAGCAGCCAATCCCGTTATCAATCAACGCAATACCTGAAAGGAACGCTGACATGGCCGTTAATATCTCTGGACTCAAGGACAATGCCCGCAAGACCGCCGTGGCCGAACTGAACGCCCGGCTGGCCGACGCCATCGCGCTGGCGCTGGCGATCAAGCAAGCCCACTGGAACGTCAAGGGTCCGAACTTCATCGCGGTGCATGAGCTTTTCGATCAGGTGCGCACCCGCTTCGACGATCATGTCGATACGATGGCCGAACGTGTGCAGCAGCTTGACGGCACCGCCGTGGGCACCGCGGAAGAGGTCGCCAAGGGCAGCACGCTCAAGCCCTATCCGACCAACCTGACGAAATCCGCCGACCATATCCGCGAAATCTGCGCCCGCATACGCGACCACGGCGCCAATATCCGCGCCGCGATCGACGCGACGGACGAGGCGGGCGATGCCGATACCGCCGACATCTTCACGGCGATCTCGCGCGATCTGGACAAGGACCTGTGGTTTCTCGAAAGCCACCTGGAATAAGATCGCCAAAGGCGATTGAAACGAACCGGGCAGGGCGCGTAAGTTCGCGCCATGTCCAATCCTGCCCCCCGATTCATCCACCTGCGCACCCATTCGGAACACTCCCTTCTGGAAGGTGCGATCCCCGCCGCCATGCTGCCGAAGCTGGCTGCCGAAATGGGCATGCCCGCCATCGCGCTGACCGACACCAATGCGCTTTACGCTGCGCTGGAATTTTCGGTCAAGGCGCTGGACAAGGGCATCCAGCCGATCATCGGCTGCCAGATCACCCTGCAACTGGACGGGTTGAGCGGCCCGGTCGTCCTTCTGGCGCAGGACCGGCAGGGCTGGCTGAACCTGATGGCGCTGTCCACCTGCCTCTATATGCGTCCCGGCACCGCACCCGTCTACGTCACGCTGGACGAACTGGCCGAACGCGCCGAGGGGCTGATCTGCCTGACGGGCGGCGCCACCGGCCCGCTTGGACAGATGGTGGCAGCCGGCGCGCCGGATCAGGCGCAGGCGCTGGCCACGCGGCTGGCGGCGATCTATCCCGGCCGGCTCTATGTCGAATTGCAGCGCCACCGCGACGGCTCGGGCAACCCCGTTCCGGTCGAGGCCGCGACCGAGGGGCCGATGATCGACATCGCCTATGCGCTGGACCTGCCGCTGGTGGCGACCAACGACGCCTATTTCCCCAAACCCGACCTCTACGATGCCCATGATGCGCTGATCTGCATCGCCGAGCGCGCCTATGTCGACCAGTCGCAGCCGCGCCGCCGCCTGACGCCCTCGCATGACCTGAAATCGCCCGAGGAAATGGCCGCGATCTTCGCCGACCTGCCCGAGGCGGTCGAGAACACCGTCGAAATCGCCCGCCGCTGCGCCTTTGCCGTCAGCCGCCACAAGCCGATCCTGCCCCGCTTCGCCGATGACGAGGTGCAGGAGCTGCGCCGTCAGGCCCGCGCGGGGCTGGAGGCGCGGCTGAAGGTCATCCCCCATGCCGTCACCCCCGAGGAATATCACGAAAGGCTGGATTTCGAGCTTGGCATCATCGAACAGATGGGCTTCCCCGGCTATTTCCTGATCGTTGCCGATTTCATCAAATGGGCCAAGGACCACGGCATTCCGGTGGGACCGGGGCGCGGTTCGGGCGCGGGCAGCCTTGTCGCCTATGCGCTGACGATCACCGACCTGGACCCGCTGCGCTATTCGCTGCTGTTTGAACGCTTCCTGAACCCCGAACGGGTTTCCATGCCGGATTTCGACATCGACTTCTGCATGGACCGGCGCGAGGAAGTGATCCACTACGTCCAGGACAAATACGGCGCCGAGAAGGTCGGCCAGATCATCACCTTCGGCGCGCTGCTGTCCAAGGCCGCCGTGCGCG
>NZ_CAMEFG010000076.1 GCF_945915435.1 uncultured Paracoccus sp. | reverse complement strand
GGCCGGTCAGCAGCGAGGCCAGGAACAGCGCCGCCACCAGAAGCGACAGCCCGGCCAGCAGGGTGCGCTGGCTCATGATCCTTCCTCCAGCTCCAGCCGGATTTCGCGCAGCGCCGCGATGGCCGCCAGCACGCGCGGCGTGCCGCAGACCCAATCGTGGTCCGCGATGACCCCCTGTCCGGCGCCTTCGGCCAGCGCGGCCAACGCCGGATGGCCGAGGATTTCCTCGGATCGCGAGGCACCCGCGTAGCGCCGCCCCCGGATCAGGATGTCGGGATTGGCCAGCACAAGCTGTTCCAGCGCCAGCACGCCACCGCCGGTCAGCCCGGCCTCGGCGGCGATATTGTCCAGCCCTGCCGCCAGCATGATCTGCCCGGCAAGGCTGCTGTCGCCGGTGCTGTAGCCATTTGCCTCATAAAGCGCGGCGCGGGGGCGGGCGGCAAGCTCATCCACCAGCGCCGCCAGCCCCTGATCGAATGCCGAGATCTGCGCCTCGGCCTCGGCCTCGCGGCCCAGTACCTCGCCCATCTTGCCAAGATTGGCGCGGATGCCGTCGAAATCACCCGCGGGCGGAAAGACCGCAACCGGCACCCCCAGCCGTTCCAGCATGGCCACGGTCGCGGGCGCGCTATGGCTGCCCACCAGCACCAGGTCGGGGCGCAGGCGATGGATTTCCTCGGCCAGCCCGTGATTGACCCGATAGCGCGCGGCCTCCTCCGTCATGGATGAGGACAGCGGGTCCCGCGCAAGATGGCTGACCGAGATGAGTTGCCCCGCCCCCGCCAGCAGCATCGCAAGCTGATCGGTGCAAAGATTCATCGAGACCACCCTTTGCGGCGGCGCGGCAAGGGCCGGAAGGCCGAGGCCAAGCGCCACGCACCCGGCCCGGATCAGCCGTCCTACCATCTGGCTTCCACGCCGACATAGGCGGTGCGGCCTTGCGAGGCATAGCCCCATGCGTCCATATGTTCCTTGTCGAACAGGTTCACGACACGGGCCGTCGCGCGCAGGTTGTCGTTGATGTCATAGCCGCCCGCGACATTGACGACGGTATGGGCAGGCAGTTCGCGGATCGGATAGCTGCCCCAGAATTGCTGGTCGTAATTGCCCCGGACATGGCGCAGATCGGCGGTGACGATGCCCCGGCCATCATGGAAGGCATGGCTCGCGCGCAGGCCCAATTCGTGGCGCGGACGGCGTGTCTCGACCGAGCCGTCGGGGTTCTTCGCGTCAAGATAGGTATAGCTCAATCCCAGGTCCAGGGCATCGGTTGCCTGAATTTTCGCAGCAACCTCAACGCCTTTTCGTGGACTCTTGCCAGATTGGTTGACATAGCTGGCCCTGCCGCCCGGCGCGGCACCGTAGACATAGGTGATCTCGTCCTCCATCCTTTCCTGGAACCAGGTCAGGTCAAGCGTGGCACGGCCGTCCAGCAACTGCGCCTCGACCCCGATATCGAAGCCCGCGTTGCGTTCGGGCCGCAGGCCGGGATTGCCCAGCGTATAGGCGTCATCGGCGAACAATTCGTAATAGGACGGCTTGACCAGGCCGCGCCCGGCCGATGCGTGCAGGCGCAAATCCTGCCCCGGCACCTGCCAGGACAGGCCGAGATTCCAGCTTGTGAAGTCCTTGAAACTGTCGAAATCGTCGCGGCGCAGCCCGGCCTGCACGTCCAGCCCGCTGTCGAAGAAACCGCGATATTCCAGCGCGACGGAATTGTTCGCCCGCGCGTAATCGGGGGCGGCGTCGTTTTCGTCCTCGACCCGCTCGACCATGAGGTTCAGCATCTGCCGCGCCTCGGCCAGCGGGGCGCCGTCCAAGCTGACGCCCAGGCGGTATTTCAGCGCGCGGGTCTGGCCGCGCGTAAAGGCGCCGCCGTTTTGGTTTTGCTTGAAGACCGTGTCCTGATATTCCAGCCGGTGCAGCAACCGCCCGTCCAGCATGGCATATTCGCCCCAGAGCGAACCCGTGAATTCGATGCGCTCGCTTTGGGGAAAGGGATCGTCGTAGACATAACCTTCGGGACCCGTCACGACATTGCCGTCGCCGTCCACGATCGCACCTATATCGTCATCCCAATCCGCAACGCTGTCATGGTCATATTCCTCGCTGGCGCGACGCAGGGTAAAGCCCAGCACCAGATCGTCGCTGGCCTGCCAGTCGCCGGTCAGCCCCAGCGTGGTGCGGCGGGTGCCATCCTTTTCGCCGCCATCCCCGGATTGGTCGAAGCCGTGATCGTCGCGGCTCGCGGCACTGAAGGCCAGCCCGCCCCGCCGGGTCCGCTGCGTGAACCAGCCCGAAACCCCGTATCCGTTGCCAAGTTCGACCGCGCCGCCATAGCGGGTGCCGGGTTCGCCCCTGCGCGTGATGATATTGATCACCCCCGCCGAGGCGTTCGAGCCGTAATAGACCGATTGCGGCCCGCGCAGGACCTCGATCCGGTCGATATTCGCGGTCTCCAGCCCTGAAAAGTAATATTCGTCATTGCCGCCCGTGGCCGGAACCCCGTCGATCAGGACCAGCGTATGGTTTGCCTCGGCGCCCCGGATGCGGACCTGCGTCACACTGGCGCCGGGCGAGTTGACCGAAACCCCCGGCACCTCGCGCAGCGCGTCCTGCACGGTGCGGATGCCACGCTGCTCAAGTTCTTCGCCGGTCACGACCGTATGGGCGCGACCATAGGCATCGCCCGCGATCGGGGACAGCCCGCCTGAAATCACGACGGTATCAAGGGTTATCGCATCGACATCCCCCGCCTGCTGAGCCAGGGCGGGGAACGGCGCGAACGCCGCGCAGATTGCGATACGGGAAATCTGGGACCAAGAGATCGGCGACCGGGACATGACATTGCCTTTCCTGCGCAGGGCCTGCCTGCGGATGACGGACTGGCCTGTGGCAAAGGACATGCCTTTCCGCAGGCCGGTGGATGTCACCGCTGCGGACGGGCCGCTTTCCGGACGCGCCCCGCGCCGGAAATGGGTGATCGCTCTGGCAGGTCTCCTGGCTTGCGGGTCAGGGCTTGGACCGGCCTTCCCGGGGCTGCCCCCAGTGACATGTTCGGCCTTCGCTCACCGCTTACAGTTGCGGGGGCAGCCGCGGCCTTGCCGGATGGCGCACCGCAGTTCCCTTTCAATCCGGCGGCAACCCGCCGAAACCAAAGCTGCATTCGTCATGCAGAGCCGCCGCGCAAAGTCAAGGCGTTTCCCGTCGAGATCCTTTCCGACAATTACCAAGACGGTCGGTCGGATAATTATTGATTTTACAAGACGGCTGGTCTAGCAAACGGACATGAGCCTGTCGCAAGCCCCGCAATCACCCCGCAGACGGGGCCGCCCCCGCAAGGACCAGTCCCTGCCGGACGCGCCCCGGATGGTGCTGATCCGGGCGGGCGTCGCGGTGCTGACCGAAAAGGGCTTCAGCGCCGTCGGGATCGAGGAAATCCTGTCCGCCGCGGGTGTGCCCAAGGGGTCGTTCTATCACTACTTCGCCAGCAAGGAGGCGTTCGGTCTCGCCCTGATCGACGCCTATGCCGATTATTTCACCCGCAAGCTGGACCGCTGTTTCAGCGACGAAAGCCGCCTGCCGCTGGACCGGCTGCGCGGCTTCTTCGACGACGCCAGGGACGGCATGGCGCGATTCGGCTATCGCCGGGGTTGTCTTGTCGGCAACCTGGGGCAGGAAATGGGCACCCTGCCCGAATCCTTCCGCGACCGGCTGTCAGCCACCCTGCGCGATTGGGAAGAACGAACGGCCGGATGCCTGTCCGCCGCGCAGGCTGCCGGTCAGGTCGCGCCCGGTGCCGATTGCGCAGCGCTGGCGCGCTTCTTCTGGATCGGCTGGGAGGGGGCGGTCCTGCGCGCCAAGCTGGAACGCGGCCCTGCGGCACTCGACGATTTCGCCACGGGCTTCCTGGCCCTTCTGCAACCCGGTTCCGAAAGGGGAAAACCGCCATGTTCAAGGCATTGCTGATCGAAAAGGACGAGGGCGGCCAGCGGGTCGCGCTGACCGAACTGGACGAGGCACGACTGCCCGAGGGGGACGTTACCGTGCGCGTCGCCTGCTCGACGCTGAACTACAAGGACGCGCTGGCGATCACCGGCAAGGGGCCGGTCGTGCGGCGGTTCCCGATGGTGCCGGGGATCGACTTCGCGGGCGTGGTCGAACGCTCGGACAGCCCCGCCTTCCAGCCCGGCGACAAGGTCGTGCTGAACGGCTGGGGCGTGGGCGAGGTCCATTGGGGCGGGCTGGCCGAACTGGCTCGCGTCAAGGCCGAATGGCTGATCCCGCTGGAGCCTGCCTTCAGCCCCGCCCAGGCCATGAGCATCGGCACCGCCGGATATACCGCGATGCTGTGCGTGATGGCGCTGGAGCGTCACGGCATCACCCCCGACAGCGGCGAGGTGCTGGTGACCGGCGCCGCCGGGGGCGTGGGCAGCGTGGCGGTCGCGGTGCTGGCGAAGCTGGGCTACACGGTCGTCGCCGTGACGGGCCGCCCCGAGGAAGCGGGTTACCTGACCGGCCTTGGCGCCAGCCGCATCCTGCCGCGGTCCGATTTCAGCGAACCGAGCAGGCCGCTGGCCCGCGAAGAGTGGGCGGGCGCCATCGACGTGGCGGGCGGACATGTGCTGGCCAATGTCTGCGCCGGGATGAAATACCGCGGCGTGGTGGCGGCCTGCGGCCTTGCGGCGGGCATGGATTTCCCCGCCACGGTCGCGCCCTTCATCCTGCGCGGGGTCACGCTGGCCGGGATCGACAGCGTGATGTGCCCGCTGGACGAACGGCGCGAGGCATGGCGCCGCCTTGCCCGCGACCTGGACCCGCGCCTGCTGGAATCGATGACGCAATCCATCGCGCTGCAAGACGCCCCCGAGGTCTGCACGCAACTGATCGGCGGCGGCGTCCGGGGCCGCGTCATCGTCCCCATCAACGACATCTGACGGAGAAAACCATGACCACCCAAGCCCCCATCAGCCGCTTTCCGGTTCCCGAAGTCGCGGACCTGCCCGAGGACATCCGCGACCGCATCCTGGCGGTGCAGGAGAAATCCGGCTTCATCCCCAACGTCTTCCTGGCGCTGGCGCATCGGCCGGACGAATTCCGCGCCTTCTTCGCCTATCACGACGCGCTGATGGAAAAGGACGGCAACCTGACCAAGGCCGAGCGCGAGATGATCGTGGTGGCGACCAGCAACCTCAACCAGTGCCAGTATTGCGTCGTGGCGCATGGGGCGATCCTGCGCATCCGCGCCAGGAATCCGCTGGTCGCCGATCAGGTCGCCGTCAACTATCGCAAGGCCGACATCACGGACCGTCAAAAGGCGATGCTGGATTTCGCCGTGAAGGTCTCGCAGCGGGCCTACGAGGTCGGCGAAAGCGATCTGGACAGCCTGAAGGCGCATGGCTTCACCGAGGAGGACGCGTGGGATATCGCCGCCATCTCGGCCTTCTTCGGCCTCTCGAACCGGCTCGCCAATGCGACCAGCATGCGGGCCAATGACGAGTTCTACGCGATGGGCCGCTAGAGCGCGCGTGAAAGCCCGCGCCGCCCGCTACCCGGCGGCGTGGGCCGCGTTCAGGTGGTCCTCGATCGCCGCCAGAACCTCGTCCGGGCGCTCTTCGGCCAGGAAATGCCCGGCATCCAGCGCATGGCCCTGCGCATGGGGAAACCATGTGCGCCAGGCCCCAAGCGGGTCGCGATGACAGGCGAGTGCGCCGCGCCCGCCCCACAGCACGAGGCAGGGGATCGGGCTGGTGCGGCCCAGATCGGCGCGGTCATGTTCAAGATCCACCGTCGCGGCGGCGGTGTAATCGCCGCACCACGCCGCCACGACCGCGGGGTTGCGGGCGGCGCGTTCGTATTCGGCCAGCGCCTCGGGCGCGAACATGCCGGGCGGACCGGACAGCCCGGACAGCGCGGAATGAAGAAACATCACCGGATCGCCATTGATCAACTGGCGCGGCATCTCGCCCGGCTGGGACAGGAACAGCCAGTGATAATAGCGCCGCGCCAGCCGATCGTCCATCGTCCGCCAGACCTCGAGCGTCGGCAGGATATCCAGCAGCGCGACCGATTGCACCGCCTGGGCGTGGTCCAGCACCATGCGATGGGCGGCGCGCGCGCCCCGGTCATGGGCCACGACATGGTAGCGCGCATGGCCCAGGTGGCGCATCACCGCCACCTGGTCGCGCGCCATCGCGCGAAAGGAAAAATCCCCGTCCTGGGCGGTCGAATCGCCATAGCCGCGCAGGTCGGGCACGACGACCCGATGGCTGCGGGCAAGCCGCCCGGCAATGCGGTGCCACATGGCATGGGTCTGCGGATAGCCGTGCAGCAGCAAGAGCGGCGCCCCGCTGCCGCCCACGCGCGCGCGGATGGTGGCCCCTTCGACCGGGATATCGGCTTCGTCGAAACCCTGAAACATGCCGTGCCCCCCTGGTGACCCGGCCATCCTGCACCACCGGCGCAAGCCCCTGCAAGCCGCCTGCCCCCCTTTACCCTTCCCGCCATCACCCCCTATCCTGCATCTGACACGCGAACCGGGGGAACGAATGGCTGCCGATCCGAACATCCAGGCTGCAACCGCCGAGGCGCCACGATGAGCTGGCTTGCCCCGGTCGATGCCTATTGCGAACGCACAGGTCCCGAATACTGGTCCGAGCCGGTCAACGCCCTGACCAACCTTGCCTTCCTGATCGCCGCCCTTCTCGTCTGGCCCCGGCTGAAGGGGCCGGGCATGGCGATGGGGCGGGCGCTGGCCGGGGTGCTGTTCGTCATCGGCATCGGATCGTGGTTGTTTCACACCCATGCGAACCGGCTGACGGGGCTGATGGACGTGCTGCCGATCCTGGGCTTCATCCTGCTTTACGTCTTTGCCGCCACGCGCGATTACTTCGGGGCGCGGCCTTGGGTCGCGGCGCTGGCGACGGTCGGTTTCATCCCCTATGCGGCGGCGACCGTGCCGCTGTTTGCGATGATCCCCGGCCTCGGGTCATCGGCCAGCTATGCGCCGGTGCCGCTGCTGATCCTGATCTATGCCGCCCTGCTGCGAAACCGCCTGCCCGAAACCGCGCGCGGACTGGCCATCGGGGCGGGCATCCTGATCGCCTCGCTGGCCTTTCGCACGCTGGACCAGCCGCTTTGCGGCGCGCTGCCGCTGGGGACGCATTTCATGTGGCATGTCCTCAACGCCGTGATGCTGGGCTGGATGATCGAGGTCTGGCGCAGGCATCGGACAAGGGCATCGTGAAGGCCCAATTGCGCCCTCCGGATCAGTTCAAGTAATTATATTGCGCACCAATACCGAGTTATGTAGCAATATTATAAATGTAGTTTACCAAAGGGGGGAACCATGTCGAAAATCGCACTTGTGACGGGGGGCACGCGGGGCATCGG
>NZ_CAMEFG010000075.1 GCF_945915435.1 uncultured Paracoccus sp. | reverse complement strand
GTGCGCCGCAATGCGCTGTCGGATTTCACCAATGTCATGCGCAACGGCAAGATCGCCATGCGCCTGCCCGAAGGGGTCGAACTGATCGGCGTGCGCATGGCCACGACCGAGGACGACGTGATGCTGGTTACCGCGATGGGCCGCGCCATCCGCTTCCAGACGACCGATGTGCGCGTCTTCAAGGGCCGCGATTCGACCGGGGTGCGCGGCATCCGGCTGGCGCCGGGCGACCGCGTGGTGTCCATGTCCGTCATCCGCCATTTCGAGGCCGACCCTGCCGAGCGCGCCGCCTATCTGAAGATGCGCCGCGCGGTCGAGGGCGCGCTGGACGACGGCGCCGAAGCGGATGAAGAGGACGGCGTCGAGGCCGGCAGCATCACGCAGGAACGCTATGCCGAGATGTCGGCGGCCGAGGACCTCATCCTGACCATCACCGCGCGTGGTCAGGGCAAGATCAGCTCCAGCCACGACTACCCCGTGCGCGGGCGCGGCGGCCAGGGCGTCACCGCGATGGACCGGGCGATGCGCGGCGGCGCGCTGGTCGCCAGCTTCCCGGTGGAACGCGACGACCAGATCATGCTGGCGACCTCGACCGGGCAGTCGATCCGGGTGCCGGTGGACGGCATCAGCTTCCGTTCCCGCAGCGCCGGAGGGGTGCGCGTCCTGAACACCGCCCCGCGCGAGGAAGTCGTTTCCGTTGCCCGCATCGCCGAAAACGGCGAGGATGAGGGCGAACTGTAACAGGCAAGACAAGCGAGGCGATGGTGCGACTGAACGAATCCGTGCTGCGCGAAAGGCTACAGACCGGGTTCCTGGGCATCATCGCCCTTGCCATGCTGCTGTTCCTGCTGGTTCAGGCGCGCTTCCTGATGATCTCGCTGGCCTTCGCGATCATCATCTTTTCGCTGACCTCGGACGCGATCCATGCCTTTTCGCGGCTGAAGGTGCCCAACTGGCTGGCGACCACGCTGGCGCTGGCCTTCATCACGGTCGGGCTGCTCTGGGCCGCGACGGCCATCGTCGCGCAGGTGAACGAGATCGTCTCGACCGCCGTCAGCTATGCCGAGCGGGTCGAGGACCTGCTGCCCCTGCTGCTGGACTGGCTGGGACCGAATGCGCAGGTGGCGGTCGAGACCTCGCTTCAGAACGTCAATATCACCGGCTGGATCCGCTCGGTCGCGGCGCAGGCGTCGAACCTTCTCTCGGCGGTCGTGCTGATCCTGCTGTTCGTGGGCTTCATGTTCACCGAACGTGCCTGGTTCCCGCTCAAGATCGAGCGGCTGACGCAGGACCCCGAACAGGCCGACAAGGTGCGGGCCATCATCGCCTCGATCATGCGGCGGGTGAACCGTTACCTGGTGGTCAAGGCCGTCGTCAGCGGGGTGACGGCCATGCTGATCTGGTCGGTCTTTCACCTTGCGGGGCTGGAACTGGCGGCGGCGATCGCGATGCTGACCTTCATCCTGAACTTCATCCCCAATGTCGGTTCGATCATCGCGACGATGCTGGCGATCCTGCTGGCGCTGGTCCAGACCGGATCGGTGGGCGAAACGGCCGCCATCGGCGCGGCCTGCACCGCCATCCAGTTCCTGATCGGCAATATCCTGGACCCGATGCTGCTGGGCCAGACGCTGCGCATGTCGGCCTTCGGCATCATCCTGTCGCTGGCCTTCTGGGGCGCGGTCTGGGGCCTGCCGGGGATGTTCCTGGCGGTGCCGATGATGGTGGCGCTGATGATCGTCTGCACCCATATCCCCTGGCTGCGACCCGTCGCCATCATCCTGTCGCGCGAAGGCCTGGCCGACGACGGGTTGGGCGAGCCGGTCCCCGCAGCCGACGCCTAGGCGCGCGGCGCGGGTTCGTCGGGCGCGGCCTTGACGATCTCCGGCAGCGCCGCATCGCCTGCTGCCTCGTCATCCCCGGCCAGCGGCGTGGGATCACCGGAATTGCGCAGGATGATCTCGCTATGGACGGGGGCGATTCGGATGCCCTCTTGCGCAAAGCGCGTCACGATCTGGTGGTTGATGTCCGAGGTGACGCCGACCATGCCGTTGATGTCGGACAGGATGGCGCGGATCTCGAATTCATAGCCGTCCTGCGCGATGCGCCGAAACGGCGCCTGGGGCGGTGGATTGATCACGACGGTCGGCTGGTCCTCGGCGATTTCCAGCAGGATCTGCGACACCAGGCGCGTGTCGCTGTCCGGCATCACCTTGACCGGCACGATGATCCGTCCGGACAGGTTGTGGCGGGTCCAGTTCGTCACCGTCTGCTGGACGAAGTCCGAATTGGGAACGACCAGCTCGGTCCGGTCGAAGGTCTGCACATGGGTCGAGCGGACCGAGATGCGCGTGACGATGCCGTGCTGGCCCCCGACCTCGATCCAGTCGCCTTCCGCAATGGGCCGCTCGATCAGCAGGATGATGCCGGAAACGAAGTTCGAGACGATGTTCTGAAGTCCGAAACCGATCCCGACCGACAGCGCACCGGCGATGAAGGCGAAGGAGGACAGGTCCAGCCCGGCATTCGTGACCGCCAGCAGGACGGCCAGAATGATCCCCATATAGCCCACGCCCGCGACGATGGCCTTTTGCCCGCCCGCGTCGATGCGCGTGCGCGGCAGGATGGAACTGCGCAAGCCCCCCTGCACGAAGCGCGTCACCGAATAACCGATGAAGAACACCACCACGAAGGCCAGGATGCCGGCGGGCGACAGGGTCATGCCGGCGATGCTGACGCCCTGGCGCAGTTGCAGCCAGTATTCGCCAAGCTCGTTCGGGCGGGCGCCCCAGATCAGCAGGAACAGCGGCAGCGACATCAGCGTCAGCAACAGCCCGATCAGCATGGGCATCAACGCATCGCGCGCCGCCGCATCGCCGCCCTTGGCCATCGCATAGAGATCGGCGATGAATTCCTGCAACAGCGCCAGCAGCCCGATCAGCGCCAGCGTCAGGATCCAGGGCCAGATCAGCGCATTGACCAGCGCCGTATAGCCCAGCACCGCCAGCACCAGCGCGGCCACCGCGACCAGCCGCGAAAACATCCCAAGCCCCGCCGCAAGGCGCAGCCGATAGGGCGTATTTTCCGAATTGTCGTATTCGGGCAGCTTGCGCAGGATATGGCCCAGCCGGTAAAGCAGCAGCGCCGCCAGCGCGATCAGCGGCAGGTGCCAGACGGCTGCCGATCCGTCCGAGATGTTCATCGGCACCCGCAGGTCGTCGGCAGGCGGGGCGCCGAAACCCGACAGCGGCAGGATCGCCTGCGCCAGCACATGGTGAAGGGCCGTGACCGCGGCCAGCCCGCTCAGCGCAAGCCGCGCCTTGCGGAACTTGTGGGGCGGCATGGGCAGGGGCATCACGCCCTCGTCGTCGGCCTGCGGGAAAAGGCGGTTGGCCAGCCAAAGCCCGCCGTAGAATATCAGCGCCGCCCCCGGCAGCGCCAGCAGGATCGGCCTGCCCCATTCCCCGGCAAGCCCCGTGGTCAGCACCGCGCCCACGGCCAGCAGGACGCCAAGCAAGGGCACCGCGATCTGGCCAAGCGACACGGCAAAGACCACGACCGCCCGCACCCTTTCCCCGGTGCGGGCCGACAGGCGCGAAGGCACCGAATCGATCCACCGCCGCCCGACCGTCAGCAGGAACAGCGCGACAAGCGCCAGCCCGGTGACGGTATATCCCCAGTCCCTTGCCCCGCTCCAGCCGCCTTGGGCCTGCCACCGCTGCCCGAGTTCGCCGCGCAGATCGCCCGCCAGCGCAAAGCCGTCCTGAAAGGCCACGGCCCAGTTGGCCGGGTTCAGCGGCGTGGGTGCCGGGCGCAGCAGCGCATTGGTCTGGCGTTCGCGCTGCGTGCGGTCGATCTGCTGGATGATGCTGTCGGCACGCCCGAAAGCCTCGACCGCGTTCAGCCCCGGCGCCTGCAATTCGGAAAGCTGCCGGTTCAGGTCGGCGCGGCGGGCGGCCAGATCCTCGGATTCGGTTTCGCCCTCGGCGGGGGCCGGGCCAAGCGCCGCGATCTGGTCGCGCATCGTCGCGATGCGGGTCGCGTTCGTGCCCTGCGCCTGCGCAAAGGATTCGCGCCAGCGCACCAGCTCGGCCCGGATATCGTCCAGCCGGGCCTCGTTGGCCTGCCCCGATTGCAGGATCTGTTCAGCCTGCGCCGCAAGCCGTTCCCAGGCGGCATAGTTCGGCTGCCCGGCCTCTTGCGCCTGCACGGCGGATGAAAACGAGATCCAGGCCGCAAGGACCAGGATCAGAAGCGAGCGCAGAAAGGTCATCAGTCCTCGAATACCGTGGGCAGGTCTGCGGGCTTGCGGGCAAGCCACTCGGGCACCGGCAGGTTCCTGGCCCGCAGGAATTCGGGGTTGAACAGCTTGCTCTGGTAACGGGTTCCCGAATCGCACAGCATCGTGACGATGGTATGTCCCGGCCCCATGTCGCGCGCCATGCGGATCGCGCCCGCGACGTTGATCCCGGACGAGCCGCCAAGGCACAGCCCCTCATGTTCCAGCAGGTCGAAGACGATGGGCAGGGCCTCGGCATCGGGGATGCGATAGCTGAGATCGGGGGTGAAACCTTCAAGGTTGCGCGTGATGCGTCCCTGCCCGATCCCCTCGGTGATCGAACTGCCGGGGCTGTCGAACTCGCCCGTCGTGTAGAAGCTGTGCAGCGCCGCGCCCTCGGGATCGGCCAGCGCGACCTTCACGCCCTTGGGTTGCAACGTATCCGCCACGCCCGCCAGCGTCCCGCCCGAGCCGACCGCGCAGGTGAAGCCGTCCACCTTGCCGCCGGTCTGCTCCCATATCTCGGGGCCGGTGGTTTCGACATGGGCCTGGCGGTTGGCCACATTGTCGAACTGGTCGGCCCAGATGGCGCCATTGGGTTCGGTTTGCGCCAGCCGGGCGGCCAGACGGCCGGAATAGCGGACGTAATTGTTGGGGTTCTTGTAGGGAACGGCGGGCACCTCGACCAGTTCGGCACCGGCCAGCCGCAGCATGTCCTTCTTTTCCTGGCTTTGCGTTTCGGGAATGACGATCACCGAGCGAAAGCCCATCGAGGCCCCGACCAGCGCGATCCCGATACCGGTGTTGCCCGCCGTCCCCTCGACGATGGTGCCGCCCGGCCGCAAGGCACCCCGGCGCACGGCGTCCCGGATGATATACAGCGCCGCGCGGTCCTTGACCGACTGGCCGGGGTTCATGAACTCGGCCTTGCCAAGGATCGTGCAGCCCGTCACCTCGGAGGCCCGTTGCAGCTTGATCAGCGGTGTATGTCCGATGGCAGAGGCAAGATCGGGGCAGATACGCATGTCGCGGCCTTTCCAATATGGCTTTTGCTACAGTTATAGGCCCGACTGGCGCGGCTACAAGGGCGCAAGGGCGCCGCTATCCCCCCTGCATGGCCGCGCGCAGGCGCCCGGCATGGCGGTCCAGCCACAGCGCCAGCATCAGCAGCGGACCGTTGCGGACCTCGCCCCGGTCGATCATCGCCATCAGCCCGGTCCGGTCCACGACATGCGAGCGGATATCCTCATGCTCGGCCTCCAGCCCCGAGACCCCGGCCACCCCGTCGGGCAGATCGGCGATACCTATGAAAAGATACAGCATCTCGGCCACCGCGCCGGGGCTGGGATAGTGATGCGGCCCCTCGAAGACGCGGCCCAGCCGGATGCGGGCCTCCTCCCATGCCTCGCGCCGCGCGGCCTGTTCGGGCGTCTCGCCCGCGTCGATGCGCCCGGCGACGGTTTCGCATAGCCACGGCTCGCGGTCGCCGCGCGCGGCGGGGGCGGCGCGGAACTGGTCGACCAGCAGGACGCGGTCGCGCAGCGGGTCCCAGGGCAGCAGCACCGTCGCATCGCCCGACACGAAGACCGCCCGCCCGATCCGCTCGGACCAGCCGCCCGCGTTCAGGCGATGGCGCAGGCGCAGTTCCTCGACCGAGAAATAATCCGCATAGGGCTGGTTCCACGCCAGCAGTTCCCATTCGCTGCCATGCGGGCCAAGCGGCGGATGGCTTTCGCCCGCCGCGCGCAGCCTTGAGGCCACCCATAGCGCAAGCTGGGGCAGCCGGGCGGCGACCCGGTCAGCAGGCGTGGCAGCCAGGTCCCGGATGACATGATCCGCGATCGCCGCCGCCAGCACGGGCTGCGGTTGCCCGGCGGGCGGCGCATCGTTGCCCGCCAGCCCGGCGATCCCCAACACCTCGCCCTGCGGCGTAGGTTGCGGGGTCAGCCCGAAAACCTGGGTATAGCGTGCCAGCGCGGGCGTCCATTCGCAGGCCAGCGCCGGCACCGCCCCCCGTCCCGGCACCAGCATCGGCCAGCCGTCGCGCCCAAGGCCCGCCCGCCCACCCCCTGACAGCCGCCCCGACAGTGTCGCGGGGCTGCCCGACAGCCCAAGCACCCGGATCATCGCCGGGTCGGCCAGAGTGCCGCAAATCGTGATCACAATCTCTCTCCTGCGAATCGCGCGCCGCTGACCATGCCCGTTTCAAACGCGACGCGCTGAAAGACCACCTGGAAAGCGTCGTGGAGGCTGGCCGAAAGCGCCATTGCCCCCGGTGTCTGCGCGAATGCGATCAGCTCTTCAAGGTCATCGTCGTCCAGCGGCGCATAGGCCAGCAGCAACATGCCCCGCATCCAGTGGCAGGTATCGAGGCGCATGGTTTCCTCTTGCCGCCATGCCTCGTCCGTCAGTCCGGGCAGCATGTCCGCCCGCCCGGTCGCCGCCGCAAACCCGCGCGAGGCTTCGAGGTAGCCGTTCAGCCCGCCGACCACGTTCATCTCGACGATATCGGTCACCTCCATCAGGTGGTCGATCCGGTCCAGCCGGGGAAGGCGCTGCACCTCGGCCCGGTGCAGCGCATCATCCGCCGCCCGCGCTAGGTCGGCGTCCAGCAACGCGCGCCGCGCCGACAGTTCCAGCGCGATCAGGCGCCTGCCCGCGGGGGATTCGTAAAAGGGCAGCGCGGATTCGATCAGTTGCGGATCGCGCCGGGCCAATGCGCGGGCCAGTTCGGCCTCGACCATCCCCATCAGGCGATCGGGGGCGTAGATCCGGGCGATGCTGTCCAGCCAGGCGCCTTGCCGGCCATCGGCGGGATCGCCCCCGCCCGGCGGCACGGCGTCGGCCACCGCCTCCTCGGCCATCACCTGCAACAGTTCGGGCAGGCGCAGCACCTCGCCGATCCGGCCGGCCTGGGTGTCGGATGGCGACGCCGCCGCACCCAGGGCAAGCGACAGCACCGACAGGGCGGTCAAGAACAAGGGTCTGAACATATCCGTTCCTCATGAACCAACGAGCCGAGAAGTTTTTCTCGCGAACCCTCTTGCGCTTCAAGCCCCGCGCAAGTAAATCCCCCGCTTACCACCCCAAGCGCGGAGAGGTGCCGGAGTGGTCGAACGGGGCGGTCTCGAAAACCGTTGAGCCTTCACGGGTTCCGTGGGTTCGAATCCCACCCTCTCCGCCATTTCATATTGATTTCATTAGGAAAATACCCCCTGCGGTGGGGTCAGCCCCACAGCTAGCCCCACAATCGCAGCGGCCTTCACTGGGCGCTGTCCGCTGCCGGTCGCCTGCTTTCTTCGCAAGAGGGGGTGGGAAGTGGCTGGGCTGCGCGACAAAACAATGCGCCGGTTCGCTGGAATGACGCCCGCCCGTTCACCTTTTTCTTTCGTTCGGAGCACCCCCGCCCCTGCTTTTTGAGGGGGAAGGAAGGAAAGGGGGGTGATGGACCAAGGGGGGCACCCCGGCGGGGCCTGTTATACAACAGAGGTCCGGCAGACAGCCAAGAAGCCCCAAGTAAAAAAATTGAATTATGAATTCACAACAAAAAACGAAGAATATATATACAAAAAAGAAACTTACGACCGATTGCAAAAGTTTTTGCCGGAGATAATAGAGTTCTGGCCCGGCTACCCCCCAGAACCGTATTGGAGCCGTTTGCGTGCAGGTGCCCACAGCAGAGCACGCGGAAAATGTCAGGGATGTCAGATGGTGTTGCGCTTAGAGTCAGGGGCACGCGCATCACAAGAAACCACTTAGCATGGGGGGAACCAATTCACTCAAAAACCTGTCATGGCTTTGTTGCGGATGCCACCAAAAGCGGCACAACCACACCCTGTGCGGAGGCAGGCAGGAATACAATAACGGCACCATCATTTCTGCGCGCAAGAAGGCGCTCAAGGCCCCCATTCAGAATATTGATTATGCAATTTCGGCAGATAAGGATTTGATCCTCAGCTACACGGACGAAGCGCGAAACATAACAGAACGGTATGTAACACCTTTGCGGCGTTATAATGAAAGCCCGCCAGGAAGCCGGAAGTGGCTTGAAGCTTACTGCCACTTGCGCAATGAAGGGCGAACTTTCAGGATGGATCGCATAAATTCCTGCAAGCCGGTAAAGAGAAAAAAGGAGCAAAGTCTGGTCACCCCTCGCAAGCGGCCAGCCCCGCGTTGACGTTGTGGAACTGATTCGCCTGTCGGAGGTGCTGGGCTATGCGCCCGACGACATGGTGAGGGCCGTTGCCGCCGTTCAGGACAGCTAAGCGTGATCAGGTGCCGGGGCTTGCAGCTCGCGCCGCGACCTGCCGGGCTTGGCGGCTCTTGGCGCTTTCGCCCCATTCCTGTTCCATCGCCCGAAGCTGGGCGACAGGTGACAGGGCGATGAACTGGCGCAG
>NZ_CAMEFG010000074.1 GCF_945915435.1 uncultured Paracoccus sp. | reverse complement strand
AACAAGGCTGCGCAATGAACCTGACACGGGACGGCGGCCCCCTGGGCGAACTGGTGCCTCTTGATCTGGCAAAGGCGCATCTTCGGGTCACATGGGACCGTGAGGATGGTTACATCTCGGGGCTTGTTGCATCCGCTATTGCCTATTTGGATGGCCCCCGCGGTGTCCTTGGGCGCTGCGTCCAGGCGCAACGCTGGCGCCTCGACATGCGCGACGGCTGGGGCGGCGAGTTGAAACTACCCCTGCCGCATGCCGGCAACATTGAGGCGGTGCTTGTCGACGATGACGGGCAGGATCAACCCCTGCCGGTCACGGTTCGGGATTGCGACCCGTGGTCGATCGTCAGGCCGGCCGAGGGCACGTCGCGCCCGGTCCGGCTGTCCTTCACGGCGGGCGTCCCGGATGACATCGAGGGGCCGTTGCGCATGGCCGTGCTGCTGATCGTCGGCAACTGGTATCTCAACCGCGAAGAAGTCGTGACCGGCACCATCGCCACGGCGCTGCCGCTCTCGGCGCAGCGCATCCTGGCGCCGCTCAAGATAAGGTGGATCGCATGAGGGCGGGACAGCTTACCAAGTGGGCGCTGTTCCAGAGGCCGGAAAAGGGCGTCGATGCAAACCGCAATCGCATTCTTTCTTATGTTGATGCGTTTGAGGTGGCGGTGAACTTGCTTCCATTAAAGGGCACGGAAACCGTTATGGCCGCACGGATGATATCCCGCAGCCCGGCCATCATAACAGTCAATGCGGCCTCGGACGCGCGTCTTGTGACCAATGAATGGCGAGTGATCATTGATGGTCGGGTCTATGATGTGCGGGAAGATCCGCGCGAAACGCAGGATCGCGGGTTTCTTGAAATGCTGGTCGAGGCAGTCGGATGAGGGCCGGAGCCGCGCTTCGCCGTGCTGTGGCCGGTCGGCTGGTGGCCGAGGTTCCGGACTTGGGCGGGCGGGTCTGGGACCGGTCCAGTAAGGGCGATATCCTTCCTTATGTGACCTTGGGGCCGTCCTATTGGTCTGATGCCTCGGTCCAATGTGTCGCGGTGCGCGCTATCACGCTTCAGGTGGATGTCTGGTGCAGCGGTGCGGCGGGGGCGGGAAAAGGCGACGCAGAAGATGTGATCGATGATGTCGCGACCGCCCTCAATGACTGGATGGATCAGGATGCGCTGACTGCGCACCCGCTGCGCGTCATCATGGTCCGCGTCATGGATGATCCGTCCGGAGTTGTGCATGGCGTGGTGCAAGTCGAGGCGCTGGTGGAAGGGTGATCCCCACCATCGCCTGTGTTCACTCAGTCAGGCGGCAGGTCGCCATAGGAGGACGGGGATGGCGTCTCTTAATCCTCGCATCGCGGCGCAGTTGAAAAGAGTGCCGGATATCGCGGTGGATGCTGCGCGGCGGGCGATGGAAGAAGGGGCGACAGAAATCGTGGCCGCGATGAAAGCGGCAGCCCCGGAGAAAAGTGGTGAGCTGCGTGACAGTATCGGCTGGACCTGGGGCGATCTTCCCCCTGGCACCTTCATGATCGACGAAATCCGCAGCGGGCGAAATCGCGGCGATCAATATGCGACCCTGCGCCTGAAGATCTATGCGGGCAGCAAGGATGCGTTTTACGCCCGGTTTGTCGAGTTCGGCACCCAAGCTCATTCCCTGGCTGGCGGCGCGGATGTGTCCCGAAACAAAAGGCAAGGCCAGGGCAGCGGCCATCCCGGCGCGGCTGCCCAGCCATTCTTTTACCCCACGTGGAAGGCCGCGCGGGTGAAGTTCAAAAGGCGCATCCGGGAACGGGTTCGCGCTGCAATCAGAGAGGCATGGAAAAATGGCTAAGGCGATTTTCAATCGGCGCTTCGATGCGACCGATAACAGGAAGGGCGTCTCGATCCGGGTGGAGCCGAGCGATAGCCCTCAGACATTACCGGAATGGGTCATTGCCCTGGCGGTGAAGGCGGGCGCGGCATCGCGCCTCAACAAGATCCCGGCATCTGCCGGTTTGACCGAAAAGGAACAGTAAGATGGCGGAACCCTCTCTTCACTACCGCGGCGATATCATCGTCATGGTCGCATTCGAACCGGATACCCCCCTAGTCTATACCAATTTCTGCGGTGCGACCGGCATTGATCTGACGATCGACAACGCCATTCAGGAAACTCTGGTTGGCGATTGTCAGGATTGGAGCCTGCCGATCAAGACGATCGCCGCATATGGTGCGCAGACTGTGACCGCGACCATCAACGCGCAGCTTGCGCGGCAGAATCGTGACCGGTTGCTGCTTTGGGCAAAGGATCAAATGGAAATCCCGGTCCGCTTCCATTTCGTCAACGCTGAAGCTGGTCAGACCGAATATATGGATGGGGTGGGAATGCTGCCCAGCCTTGGCCTGTCCGGCATCGGCAATGACCAGGGCAGCGTCATCACGACCACCTTGAACCTGCGGTTCAAGAACGGCCTCGAATTCACGGCAGCAACCTGATGCAGGCGGTTGTCTTGCGCTGGCCAGGCGGGGAGCATGCTTTCCGCCTGGGGCTGGGTGAGCTTCGGGCGCTTCAGCAAAAGACCGATTGCGGGCCAGAGTTCATTCTCCACAAGATTACTACCGGTCGGTGGATGATTGATGAGTTGCGTGAGGTTCTGCGCAACGGCCTGATCGGCGCCGGCCTATCGCCGGTCGAGGCGATGAAGCTGGTTGACCGGACATTCGAGGATACGCCAGCGATCAGCTTCAAGGCCCCGGCAGTGGAGCTGCTGGCAGCATATCTCTACGGCCCGGAGGATGATCCGGTGGGGGAGGCCTTGGCGGTGGATCCGACACCGCCGCCCGAACCAACGGAAAATGGGAATTCAGCTCCTATTACGGCGTAGGCGCAGCCCTGGGGTTCGCGCCGGATCAGGTGGATAAGATGACGCCGTGGGAATTCATGGCGTGCGTTGATGGCTACACCCTCGCGCAGGGCCGCAAGCCGGGGCCGAGCGGAAAGCCCATGGATGAACATCGTTTGCGCGAACTTGGGATTGAGGGATTCTGATGGTTGATGAACCAGATCTTCTGATATCTGCGGGATTCTCGGCCGCGCAGCTTGAGCGGGAATCGCAAAAAGTTATCGCGCAATTCAGGAAGCGCGGCGAAGAAGCGCAGAAGGCGTTTCAGGACTCCTCGGGGCGGGTCACCGACACGCAGGCCGCCAAAGCAAGCGCCCGCGAGCTGGATCGGCTGGCGAAGGCTTACGATCCTGTTTATCGGGCCGCCAAGAAATATGAGGCTGAGGTTTCCAGGCTCGACCGGGCCTTGAAAATCGGCGCTATCACGAAACGGCAATATGCTCAGCGCCTATCGGCTGCGAACCGCGAAATGAATTTGGCGTCCGGCGAGGCGCAGAGATTTGGTCGCGCATGGGGTGGGGCGGCGAGGGTGGCGGCGTCCGGTCTGGCCATGGTGGTTGCTGCTTTGAGTGGCCGCGAGTTGATCCGCATGACCGGCGAATGGACCGACCTGACCAGCCGGGTCAACCTTGCTGCTGGCAGCATGGAAAAGGGCGAGCAGGTGATGCGCCGCGTCAGCGAGATGGCGCGCCGCACCTATTCGGACCTGTCGCAGACCGCCGAGGGATATCTGGCATTCTCGACCACGCTGACCGAACTCGGGGTTTCGACCGATCGCCAGCTTGATTTTGTCGAAAGTCTGAATAACGCGTTGGTCGTGTCGGGGGCGAAGGGCGATACCGCTGCCCGCGTGATGGATGCGCTCTCGAAGGCTATGGCCTTGGGGTCCTTGCAGGGCGATAACCTGAATACGGTGGTGGCGTCAGGTGGCCGAGTGGCACAGGCCCTTGCCGAGTCGATGGGCGTCACGACTGCTGAACTGCGCAAGCTGGGGTCTGAGGGAAAGATCGGCCGGCGGGAATTGCTCGGCATCACCCAGGAGATGGAAAAGCTGCGCCGCGAGGCTGGCGAGATGCCCGGCACCATTCAGGATGGCTTCCTGCTGCTGAACAACGCCCTGCTGGAATATGTAGGGCGCGGCGATGATGCTGTCGGCATGTCGGGCCGGATCGCAGAGGCTCTGACCGTCATCGCTGACAACTTCGACACGGTTGCAGACGCGGGGCTGAAGCTGGCGGCGGTGTTGGCGGCTGGCATGCTGGGGCGTTCCATTGTCGGGATGATCGCCAACCTGACCAACGCCACCGGCGTCCTGATCCGCTTTGGTGCTGCCTTGCGGGCGGCGACTTCAATGGCCAGCGTCGGCACTGCGATCAGCGGGTTGAGCGCGGCGGCCGGTCCGCTCGGTATGGTCATGGGTGGGCTGCTTGCGGGTGGTGTTCTGCTGTATTCCGAACGCGCCCGAGAGGCTGAACAACGCAGCAAGGATATGCGGGATGAGCTTCGAGAACTCGGGCTTTATACCGCGCCAGAGACTGCTGACGCCTTGGATGATGTGGCCGCCGCTGCCGACGGCATCGGGACCGACGACCAGATTGCCCGAATCGATCGGTTCAAGAAAAGCCTTGAGGATATTAAAGGGACCGGCACGATTCTATCGTGGCTCATAGGTGGCGATGGAGAGCTGGACAAGCTGATTGAGCAGGTCGATCATTTCTATGCCCGATTTGATAAAGCCGATCTACCTCTGGTCCAGCAATTGCGCGATCTGGCAAAGCAGTATCAGAACAACCAGATTTCCGCTGCCCAATTCGCTGACAGCGTTGCCTTGACCGATTTGCAAGGCGCGGGGATTGAGGCGCAGAAATATGCCGCTGCGCTGCAAGACGTTGCTCTCCGCTCCGAGGCGATTACGAAGCAGCTTCTGTTCGATGGGGTTGCGGTTGAGATTGACAGTGCATCCGATGCGTTGGCGGGTCTGCGAGAGCAGGTTGAGCGGGTCGCGGCGATACAGGGCACCACCGATAACATTCAGTCCCAAATCGCAGACCTGATCAAGAAATTCGAGGATGGTCAGTCGAGCGCAGATGATACGCTGGCCGCGCTGAATGAGATCGGTTCCGCCAATCCGAATATGTCGAACTTTCTGGCAAAGGTTGCTACTGCGATTTCTGCGCTGGCCGATCTGCGCGCAGCTGCATTGCAGACGGCGACCACCATCGCGGCAACAGTTGCAATGCGTCCAGGCGCAGGAGGCACCAGCGACACCTCTGACGCTCAGCAGGGCGCCGTCACCGATGCTTATGTCGAAGAACTTCGCCGCCAGAACAACCTGTCCCGAGAGCGTCAGGACATTGAGAAGCGCACCGAACGGATCATGCAGGACGCGGCGAAAGCAGGGGCTGCTCTGACCCGCGAACAGGCCGAACAGCTTGCCATCGAACAGGCCGCTGCTGACGCCCGCCGGGCCGAGGAAGGCCGTTCCGCACGTTCGGGCGGTGGCCGCAAGGGCGCGAAGAAGAAATCCGAACCCGGCCTGTTCGAGGACGTCGAGCGCGACCTTCAGAACCTGGAGCGCGAGATCGCCCTCATCGGCAAGTCCACGCAGGAGGTCGCCCGCGCCCGAGCTGAATGGGCGATGCTGGACGAGGCCAAGAAGCGCGGCATCCCGGTCAATGAGAAACTGTTCCAGCAGATCGCTGCGCAGGCCGAGAAGGTCGGGGAACTGACCGCAGAGCTTGAGGCGGGGGAACTGGCGCATCAGAAATTCGAACAGGCGGTCGATGGCATCGCCGATGCGATGGCCGGGGCGCTGGTGGCGGGCGAGAGCCTGCGCGACGGGTTGGCCCAGGTGTTCAAACAGATCGCGTCCGACCTGATGCGGTCGGGCATCCACGACATGCTTTCCGGCCTGATCCCCGGCGGCGGTGGCAAGCGCAGCGTCGGGCTGCTGTCGTGGCTGGGATTTGCGCAAGGCGGCTATACAGGCCCCGGCGGACGCCACGAACCGGCTGGCGTTGTCCACCGGGGCGAATACGTCATGGATGCCGACAGCGTGCGCCGTGCTGGCGGCCCTGCGGCGTTCGACGCCATGCGCAGGGGCCTGCGGGGTTACGCCAATGGCGGCTACGTCGGTGCGCCAGCCATGCCCCGTCTGCCGTCCATTCCGGCGATGGGTCGCGCTGCGGACGCGGGCGGAACCAGCAAGGTGCAGATCATGCTGGGGGAGGGCTTGGAGGCCCGCATTCTCGAAACGGCGGCAGGACAAAGCGTCCAGATTTCGCAAGCGCATGTGCGCCAATACGACGGAGCGCTGGACAAGCGCGTCAAGCAGATCAACGCCCGGCCAAGGTGGACCCGCTAATGGCCGATCCTCTTTCCCTCTCGGATTTCTTCGACACCTTCCGTGCGACGGTCGATAGCAGGTTCTACCTGCCCGGCGTCCGCCAGCACAGCCGGACAGGATCAGGCGAGGTGTTGTCCTCCGTGCTTGGGCATCAACTGTGGCGAGGCGAGGTGACGGCCTATGTGCGAGGGCGCCGTGCGGTGGCCGCTCTGCAAGCCCAAATCGAAGAACTCGACCGCGCGGGCGACCCGTTCCTGATCCACCCGTTTCCCTGCGGCAATGCCCATGACCCGGACGGCAGCATCATCGCGGGGCACAACCCGGAAATCGCGGCAGTGTCGAGCGACAGGATTCGACTGCGCAACCTTCCATCGGGATACCGCTTCCAGCGCGGGGATTTCCTGTCGTTCGCATATGGCAGCAATCCCGTTCGTTACGCCCTGCACCGCGTCATGGACCTGACCTCAACCGGCCTTGGCTCGGGCATGCGGGTATCGCCGCGCCCGCGTCCAGGCGTTGCTATTGGCGCGCCGGTCACGCTCTACAAGCCCGTGTGCAAGGCGATCATCGAGCCGGGATCGATCCAGTGGCCCGATTACGGCTCGGTTGTGGCGGGCACGATCAGTTTCCGATTTATCCAAACCCTGGGGAGATGACATGAAGCGGCTTATCTACCAGGGCTTGCCTAATGGATACGCCCTTTCTGCGCCGGTAGCTTACCTGAAATTTTCTTACTCGCCAGACGTTTCGAAAAAACTTCTGCGGATCTCGGAGACATTGAGAACATAAGGGAGAGTCCCTGATCCGTTTCATCCAGACCTTGAGGTAACGACATGACCGAAGACACCCGCCCGCCGCTGACGGCGGAAGCATTCGACCGCATGATCCTGGATGGGTCTGTTAGGTGTCCGAGGGTGAAGTCAGGTCGGGAATATCAGGTGATAATTATGACCTATAAAGTCCATGGTGAGGACGCCCATAGAAATGACAGCGTTTGGCGCATCGGAGAGAACCATGACAAGGATGGGCGGCCCCTGTTCGAGGTGACCGGCCCTGTTTCCGTTTCGCTGGAATATCTCGAATTGCTGATCGCTGATTATCGGCGGCGCTATCCAGCTACTCGACCTGATACCGATCCTTGATGTGTTGGACGGCTTCTTCGAATGTTCCTGAAAACATCGCGTTTCCCGAAATCCCACGGCCGGGGCCGGTGAGGTGAACCTTGAATTTCACGGCATTTCCGGGTTCACGGGTTAGAACGATCTGATCGTTCGGGTTGATCTCCATCTTTTCGGTCATACCGAATCTCCATCATCTTTGGGTTGTAGCGGCCTGATGATGGACACGCGCCGGGGCTTGAGTCGAGTCCCGGCGCTTTTTCTTACCTGAACTCAAGGTGCATCATGCGTAATCTGCCCCCTGCGGTCGCGGACCATCTGGCCGCGCGCCGCACCATCATGACCGAGATCCTGATCTGGCTTGGCGGCAAGGACCGCACCACCGGCGCGCTGGAGCATATCGGGCTGTGGACCGGCGTGGACCATCAGCAGATCGCCGTCGATGGCCAGGCGCGCACCTATTACGGCGCGGGCGGGCTGATCGGGATGGAGCCGATCACGCAGCGCGCGGGGCTTGAGGTGCGCCAGCATCGCATATCGGTATCGCCGCTGGCCCCCGAGGTTGTCGAGGCGCTGCGGGTCTACGACCCCCGTCTGGCCCCGGTCGAGATCCACGAATGGCATTTCGACCCCGACACGCAGGCCCCGCTGGCCGATCCCATCCGCATCTTCAAGGGCAACATCATCGCGGCGCCGATCACCATGCCAGCCGAGGGCGGCGAGGCGACCTGCGAGATCACCGTGGTTTCGGCGGCATGGGCGCTGACCCGCAGCCTGACGCTCAAGCGCAGCCACGCGGCGCTGACCGCCCGCAATCCGGGGGATGGGTTTCGCCGCTATGGCGATATCTCGGGCGCGGTGGATACCGCATGGGGTGAGCGGATCGGCAAGCCGGTCCCCGTATTTCAGGGCGTCGCACTCATGAAGGGGTTCCGAGGCCTCCAGAAGCAGGACAGCGGACGATGAACAGACGCGCGAAGTTGACGGCCTATCTGGCCGAGGTCGCCCGGACGCCCTTTGCAGAGGGCCAGCATGATTGCGCGCTGTTCGCGGCGGGCGCGGTCAAGGCGATGACGGGGCGGGACCTGGCCGCCGAATGGCGCGGGCGATACACGACGACACGCGGCGGCATCCGCATCCTGCGCAAGGCGGGATACGAGAACCATATCGCGCTGGCGGCATCGCTGTTTCGCAAGACGGACGCCCCCCGCATCGGGGACCTGGCCGTGGTCAGGACCGAGGAAGGACCGGCCCTCGGCATCGTGCAGGGCACCCATGTCTATGTCACCGGCCCGCAGGGCCTTTCGCTGGTGCCGGCCAGCGCCGCAATCAAGTTCTTCGAGGTCTGATCCATGCCTGCTGCTGCTGGTTTTGTAATGGGTGCGCTTGGCGTCGGCGCGGGCACTGCTTTCGCGGCGGCTGGTGGCGCGATGTTCGGTGGCTGGGTCGCGGGCGCGGCCTTTGGCAGCACCCTGCTGGGTGCCGTCGGCGTCAGGCTCTTGACCTCGGTTGCCCTGTCTGCCCTGTCCACCGCGCTGATGGGCAAGCCCGAGGGCCAGCAGGCGGGCATGCGCACGTCCAGCACCATGACGGGCGGGACCAATCCCGAAGCCGTCATCCTGGGTGCATTCGCCACCAGCGGCGCGCTGGTCTGCCCGCCCATGTCGCATGGATGGGCAGGCAAGACACCCAACGCCTACCTGACCTATGTGGTCGAACTGGCAGGCGCGCCGGGCCATGACCTGCTGGATCTGATGATCGACGGCGAATATGTCGAGGTCCTGACCGCCAACCCCCACGCGACCTATGGCCAGCGCATCGGCGGGCGGTTCGAGGGGCGGGCGTGGATCCGCTATTACGACGGGACGCAGACCACGGCGGATGCGGGCCTTCTGGCGACCTATCCCGCGCCGCATGTGCGGCCCTGGACCCCCGATATGGTCGGGCATGGCATCTGCTATGCGATCCTGACGTTCCAGTATGACCGGGAGGTCTATCATAGCTGGCCGTCCACGCGCTTTGTCCTCGGCGGCATGCCGCTTTACGATCCGCGCCGGGACGGCACGGCGGGCGGCAGCGGGACACAGAGGTGGAACAATCCCGCGACCTGGACCGCGACCCGCAACGCCGCCGTGATGGTCTACAACATCCTGC
>NZ_CAMEFG010000073.1 GCF_945915435.1 uncultured Paracoccus sp. | reverse complement strand
TTGCGGGCTTCAACGGGGTCGATCTGCTGGACGGCCTGCCGATGCGGCTTGCCACGACCGACGCGCGGCGTCTGGATATCGGGCGCCGTGCCGCGCGGATCGTGGCGGGCAAGGAGGCGCGGCCTGCGGATGGCGTGGTCGCGCTGACCCCGACTTTCATCCCCGGCGACACGATCCGCCGGGGATAGCGCCTGGCTCAGTTGGTCAGTGGCCGTCGATTCGCGGCGTGACGTTGGGCCAGCTTGCGGGCGCGGTGACCTTCGGCAAAGGGGCGGGCGCCCGGAAAGGGTTCGTCGCGGCCACGCAATTCGGGAAAGATCGCCAGGATTTCGGCCAGCGCCTTGCGGCCGAGGGCGTGCAGCGCCTGCGGGCCGGGATAGAGCGATTCGCTTTCCGCACCGTTCGAGGTGACGACCTCGTGATTGTCGAACATCAGGTGGACGTAGGTGACGTGGGGCGCCTCGAGTTCGACCTCGACCCCCGGAAGGGCGGTCAGTTGACGGGCGGCGACCAGAAGCTCATCCGTGCCGAACATGCGCCGCGCGATGGCCGAGCGCACCAGGATGCGATGCTGCGGCGAGACGACCAGGTCCTGCGCCGGGCGGTCCTGCCCAAGCGCGCCCGCCCGAATGCGGATCGGGCGCAGCCGGGGGCGGGCGGCAAGCTCTGCCGCGTCCAGATGGCGCTGTCCGCGCCAGCGCAGCGGCTGCGGGCCGTTGTCGGCGGTGCAGACCAGATCGCCCACGGCCAGATCCTCGACCCGCCTTTCGCCCTGCGGGGTGCGGATCAGGGTGCCCGCCGCAAAGCAGACGATATCCAGATCGAAGATCTGGGGACCGAAGGAAACGGTCGCGACATAGGTGTTCGCGGGCAGGGGGCTTGCGTCGATGATCTCGACGCTGCGCAGCCCCTCGATATCGGCCCATGCCGGGGCGCTGTCGGACGAGGGGCGGAAGAAGACGTCGCCGTTGGCCATCTGGATGCCCACGCCGCTTTCGTCCCGTGTCGTGCCGTCGGGCAGGGTCAGCCGGTATTCGATACCGAGAAACCCGGTGATCTGGCTGGGCGTCAGGCCCCCGGCGGGCGAATCATAGGTGAAATCGCTGGTCGTGCGGCTGTTGTAGGTCGTGGCGAAGACTTCGTTCGGATTCCACCAGGATCCGATATTCACCGTGGTGCCGGTCAGTTCGACCGGCCGGATCTGTTCGGGGCCGCCACGCGCGTAGCCGATGGCTTCATCGGCCTCTGACTGCGTTGGGGGGGTGGATGGGTCCTGGTTCAGTTGGTCGGCATTGCCAAACCAAAGCCATGTGACGGTAGCCGGCATCAGAAAACTCCGAGAGACTGGTTAAACGCATATCAAACATACATATGGTTGTCGGGCAGCCTGCGCGCCCGGTCAATGCGATCCTGCGTCCGAACGCCTGTATATTTGGACAGTTTCCGGCCCGGCGGGGGTTGGGGCGCGCGAATCCGCGTCTCTGGCGGCAGGGCATGCATACCAATGCATACCGTCTTTCCTTTCGCGGCGTTTCCGGCTATAGCCCGCCCATACGAATCCAATACCGCCAGAAAGAGGGGGCCACCCATGTCCAAGATCAAGGTCGAAAACCCCGTTGTCGAGCTTGACGGCGATGAAATGACCCGGATTATCTGGGATTTCATCAAGAAGAAGCTGATCCTGCCCTATCTCGACATCGACCTGAAATATTACGACCTTGGTATCGAGGAGCGTGACCGCACCGACGACCAGATCACCGTCGATGCCGCCAATGCGATCAAGCAATACGGCGCGGGCGTGAAATGCGCCACCATCACCCCGGACGAGGCGCGGGTCGAGGAATTCGGGCTGAAGAAGATGTGGCGCAGCCCCAACGGGACGATCCGCAACATCCTGGGCGGCGTGATCTTCCGCGAGCCGATCATCTGCCGCAACGTCCCGCGCCTGGTGCCGCACTGGACCAAACCGGTGATCGTCGGGCGCCACGCCTTCGGCGACCAATACAAGGCCACCGATTTCCGCTTTCCGGGCAAGGGCAAGCTGACGATCAAATTCGTCGGCGAGGATGGCCAGACCATCGAACACGAGGTCTTTGACGCGCCGTCCTCGGGCGTGGCGATGGCGATGTACAACCTTGACGATTCGATCCGCGATTTCGCGCGGGCCAGCATGAACTACGGCTTGCAGCGCGGCTTCCCGGTCTATCTGTCCACCAAGAACACCATCCTGAAAGCCTATGACGGACGCTTCAAGGACCTGTTCCAGGAGGTGTATGAGGCCGAGTTCGAGGACAAGTTCAAGAAGGCGGGCATCCATTACGAACACCGCCTGATCGACGACATGGTGGCATCCAACCTGAAATGGTCGGGCGGCTATGTCTGGGCCTGCAAGAACTACGACGGCGACGTGCAGTCGGATACGGTCGCGCAAGGCTTCGGCAGCCTTGGCCTGATGACCTCGGTGCTGATGACGCCCGACGGAAAGACCGTCGAGGCCGAGGCGGCCCACGGCACCGTGACGCGCCATTACCGCGAGCATCAGAAGGGCAACGAGACCTCGACCAACTCGATCGCGTCGATCTTTGCCTGGACGGGCGGGCTGAAGCACCGCGCCAAGCTGGACGGCAACGACGCGTTGCTGGCCTTTGCCGAAACGCTGGAGCGCGTGACCGTGCAGGCGGTCGAGGACGGCCACATGACCAAGGACCTGGCGCTGCTGGTCGGGCCGGACCAGAAATGGCTGACCACGATGGGCTACCTGGAAAAGGTCGACGAATACCTGAACAAGGCCCTTCAGGGCTGAGACGCGCCGACAGGCAGAGCAAGCGGAAACGGCCGGGCGATTGCCCGGCCGTTGCGCGATCATTGGGCCGCGCAGCTGCGCGGCGTTCAGTCGGCCGCGGCTTCGCCGGTTTGGGGATACCAGTCGAGGATCACCACCTGCGTCTGCGCACCCGATGCCGCGAGGGCTTCGGTGAAAACCGTCAGGTCCGTATCCCGATGGTGATAGGGATAGACGCGGGCGGGGGCGAAGGCCGCGACGCCTTCCGCCGCCTGTTCGGGGGTCATCGTATAGGGCAGGTTCATGGGGATGAAGGCGACCTCGATATCTTCGAGCGCCTTCATCTCGTCGGTGGCCTCGGTATCGCCGGCGATATAGACGCGCTTGTCGGCGATGGTCAGGACATAGCCGTTGTCGCGGCCTTCGGGGTGATATTCCAGCCGTTCGGGCGTGATGTTGTAGGCGGGGACGGCCTCGATCCTCAGCGTGTCCAGGTCGAGTTCGTCGCCGTTGGCCATCGCCGTCGCCCGCGCCTGCAATTCGGGCGGCAGAAGGGCGTGGACGGCGGGGTTGGTGATCAGCCGCGCATCCTGGGGGGCCACGGCGGCCAGGGTTTCCGCGTCGAAATGGTCGCCATGCTCATGGGTGATCAGGATCAGGTCCGGTGCGGGCATGTCCGCGTAAAGCGCGGGATCGCCCACCGGATCGATCAGCATCACATGGCCGGGCGCGACCAGATAGAGGCTGGCATGTTCGACGGGGATGACGGTGACGGTGCCGCCCTCGGTCTCGAAGGTGGTGGGGGCGGCTTCCCCGGCGGGAGTTTCGGCGGTTTCCTCGTCCGGGGTTTGGGCGAAGGCGGGCAGGGTGCTGGCCGCCGCCGCCGCGAGGGCGAGCTTGAGCGAAAGGCGTCTGGTCGGTCGCATGGGTTTCTCCGCGGTGATGAAGGTTCAACGGATGCGGGGTGCTGGTGGTTCCGGCGCGTGATCGGGGCGCGTGATTGGCCGGGGCGGCATGGCTTTGGGCTTTGCAGATTCGCGACGGTTAAGATAATGCAAGGGAAAACGCGATGGAGTCGAAGCATGAAAGCCGCCGTCATCACCTTTCCCGGCTCGAACTGCGACCGCGATCTTGCGGTTGCGCTAGGGCAGGCGGGCGCCAGGGTCGAAAAGGTCTGGCACAAGGATGACAGCCTGCCCGCGGGCACCGATCTTGTCGCGGTGCCGGGCGGCTTCAGCTTTGGCGATTACCTGCGCTGCGGCGCGATCGCCGCGCAATCGCCCATCGCGCGGGCGCTGCGCGACCACGCGGCGCGGGGCGGCTATGTGCTGGGGATCTGCAACGGCTTCCAGGTGCTGACCGAATTGCGGCTGCTGCCCGGTGCGCTGATGCGCAATGCCGGGCTGACCTTCATCTGCCGCGAGGTGGGCTTGCAGGTCGCGACAGCGGATTCGGCCTTTACCGCCGGTTATGCCAAGGGCGAGGCGATCCGCCTGCCGGTGGCCCATCACGACGGCAACTATCAACTGGACCCCGAAGGGCTGGCGCGGTTGCGCGACCAGGACCGCATCGCGCTGCGCTATGCGCCGGGGGTCAATGGCTCGGTCGATGATATCGCGGGGGTGCTGTCGGAAAACCGCCGGGTGCTGGGGATGATGCCCCACCCCGAACGCGCCTGCGAGACGGTGCATGGCAATACCGACGGCGCGCGGCTGTTCGCGTCGCTGGCGGCGGGGCTTGTCGCGGCCTGATGCGACGTTGCGGCAGGTGCCGCGCAGGGTGTTCCGAAGGGCCGGGAGGCTCATGGCAGACGAGGCCGAAACCATCAAGCACGGGGCCGGGCGTCCCGCGTTGCCGGGGCGGTGGAGCATCCGGGGCATGGTCGCGATCATCCTGGTCGCGGCGGTGGCGACGCTGTGGCTGACCAATGCCTGGCTGACCGCGCGGTTTTCGGAAAACACGCGGATGCGGACGGAACTGCGCTCGGCGCTCTATACCGGCAACCTGCTGTCGGAATTGCAGCGCACGGCGGTCGTGCCGCTGCTGCTGGCGCGCGATCCGGCGCTGATAAATTCGTTGGTCAGCGGCAATTTCTCGACCACCTCGGCGCGGCTGATCGCGGCGCAGAAGGATATCGGTGCCTCGACGATCCTGCTGCTGGATTCCACCGGGCGGGTGGTCGGGGCGACGGATCGCAACCTGCTGGGCACCCATTATGTGCAAGAGCCGTTCTTCGTCGAGGCGTTGCGGTCGCGCGACACGGTGTTTTCGGTCGGCCCCTCGGTCCACGGCGGTTACAACTTCGCCTATTCGCGGGGGGTGAGTTCCGAGGGCCGCACGGTGGGCGTGATCGTCGTGGGCGCGGACCTGTCGCGGATCGTGCGGTCCTGGGCGGGGATTTCCGACGCGGTGGCGGTGACCGACAGCGGCGGGCGGATCATCCTTGCCACGGAACCGCGCTGGCGCGGCCTGACGGTCGAGGAGGCGCTTGAGGTCCGCTCGGCCCCCTCGGCCATCGCGCGGGCGTTCCAGGTGACGACCGACTGGACCGCGGTGCCGCCCGACGCCTATGTCATGGGCCGTGCGGTGATGCAGACCGAAACCCGCATCCCCTTCCGCGGCTGGCGGATGATTTCCTTCACCACCTACGAATCCGTGCGCGAGCGGGTGAACGCCATCCTCGCGCTTGAGATCATGGGCTTTGCGATCCTGCTGGCGGCGGTGTTCTTCGTCATGTCGCGGCGGGCGCGGGTCGAATCGCGCGCCTACAAGCGCGAATCGGCGGACCTGCGCGCGTTGAACCAGCGCCTGACGCTGGAGATCGCCGAGCGAGAGCGGATGCAGAAGGAATTGCGCGTCGCCGAGCAGACCGTGCAGCAATCCAGCAAGCTGGCCGCCCTGGGCGAGATGTCGGCCGGCGTCAGCCACGAGCTGAACCAGCCCCTTGCCGCGATGAAGACCTATCTGGCCGGTGCGCGCGTCCTGTTGCAACGCGGCCGCTGCGAAGAGGCGCTGTCCAGCTTCCAGCGCATCGACGACCTGATCGAGCGGATGGGTGCCATCACCCGCCAGCTCAAATCCTATGCCCGCAAGGGCGGCGAGGCGTTCGAGCCGGTGGACCTGCGCAATGCCCTGTCCAGCGCGCTGGCCATGATGGAGCCGCAGTTGCGCAGCCGCCGCATCCGCCTGCAACGCAGCGTGCCGCGCTATCCGATCATGGTGACCTGCGACCGCATCCGGCTGGAGCAGGTCATCATCAACCTGCTGCGCAACGCCATCGACGCGACCAAGGCGGTCAAGGAACCGCTGATCCAGATCTCGGTCAGTTCGGGCGTTCACGCCTATTTGTCCGTCCGCGACAACGGGCCGGGTGTCGCGGACATGGAAAAACTGTTTGAACCCTTCTTCACGACCAAGGCTCCGGGCGAGGGGACGGGGCTGGGGCTTGCGATCTCATCGGGGATCGTTGCAGATTTCGGCGGTCGGCTGACCGCCCATAACGTCGATGCCAGCGAAGGCACCGGCGCCGTTTTTGAAATGGAGCTGCCGTTGCGGCAATCCGGCAATGCCACGCGCAAGCAAGAGGCGGCGGAATGATCACGGTGGCACGAAACCGAACCAGAGAGGTGACAGGGCGATGAGGCGCACGATGAAGATTGCGGTCGTCGACGATGAACCGGACATGCGTGAATCCATCAGCCAATGGCTGGTGCTGTCCGGCTTCGAGACCGAAACCTATGCCAGCGCGGAAGAGGCGCTGAAGGTGATCGGCGCGGATTGGCCGGGCGTGGTGATTTCCGACATCCGCATGCCGGGCATGGACGGAATGGCGTTTCTCAAGCGCCTGATGGGGATGGATTCGGGCCTGCCGGTCATCATGATCACCGGCCACGGCGACGTGCCGATGGCGGTCGAGGCGATGCGGATCGGCGCGATGGACTTCATGGAGAAGCCCTTCAACCCCGACCGGCTGACCGAACTGGCCAAGCGCGCCACGCAGGCCCGCCGCATGACGCTGGACAACCGCGCCCTGCGCCGTGACCTGTCCGAGGGCCAGCAGGTCATGTCCAAGCTGGTCGGCGCCAGCCCCGTGATGGAGCGCCTGCGCGAGGATATCCTGGACCTGGGCCAGGCCGACGGCCATGTGCTGATCGACGGCGAAACCGGCACCGGCAAGACGCTGGTCGCCCATGCGCTGCATGCGGTCGGTCCGCGCGCGTCCAAGAAGTTCGTGCCCATTTCCTGCGCCGCCTACAGCGATGAAATGCTGTCGGAAAAGCTGTTCGGCCCCATCGAAAGCGGGTTGCCCGCCGTCGAGGAAGCGCGCGGCGGCACGCTTTGCCTTGAGGACATCGAGATGCTGTCCGAACCGTTGCAAGCGCGGCTCCTGGCCTTCATCGCCGACCAGGGCGTTCCCGCCGAGACGCGGATCATCGCGATCTCGAACGCCCGCGCCGAAGGCCGCAAGGTCGAGGATTCGTTGCGCCCCGACCTGTTCTATCGCCTCTCTGCGTTGAAGATCACCTTGCCGCCGCTGCGCTCGCGCGGCGAGGACATCCTGGCGCTGTTCACCCGCATGACCGAACAGTTCTCCGAGGAATATGGCTGCGAACCCCCGCAGATCACCGCGCAGGAAGCCGCGCAGCTTCTGCAAGCGCCCTGGCCCGGCAACGTGCGCCAGTTGATCAACGTCGCCGAACGCGCGGTCTTGCAGAACCGGCGCGGGTCCGGCTCGATCGCGTCGCTGCTGCTGGCCGACGGCGAGGAAACGCAGGAAGCCACGACGACCGAGGGCAAGCCGCTCAAGGAATATGTCGAAAGCTTTGAAAAAATGCTGATCGACAACACCATGCGCCGCCACAAGGGCAGCATCGCCGCCGTCATGGACGAATTGTGCCTGCCGCGCCGGACGCTGAACGAAAAGATGGCGAAATACGGGCTTAGCCGCCAGGACTACCTGTAAACGCTGGCCGGGCGGGGCGGGCCATGCGCCGCCCGGCCTGCCCGCAAGGGCGCTTGTCGGGGGCGCTTGTGCCGCATTGACGACGAATACCCATTGTAACGGTCCGCCTTTCACCCTTATTCTGCAAGGGCAGGGGATATTTCGATGCCTTCACGGCAGGTCCCCCCAAAGTTTCGCAGCGCGGTGCTGGCCGGTCGCCCTGAAGGGCAGGCGGCGGATGCGCGGAAAAATCAGCGCCCATGCCCTTCCCGGGGCCTCTGGGCAAGACGTTCGGTTGTCCGGTCGCCTGAAAAGGTCGGTCCGGGCCTATAAAGGTAACAGACGCGATGGATCGCGCAGGGGAACGAGCAGAAATCCGGTGGCCGGGCAATGACCCGACCGCCTGCCTTGTCGTTTTCCGCCCGGCGTTCGCGTTTCAATCATGCCGCAGCATTCCGTTTGGGCCGCCTTCGGGCGGGCGCGGGCTGTTGCGCGGAAAACGGATAAATGTCGAAGAAAATGCTTATCGACGCCACCCATCCCGAGGAAACTCGGGTGGTCGTGGTCGATGGAACCAAGGTCGAGGAGTTTGACTTTGAAACCATCAACAAACGGCAACTGGCCGGGAATATCTATCTTGCGAAGGTGACGCGGGTCGAACCCTCGTTGCAGGCCGCATTCGTGGATTATGGCGGGAACCGTCACGGCTTCCTGGCCTTTGCCGAAATC
The DNA here is from genome assembly GCF_945915435.1 of uncultured Paracoccus sp. Classification (GTDB taxonomy): domain Bacteria; phylum Pseudomonadota; class Alphaproteobacteria; order Rhodobacterales; family Rhodobacteraceae; genus Paracoccus. The sequence goes on along the minus strand of NZ_CAMEFG010000073.1, from coordinate 1,147 downwards.
CACCCGGATTATTATCAGATCCCCGCCGCCGACCGTCAGGTGCTGCTGGCCGAGGAACAGGCCGCTGCCGAGGCCGAGGCCGACGAACAGCCCGAGCGCAAACCGCGCCGCCGCCGTTCCCCCCGTGCCGAAAGGGCCGTGGCGGACGAGGTCGCGAAATCCGACCCCATTCCGGGGATGGAGGTCATCGACGGCGAAAACGGCGCCCCCGAGAGCGATTCGGCCCCGGTCGAGACGCCCGAAGCGCCGGCCCGGATCGCGGCTGACGCGCAGCCCGACGCTGGCAATGGGAGCGGGGACGCGCCGGATCAGGATCAGGACGAGGCATCCGATTCGGACGACTCGGGCGACGATTCCATCGAATCGGTCGGCGACGACGACGTGTCCGAGGAAATCCAGCCGCCCAAGAAGACCCGCGCGCGCCGCTACAAGATCCAGGAAGTGATCAAGGTGCGCCAGATCATGCTGGTCCAGGTGGTCAAGGAAGAACGCGGCAACAAGGGCGCGGCGCTGACCACCTACCTGTCGCTGGCGGGCCGCTATTGCGTGCTGATGCCCAACACCGCGCGCGGCGGCGGCATCAGCCGTAAGATCACCGTGGCCGCCGACCGCAAGAAGCTGAAGGAAATCGCGGGCGAATTGTCCGTGCCGCAGGGCGCCGGGCTGATCATCCGCACCGCCGGCAGCCAGCGCACCCGGACCGAGATCAAGCGCGACTACGAATATCTGATGCGGCTGTGGGAGCAGATCCGCGAACTGACCTTCAAGTCGGTGGCCCCCGCCCCGATCTACGAGGAAGGCGACCTGATCAAGCGCCAGATCCGCGACCTCTACAGCAAGGACATTGACGAGGTTCTGGTCGAGGGCGAACGCGGCTATCGCGCCGCCAAGGACTTCATGAAGATGATCATGCCGTCCCATGCCAAGAACGTGAAGCATTACCTCGATCCGATGCCGCTGTTCTCGCGCTATCAGGTCGAAAGCTATCTGGCGGGCATGTTCAACCCGACCGTCCAGCTCAAGTCCGGCGGCTATATCGTCATCGGCGTGACCGAGGCGCTGGTGGCCATCGACGTGAACTCGGGCCGGGCGACCAAGGAAGGCTCGATCGAGGACACGGCCTACAAGACCAACTGCGAGGCGGCGG
>NZ_CAMEFG010000072.1 GCF_945915435.1 uncultured Paracoccus sp. | reverse complement strand
CGGTCGAGTTCATGGCGGCGGTGATGAACTGCGATATCCACCTGACCGACAAGCTCTCGGTCTACAAGCGCGAGGTGGACCGCATGGGGATCGAAACCGTGCCGCCCTGCGTCAACCGCTCGGACGCGACATTCACCGTGGGCGAGGGGCGCATCCACTATGCGCTTGGCGCGCTGAAGGGGGTAGGGGTCGAGGCGATGCGGATGATCGTCGCTGCGCGCGCAGGCCGGCCCTTTGCCGACATGACCGATTTTGCCCGCCGCGTCGACATGCGCCGCGTCGGCAAGCGCCCGCTTGAGATGCTGGCCCGCGCGGGCGCCTTCGACCTGCTGGAACCCAACCGCGCCCGCGTTCTGAAGTCGCTGGACGGGTTGGTGGCATGGTCGGCAGCGGTGCAAGAGGCAGCGGCGTCGAACCAGTCCTCGCTCTTCGGCGGGGGCGAGGATCTGCCGCCGCCACGACCCGTCACCGCGCCGATCTGGCTGCCCACCGAAAAGCTGGCCGAGGAACATGCGGCGGTGGGCTTCTACCTCTCGGGCCATCCGCTGGACGACTACCAGCCCGCGCTGCGCCGCAAGAATGTCGATACGCTGGCGCAGATCACGCTGGCGGCGCAGGACGGACCGCTTGTCGCCTCGATCGCCGGGACGGTGGCGAACCGGCAGGAAAAGAAATCCGCGCGCGGCACCCGCTATGCCTTCGTCGGCCTGTCCGATCCCACCGGGCTTTACGAGGTCACCGTTTTTTCCGACACGCTGGACGCCCATCGCCAGCATCTGGAGCCGGGCGAGAATGTCGTGTTGCAGGTCCAGGTCGAACCGTCGGGCGACCAGGTCAAGATGCTGGCGCGCGCGGTCACGCCGCTGGACCAGGCGGTGGCCGATGCCGGGGCCGACCGGCTGGCGGTCGAGATCGCCGATCCCGTCCCCATCCCCGAAATCGCCGCCGCGCTGGAACGTATCCGGGCCGAGATCAAGGCCCCGCCCCGCGCGCGCGGTCCGGTCACCTTGCGCTTTCGCGACGGCGACGATCTGGTGGATGTCCAGATCGTCCAGGATGCGCCGCTGACCCCGCCCACCCGGCAGGCCCTGCGCGCGATCCCCGGCGTGCTGGAAGTCCTGGACGAATAGAGCTTGGCAGGCCCCGCCCGCAAATGCTTAATGCGGGTAATTGACTTTATCGGTTTGGAGAATGGCGATGCAGATGCCCCCGATCAACATGGACGGCGCGCCGACGGCGGATGGCGCGGTGTCCGTCTATGTGTCCAAGGATAACGAAGGCAAGGCGTGGTATAACCCCGCCAGGCCGGTGATCTTCGTCAACGGGATGCTGAACGACGGCAAGGGTCACCAGGCCAGCGGGCTGCGCCTGTCCGAGATATTGGGGGCAAAGGTCTATGGCGTCTTCAACGCAACGCAAGGCGGGCTGAGCGATCTGTGGCAATGCATAGCCGACAAGTTCACCCTGACCGCCGGGCAATCCGCCGACCAGCGCGTGCTGGCACGGATGCCGAAGTTCGGCGGCGACTTTCAGACCTGGTCCGATTTCGTCGAGGCCGCCTATCAGTTCGAGAAGGCGAAATCCCCTGCGCTCTCCAAGGACGATTACGTCTATACGCTGCTGGGCGGCAATGCCGCGACGCGCTCGCTTTACAAGCTGCTGCTGGCCCAACCCGGCGGCCTGCTGGGTGCGCCGATCCATGCGCATAGCCAGGGCAACCTGATCACCTCGAACGCGCTGACCGGGGTGGCGCTGGCGCGCGGCGTAGGCGCCATCGCGGGGCTTGAGGTGGTCAGCTACGGCTCGCCCGCGCAGGGCTGGCCTCCGGGGCTGCGCCGCACCAACAACGCCTTCACCTTCGATGGGGTGAGCCTGCTTGACGGCACGATGGACTGGAGCAGTTCCAAGGTCGGCTACAAATTCTCGCATCGCGGGCCGCTGGTCCACGCCTTCCAGTTCTATGCCGACCATGACGAGGAATTCATCATCAACAAGTTCCGCACCGGCGGCTGGGGCGTGACCGTCAACATGGACGAAAAGGGGCTGGCGGCGTTCTGTGCCGGACTTGGCGTGAACACCGAACGGCTCGACCGCATCTTCGATCGGCTGGAAAAGGCGCATTGGACCGACAGCGACGATGTGGCGCTGGAATATGTCGGGTTGAAAACCGACGCCGAGCTGGCGGAACTGGGCCGCATCTCGTCCGTTTTCCTTGCGCGGCTGATCCATCTGCTGAAATCGGGCTATACCTCGGGCAGCGAACAGGCCGCCATCGACCGGCTGCAAGCTGCGCTGAAGGTCAATTCCAATACCGCCGCCTGATCATGAAAAAGCCCCGCCGATGGCGGGGCTTTCCATTTCTGGCCCGACGGATCAGTTGCGATCCTTGTCGACCATTTTCCCGGCCGAGATCCAGGGCATCATGGCGCGCAGCTTCTCGCCGACCTTTTCGATCTGATGCTCGTCGTTCAGGCGGCGGGTCGCCTTGAAGAAGGGCTGGCCGACGGTATTTTCCTGCATGAAGTCGCGCACGAACTTGCCGGTCTGGATGTCGTGCAGAACGGCCTTCATGCGGGCCTTGGTTTCCTCGTAGGGCAGGATACGCGGGCCGCTGACATATTCGCCGTATTCGGCGGTGTTGCTGATCGAATAGTTCATGTTGGCGATGCCGCCTTCATAGATCAGGTCGACGATCAGCTTGACCTCGTGCAGGCACTCGAAATAGGCCATTTCAGGCTCGTAGCCCGCTTCGACCAGGGTTTCAAAGCCCATGCGGATCAGTTCGACCAACCCGCCGCACAGCACGGCCTGCTCGCCGAACAGGTCGGTTTCGCATTCCTGGCGGAAGTTCGTCTCGATGATGCCCGAGCGCCCGCCGCCGATGGCCGCGCAATAGCTGAGGCCGATGTCCATCGCCTTGCCGGTCGCGTCCTGATGCACGGCCACCAGGCAGGGCACGCCGCCGCCCTTGGTGTATTCGCCGCGAACGGTGTGGCCGGGGCCTTTGGGGGCCATCATGATGACGTCGACGCCGGGCTTCGGCTCGATCAGGCCGAAATGGACGTTCAGCCCGTGGGCGAAGGCGATGGCCGCGCCTTCGCGCAGGTTGTCATGGACGTATTTGCGATAGGTTTCGGCCTGAAGCTCGTCCGGCATGGTGAACATGATCAGGTCGGCCCAGGCGGCGGCCTCGGCGATGCCCATGACCTTCAGCCCCTCGGCCTCGGCCTTCTTCGCGGAAGCCGAGCCTTCGCGCAGCGCGACGACCACGTTCTTGGCCCCCGAATCGCGCAGGTTCAGCGCATGGGCGTGGCCCTGGCTGCCGTAACCCAGCATGGCGATCTTCTTGTCCTTGATCAGGTTCACATCGCAGTCGCGATCATAGTAAACGCGCATCCGGCGTTCCTCCTTGCTTGTGTCTGGACCTGTTCTAGCGCCAACGATGGGGATTAAAGTTCAAATCAACGCATGGATTGCGGAATATGTGTAGCTATAATGTGAAAATCACTTTAAAAGTGAAATAATCATGCTTGATGACACCGACCGCCGCATATTGCGCCACCTGCTGGCCGAACCCGACGCACCGAACGCGGCCCTGGCCGAGCGGGCGGGCGTGACCACCGCCACGCTCTGGCGGCGGCTGGACCGGCTGCGGCAGACGGGCGCCATTCGCGCCATCCGCCCCCGCATCGACTGGCGCAAGCTGGGATATGAGGTCGAGGTCAGCCTGCGCTTCACCCTGGACAAGTCGAACCCGCGCGCCTTCGACGAATTCACCGCCGCTGCGCGGCAGGTGGCCGAGGTGACCGAGATTCAAAGCTTCCTCGGATCCGTCGATTTCCGCCTGTCGGTGATCGCGCGCGACATGGCGCATTGGCAGCAGATCTACCGCGAAAAGATCCTGACGCTGCCCCATGTCGCCGACAGCGATGCGCTGATGATGGTCTCGACCGTCAAGGAAACGCAGGGCGTGCCGATATGAACGTCTTCGCCCCCGATGCGACCGATCTGGCGATCCTGCGGCAGTTGTCGCAGGACGCGACGCAGGGCGCGGCGGAAATCGGCCGCGCGCTTGGGCTGGCGCAGCCCGCCGTCTGGCGCCGCATCCGCCGCCTGACCGACGCGGGCGTCATCGCGGGCCGCCGGGTCGAACTGGACCACGCCGCCCTTGGCTTCGGCGTCACCGTCTTTCTGGGCATCCGCCTTGCCGCCAAGGGCCGCGCCAGCCTGGACGATTTCGAGCGCGCCGTGACCGCCATCCCCGAGGTCCAGGTCGTCCAGCACGTCCTTGGCCAGTTCGATTACCGCCTGCGCATCACCGCCCGCGACATCCCCGATTTCGAGCGTATCCTGCGCCGCCGCATCATGACATTGCCCGGCGTAGGCCAGGTCGAGGCCAACGTGATGCTGTCCGAGGAACGCCGCCCCGGCCCGCTTTCGCCGCTCACGCCCTTGTAGCCTTGCGTTTCCCACCCGCGCGCGCCAATCAGGGCGGCGAAACAAACCGAGGTGCCTCATGGCGGACACGCGCCCCTTTTCGCGTTTCGAGTTGCTGATCGCATGGCGCTATCTTCGCGCCCGGCGCAGCGAAGGCGGCGTCAGCACGATGACCTGGATCAGCCTGATCGGCATCACGCTGGGGGTCATGGCGCTGATCGCCACGCTGGCCGTGCGCTCGGGCTTTCGCGCGGAATTCGTGGACACGATCCTGGGCGCGAACGCGCACACCACGGTCTATTACGGTCCCCGCCACATCACCAACGACCTGACGGGCGAAAGCTATGTCGTTCCCACCCGGATCGAGGATTACGACGCGATGGCCGCCGAGATCGCCGCGCTGCCGGGCGTCACCCGCGCCACGCCGGTCATCCGGGGGCAGGTCATGGCCAAGATGGGCGACCGCTCCAACGTGGCCGAGATCTATGGCGTCTCCGCCGACGACTTGCGCGCGATGCCCCGCATTTCGGACCCCGAAACCGCGATGGGCCGGATCGAGGATTTCGAGGGCGGCATCGCCGTCGGCGCCGCCCTGGCGCGCGACCTGGGGCTGGTGATCGGCCAGCGGGTCAGCCTGATTTCCCCCGACGGCGCACAGACCGCCTTCGGCACGACGCCGCGCGTCAGCACCTACGAGGTCACCTATATCTTCAGCGCGGGCCGCTACGACGTGGACATGACCCGCATCTACATGCCCATCGCGCAAGCGCAGGACTATTTCAACCGCGAAGGCGTGGCCGACGAGATCCAGGTCTTCGTCACCCACCCCGAACAGATCGAGGACTGGGCCGTGCCCCTGCTGCAAACCGCCGGTTCCGGCGCGCTTTTGTGGTCGTGGAAGGATTCGGCGGGCGATTTCCTGGAAACGCTGGATGTTGAGGACAACGTGATGTTCATCATCCTGTCGATCCTGGTGCTGATCGCCTCGATGAACATCACCTCGGGGCTGATCATGCTGGTCAAGAACAAGGGCCGCGACATCGGCATCCTGCGCACCATCGGGCTGACCGAAGGCTCGATCCTGCGGGTGTTCTTCATGTGCGGGGCCTTTACCGGGGTGATCGGCACCATCGCGGGGGTGATCCTTGGGGTGATCTTTGCGTTGAATGTCGATCACATCATGACCTTCGTGAACTATATCTCGAAGGGGGGGGCGTGGAACGCCTCGGTCCGGGGAATCTACGAACTGCCCGCGCAGTTGCGGCTGATCGACATCGCCAAGGCGGTGGGGCTGTCTCTGACGCTGTCCTTCGTCGTCACCATCTTTCCCGCCCGCCGCGCCGCGCGGATGAACCCGGTCGAGGCCCTGCGCTATGAGTAACACCCTGGAACTGCTCGACATCCACAAGACCTATGGCATCGGCGGGCCGTCCCCGGTCCCGGTGCTGACCGGGCTGAACCTGACCGTCGCGCGGGGCGAGGTGGTCGCGCTGGTCGCGCCTTCGGGGGCGGGCAAATCGACGCTGCTGCATATCGCGGGTCTGCTGGACACGCCCGACCGGGGGCAGGTCCTGCTGAACGGTCGCGATATGGGCGGGGCCAGCGACGATGCGCGCACCCGCGCCCGTCGGCAGGAACTGGGCTTCGTCTACCAGTTCCACCACCTGCTGCCCGAATTCACCGCCGCCGAGAACATCGTCCTGCCGCAGCTTGCCAACGGGACCGATGGCGTCGCCGCCCGCCGGCGGGCCGAGGACCTGCTGGCCCGCGTGGCCTTGGGCGAACGCGCCGGCCACCGCCCGGCCGAGCTTTCGGGGGGGGAACAGCAGCGCGTCGCCTTCTGCCGCGCGCTGGCCAATGCGCCGCAGCTTCTGCTGGCGGACGAGCCGACGGGGAACCTCGACCCCGCGACCTCGGACCGGGTGTTCCAGATGCTGATCTCGCTGGTGCGCGAAACCGGGATGGCGGCGCTGATCGCGACCCACAACCTTGAACTGGCGCAGCGCATGGATCGCGTGATCGAACTGGCGCGCCGCCCCGAGCAGGCAGGAAACGTGCAGGCATGAAACGCGCGGGCCTTGCCCTGATGCTGGCCTTGGCCGCACCTGCGCATGCCGACCCGTTCGAGGATTTCGGGACCGCGATGAAATACGGCCTGCCGCTGGCCGCCGCCGTCTGCGCCGAGCGTCAGGACCGGCTTGAGGATTTCGCCATCCGCGGGCTGCTGCAAACGGCGCTGGTCTGGGGCATGAAGCAGGTTTTCGACACCCGGCCCATCGCGCGCCGCCCGAACGGGCAGGGCGAGGGCTTTCCGTCCGGCCACACCGCCGCCGCCTTTTTCGGGGCGGCGGACCTTGCCGGGAAATGTTTCGACGACCGGCCCGCCGCCGGACTGGCGGGCTACGGCGCGGCGGCGCTGACCGGGGCCAGCCGCATCCACGCGGGCCAGCATACGCCCGCGCAGGTCTGGACCGGCGCACTGATCGGCTTTTCCTTCGGCGCCGCCAGCTTCGGGATCGGAACCGACGGGGCCGAGTTCAGCATCGGGCTGCGGTTCTAGACGTCCAGTTCCTCGACGAAACGGGCATTTTCCTGGATATACTGGAATCGCAGCTCGGGCTTCTTGCCCATCAGCCGCTCGACCAGATCGCCGGTGCTGCCGCCTTCCTCTTCGTCGATGCTGACCCGGATCAGCTTGCGCGTCGCCGGGTTCATGGTCGTGTCCTTGAGGTCCTTGGCATCCATCTCGCCCAGGCCCTTGAAGCGCTGGACGTCGATCTTGCCCTTGCCGCCAAGGCCACGGGCCAGCATCGCCTCTTTCTCGGCGTCGTCCGAGACATAGATGCGTTTCGGTCCCTGCGTCAGCCGATAAAGCGGCGGACAGGCCAGGTACAGATGCCCCTTGTCGATCAGCGGCCGCATCTGGGTGAAGAAGAAGGTCATCAGCAGGCTGGCGATATGGGCGCCGTCGACATCGGCGTCGGTCATGATGATGATCTTGTCATAGCGCAGGTCATCGACGTTGAAACGGGTTCCCATACCGACGCCAAGCGCCTGGCAAAGATCGTTTATTTCCTGGTTGCTGCCCAGTTTGGAACTGGCCGCGCCAAGCACGTTCAGGATCTTGCCGCGCAAGGGCAGCAAGGCCTGCGTCCTGCGTTCGCGCGCCATCTTGGCGCTGCCGCCCGCCGAATCGCCCTCGACGATGAAAAGCTCGGTCCCTTCGCGGTTGGCATTCGAACAATCGACCAGCTTGCCGGGCAGGCGCAGCTTTTTCGTGGCGGACTTGCGGGCGGTTTCCTTTTCCTGCCGCCGCCGCAGCCGTTCCTCGGCCCGCAGGACCAGGAAATCCAGGATTGCGCCCGCCGATTTCGTATCCGCCGCCAGCCAGTTGTCGAAATGGTCGCGCACGGCACCCTCGACCAGCCGCGCGGCCTCGGTCGTGGCAAGGCGGTCCTTGGTCTGGCCGACGAATTCGGGTTCGCGGATAAAGCAGGAAACCAGCGCGCAGCCGCCCGTCAGCAGGTCGTCGCGGGTGATCTGGCCGGCCTTCTTGTTGTTGACCAACTCGCCATAGGCGCGGATGCCCTTGAGGATCGCCGACCAGAAACCGGCCTCATGCGTGCCGCCCTCGGGGGTGGGGACGGTGTTACAATAGCTCTGGATGAAGCCGTCGCGCGAAGGGGTCCAGTTGATCGCCCAATCGACCTTGCCCGGCGTGTTGAACCTTTCCTTGAAATCGACGCTGCCCGCGAATGGGCGGTCGGCATAGGTGGTCGTGCCGCTGAGCGTTTCGGCCAGGTAATCGGCCAGCCCGCCGGGGAAATGGAACGTGGCCTCCATCGGGGTGTCGCCGTCCTCGATCCGCGATTTCCAGCGGATTTCCACGCCGGAAAACAGATAGGCCTTGGATTTCACCATCTTCAGCAAGCGCGAGGGGCGGAAGCGGTGATGGCCGAAGATTTCCTCGTCGGCATGGAAGGTGACGGTGGTGCCGCGCCGGTTGGGCGCGGGGCCGATCTTCGCCACCGGGCCTTGCGGGATGCCGCGGGAAAAGCGCTGTTCCCACAATTCGCGGTTGCGGGCGACCTGCACGACCATGCTGTCTGAAAGCGCGTTCACGACCGATGCGCCCACCCCGTGCAACCCGCCCGAGGTCTGATAGGCATCACCCGAGAACTTGCCGCCCGCATGCAGGGTGCAAAGGATCACCTCCAGCGCCGAGCGATCGGGGAATTTCGGATGCGGGTCGATGGGGATGCCGCGCCCGTTGTCGCGGATGGTGACGCTGTAGTCGGGATGCAGCTCGACCTCGATCCGGGTGGCGTGGCCCGCCACGGCCTCGTCCATCGAGTTGTCCAGGATTTCCGCGACCAGATGGTGCAGCGCGCGCTCATCCGTGCCCCCGATATACATGCCGGGGCGCTTGCGGACAGGCTCCAACCCTTCGAGGATCTCGATCGAGGCGGCCGAGTAGCTTTCGCCCGTCGGGTCGTTTTTCGGGAATAGGTCGTCGGCCATCGCTCGTCTGCTCGTTCTTTGTTTGGCGGCGTTATCTCATGGCGGGCGGGCAGGGGGCAAGAGGGGGCGTCAGAAACGCGACAGCACGATGCCGCCCCCCACCATCAGCGCCGCCAGGATGCGCGGCAGGCTAAGCTCGCGCACCGGCATGCCGAAGGCCCCCAGGCGGTCCATCACCAGCGCGGCGACCATCTGCCCCAGGGCCAGCGCGCAAACCGCCGTCAACACGCCGGTGCGCGGCATGGTCCAGACGATGGTCCAGACATAGAAGGCGCCGAAGAACCCACCCATCCACAGCCGCCAGTCCTGCCGCAGCGCATGCGGGAAGCTGCGCCCTTCCCCCATCGCCAGCGCGCCAAGGGTCAGCAGGACGAAGCCGACGCCGAAGGAAATCGCGGCTGCCGCCAGCGGGCTTTGCACGGCCTTGCTCAGCGCGGCGTTGAGGGGTGCCTGGACCGAGATGCAGGCCCCCGCAAGGACGACGAAGGCGACGGCGACGATGGGAAACTGCATGGCGGCATTCCTGAAGGGGTGAAAAGGCCTGAAGGGGTGAAAAAGGCGGCCCAGACCCGTTGCAGGGCACCGCGCCGGGACAGGGTTAGCATATCGCGTGGCGCGGATACCAGCCCGTGGGCCAGCCTTGCGACGCGAAACGGGCGGGATCAGGTCCCGCCCGTTCCGAAACGCCCGGCGAGGGGCGTCAGCTCAGTTCGCGCCGCTCGGCGATCAGGCCCTTGACGATGGCCCAGCAGGCGCCCAGCAGCACCAGCGTGAAGGGCAGCCCGGTGGATACCGCCATCGCCTGCAAGGCCGTCAGCCCGCCGCCCAGAAGCAGGGCGATGGCGACCAGCCCCTCGAAGGTGCACCAGAAGATGCGCTGCGGCACCGGCGCGTTGATCTTGCCACCCGCCGCGATGGTGTCGATCACCAGCGAACCGGAATCCGACGAGGTAACGAAGAACACGATGACCAGCACGATCCCCACGAAGCTGGTAATCGCCGTCAGCGGCAGTTGCGACAGCATCTGGAACAGTTGCAGTTCCAGCGCCGCATCGGTCACGCCCGAGAAGCCGGCCAAGGTGACCGAGATCGCCGTGCCGCCAAAGGCGGTCATCCACAAGACCGAGATCAGCGAAGGCACGATCAGCACCGCGACCAGGAACTGGCGCACCGTGCGGCCCCGGCTGACACGGGCGATGAACATGCCGACAAAGGGCGACCAGCTTATCCACCAGGCCCAGTAAAAGGCCGTCCAGCCCTGCCTGAAGTTGTCGTCCTCGCGACCGAAGGGGTTCGACAGCGGCAGGATATTCGCCCCGTAGGCGCCCAGGTTGCCGAAGAAGCCGCTGATGATCTGCCATGTCGGCCCGGCAAGGATCACGAACAGCAAAAGGACGATGGCCATGACCATGTTGATCTCGGACAGGCGCTTGACGCCCTTCTCGACCCCAAGCACGACCGAGCCGGTGGCGATCGCCGTGATGACGATGATCAGCACGATCTTGAAGGTGTCGGACGCGCTCCACCCGAACAGGAAGCCGAAGCCCGCCGTGGCCTGCTCGGCCCCGATCCCCAGCGATGTCGCCAGCCCGAACAGCGTCGCCATCACCGCCAGCACATCGACGACATGGCCCGGCCAGCCCCAGACCCTTTCACCCAGCAGCGGATAAAAGACCGAGCGCAGCGTCAGCGGCAGCCCCTTGTTATAGGCAAACAGCGCCATCGACAGCGCCACCACCGCATAGATCGACCAGGGATGCAGCCCCCAATGATAGATCGTCGCGGCCATCGCCAGCCGACGGGCGCCAAGCTCGTCGCCCGCCGCGCCGTCCAGCGGCGCCCAGTCGGTGCGCACGCCGTTCTCGACCACCGGACCGCCAAACGCGGCAGTGAAATGGCCCAGCGGTTCGCTGACGCCGTAAAACATCAGCCCGATACCCATGCCCGCGGCAAACAGCATCGCGAACCAGCCGGTCAGGCTGAAGTCCGGCGTCGCATCCGGCCCACCCAGCCGGACTGACCCCAGCGGCGACAGGATCAGCCCAAGGCTCAGCAGCACGAAGATATTGCCCGCGATGATGAAGAACCAGTCGAACCGGCTGGTCA
>NZ_CAMEFG010000071.1 GCF_945915435.1 uncultured Paracoccus sp. | reverse complement strand
CCCAGATGCAGCCGGGGCTGGTGGATACGCCCGTCTCGACCATCGACGTGCTGCCGACCCTGTGCGATCTGGCGGGCATCTCGATGACTGAAATCGAACCCTGGACCGACGGGCGGTCCCTGCGCGCCCCCGAGGGGCGAGGGATGGTAGCGATGGAATATGCTGCCGAGGGATCGGTCGCGCCGCTTGTCGCGCTGCGGGATGGCGAGTGGAAATATATCGCCTGCGACAACGACCCCGAGATGCTGTTTAACCTGAAGCGCGATCCGGGGGAAAGGGCCAATCTGGCGGGCGACCCCGCCCATGCGGATCAACTGGCACGAATGCGCGCAAGCGCGGCGGAACGCTGGGACCTGTCCGCCTATGACGCCGAGGTGCGCCAAAGCCAGGCCCGGCGCTGGATCGTCTACGAGGCGCTGCGCAACGGGGCCTATTTCCCTTGGGACTACCAGCCGCTGATGCAGGCGTCCGAGCGTTACATGCGCAACCACATGGACCTGAACCTGCTGGAGGATTCCAAACGCTTTCCGCGCGGGGAATAGGGGCGCGGATCACGCGCCCCCTTTTCGCACTCAGATCCGTTCGATCGCCAGCGCGATGCCCTGGCCGCCGCCGATGCACATGGTCACCAGCGCCTTCGATCCGCCGATGCGGTCCAGCTCATACATCGCCTTGACCGTCAGGATCGCGCCGGTCGCGCCGACGGGATGGCCAAGCGCCACCGCGCCGCCATTGGGGTTGACCCTGGCACTGTCCAGCCCCAGCCCGTTGTTCACGGCGATGGCCTGGGCCGCGAAAGCCTCGTTCGATTCGATCACGTCGAAATCGCCGACCGACAGGCCCGTGCGCTTCAGCAGGTCCTGCACCGCCGGGATCGGGCCGACGCCCATGATATGCGGCGGCACGCCCGCGATGGCATAGCCAAGCACGCGGAAGCGCGGCACCAGCCCCGCCGCCTTCGCCGCATCCGCCCGCGCCAGCACGATGGCCGCCGCCCCGTCGTTGATGCCGCTGGCATTGCCCGCCGTGACCGAGCCTTCCTTGGCGAAGGCGGGCCGCAGACCGGCCAGCTTTTCAAGCGTGGTTTCCTTGGGGTGTTCGTCGGTGTCGAAGGCGGTCACGCCCTTGCGGGTCTTGATCTCGATGGGGACGATCTGGTCCTTGAAGCGGCCCTCGGCAATGGCCTTCGCCGCACGGTTCTGGCTTTCCAGCGCGAATTCGTCCTGGTCCTGGCGCGAAATGCTGTTCTCGGCGGCGACGTTTTCCGCCGTGACGCCCATATGGCCGGTGCCCATCGGACAGGTCAGCGCGCCGACCATCATGTCCAGCATCTTGACGTCGCCCATCTTGGCCCCGAACCGGGCCGAGGGCACCGCATAGGGCGCGCGGCTCATGGATTCCGCGCCGCCCGCGACGGCGAAATCGGCGTCGCCCAGCAGCAGCGCCTGCGTGGCCGAGACGATGGCCTGCGCGCCCGATCCGCACAGCCGGTTCACGTTCATCGCCGTGGCCGTATCGGGAATGCCCGCGTCCAGCATGGCGACGCGGCTCAGATACATGTCGCGCGGCTCGGTGTTCAGGACATGGCCAAAGACGACCGTGCCGATCTGGTCGGGCCTGACGCCCCCGCGTTCCAGCGCGGCGCCGGTCACCGTCGCGGCAAGCTGGGTCGGCGGCACGCTGGCCAGACTGCCGCCGAATCCGCCGATGGCGGTCCGCGCGCCGGAAAGTATCACCACTTCGCTGTCTGACATGCTAAGCCTCTCACATGAATACCCGGTGGCATGCTACATCAGCAGGGGGACGAGTCAAACATCCTTCGCCCGCCGGAAACGACAAGGAGCAGCCATGACGCCCGACCTGAAACTGAACCTGAGGCTGCATTTCGCGCAGGGGCTGACCTTCGGCAGGGGCAAGGCCGACCTGCTCGAGGCCATCGACCGCACCGGCTCGATCTCGGGGGCGGGGCGCGAGATGAAGATGAGCTATCGCCGCGCCTGGAACCTGGTCGAGGAAATGAACACCGCCTTCGCCCCCCCGCTGATCGACGCGAGCCGGGGCGGCAGCGGCGGTGGCGGCGCCGCGCTGACCGACCGCGGGCGCGAGGTGCTGGCCCATTACCGCGCGTTGGAGCGGCTGGTCGTCCAGACCGGCGCCGTCCATATCGGGGGGATCTCGGGCGGGCTGGTTTCCGTTATGCACGATGAAAAATAACACTTGCCACGCTTCGGCGCAGGCGGTTATGCACAGACAGATACAACGTCCCGACCCATCGACGGAGCCAATCCATGCGCACCCCCCTTATCGCCGCCGCGCTTGCCGCGCTGACCTCGGTTCCCGCGCTTGCCGAGGACTTCACGGTTTTCGCAGCCGCCAGCCTGAAAACCGCGCTGGATGAAATCGCCGCCGACTGGCAGGAAAAGACCGGCGACAGGGTGACGATTTCCTATGCGGGCAGTTCGCAACTGGCCCGCCAGATCCAGGCGGGCGCGCCGGTGGACCTGTTCATCTCGGCCGCCGAGAACTGGATGGACGAGGTCGAAACCTCGGGCGACATCGAAGCCGCCACCCGCACCGACCTGCTGGGCAATACGCTGGTGCTGGTCGGGGCGGACGCGACCGAGCCGGTCGAGATCGCCGAGTTGCCCGGCCTCTTGGGCAGCGATCGGCTGGCGATGGCGCTGGTCGATTCCGTCCCCGCCGGCGAATACGGGAAAGAGGCGCTGACCAATCTGGGCCTGTGGGAACAGCTTGAACCGCAGGTCGCGCAGGCCGACAACGTGCGTGCCGCGCTGGCGCTGGTCGCCAGCGGCGAGGCGCCCTATGGCATCGTCTATGCCACCGATGCGGCGGCCGAGGACGGCGTGACGGTGCTGGCCACCTTCCCCGCGGACAGCCACCGCCCGATCATCTACCCGGCGGCGGTGACCGCCGAGGCCGTGGCCCCCGCCGACGCGGCGGCCTTCCTCGACAGCCTGCGCGAGGAACCGGCCCGCGCCGTGCTTGAGGCACAAGGTTTCTCGATCCTGCAATGAGCTTCCTCGGCCCGGCGGAATGGCAGGCGGTAGCGCTGTCGCTGCGTGTCTCGCTGGTCGCGACGCTGGCCAGCCTGCCGCTGGCCATCGCCGTGGCCTGGCTGCTGGCGCGCAAACGCTTTCCCGGCCACAGCCTGCTAAGCGGTATCGTCCACCTGCCGCTGATCCTGCCGCCGGTCGTCACCGGCTATCTGCTGCTGCAAACCTTCGGCACGCGCGGCCCGGTGGGGTCGCTGCTGCAACCGCTTGGCATCGTCTTCGCCTTTCGCTGGACCGGCGCGGCGCTGGCGGCGGCGGTCATGTCATTCCCGCTGATGGTCCGCGCCATCCGCCTTGGCTTCGAGGCGGTGGACCCCCGCCTTGAACAGGCCGCCGCGACCCTTGGCGCCTCGCGGCCCGCGATCTTCCTGACCGTCACCCTGCCGCTGATCCTGCCCGCGCTGGTGGCGGGCGCCACGCTTGGCTTTGCCAAGGCGATGGGCGAGTTCGGCGCGACGATCACCTTCGTTTCCAACATTCCGGGCGAAACCCAGACCATGCCGACGGCGATCTATGCCTTTCTGCAAAGCCCCGGCGGCGATGCGCCCGCGATGCGGCTGGTCATGATCTCCATCGTGATCGCGATGGGCGCTGTGATCCTGTCCGAGATGCTGGCCCGCAGGACCGCCCGGAAATGAGCATGCTGGACGCCCGCTTCACCCACCGCTTTCCGGGGCTGGACCTGGATATCGCCTTTCGGGCGCCCGCCGGGATCACGGCGCTGTTCGGCCCTTCGGGCTGCGGCAAGACCACGACGATCAACGCCATCGCCGGTCTGCTGCGGCCCGACCGGGGCCATATCGCGCTGGAGGGCTGCGTGCTTTTCGACAGCGACCGGCGCGTGAACCTGCCCCCGCGTGCGCGTCGGATCGGCTATGTCTTTCAGGACGCGCGGCTGTTTCCGCATATGACGGTGGCGGCGAACCTGCGCTATCCGTCGCGCTTCAGGCGAGGGGCTGCGCGGGATTTCGACCGGGTGGTCGGCCTGCTGGACCTTGGCCCGCTGCTGGATCGCCGCCCCGACACGCTTTCGGGCGGCGAAAAGCAGCGCACCGCCATCGGGCGCGCGCTGCTGTCGGACCCCGCCCTGCTGGTGATGGACGAGCCGCTGGCCGCGCTGGACCGCGCCCGCAAGGACGAGATCATGCCCTGGCTGGAGCGGCTGCGCGACGAGGTGCGGCTGCCGATCCTCTATGTCTCGCATTCCACGGACGAGGTGACGCGGCTGGCCACGACCCTGGTGCTGATCGAAGCGGGCCGCGTCGCCCATGCCGGCCCGCTGGACGAGGCGCTGGCCGACGCCGCCATCGGCCCCCACCTTGGCACGCGCGAGGTCGGCGCGCTGGTTTCCGCCCGTATCGGCGCGACCGAACCCGACGGGATGCAGCGCGTCCTGACCGATGCCGGGCCGATGCTGCTGCCGCCCACCGGCCTGCCCGAGGGGCGCGAATTGCGCCTGCGCATCCTTGCCCACGAAATCATCCTGGCGCGCGAGGCCCCCCTTGGCCTTTCCGCGCTGAACATCCTGCAAGCGCAGGTCACGCAGGTCCAGGGCGGCTTCGTGCAGTTGCGCGCGGGCCAGGCCCTGCTGCTGGCGCAGGTCACGGAACGATCCGTCGCGGCCCTTGGCCTGACCCCCGGCGCAAGCTGCCACGCCATCGTCAAATCGGCGGCAATAGTCCGATCCTGAGCGATCTGTCCGGTTTGTCATTTGCGAAGCCCTCATTTTTTCGTATGGTCGCGGAAAAACAATGAGGCAGAAATGAACAGGTATCTGAAACTGGCCATCGTCGGGCTGGTGGCGTCCTGTGGCGGCGGCGGGAATTATTCGGCTCCTCGGGATCTGGACAACGCCTGCGCGATCGCGGCCGAGCGTCCAGCCTATTTCCGCGCGATGCAGCAGACCGAACGGCGTTGGGGCGTGCCGGTCCATGTCCAGATGGCGACGATTCACCAGGAATCGAGGTTCATCGGCGACGCGCGGACACCGCATCAATATGTGCTGGGAATCATCCCGGTCGGGCGGCAAAGTTCGGCCTACGGCTACAGCCAGGCGCTGAACGGGACCTGGGAAGAATATCAGCAAGAGACCGGAAACCGCCGCGCGCGGCGCGACAACATCCGCGACGCGACCGATTTCATGGGCTGGTATATGGACGGAACGTCGCGCCGGCTGGGGATCGCCAAGACCGACACGGCATCGCAATATCTGGCCTATCACGAAGGGCGGGGCGGTTTCGCGCGCGGATCGCATCGGGGCAAGCCCTGGCTGATGCGGGTCGCGGCCAATGTGGACAGCCGCGCGCATCGCTATCGCGCGCAACTGGTGTCCTGCGGGCGGGCGCGCTGACCGAAAAGGCCCGGCATCGCTGCCGGGCCGTCGCCTCGCGCCGCCGTTCGCTTCAGCCGTCCGCTTCAGCGGCGGCGGTTGATCTCGTTCTCGATGACGAAGCGCGAGGGGGGGATGGACACGCCCGTCTGCATCTCGCCCAGGATGACCGTCGTGCGCGAACCGCTGTCGTCGGTCACGATCCACTGGCGCAACTGCGTGGGATTGGCGGTAAAGACCATCTGGATATTGCCGTATTCGGGATGCTGGGGGTCCTGCGCCGTGACGATGGTGGCATT
This sequence comes from uncultured Paracoccus sp., assembly GCF_945915435.1. Classification (GTDB taxonomy): domain Bacteria; phylum Pseudomonadota; class Alphaproteobacteria; order Rhodobacterales; family Rhodobacteraceae; genus Paracoccus. The sequence continues at coordinate 5,893 of NZ_CAMEFG010000071.1, read as the reverse complement.
TTCACGCTCGACATGGTTGGTGACCATGCGCGCCTGGCCCAGGTTGACGTTGGGCGCAAGGATGATCGACAAGGGCGTGCGCGACAGCGGATATTGCTGCGGCCCGCTGTTCGACTTGCGGTCGAACACCGCGACCTGGCCCGCCGAGGCCAGCACCAGCGTCGAATCGCCCTGGTATTCGAACCGCACCCGGTTGGGCCGGTGGATATAGACGGTGCCGGTCGAGACCGAGCCGTCATTGTTGATCTGCGTGAAATCCGAAACCGCCGTCTGGATGCCGTTCAGATAGCGCGAGATTTCATTCAACGAGATTTTCTCGGCCAGCGCCGGGAAGGCAAGGCCAAGGACGAGGACGGGCGCAAGAGCGAGAGAGCGTATGTTCATGGTCTGGATGATACGGATTCCGAATTGACTTGCACATCACGTTGCGCGGATGCGGGGACGGCCCAACGCTCGCAACGCCGTTACCGTTCCCGCGCCTTCACGGGACCAGCCGCCGCCCCGTCAGCAGGCGCGGCATCGGGTCCAGCGACAGCCCCGCCGCCTGCCGCATGAAGCCCCGCCGCACGGGCGCCAGCGCATCGACCGCGCCCATGCCAAGCGAACGCGCAACGCGCAGCACCGGGTTGTCGTTGGAAAACAGCGCGTTGACCGCATCCATCCCCAGCGCCAGCGTGGTCGCGTCGGGGCGACGCCATGCCTCGTATCGGCGCAGCACCTGATGGCTGCCCATATCCTCGCCCCGGCGGCGGGCGGCGACCAGCACCTCGGCCAGCGCGGCGACATCGCGCAGCCCAAGGTTCAGCCCCTGCCCCGCGATGGGGTGGACCCCATGCGCTGCATCGCCCACCAGCGCGACGCGGGGGCCGACATAGCTTTGCGCCAGCGTCAGGTTCAGCGGATAGGAAAAGCGCGGCCCCGTCAGCCGGATCCGCCCCAGATAATCGCCGAAACGCGGGCGCAGCACCTCAAGGAAGCCGTCGTCGTCCAGCGCCATGATGGCCTGCGCGGACCCTCGCGCCTCGGACCAGACGATGGAGCTGCGATTGCCCGGCAAGGGCAGGATCGCCAGCGGCCCCGAGGCCATGAAATACTGCTGCGCGATCCCGTGATGGGGCAATTCGTGATCGAAGGCGGCAACCAGCGCCACCTGTCCGTAATCGTGCCCGACCCGCGCGATGCCCGCGCGCCGCGCCGTGGGCGATTGCCGCCCGTCCGCACCGACCAGCAGACACGCGGTGAACCGGCGTCCATCGTCCAGCGTCACCGTGACGCCCGCCGGACCGGCTTCATGGGCGGTGACGGCGTGGCCGGGCAGATGGGTCACGCGCCCCCGCATCCCCGCCAGCAGGGCGCGGTAGAGAAAGCGATCCTCGAGCATGTAGCCAAGGCGGCCCTCTTCGATCTCGGCACTGTCGAAATGCAGTCCGAAGGGGTCGGCGCCCTCGCCCGCCCTGCCCTGGCTGGCGCGGACCTGGTTGATCGGTTGGGCGTTGTCGGCCAGCCCCGGCCACAGCCCAAGCGCCGCCAGCAGGCGCTGCGAGGCCAGTGCCAGCGCGTAGGCCCGCCCGTCGAAGGCATCCCCCGCCCGGCTGTCCGCAGGCCGCGCGTCGATGACGGCCACGGAAAGCCCGGCATCGGCAAGGGCCAGCGCAAGGGTCGGGCCGTTCAGCCCGCCGCCCGCGATCACGACGTCGAAGTGGTTTTCCATGCCGTTGACTATCCCGCTTTGCGCCGGATTGTCCATTGTCATTGAAGCCGCAGTCGGCGGGCGCTAGCCTGCGCGGGACACAAAACGCATCGGGGGAAACGCATGGACTGGTTGCGCGCATCCACGGCCGAGCAGGGCCGCGCCATCATGGCCGGTCTCATCAGCCCGATCGAACAGGTCGAGGCCTATCTGCAAGCCGCCGAGGGCCATCCCTATGCCGGGCGGATCTTTGCCCGCATGACCCCCGAGCGCGCGCAGGCCGAGGCCACCGCCGCCCATGACCGCGCCCGCGCCGGGCTGCGGCGCGGACCGCTGGACGGGGTGGCGATAAGCTGGAAGGACAATATCGACAGCGCGGGCGTGGCGACCGAGGCAGGCTCGCAACTGCTGCGCGACCGGGTGCCCGCACGCGACGCGGTGGCGCTGGCCAATGCGACGGCGCAGGGGCTGGCCTGCCTGGGCAAGACCCATATGACGGAACTGGCCTTTTCCGGGCTTGGCCTGAACCCCCGGACTGCGACCCCGCCCAACGCCCATGACGCGGCGCTTGCGCCGGGCGGATCATCGTCGGGCGCGGCGGTTTCGGTCGCGATGGGGCTGGCGGCGGCGGCCATCGGGTCGGACACGGGCGGCTCGATCCGGGTGCCCGCCGCGTGGAACGGGCTGGTGGGCTTCAAGCCGACCCAGGGCGCGGTCGATGCGCGGGGCTGCGTGCCGCTGTGCCACCGCTTCGACTCGATCGGTCCCATCGCCCGCACGGTCGAGGATTGCGCGCTGCTTTACGCCGTCCTGCGCGGCGAACCCGCCGCGGACCTTGGCGCCGCCGCCGCGCGCAAGCCGCGCCTGCTGGTGCTGGAGGGCGTGCCCTTCCAGGATGCCCGCGAGGGACCCGTCGCCGCCTTCGAGGAAACCGTCGAGGCACTGGCCCGCGCCGGCGCCCGGATCGAGCGCGCCGAACTGTCCCAGGCCGCCGATGCGATGGCGCTGGCCCCGACCGTTTTCGCCCCCGAGGCCTATGCCATCTGGCGCGACCAGATCGAGGCCGCGCCGGAACTGATGTATCCCCTCGTGCTGGAACGATTCCGCAGCGGGCGCGAGGTGGCCGCGACCGATTACGTCGCCGCCTGGATCACCCTGGACCGGCTGCGCGCGGAATGGGCCGCGCGGCTGGCGGGCTACGATGCGGTGATCATGCCCACCGTGCCGATCCTGCCGCCCGACACGGCGGAACTGCTGGCCGATCCAGCCTTTTTCGCGCGCGAGAACCTGCTGACCCTGCGCAACACGCGGATCGCGAATTTCATGGGCACGCCCGCGATCACCCTGCCGACCGCGCGGCCCGCCTGCGGCATCATGCTGATGGGCCTGCCGGGCGCGGATCGTGGCTTGCTGGTCACCGCCGCCGCCGTGCAGGCGCTGCTGTAGCGCGGCCACGCAGGCCGGGCTATCCGCCCGCCAACCCACCTGAACGCTGGACGAAACCGGGGTTTGTGGGTAATCTGGCGCGAAACGGGGCGGCACGACCCCGCAAGAGAGGCAGTCATGGCACAGACCGAGCGGTTCTCGAACCTGCCGGAATACGCATTTCCGCGCTTGCGCACCCTGTTGTCGGGCATCGAACCCGGCGGCGATCCGGTCGTGATGACGATCGGCGAACCCCGCCACCCCTTTCCGGGGATGGTGGGCGAAATCATGGCCGAAAGCATCGCGGGTTTCGGCAAATACCCCCCGAACGAGGGCACGCCCGAGTTGCTGGACGCCATCTCGGGCTGGATCGGGCAGCGTCACGGCCTTGAGGTTCCCCCCGCGCGGATCACCGCGATAAACGGCTCGCGCGAGGGGCTGTTCAACGCCGCGCTGGCGCTGTCGCCGCGCGACAAGAACGGCCAGCGCCCGGCGATCCTGATCCCCAACCCCTTCTATCAGGTCTATGCCGTCGCCGCCGCCGCCTGCGATGCCGACGCGATCTTCGTCCCCGCCACCGCCGCCAGCGGCCACCTGCCCGATTTCCGCTCGCTGGACCCGTCGGTGCTGGACCGCACCACGCTGGCCTATCTGTGTTCGCCCGCCAACCCGCAGGGCGCCATCGCCGACCGCGCCTATCTGGAGCATCTGATCGCGCTGGCGGACCGGCACGATTTCCTGATCCTGTCCGACGAATGCTATAGCGAAATCTACCGCGACACCCCGCCCCCCGGCGCGCTGGCCGTGGCGCATGAGATGGGGCTGGCCGAGCGGGTGGTGATGTTCAACTCGCTGTCGAAACGGTCGAACCTGCCGGGGCTGCGCTCGGGCTTTGCGGCGGGCGGGGCCGAACAGATCCGGCGCATCCGCACGTTGCGCAGCTACAGCGGCGCGCCGCTGCCCCTGCCGGTGCAGATGGTCAGCGCCGCCGTCTGGCGGGATGAGGATCACGTTACCGAAAACCGCGCGCTGTATCTGCGCAAATATGGGGTGGCGGACCGGATATTCGCCGATGTCGCGGGCTATTTCGCGCCGCAGGGCGGTTTCTTCCTGTGGCTGCCCGTCCCGCAGGCCGTGGGCACGGGCGAGGACGCCGCCCGCAAGCTGTGGGCCGAGGCGGGCATCCAGGTCCTGCCCGGCGAATACCTGGCGCGGGACTGGCAGGGCGAGAACCCCGGACGCGATTTCATCCGCGTCGCGCTGGTCGCATCCGCCGACGAAACCGAGGCGGCGCTGAGCCGTCTCAAGACCTGTTTGTATCAAGGGGGCTAAGCATATGGCCAGTTGGCAAGCCAAACACCGCGACCCGTTGTTCGACCAGAGCACGCAAGCCGCGCTGGAACGGCGCGGCAAGGAACTGGCCGGGGCGCTGCTGGTCGTCCTTGGCGTGCTGATCGCGATGATGCTGGGCAGCTACTCGCCCGAAGATCCCTCGTTCATGGCGGCGACCGACCAGGCGGCGACGAACCTTCTGGGCCGCTTCGGCGCCTATGTCGCCTCGGCGCTGTTCATGATCGCGGGCTACGGGTCCTATGTGCTGTCGGTGGGCGCGGTGATCTGGGGCCTGCGCCTGATGCTGCACCGGGGCGAGGAACGGCTGATGCGCGCCGTCTTCCTGCCGCTGGCGATGGTGCTGGTGTCGGTCTATGCCACGGCGCTGACGCCCCCGCCCGGCTGGACGCAAAGCTTTGGCCTTGGCGGGCACCTGGGCGACATGCTGATGGGCGCGATGCTGTCGGCGCTGCCGGTCAAGGCGTCCATCGGGATCAAGCTCTTGTCGGTGGTGGTCGCGGTAGCGATCCTTGCCTTTTCCGCCTTCGTCTTCGGTTTCGACCGGACCGAACTGACCCGCATCGCCCGCTTCCTGCGCGAGGGGCTGGTGACCGCCCAGGGCATCGCCCTGCGGCTGGCCGGCCGCAGCGGGCAGCTTGCCGCGCGCACGGCGCAGCAGGTCCGCGCGCGCCAGGCCGCCCGCCGCGACCGCGCGGCGCTGCAAGGCGCCGATTTCGACGACGCCCCGCGCCAGCAGGCGCAGGCCGACGATCCGCGCATGGACCCCGAACTGGTCGAGCCGGAAACCGACTACGGCGAAGTGGACGCCCCAAGCCGCGCCCATATCAGCGCCCGCATCTCGGACGCGATCCGGCTGCGCTCCTCGCAGGACGAGGGGCGCGGCTCGGTCCTGGCGGCGGTGACGGCGCGGCTGACCGGCGGCGCCCGCGCGCCCGAACCTGCGCGGACCGAACCCCCGCTGGCCGCCCCCGACCCTTACGAAGACGACCAGCCGCAGCGCGAAACCGCCCCCTTCGGCGCCGCGACCCCGCGCCATGTCGCGCCCCCCGCCCCGGCGCCCGCGCCTTCGCGCAAGGCCCGCGCCGAGGCGCAGCCCAGCCTGCGCTTCGACGACGAACAGCCCGGTTACGAACAGCCGCCGCTGTCGTTGCTGGCCTCGCCCGAAACCGTTCAGCGCCATCAGCTTTCGCAGGAAGCCCTGATGGAAAACGCGCGGATGCTTGAGGCCGTGCTGGACGATTACGGCGTCAAGGGCCAGATCACCGAGGTCCGCCCCGGCCCCGTCGTCACCCTTTACGAACTGGAACCCGCGCCGGGGCTGAAGGCCAGCCGCGTCATCGGCCTGGCCGACGACATCGCGCGCTCGATGTCGGCGCTGTCGGCGCGGGTTTCCACCGTGCCGGGCCGCACCGTGATCGGGATCGA
>NZ_CAMEFG010000070.1 GCF_945915435.1 uncultured Paracoccus sp. | reverse complement strand
AGTGGCGTTCCTGATGGGCGCGGATCGTGCCGTAGATGCCGTTGTTCAGGACCAGGATGATCGGCTGCGCGCCCGCCTGCATCGAGGTGGCGAGTTCCTGGCAATTCATCTGGAAATCGCCATCGCCCGCAAAACAGACCACCGTGCGGTCGGGAAAGGCCACCTTGGCCGCGATGGCCGCCGGGACGCCGTAACCCATCGCCCCCGATTGCGGCGCAAGCAGCCGCGCCTTGGGTCCGTATTTGTAGAATTTGTTCGGCCAGACGGTGAAATTGCCCGCCCCGTTGGTCAGGATGGCGTCTTCGGGCAGCACCTCGCGCAGATGCGCGGTAGCAGCGACCATATCGACGGGCGATGGCTGGGCGGGGGCGTCGAAGCTGTCGTCGAACGCCTTGCGGGCATCCGCGCGCCAGGCGGCCCAATCGCCCTTGACCGGCGACAGCGCGGCGGCGAAGGCGTTGGGGCCTGCATGGATGCCAAGGGTCGGCTGGTAGATCTTGCCGATCTCGCGGTCCGAGCCGTGGACATGGATCAGCCTTTGCGCCGGAACCGGCACATCCAGCAGCGTATAGCCGTCGGTCGTCATCTCGCCGAAGCGGACATTGACGGCAAGGATCACATCGGCGTTGCGGATCAGCCCCTTGACATGGGCGGGCATGCCCACCCCGGCCTCACCCGCATAGACGGGCGAGAAATTGTCGAACTGGTCCTGATAACGAAAGGCGGCGATGGTCGGAATGTCGCTGGCTTCGGCAAAGCCCTGCAAGGCCGCCTGCCCCGCCCCGGTCCAGTTGCAGCCACCCAGCAGGATCAGCGGGCGCGCGGCGGCGACCAGCAAGGCCAGCGCCTCGGTCACCGCATCGGGCGCGGGGGCGGGTTCGCTGATGCGGGCCGGGCCGGTCAGCGGCGCGGCGTCGGTCAGGTGGGTCAGCATGTCCTCGGGCAGCGCGATCACCACCGGGCCGGGGCGCCCGGTCGTGGCCGTGGTCCAGGCGCGGGCGAGGATTTCGGGGAGACGGTCCACGTCGTCGATCTCGACCGCCCATTTCGCCATCGTGCCGAAAACGGCGCGATAGTCGATTTCCTGAAATGCCTCGCGGCCCTTCATGTCCGTGCCGACCTGGCCCACGAACAGGATCATCGGCGCGGAATCCTGCATCGCCGTATGCACCCCGATCGAGGCATTGGTGACGCCCGGCCCCCGCGTCACGAAACACAGCCCCGGCTGGCCGGTCAGCTTGCCCCAGGCGGCAGCCATGAAAGCCGCGCCGCCTTCGTTGCGGCACAGCACGAAATCAAGCTGGCCCTGCGTATCGTGCAGCGCGTCCAGCACCGCCAGATAGCTTTCGCCGGGAACGCCGAAACCCTTGGCCGCGCCAAGCCCGACAAGGCTTTCCACCAGAAGCTGCCCACCACTGCGCATTGCTGCCCTCCACCGCTGTCGCCTGGGCAATCCTGCCCGGCAAAGCGGCGCGGGAAAACCAAGTTTTATCGTGAATCGACAAGTTTTAGTTGCCGATCACCCCACCGGGATTCATCGCGCAATCGGGGTGCCGCCTTATTCGGCGGTCCAGCCGCCGTCCAGCATCATCGCGCTGCCGGTCATCAGGCCGGACGCATCCGACGCCAGATAAAGCGCCGCCCCGGTGATGTCGCCGACCTGACCGACGCGGCCCAGCTTGATCATGCGCAGGCAATGGTCGCGGAAGGCGGGGTTTTCGAAATAGGGCCTGGTCAGCGGCGTCTCGATGAAGGTCGGGCAGATCGTGTTCACGCGGATGCCCGCGGGCGCAAGCTCGATGGCGCTGGCCTTGGTCAGCCCCTCGATCCCCCATTTCGTCGCGCAATAGACGGAACGGTCCGCCGCGCCGATATGGCCCATCTGCGAGGACATGTTGATGATCGACCCGCCCCGCCCCAGATCCCTCATGCGCCGCGCCACGCTTTGCAGCGCGAAGAAGGCGGCGCGCAGGTTCAGGCCCGCGATGGTGTCGAAGTCTTCCTCGGTGACATCGACCAGCGGGCGGGGGCGGTTGGTGCCCGCGTTGTTGACGAAGATATCCAGCCGGTCCAGCCCTTCGACCAGCGCGCGGAATGCCGCCACGTCGGTCACGTCGCAGGGGATGGCGCGGGCGCTTAGCCCCTGCGCCGCCAGCGCCTCGGCGACATCAGTGATCTCGGCCCCGCTGCGGGCGCAGAGGACGACCTCGGCGCCCGCCTGCGCATAGACCTCGGCGATGGCGCGGCCGATGCCCCGGCCCGCGCCGGTGACCAGCGCGAGCTTGCCCGCCAGCGAGAAATCGGGGATCGGGGTCATTGGGCAGCCTCGCCATAAGGGATATTGTCGCCGCCGTAACGGCGGACGCGGATATTGGCCTGCTCGGCATGGCCGACGAAGCCTTCCAGCATGCACAGGCGCGAGCAATAGCGGCCAATATCCGCCGCCGCCTCGTCGGTCAGGACGCGCTGATAGGTGTGGGTCTTGATGAACTTGCCGACCCACAGCCCGCCGGTATAGCGCCCCGCGCGGCGCGTGGGCAGGGTGTGATTGGTGCCGATCACCTTGTCGCCATTGGCGACATGGGTGCGCGGGCCAAGGAACAGCGCGCCATAGTTCACCATATTGTCCAGATACCAGTCGTCGCGGTCGGTCATTACCTGCACATGCTCGCTGGCAATGTCGTTTGCGACCTGCAACATCTCGTCATGCGTGTCGCACAGGATCACCTCGCCATAGTCGCGCCAGGATGCGGCGGCGGTGGCGGCGGTCGGCAGGATGGCGAGCAGGCGGTCGATCTCGGCCAGCGTGCCCTCGGCCAGCGCGCGGGAATTCGTGACCAGCACGGCGGGCGAGTTGTAGCCGTGTTCGGCCTGCCCCAGCAGGTCGGTCGCGCAAAGCTCGGCGTCGACGGTGTCGTCGGCGATCACCATCGTCTCGGTCGGGCCGGCGAAAAGGTCGATGCCGACGCGCCCGAACAGTTGCCGCTTGGCCTCGGCCACGAAGGCGTTGCCGGGACCGACCAGCATATCGACCGGCGCGATGGTCTCAGTCCCGATCGCCATCGCACCGATGGCCTGGATACCGCCCAGCACATAGATCTCATGCGCACCCGCGAAATGCATGGCGGCGATCACGGCGGCATTGGGCTTGCCCTGAAAGGGCGGCGTCGCGCCGATGATGCGCGGCACCCCCGCGACCGAGGCGGTCAGGATCGACATATGCGCCGAGGCCACCATCGGGAACTTGCCGCCTGGAACATAGCAGCCCACAGCCTGCACGGGGATGTGCCTGTGGCCAAGGATCACGCCCGGCAGGGTCTCGACCTCGACATCCTTCATCGAGTCGCGCTGGATCTGCGCAAAGCCGCGCACCTGCGCCTGCGCAAAGCGGATATCCTCGATCTCGCGCGGGGTCAGGGTCGCGATCAGCGCGTCGATCTGGTCCTGCGACAGGCGGAAGCTGTCGGGGGTGTAGCCGTCGAACTTCGCCGCCATCTCGCGCACGGCGGCATCGCCGCGCGCGGCGATATCGGCCAACGCGGCCTCGACCGTCTCGCGCGTCTGGCGGTCGTCTTCGGTGCGGTCGGCATCGCTGCGGCCGGATTTCAGATAGGTGATCGTCATGGCAGCCCCCTAGAAATTGACCTGATCGCCGCCCTTGAGCGCCAGCAATTCGCGCGCCTCGGCGGAGGTCGCGACCTCAAGGCCCAGCCCTTCGACGATCTGGCGGGCGGCGCGGACCTGCTGGGCGTTGGTTTCCGCCAGACGGCCCTTGCCCGCCCAGAGGTTGTCCTCAAGCCCCACGCGGATATGCCCGCCCATCGCGGCAGACATGGCCGCAATGTTCAACTGATTGCGCCCCGCGCCCAGCACCGACCAGCGGTAATTGTCGCCAAACAGCCGGTCCGCCGTGCGCTTCATGTGCAGCACGTCGTCGGGATGCGCGCCGATGCCGCCCATCAGACCGAACACCGTCTGGATGAACAGCGGCCCCTTGACCAGCCCGCGGTCATGGAAATGCTTGAGGTTGTAAAGGTGCGAGGTGTCGTAGCATTCAAACTCGAACCGCGTCCCGTTCGCGCCAAGCGTGGTCATCACATGTTCGACATCGCCGAAGGTGTTGCGGAAGATGATGTCCTTGTTGCCCAGATAATCCCGTTCCCACTGGTGTTTCAGTTGGGATTCGTAGCGGCTGAGCATCGGGAACAGGCCGAAGTTCATCGTGCCCATGTTCAGCGAGGCAAGCTCGGGCTGGTAATGCTGCGCGGGCTGGATGCGCTCGGCGATGCTCATGGTCGGCGCGCCGCCGGTGGTGATGTTCAAGACCGCATCCGTCGCCTGTTTGATGACGCCGAGGATGGGGCTGAAGGCCTCGACGCTCTGGTCGGGGCGGCCGTCGTCCTCTGCACGGGCGTGCAGGTGGATGACCGCCGCCCCCGCCTCGGCCGCGCCGATGGCCGCGTCGCTGATTTCCGAGGCCGAGACCGGCAGGTGGGGCGACATGGACGGCGTGTGGATCGCGCCCGTCACGGCGCAGGTGATGATGACTTTTCCCTGAAGGCTCATGGGTTTGCTCCTGAAATCTAGTCTTGCGGCTGGTCGGCCAGATGGCGGGCCAGTGCGGCAAGGCGGCTGTCGCGCCAGCCCTGACGGGCGCGGACGGCCTGCGGGGTCGCGGTATCGGGGAAGGCCGCGCCAAGGGTGGCGGCGGCCTCGGGCGTGAAGGCTTCCTCGCGCGCAGCGGTTTCGGCCAGATCGGCCATCATCTGCCCGTAGCGGGTCAGATAGTCCCCCGCCCCGCCGGGCGCGTTGAGGTTGATCGTCTCCATCGGTCCCATGAAGGCCCAACGGCGGCCAAGCCCGTGGCGGATGGTATCGTCGAGGCCCTGCACATCGACATAGCCCTGTTCGATCAGGCGCAGGCTTTCGGCCAGCACCACCGCTTGCAGGCGGTTGAGGATGAAGCCGTCGATCTCGCGCTTCAGGACCACGGGGACCTGACCGGCGCGGGCATAGATGTCGCGGGCGCGGGCGGTCACCGCCGGATCGGTGAAGGGAGCGGGGGCGATTTCCACCACCGGGACCAGATGCGGCGGGTTGACCGGATGGCCGACAAGGCAGCGCGCGGCCCCCGGCAGCCCTTCCGCGAAAGCCGAGGCCATCAGCGCCGAGGAGCTGGACGCAAGGACCACCTCCGGTCCCGCCAACGCGTCCAGCCGGGCGAACAACTCGCGCTTGATCGCCAGAACCTCAGGGCCGCTTTCCTGCACCAGTTCCGCGCCCTCCAGCGCCCCGGCCAGGTCCGGCACGGCGCGGATGCGGGCGGCGGTGGCGTCGGGGTCCGCGCCCGCCTGCCCGAAGGGCGCGGTCTGCGCGATCATGGCGGCGATGTCGCCGTCCAGCCGTTCCAGCACCTGCGGGTCGTGGTCCCAGACCCGGACGTCAAACCCGGCGCGGGCAAAGACAAAGGCCCATGCGCGGCCGATCAGCCCCGCGCCGACGATTGCGATATGCGACATGCGTCCCCCTACATCCACAGCATTTCACGCCGCAGCTCGATATCCTCGGCGATGCGGCGGGATTCGATCTCATGCAGCACGCGGCCACGCTCAAGCACGATGGTGCGGTCCGACAGCGCCAGCGCCAGATCGAGGTTGTGGTCCACGATCACGATCGACAGCCGGTCGCGCAGCTTGTCGAAGGTGCGGAACAGTTGTTCGACCACGGCGGGCGCCAGCCCCTCGAAAGGCTCGTCCAGCAGCAGCACGCGGATATCGCCCGACAGCGCACGGGCGACCGCGGCCATCTGCTGCTCGCCGCCCGACATGCTGTCGGCGGGGGTATCCAGCCGCTCGCGCAGACGGGGGAAGTATTCGAGGATCTCCTCCAGCGACCAATGCGTGCCCTCGCCGGTCTGGCGGCGGATGCGGCCCAGTTCAAGGTTCTCGCGCACGGTCATGCCGGCGAAAAGCCCCCTGCCCTGCGGCACATAGCCGATGCCAAGCCGCGCGATCCGGGCGCTGGACAGGCCCGCAAGCTCATGCTCCATCAGCCGGACCGAACCCGAGGACGGCGCCACGATCCCCGTCACCGCCTTCAGCACCGAGGATTTCCCCGCGCCGTTGCGACCCAGCAGGGCAAGGATCTCACCCTTGTGCAGGTCGAAGCTGACGTCTTGCAGGATGTGGCTTTTTCCGTAATGCAGGTTCACCTTGTCCAGTTGCAGGATCTTTTCCGCCGAGAACTGGCCCTGCCGCGCCGATGCCGCAACCTCGCTGGTGCCCGAGCCGATATAGATGTCGCGCACCTCGCGCGAGTTGCGGGCATCGTCCACCGTGCCATCGACCAGCACCTTGCCGTCGGCCATGACGGTGACGTGATCGGCCAGTTCGAACACGCGGTCGATGTCATGTTCGACCAGCAGGACGGGCAGGCTTTTCGACACGTCCTTGATCAGCAGACCGACCCGTTCGCGTTCGGCCACAGACAGGCCCGCAAGGGGTTCGTCCGCCAGCAGGATGCGCGGCTCGGTCGCCAGTGCAAGGCCAAGGTCCAGCAGCCGCTGCCCGCCATAGGACAGGGAACCGGCGCGCGCGTTCTCCATCCCGGCAAGGCCGACCCAGTTGATCATCTCGGCCACCTTTTCATGGACCGGCGCGATGCTGGCGGTCGAGCGCAGCATCCAGGCCCGGCTGGGGTCGCGGGCCTGAACGGCAAGGCGGATATTCTCGCGCACCGTCAGTTCGGGGAAAAGGTTGGTGATCTGGAAAGACCGCCCCAGCCCGAGATTGGCGATGCGGTCGGCGGATTGGCCGGAAATATCCTGCCCCATGAACGAGACGCTGCCCGCGCTGGTCGGGATCATCCCCGACAGCAGGTTGAAGGCCGTGGTCTTGCCCGCCCCGTTGGGGCCAAGCAGCGCATGAAGCGTGCGGTCCCTGACCCGCAGCGATACGTCGTCCACCGCCTTGATGGCGTTGAAGTTCTTGGAAATCCCTTCCGCCACCAGCACATCGCCGCCACCCCCGTCGCGTTCCGCGATGACGCGGGGCAAGGGATAGTCGCCGGTCCTGCGGTCGGCCATCGCAGCGCCCGTTTCCGGTTCCGGGAAGAAGCGGCGGCGAACCTGCGCGCCGATGCCGATCATGCCCTGCCGCGCAAAGATCACGAAGCCAAGGAAGATCAGGCCGAACCAGAACAGCCAGTTTTCCGTATACATCGACAGGTATTCGCGAAAGAGGATGTAGAACAGCGCCCCAAGCGCCGGTCCCAGGTAGCCGCGCATCCCCCCGATCACCACCATCGCCAGCAACTCGCCCGAGAAGATGATCGACATCGGCTCGGCCGAGGTCATGCGGTTCTTGTAAAGCAGCAGCGCGCCCGCCAGCCCGGTGATCGCGGCCGACAGGATGAACGCCTTCAGCTTGTAGCTGCGCACGTCATAGCCAAGCGCCTGCGCGCGGCCGTCGTTTTCGCGGATCGCCTCAAGCACCGAACCGAAGGGCGATCCCAGCACCCTTTGCAGCAGCGCGATCACGGCGAAAGCCAGCAGCGCCACAAAGACATAGAAGTTGAGGTTGTTGTCCAGCAGCCCCGGACGCTCGATCCCGCCAAGGCCGTTCTCGCCCCCGGTCACGTCGGTCCAGCGGAAGGCAAGCTGAAAGCCCATCGCCGACAGCGCCAGCGTCATCAGCGAGAAATAGACCCCCCGCCGCCGCAGCACCAGAAAGCCGATCACCGCCGCGACCGCTGCGGTGGCAACGACCGCGACGACCAGCGACACCGCCATGCTGGCATTGCCCATCGACCGCGCGGTCAGCCCCGCGACATAGGCCGCCGTCCCGAACCAGACGCCGTGGCCAAAGGACACGAGGCCGGTATAGCCCACCAGCACGTTCAGCCCCATCGCGGCCAGCGCGAAGATCACGACCTCGACCGCGGAATTCGCGCCCAGCCCGATCCGGCCCAGCAGGACCGGCAGCAGCACCAGCGCCACCGCCACGATCAGCAGGTTTCTCACCGCCAGGAAATTTTGAGAAGTCATCTGAAACCTATTCAAAGCGGGTGATGCGTTCGCCCAGCAGCCCGCGCGGGCGCAGGAACAGCACGACGAACATCAGCAGGTAGATGGCCAGCATCGAATATTGCGTATAGCCGATGCCGATCATCAGCCCCTTGACCAGCCCGACCAGCAGCGCGGCGACGACCACGCCCCAAAAGGACCCGAGGCCCCCGATGACCACGACCACGAAGGCCGCCGTCCCGACCTCGACCCCCATCATCGGATGGACGGGTTGCAGGGGCGCCATCAGCACGCCCGCAAGCGCGGCGATGGCGATGGCGATGGCCACGACCGCCGACAGGTAGGGCCGCAGCGAGATCCCCAGCGTGCCCAGGATATCGGGGTTCTGGATGCCCGCCCGCACGATGCGCCCGAAGGCGGTCCTGTTCAGCAGCACCCAGACCGCCGCCACCGTCGCGATGGCGATACCGATCAGGAACAGGCGATAGCGCGAATAGACGAAATCGCCCATGAAGACCTGCCCGCGCAGCTCACCCGGCATGGAATAGGCGCGGGGCGAGGCGCCGAAATACCAGCGCAGGCTCTGCTCGATGATCATGGCAAGCGCGAAGGTCAGCAGCAGCGAATACAGCGGATCCTCGCGGTAGAAGCGGGTGAACAGCGTGCGCTCGACCACCATCGCGACGCCCGCCGCGATCAGCGGACCGGCGACCAGCGCCCCGAAGAATCCGATATGCGGCGTCAGCACCAGCGCCAGATAGGCGCCCAGCGTGAAGAACGCCCCATGCGCGAGGTTGACGATCCCGCCAAGCGAAAAGATCAGCGACAGGCCCAGCGCGATCAGCATGTAATAGAAGCCGTCGAGCAGCCCGTTCAGAAGCTGCGAAAGAAAGATCAGTGTCATGAGGCATCCCCAACATCATGCGAGACGGGCGGGCGCGCCACGCGGACGCGCCCTGCCCTTGCGGGTCATGCGCCGGTCAGAAGGTGCATTCGCCGCCGACCGCGCCCTTGATCAGTTCCTCCAGCCCGACATCGGCGGCAGGCAGCGGCCCCGAGGTGGTGAAGATGTCCCATTCGTTCTGCACCTCGGACGGGTCGAGGGCGGTCACGGCATAGACCTCTTGCAGAAGCTGGTGGGTGGCGGTGTCGAAACGGCCCTTGCGCTCCTTGAGGATGTCGAACTCGCTCGACGGATCTTCCAGGAATTCGATCAGCGCATCGGTATCGGTGCCGCCGGTCTTGGCGATGGCCTCGGCGGCGATGCGCACGGCGATATAGTCGGAATAGGCCTGGTTTTCTGCGGGCCGCCCGTATTTCGCCTGGAACGCCTGCGCAAAGGCCTGCGAGGCGTCGGTCTCGATCTGGTGCGTCCAGATGCAGGGCCATGTGCCCTTGAAATCCTGCGGACCCGTCGCCCATGCGATGGAACTGTTGTAGTCGAAGCCGCCCAGCGGGATCTCCAGCCCGAACTCGCCATATTGCTTCATGAAGCTGGCGCCCGAGGTGCCGGCAAGGTTGATCACGATCAGGTCGGGCTGGGTGTTGCGGATGTTGAGCAGGTGGGATGAGAAATCCGTCGCATCGGTCGGAATCAGCTC
This sequence comes from uncultured Paracoccus sp., assembly GCF_945915435.1. GTDB lineage: Bacteria > Pseudomonadota > Alphaproteobacteria > Rhodobacterales > Rhodobacteraceae > Paracoccus. Next base: position 2,255 of record NZ_CAMEFG010000070.1, on the reverse strand, counting down.
ATCGCCGACGACCTGCCCGCCGTTGCGTTCCAGGAATCCCAGCGCGCCGTGGCGCAGGTCGTGCCCGAAGGCATAGTCCGAACTGAGGATGAACCACTTCTTGTCCTTCACCATGTCGTTCTGAAGGAAATATTCACCCTCGGCGTTCACATACATGACGTTCTGCGCCTCGGTATGGAACATGGTGCGCTTGCAGTCGCTGCCCCGCAGCGTGTCCGAGTTCGCGCCGGTGTTGATGAACAGCTTGTTCGCCCGCGCCGTCACCTGCGCGATGGACAGCGCCGAGGCCGATGAAATCTCGCCGATGATCATCGCCAGATCGCCGCGCTCGACCATGCGCTCGGCCTTGGTGGTGGCGGTCTGGGGGTTGACGGAATCCTCTTTCACCACGTTCAGCGGGCGGCCGTTGATGCCGCCGGCGGCGTTGATTTCCTCGACGGCAAGGTCCACGGCCATCACCGCATATTCGCCCATCGGACCCAGAAAGCCGGTGCGCGGCGTCAGGTGGCCCAGCACCACCGGATCGCTTTGCGCGCGCAGCAGGCCCGGCGCGGCCAATGTCACAAGCCCCGCCGCCGTTCCCGTCTTCAGCAGCTGTCGGCGGCCAATCGTTCTGATCATGTCTTTTCCTCCCATGAGACTGCGGGGCGGTTGCCTCCTCCGGCTTGACTTCCGGCCCCATCAGTGTGATCACAGATCATACTGGAATCGAAATGGGGCTTTTGTCAATGACCGAACTGAGCAGCCCGCGCCGACCGCTGAAAACCGTGTCCCTGACCGGGCAGGTTTATGATGCGATTGCGGAAATGCTTCTGGACGGCACGCTGAAGCCCGACAGCCGCACCTCGATCCGCGAACTGGGTGAGCATCTGGGCGTCTCGACCATGCCCGTGCGCGAGGCCATCGGGCGGCTGATCGCGCAGGGCGCGCTGGCGATCCAGCGCAACAAGGCGGTGGTGGTGCCGTCGATGACGCCCGACGACCTGCGCGATCTGGTCCGCACCCGCGTCTTGCTGGAATGCGAGGCGGCACGGCTGGCGACCGACCGCATCCCCGAATCCGCCGTCCACCGCATCCGCGAATTGCACGAGCAGTTCAGCCGCGAACTCAGCGCCAACAATCGGGCCGAGGCGCTGATCCTGAACCGCCGCCTGCATTTCACCCTTTACGACGAGGCACGCTCGCCCAGCCTGCACCGGCTGATCGCGATCTCATGGCTGCGGGCGGGGCCGATGATCTCGCTGGACCTCGGCCCGCATAACGCCATCGAGCGCGCCAGCCATTCCATCGACGCCCACGCCCATCTGGTCGAGGCATTGCGGGCGCGCGACCGCGAGGCGGCGGCGGCGGCGATTCGGCTGGACATCACCACGGCGGCCGAGATCATTCTGGAACATCTGGCACATGCAGGGGACAGCCAACCATGACCCACCAACTTGAAGGCCAGCGCGCCATCGTCACCGCCGGCGCATCGGGCATCGGGCGCGCCATCGTGGACGCGATGACCGACGCCGGGATGACGGTCGCGACCTGCGACATCGACAAGGCAGCGCTGGACACGCTGCCCGCAGGGGTCTTCGCCCGACAGGTGGATGTCGCCGACGAGGCCGCGCTGACGGGTTTCATCCGCGACTCCATCGCCCATCTGGGCGGGCTGGACTGCCTGGTCAACAATGCAGGCATCGCCGGGCCGACCGCGCGGATCGAGGACGTGGATTCCGCCGACTGGCGGCGCACGCTGGACATCGTGCTGACCAGCCAGTTCCTGACCGTTTCCGCCGCCGTGGGCGCGCTGCGCGAAAGCGGCAACCCCTCGATCGTCAACCTGTCCTCGGTCGCGGGGCGGGTCGGCTTTGCCCTGCGCACCCCCTATGCCGCCGCGAAATGGGGCGTGATCGGGCTGACGAAATCGCTGGCCATCGAGTTGGGCGACAGCGGCATCCGCGTCAACGCCATCCTGCCCGGCCTCGTCGCCGGGGACCGCCAGCGGCGGGTGCTGGAATCCAAGGCGCAGCAGCGCAGCATCAGCTTCGCCGAGGTCGAGGCGGAAGCCTTCCGCTATACCTCGATCAAGGAATACGTCCCTGCCGAGGCCATCGCGGCGCAGGCGGTCTATCTCGCCTCGCCGCAGGGGCGCTATATCTCGGGACAGGCGATCTCGATCTGCGGCGATACGCGGATGCTGGCCTGAACGGAAAACGGCAAGGGCATGCCCGCCTATCAGGACCTGACCCGGCGCAGCAGCGACATGTGGC
>NZ_CAMEFG010000069.1 GCF_945915435.1 uncultured Paracoccus sp. | reverse complement strand
GTCGGGCAGGGTGACCGTTCGCGGTCCTTCGGTCTTTTTCAGAAACATTCACGCCACCGTTCTTGATAGGTTCCTTCTGGCCGAAATGTCTTAACCCGCGGTGAAGCCGCTGGTCGAAAATGCCGCCCCTGCCCTTGAGAATAGATAGGGTTTTCCCTATTATTTTCTTGTGCCGTCCCGCGTTCACGGCCATCCCATGCAGAGAAGATCCATGACAGCCCCGACCCAGACCTTGCGCAAGACCGCGCAGGATGCCGCCTTTAACTCGCTTGGCTTCGCCAAACCGCCCGCGCAGACGCGGGTGGTCGTCGCGATGTCGGGGGGCGTGGACAGTTCGGTCGTCGCGGCCAGTCTTGCCGCGCAAGGCTATGACGTGATCGGGGTGACGCTGCAACTTTACGACCACGGCGCGGCGCTGGCCAAGAAGGGCGCCTGCTGCGCCGGGCAGGACATCCACGACGCCCGCCGGGTGGCCGAGCGGGTGGGATTCCCGCATTATGTCCTTGATTACGAAAACAAGTTCCGCGAATCGGTGATCGAGGAATTCGCCGACGCCTATCTGGCCGGCGCGACCCCCGTTCCCTGCATCCGCTGCAACGAAAGGGTGAAGTTCCGCGACCTTCTGGAAACCGCGCGCGAGTTGGACGCCGATTGCATGGCGACCGGCCATTACATCCGCCGCGAGGCCGGGCCTTTCGGGGCCGAGTTGCACATGGCCGCCGATGCAATGCGCGACCAAAGCTATTTCCTGTTCTCGACCACGCAGGAACAGCTTGAATTCCTGCGCTTTCCGCTTGGCGGTCTGGCCAGCAAGGCCGAAACCCGCGAGATGGCGGCAAGCTTCGGCCTGTCCGTCGCCGACAAGCCGGACAGCCAGGACATCTGCTTCGTGCCCAACGGCAATTATGCAAGCGTGATCGAAAAGCTGCGCCCCGGCGCCGCCGAACCGGGTGAGATCGTGGACATGGACGGCCGCCCCCTGGGCAGCCATCACGGCGTCATCCATTACACGATCGGGCAGCGGCGCGGGCTTGGCATCGGCGGGCTGGAAGAGCCGCTCTATGTCGTGCGGCTGGACCCCGAGACCCGCCGGGTCGTCGTCGGCCCGAAAGAGGCGCTGCGCACCCGCACCGTTCCCATCACCGAAATGAACTGGCTGGGCGATGCGGCCCCGGACCGGGAAATGCCGATCCTGGCACGCATCCGCTCGACCCGCCCGCCGCGCCCGGCGATCCTGCGCCCCCTGGGCAATGGCCGGGCCGAGGTCGAGTTGCTGGACCCCGAGGAAGGCGTCAGCGCCGGGCAGGCCTGCGTCTTCTACCAGCCCGACAGCACGCGGGTCCTGGGCGGCGGCTGGATCACCCACCGCCGCGGCGGCTGAGTTCAGGCGGCGGCAAGCACCCGGATACGCTCGACCATCGCGCGCAACCCGTTCGAACGCTGCGCCGAAAGGTGGCTGTCCAGCCCAAGGCGGCCAAGTTCGGCATGGGCGTCGATACCCGCCACCTCGGCCACAGGAACGCCGGAATAAAGCGCATGCAGCACCGCGATCAGCCCGCGCACGATCAGCGCATCGCTGTCACCCTGGAAATCGAAGCGTTGCCCCTCGATCATCGGCATGATCCAGACCTGGCTGGCGCAGCCCTCGACCTTGGTGGCGGGCACCTGCAAGGCCGGGTCCATCGGCGGCATCGCCTTGCCAAGTTCGATCACATGGCGATAGCGGTCTTCCCAATCCTCCAGAAAGTCGAAGGTTTCGGCGATATCTTCGAATGCGGGGGTGGCCATCGGCAATCTCTTTCCTGCTTTGCAGGGCACAGATAATCCCGCAACGGGCCAAGGTCAAAGAGGCTTTCCCGCAAGCGCCAGTTGCCCTATCAATGCAGCAATGAAACGCGATGATGAACGGGCAGCCTGACATGCAGATGAAAACCTTGGCCATTCTGACCTGTGCAAGTCTGGCGCTGGCAGGCTGCGGGCGCGGCATCGGCAGCGGCGGTGTGGGCAGCGCAAGCAGCGGCCTCAACCCGTTCAAATGGTTCGGCTCGGGCAGCAGCCAGCAGACCACGCTGACACCCGATGGCGGCTATCCGTCTGCGCGGGCCGATGCCCGCCTGCCCGTCGCCCATATCGCTTCGGCCCGGTGGGAGCCGCTTTACGAAGGCCGCATGCTGATCGTCGAGGGCTTGCCCAACACCAAGGGCTGGTGGAACGCGGCGCTGATCACCGAACTGCCGATGCCCGAGGGCCGCATCCACGGCGACGAATTCGGCGTGTTGCGGCTGCGGCTGGTGGGCATGCCGCCCCCAGAAAACACCTATGCGGCGGCAGCACCGGCGCAGAACCCGGCGGACCGTATCACCACCGGCATCACCCTGCCGCATGAGGCGCTGGCCACGATTCGCGAGGTGGTCATCACCGGCGCCACCAACAGCGTGACCCTGCGCCGCTAGGCGCCCTCAGCCCATCTTGCGCAGATAGGTCCAGGTCGGCACCCGCGCATTGCGTGCGACCGACCAGCTTTCCGCATCGCCCAGATAGGAAAAGCCGCAATTCGTCAGCACCCGAGCCGAGCCGGGGCTGTCCTGGAACGCCTCGGCAAACAGGGTGCGGGCGTGATGGGGGTTGGCGGCGACGAGCGCCGCGACCGCCTCGGTCGCGAATCCGGTGTTCCAGAACCCCGCGCCGACCCAGAAGCCAAGCTCGGAACGATCGTCTTCGAGCCGTGTCAGCGACACGACGCCCAAGAGTTCCGCCAGGTTGTTGGCCGAACCGTCGATGGCCCAGACATCTTCGACCCGGTTTTGCGCCATCGCGCGGGCGACATAGGATTCCGTCGCACCGGGGGGCAGAGGGTGGGGAATGGACCTGGTTCCTTCGGCCACCCTCTTGTCCTCGGTATAATGCGCGATCATGCCCGCATCGGATTTGCGCAGCGGGCGCAGCAGAAACCGCTCGGTCTCGATCACGGGCTGGGAATCCAGCACCGGCTCGGTGAAATCGTTCATGGAATTACCCTCTCCACCATGATCATGGAAATCATGCCCCCCAAATGCAAGGGGACCGGCCTTGGCCGATCCCCCCTTAACACCGTCGTGTTACAAATCGGCTTATTCGGCCGCTTCCGCCGGAAGGACCGAAATATAGGTCCGTCCCTTGAGTCCCTTGCGGAACTGCACGCTGCCATCGGTCAACGCGAACAGGGTGTGATCGCGGCCCATGCCGACATTCGTGCCCGGCCACCAGGTGGTGCCGCGCTGGCGAACGATGATGTTTCCGGCGATGGCCTGCTGGCCGCCGAACAGTTTGACGCCAAGACGGCGGCCTGCCGAATCGCGACCGTTGCGGGACGAACCGCCTGCTTTCTTATGTGCCATGACTCTTAGTCCTCCTTGGCCGGGGCGGCTTCCGCCGGAGCTTCAGTTTTGGAACGTGCGCCGACCGCAGCCTTCACATCGGTCTTGCCCGCGCCTTTTTCAAGCAGGTCGGTGATGCGCACCAGGGTCAGTTGCTGGCGATGCCCGCGCGTGCGCTGCGAGCTGTGCTTGCGGCGGCGCTTGACATAGGTGATGACCTTGTCGGCCTTGATGTTGTCGATCACCTCGGCCTGGACGGCGGCGCCGTCGACCAGGGGGGCGCCGACGGTCGAGCCGATCATCAGCACCTCGTTGAACTGAACCTTGTCACCGGCCTCGGCGGCCAGCTTTTCAACGCGCAGCACATCACCGGATTTGACCCGATACTGTTTGCCGCCCGTCTTCAGAACTGCGAACATTCCGTCTTTCCTTTTCTTCCGCGTCCTGCGGCCCCTGCCCCGCGGGGCAGATGTTTGGGGACAAGCCCGCCTTCGGACAGCGCATCCTTGACATGGATGAGTTGCAAATATCCAACGGCCGAATGCGTCTCCGCCCGGCCAGTCGCGGTGCTATGAGGGATTCGACGCGCAAAGTCAACGGAAATCCCGCCGGATCGCGGCTTTTCGGCCATACCGCGCGGGGCCGGAAAGCTTGACACCGCGCAAGACCGCCTCCAAAGCTGACGGCGGGCCGGGGCGGCTGCCTGTTTCCCCGACCGTGTCACGCCGTTCATCAGGGTTCAACAGGGAAACGCCATCATGTCCAGCCTCAGCCGCCGCAGCCTTGCCGCCCTTGCGCTTTGCGCCTCTGTCAGCGCCCTGCCCTTCGCCGCGCAGGCACAGGACGACAAGGTCCGCGTGGGGCTTTTGTCGCTGGTGTCGCATGCGCCCTCGATCATCGCGGACGAGCGGGGCTATTTCACCGACGAGGGGCTGGAGGTCGAACTGATCATGTTCCAGGCCGCGCAGCCCATGGCGGTGGCGATCGCCGCGGGCGACGTGGATTTCGGCATCACCGCCATCACCGGCGGCCTCATCAGCCTGTCCGAAAAGGGCGCGGTCAAGGTGATCGGCGGCGCGCTGCACGAAGTGCCCGGTATCGAGGGCCAGAAATACATCGTTTCGAACGCCGCCCATGACGCCGGGCTGACCGACCTGTCGGGCGCGGCGGGCAAGCGTTTCGGCGTGACGACGCCGGGCTCGTCCTTTCATTACATGGCCAGCAAGGCAGCTGAATGCGGCGGGGCCGATCCCTCCGACATCCAGGTGGTGCCCCTGAACGCCGTGCCTGCCGTCGCCGCCGCGCTGACGACGAACCAGATCGATGCATGGGGCGTCGTGCCCAACATCGCCGATCCGCTGGTCGAGGCCGGCAACGCGGTCGAGATCGGCAGGGTCGCCGACTGCATCCCCGGCTACCAGGTGACGACGGTCTTCACCTCGTCCCGTCGCATCCAGGACAACCCCGACAGCGTGCGCAACTTCCTGGCCGCCTTCTCGAAAGGGGTCGAGGATTACAACGCCGCCCTGGTGGCGCGCTCGACCGACGATGCGGACCGGGCCGAGGTGGTGGCGATGATCCACAAATACGTCCACACCGACACCCCCGCCGACGAGGTCGCCGCCCGGATCGAGGTCGGCGCGATGGAAATCGCGCCCGGCGCGGCGCTGAACGTGGCCTCGGTCGAGGACCAGCTCAATTGGTTCCAGTCCGAGGGGCTGGTGCCCGAAAGCATCACCACGGACATGCTGGTCGATTCGCAATTCGTCGAAAGCAACTGACCCATGCGGCTGGGCGTCGAGAATATCTCGCATCACTACGGCGAGACCGAGGTGCTGCGCGATGTCAGCCTGACGGTGCAGCCGGGCCGCATCATCTGCCTGATCGGGCCGTCCGGCTGCGGTAAATCGACGCTGCTGCGCATGATCGGCGGGCTGGAACGCCCCGACAAGGGCCGCGTCCGCATGGACGGCGCGGCCAGCCCCGACAGCCTCAACCCGCTGACCTACATCTTCCAGGATTTCGCGCTGCTGCCCTGGCGGACGGCGGCGGGGAACGTGTCGCTGGTGCTGGAAGGCCACAACCTGCCCCGCGCCCGGCGCGAGGCGATCATCGCCGATGTGCTGGCCCGCACCCGGCTGTCGGATTTCGCCGATGCCCTGCCGCGCCAGCTTTCGGGCGGCATGCGCCAGCGAGTCGCCATCGCGCGGGCGCTGGCGGTTTCACCCGAGGTCCTGCTGATGGATGAGCCGCTCTCGGCGCTGGATGCGCAGACGCGCGAATTGCTGATGGACGACCTGGTCGCCCTGTGGGCGCGTCAGCCCTTCTCGGCGGTCTATGTCACCCATAACCTGGCAGAGGCGGTGCGGATGGGTCACGCCATCGTCATCCTGTCGCGCCGCCCCGGACAGGTGCGCGAGATCGTCGAGGTCGACATCCCGCTGGAGGAACGCGCCGCCCGCATCGACGAACTGGCGCTGCTGCAACGCCGGTTGTGGGAAATGATGCGCGACGAGGCCGAAGCCGCCGACAGGGAGATCGCCAATGCCTGACGTTCCTTTCCGTGGCGGCGGCTATGCCACCCGCCCGCGCCGCTGGGTCGGGCTGGTGGTGATGATCGCGCTGCTTGGCCTGTGGTGGCTCGGCAGCGCGCGCGGCTGGATCAGCCCGATCGCGCTGCCGCCGCCGCAGGACGTGCTTGCCGCCTTCCGCGACCTGTTCGTCACCGGCAGGATCTGGGACCACCTCGGCGCCTCGCTCTACCGGCTGGGAATGGGGTGGTTCTTCGGGTCCCTTGCCGGGATCACGGTCGGGCTGGCAATGGGGCTGAGCCGCTCTGTTCGGGGCGGCGCCGGTCCGCTGGTCGCGGCCCTGTTTCCGGTGCCCAAGATCGCCTTGCTGCCGCTGTTCATCGTCTGGTTCGGCGTGGTGGGCGAAGGTTCCAAGGTCGCCACCATCCTGTTCGGCGCCTTCTTCCCCACCGTCATCAACACCCTTGCCGGAGTGGACAACGTGGATCGCGGGTTGATCCGCATGGGGCAAAGCTTCGGCCTGTCCCGCTGGGCCATCGTGCGCAAGATCATCCTGCCGGGCGCCGCGCCGTCGATCCTGTCGGGAATGCGGATTTCCTCGTCGATCTGCATCGTGCTGCTGATCGCGGCCGAGATGATCGGCGCACAGAACGGCGTGGGTGCCTATATCCTCTTTGCCGGTGCGAATTACGCCCTGGGGCAGTTGATCGCCGGGGTGATGATCCTTTCCATGCTGGGCCTGACCGTCGCCTGGCTGATCGGACTGGTCGAAAAGCGCCTGCTGGCCTGGCGCGGTTGACGAGGGCCTGTCACAAGGAGCAGCCGCTGCCGCAAAAGCACCATCCCGGCCATGATGAAAAGATATTGGCAACACAATGAAAAAGGCGCCAAGCGGTCCTTGGCGCCTTGCGCATCTGGCGGGTGGTGAGGGGCTCGAACCCCCGACATCTTCGGTGTAAACGAGACTACATCAGCCCTATGAGGTTGATCTATAACGGGTTGATGTTTCCAATAAAATTCCGAAACTGGCCGGTTTATACCAGAACAAACCGGGGGTTTGGGAACACTTGCGGCGACGGATCACCCAATGCTCTTGCGGGACGGCGAACAGGCGGTAGCTTATCGGGAACTTTCCTCCACTAGGCGCACCAAAGCTACGGTCGCTCAAAAGAGCGCCGCGCCGATCGCTAACCCTGCCGCCAACCCCACCAGTATACCGCGAATTGTGAGGCAACATTTGCACTCGGTCCAAAGCAGCTTCGTTGCCCGAAATGTCCAGTGCTCTTCATTCTTGCACCACCCATTAACAAAAGTATCGGAAGCCCACGCCATTGAGTTGCTCACAGGATTATCTTCCCAATCCGGTTGAGCAGGTTCCTGTGGCCGGTATGTCCAAGGAGTTCTCATAACCTACGTTTAACCAGCCTGGGTGCCACCAATATCAGGCTCGTCAGGCGTCCCGCCCGGAACCGTTGGCGCGTCGCCTCACTACCTTGATTAAGACGGTGCCCCGATAAGGGGCATCCCGATTGACAACGGCATGTCATCAGCTCACCGCGACGCCTCATAGAGCTTGCGGGCGATGTCGAACATTTCTTCCGGCGCGTAATCCGGGGTGAAGACGTTCGGCTCTCCCACCAGTTCCTGTATCTTGCCGCCCTCGGGCATACCTTCGACGACCTCCAGTTCACCCGGCGGATCGCCCGGCAAGGCGGCCTCATCGTTCGACCACACCCCGGCGATTTCCCCGTAGTCCTGCTCGCTCCAGGTATAAAGGCGGCGATGTGATCCCTCTTGCAGATATTTCTGGCATTCCGGCACCTTGGCCAGCGGGATATTGGGCGTAGGCAGCATCTTTTCGATATCGACCCCGGTCAGTTTCTTCAGCGCCAGCGCATAGGCATGCGCATGCACCGACCCCCTGACCAGAAGATAGCCGCAGACCTCGCGGCCGGTCGGATCCGACAGCGTCTCGTAGACGCGCAATTTGTGCAGGCGCGCCCCGCATTCCAGATGGAAGTTGTGCAGAAGGTCAAAGATGACGTTTCCGGTGGTGGTAATGAAATCGTTGTTCCAGGGCACGCCCTGCGAATTCACCGGCACACCCCCGCCTGCGTGAGACAGAAAGCCCGCGGCAAGGCGGATATTCTTCATCGCCTCTTGCGGCGACGAGGAAATATCACCGCCATCGGCGTCATCCCGGCCCGGCTCGTCAGGGCCGTTGTTCAGCATTGCAACCCCGTTGCTGACGAGTTCGACATGGGCAAGTTCTTCGGCGGTGATCGAGGCGACCAGACTGTAGAACGGGCGCAGCTTGCTCTTGCTGCGGAAATTGAAGCTTTGGAACATGTAGTTTCCAAGCGTCGACATCTCGCCATATTTGCCGCCCAGCAGTTCCTGCAATGCAGCGGCGGCGTTGGGATCCTTGCGTTTCGGAGCGGGCAGTTCGGTGATCAGTCTGTCCACGCGCATGAACATCGGTGTTCTCCTGTCAATAAAGTTCGCCGACGAAAATGTCGGAGCCTTGCAACAAGCGACGGGCCTGGATGTTCCCGGACCCTCCCGCATCACCCCTGCGCGCCTAACGTCACGCGGATGTAACGGGTTCCCTGATTATCTCCCGCCGATCAACCGGGAACAAACAGCGTCTTGGCTTGTTCACCCGGCCTATCCAGTGATGAACGACAAGGCTGGTCGCATCAAATCAATCAGGAGGAAGCTCGGAATGGAACAGATCCGCGACACATTTGTGGAATGGCTGCGCGACGCACATGCGGCAGAAAAGCAAGCGTTGACAATGCTTGGCAGCCAGGCGGGCAGAATTGAAAATTATCCCGCGCTCAAGGCCCGCATAGAGCAGCACATACAGGAAACGGAATCGCAGGTTGCCGCTCTCGAAGGGCTGTTGGAGCGATATTCGACCGGGTCCTCCATGATCAAGGACGCGACCGGTCGAATGATGGCCTTTGCTCAGGGTATGAGCGGCATGACCGCATCGGATGAGGTCGTGAAGGGAGGTTTGTTCAGCTATTCTTTCGAGCATATGGAGATAGCGAGCTATCAGATATTGATCGCTACGGCGCGAAGGCTCGGAGACACTGAGGCCGTGAGCGTTCTTGAAAGAATTTTTGACCAAGAAGTAGACATGGCGAACTGGTTGCAGGACAATATGGATTCGGTCGTAAATGAATACCTCACGCGGCTTGAACAGAATGTGGAAGCCAAGCGGTAACGCCTAGGACAACGGCCCAATGCGCGCTGCTATCGCATGAACACCAGCGCGGCATAAATCCGCACTGGTGTTCGTTCATATCGCCGGCGGCGCGCAGATCCTAGTCCTTGGTCCCGCCGATCACAACCATCACCCCGAGGGCGACAAGGGCGGGCATAGGCCGCCCCTGCTGTAAGCCAGGTCATGTCACGCCACCGATGCGCTTGACGATGCGCGACCAGATCGCGGTGACCCCGAACGTGGCCCCGCCACCCAGAAGCAGCGCCAGACCGCCAGCAGTCCAGTCGGCAGCGGCAGAGATAGAGAGGCAGATGTTATCCGGGCCGGTGAGTTGTGCGACCCCCGCAGCCACCAGCGCCCCGGACAGGGCGTAGAGGATGTAGCGGATGGCCAGGGCGATTGCACCTTTGAGCATGGGTTATCCTTTCAGATGGTGAAGTAAACGAGAATGGCGACGGCCACCGCGGCGATGACCATCACGGGCGTCATGTCGGGATCGGGTGCTTGAGATGCCGGCGGGACAGGTGCGCGATACCGCTCACGAGCGATGGCCAGTGCCCGCTCCACCTCGGCAACGGTCGCATGGGCCTTGTTGAGGCCGTCCCCCGCATAATAGGACTGGCCCGCCTTGATCTGCCGGGATGCGCCCCGCATATCGCGAGGGACAGGCAGGGAAGCCCACTCCTTGGCCAGCGCCAGCGCCATGTCCTCGGAGTCGATCTGGCCATCCAGAAACCGCTGGAACCCCCTGCCCCGCAGCAGATGCATGGCCATCTCATCCTGCGTTGCCGCGTCAAATTTCCGGGCCGTGCTGATGCCGGTCTGCTGGATGATCGCGGCCAGCGTCTTGCGGATGATCTGGTATTTCCCGGCGGCGGAACTGTCCGCACCGCGCGCGACGACATTGTTCTGCCATTCCTGCACCTGGGCGATGCTCATGGCCGTCAACTTCTGCGGGCGCAGGCTGACCGGGATGCCGCCGTATACGATATCGTAATCTCCGCGGCTCTCGTATTTGCCGATCAGGTCGAGGACCGGCCCGGCATGGTGGGTTGTGAAACTCATGGCATTTCCTCATGAAAAAGCCCGCGACGAGGCGGGGCTCGCGCGGGTTGGAAATCGGTGTTTCGGTCAACTATTGCTGGCCGAAAGGGTGGTGCTGGCCGATATGGGAATCACCACATCGAGCGCGGTCGGAATTCCGACCTCGGGCTGATCAGCGCGGCGGGATGGTCTTGTCGGTATGATGCTGGACCGGGGCCTTGCCGGTGACGATCCATCCCTCGATGCGATCGACGCTGCGCTTGATATCGGCGACTTGGGCGCGATCCTCGTCGCGCTGCTTTTCTCGCGCCGCCAGATCGCGCTGGAGCATCTCGATCTGCTTGTGATTGGTAAACACCCGCCGCACCAGCCAGCTAATACCGCCCACAACGCCACCGAGGACGGTCGCGATGGCCCATGTGATCATCTGGTCAAGGTGCTGCGCAAATTTGTCGCCCATCAGGCCCTCGTGCAGTAAAAAGCCCCGCGCGGTGGCGTGGCGGAACAGGTTGAGAAAGTCGGTGCGCTGGCAGATCGAAGGCGCTATACTGACGTTTCATGCAGCACGATGGAGTTCCCTACTCCGCGCACGAGTTCGTGCTGCATGAACCCCTCCCCCATGAGAGAAAGCCGCGCGATGGCGGGGCTGTATAAAAGGACAGGTCGGTTCGGCAGGGCTGCACAAAAGGACAGGCCGGATAGGCAAAACTGCCTATGGATATAAACCTGCACAAGGATAGGTTGTGAGCGTGGTTATCGAGTATCGCTGTTTGCCTGCCGCCCCGTCCGGTTCCCCCGGCGGGGCGTTTCGCTTATCAGACCGCCACGCCGAAATCCGCCGCATAGCTTCGTGCCCATGCAGCCTGATCGGCCAACTGGCCGGCGTCCCAGACGGTCGCGCTGATCGTGGCCAACAGCATATCGCCCTCCCATGCGTGGGGCGTCGTATAGAGGCCGCCGATCAGCATCGTCTCATCGCCGGTGTTCACGCGGTTCTCGGTGCCGGAGTAGGTCGCGCTCTGACCTGCGGTCAGGTTGTGCAGCACATAGCCCCCGCCTGTCGGGGGGATGATAGCCGCCATCAGGAACCATTCGCTTTGGTCCGTCGTCAGGGCGATTTGCTCGCGCCCATCCACTGTCTGGACCTGCAACACCAGGTTGGTCGATCCGCCGAATACAGCAACACCCGCATTCTCGACACCGCGCCCCGATCCGATAAAGGCCGGGAGCATGGACCCGCCGGGCGTTTTCCGGCCGATTGCCATCATGGACCCGCCCAGGATCTCGGGGACGCCGGTTTCAACGTAACAGCTGGGGCCGAACCGCAGGTAGCGGCCCGGCTCCTCCGGCACCCCGATCAGGGTTCCGTCCGATGCACCGGCGGCATAGTTGCGCGTTGCCAGACCGACGCCCCCGGTCATCATATAGGTGGCCAGCAGGCCCGGATCGTGCGGTTGCGTATAGGCCGCGACGGGGGGATGGCCGCCGGTCGGCAGGCTTTCGGCGCGGGCGCGCAGGTAGGTGACAGTCGGCATGGTCAGATCCTTATCAAGAGGTCGTTGAGGAGGTCCCCGATCATCCGCCCCCCCAGGAAGCTGGGATGAACAAGGTCGACCCACAGGCCAAGTGCATCGGCCTGTGGGAAGGCGTCGTAATGCTCGGTCAGGCTCAAATAGGCCGTGCCGAGGTCGGCCGCATGAATGGCATCGCGGTAGACTGTCGTCGGGCGCTGCACCGCCATCCCGTTTCGTGGTGGGATCTGGTGGATCGCGCTGACGTCGGGCTGGATCGCGCGGGCCTCGGCCAACAGATCGGTCATATACCGGACATAGGATTCCGGGCTGCCATTGGGATCAGGTTGCCGCGAGTCGTTGCCGCCCAGGTGGGTGATGATCAGATCGGGCGGCTCATCCGCCATGACCTGCGCCTGCCGGGGCAGGTAGGCCTGATGGACGCGGGCGGTCGAGGCACCGTCACCAAAGCGGCTGATCTCGACGCCGGACACGCCATCGCGGGCCATGAAATAGCCACCCATCGCCACGGTGCCGCTGACGCTCTCGATCTCGATCGTATGATTGGCATCGGCCAGTCCCGTGATCTCGACCCGATTGAGCGCCCCACCGGTCGCATCAGTCACCTCGGTCCATGCGCCGCTATCGACGCGATAGCGCCAGGTGCCACCGTTTTCGAGGGCATAGATCGAGAAACGGGTGCAGCGCAGATTGGTCCAGGTGATGGTCTGTCCCGCCTCATCTGTCCCGATGCTCTGCCCGTCCGGGCTATCACCCCAGATACGACCGCCCCCGGTGCCGTCTATGACGGTCCAGCCCGACGATGCAGTATGACCCGCGCCGGTCAGACGGCCGTAACCGGTGTTGGCCGAAAGCCAGCCCTCGCCGATCAGCTCATGCTCGCGCGTCAGCACCGCCGCAACGCCCGCGCGAAACGGGTTGAGGGCGACCCAGCTATCTCCGATCAGCAGCACCCGCAGCCGTGCCCCGGCCTGTCCCTGCCGCAAGGCCGCGATCCTGGCGCGCATCCGGCGCAGGGTCTCCTGACCATAGACGGCAGGCGGGGTTGTGTCCGGTGTGGGCAGCGGCGGCAGCCTGGCTGCGATCTGGTCGACCGTGCGCTGCGAGGGTGCCATGTCGATCTCGCCGGCAGCGTTGGCGGCCAGCATCACGTCCGGGCCAATGCCCCAGATCGGATAGCCGCCGCTGGCAGCCACCTTCGGGATGCCGTAGTCGGCCCGCTGGTCGGGAGACGGGATGTAGCCGAGGCCCTTACCGTCGTGCCAGAGGGCAAGGTCTCCGCCGAGGGCGGCAAGTGGCGTGGCACCGGCAGGTGCAACCCGTTGCGGCAATCGGCGGTCCACCTCGCCGACCTGATAGAGGCGCATCATCCGCTCGGACGGATCGTAATCGACGCCGCCGTCGTAGCGGATCACGGCATCGCCTCCGATTGCGGCGATGGGGAACGCCGGGCCATCGGCATCACGCTGCGGAACACGGCGATCCATGTCCTCGGCCTGAGCCTGAGATTCGCCCGCAAGAGCATCAAGATCAGCCTGGTCGGCCTTGGCGGCAACCTCGTCCGCGACCGCCTCAACGGCGGATTGATCGGCTTTGGACTGATCCAGCTCTCTCGCAACCCGATTGATACCCTCTTCCAGTTCCTGCTTATGCGCAGTCTGGTTCGGCGCCGCCCCGTGAAGGGGCAACGTAAACGGCGTGAATG
>NZ_CAMEFG010000068.1 GCF_945915435.1 uncultured Paracoccus sp. | reverse complement strand
TCGTCTCGGTGAAGCGGTATCTAGGCCCACAGCGAACCGGACGCAAGAAGGAAAAGGAAGAAAAGTTAAAATTACATACAACGCTATGATTTTACTTATATTTTTCTTTGCGCTTTTGTGACACCGCCCGCACCTTCCTGCCCGTTTCAGGGAATCATCGCCCCATTTCCGCGAATCCGGCGGGAATCATGGTCCGATTCCCCCGAATCCCGCCGGAATCACCCCCGGCGGCGCCGGAACAGGCGCAGGCAAAGCAGAAGAAGGATGATCGCCAGCCAGGACAGCGGCTGCGGCTCGGCCAGCTTGCCCACCCATAGATAGTGCAACCCCGCCAGCGGCACGGCGAGATAGACCAGACGGTGCAGGTTCTTCCATGCCCGCGCGCCCAACGCCCGGATGGACGCGGCATTCGAGGTGACCGCCAGCGGCAAAAGCAGCGCGAAGGCCGCCATCCCCACGGTCAGATAGGGGCGGCGCAGCACGTCCCGCGCCATCTGGTTCCAGGTCAGCCCCATGTCCAGGACGACCCAGGCCGCGATATGCAGGCAGATATAGAGAAAGGCGATCAGCCCCACCGCCCGGCGAAAACGGATCAGGCTGACCCCGCTCAGCCACAGGAAGGGCGAGATGCCGAGGCCGCCGACCAAGAAATAGAAGGCGGTGCGGCCAAGGCGATGCTCGATCCGGGGGATGGGATCGACGCCCAGGTTTCCGGCCAGCGTGTCGCGCAACAGGAATGCCAGGGGCAGCAGGCCCAGGATCCAGACCACCCAGAGGGGGATCCTGCGCAGCAGGGCGTTGAGGCGCGAAACCATCAATAACGGGCCATTAATAATGCTTTGCCAGATCCATGCCCGAATAAAGCGCGGCGACCTGATCCCCGTAGCCGTTGAACATCGGCGTGTCCTGCCTGCCGCCGAACAGGCCCGCGCCGATTCGCCGCTCGGTCGCCTGCGACCAGCGGGGGTGATCGACCTGCGGGTTCACATTGGCATAGAAACCGTATTCGCGCGGTTGCAGGGCTTCCCAGGTCGAAACCGGCTGGCGGTCGGTCAGGGTGATGCGGACCACCGACTTGATCGACTTGAAGCCGTATTTCCACGGCACGACCAGCCGGATCGGCGCGCCGTTCTGGTTGGGCATCGGCTGGTCGTAAAGCCCGGTGGCCAGGATGGTCAGCGGGTGCATCGCTTCATCCAGCCGCAACCCCTCGACATAGGGAAAGGCCAGCAGGCGGGCATTCTGGCCGCGCATTTCCGCAGGCCGATAGAGCGTCTCGAAGCGCACGAATTTCGCGCCCGACCGGACCCCGGCGCGTTCCAGCGCCCCGGACAGCGGGACGCCAAGCCAGGGAATGACCATCGACCACGCCTCGACGCAGCGCAGGCGATAGATGCGTTCCTCAAGCGCGTTTTCGGGGGCGAGATCCTCGACCCCGTAGGAGCCGGGACGCTCCACCAGCCCGTCGATCTCGACCGACCAGGGATCGGTCGTCAATGCATGGGCATGGCGGGCGGGGTCTTCCTTGCCGAAGCCGAATTCATAAAAATTGTTGTAATTGGTGATTTCCTCGAAGCTGTTCAGCGCCTCGTCGGTGGAATGGGGCGAGGGGCGCCCCTGCAAGCCGAAGGCCGGCGCCGCCAGCATCGCGGCACCTGCTGCCATGAAGGCGCGGCGGCCAAGATAGGCCGGGCGGGGCGTGACATCGGACCAGCGCAGCTTCATCGAACGAGCCTTTCCTTGCCTGCCCCCAGGATAGCCGGGATCGCCCGAAATTGCCACCGCACGCCCGCTGTCAGGTCGTCACATCGGGATGATCGCGGCCGGTGAATTCGCGGATGCGCGCAATGGCCTCGACCGCAGCCGCCACGGGGGCCAGCGCCTGCGCGGGGTCGTCGCCGTGATGGGCGGGGTCGGGCTGGTGACGCTCCAGGTAGACGCGCAGGGTCGCGCCCTCGGTCCCCGTCCCGGAGAGGCGCAGGACGGCACGCGCGCCGCCTTCGAAATTCAGCCGGATGCCCTGCCGCGCCGACTGTGACCCGTCCACCGGGTCGTCATAGGCGAAATCGTCCGCCGATTCGACCACCAGCCCGGAATGCGCCTGGCCGGGCAGGTCGGCCAGGGTCTCGCGCAGCCGCTGGATCAGCGCATTGGCACGGTCCGCCGCGACGGCCTCGTAATCGTGGCGGGAATAGAAGGTGCGGCCATATTCCGACCAGTGTTCACGCAACAGTTCGGCCACCCCCAGCCCGCGCGCGGCCAGGATGTTCAGCCACAGCAGCACCGCCCACAGCCCGTCCTTTTCGCGGACATGGTCCGAACCGGTGCCAAAGCTTTCCTCGCCGCAGATCGTGGCGCGGCCCGCATCCAGAAGGTTGCCGAAGAACTTCCAGCCGGTCGGCGTCTCGAAGGCCGGTATGCCCAGCCTTTCGGCCACGCGGTCGGCGGCGCGGCTGGTGGGCATCGAACGCGCGATCCCGGCCAGCCCGCGCGCATAGCCGGGGGCCAGATGCGCATTGGCCGCCAGCACCGCCAGGCTGTCCGAGGGCGAGACATAGACCCCCCGCCCCACGATCATGTTGCGGTCCCCGTCCCCGTCCGAGGCCGCGCCGAAGTCGGGCGCGTCCTGCCCGAACATCTCATCCATCAGCGCCTTGGCCCAGACCGGGTTGGGGTCGGGATGGCCGCCGCCGAAATCGGGCAGGGGGCGGTCGTTGACGACCGAATCCGGCGCCGCACCAAGGCGGTTGACCAGAATCTCGCGCGCATAGGGGCCGGTCACGGCATGCATGGCGTCGAAGCGCAGCCGGAAACCGCCGGCGATCAGGTCGCGGATCGCATTGAAATCGAACAGGCTTTCCATCAGATCGGCGTAATCGGCCACCGGATCGACCACCTCGACCACCATGTCGCCAAGGCGCGTTTCGCCAAGCCGTTCCAGTTCGACGTCCTGCGATTCGAGGATGCGATATTCCATCAACTCCTGCGTGCGGGCAAAGATCAGGTCGGTCAGCGATTCCGGCGCGGGACCGCCATTCGCGCCGTTGAACTTCATCCCGAAATCCTCATCCGCGCCGCCGGGGTTGTGGCTGGCCGACAGGATGATGCCGCCATCCGCGCCGCGCTTGCGGATCAGGTGGGACGCGGCGGGCGTGGACAGGATCGCGCCCTGCCCCACGATCACCCGCGCCGCCCCATTGGCGGCGGCCATGCGCAAGATCACCTGCGCCGCGCGGTCGTTGAAATAGCGCCCGTCGCCGCCCAGAACCAGAACCTTGCCGCCGACCCCGCCGATCGCGTCGAAGATCGCCTGGGTGAAATTTTCCAGGTAATGCGCCTGCATGAAGACGCGGGTTTTCTTGCGCAGGCCCGAGGTGCCGGGCTTTTGCCCCGCAATCGGGGCGGTCTGGATCGTCAGGGTCGTCATCGGGACACCTTTTCAGCTTGCGAACGGCCTTGTTTCTGCCACGACCGCGCCGGTCATGCCACGTCCGGGTTAAAATACGGCTAATAAGCGCCAATAAAATGGAAACCCCCGGCGCGGCCGGGGGTTCGGTCTTTTTTCGGTCCTTACTGCAACGGCGCGTCCAGCGGCTTTTGCCCCGCCCCGCCAAGGCGGCTGTCCGAGACGCGGTTGCCCACGATCAGCCCTTCGGGTCCGGCGCTGACCTTGACGCTCTGGCCGTCCAGAACCTCGCCGGACAGGATCATCTCGGCCAGCGGGTCCTGCAAGGCGCGCTGGATCACCCGCTTCAGCGGACGGGCACCGAAAACCGGATCATAGCCTTCGTTCGCCAGCCATTCGCGGGCCTTGTCGTCCAGTTCAAGCGCGATCTTGCGCTGTTCAAGACGCTGTTCCAGCAGCCAAAGCTGGATGCGAACAATCCCGTCCATATTCGCGCGCGTCAGGCGGCGGAAGATGATGATCTCGTCCAGACGGTTCAGGAATTCGGGCCGGAAATGGGCGCGGACGGCATCCATCACCTGCGCGCGGGCATCCGAACTGTCGGCCCCCTCGGGCAGGGTGGACAGCGCCTGCGCGCCTAGGTTCGAGGTCAGGATGATCAGCGTCTGCTTGAAATCCACCGTCCTTCCCTGCCCGTCGGTCAGCACGCCGTCGTCCAGCACCTGCAACAGCACGTTGAAGACGTCCGGGTGCGCCTTTTCGACCTCGTCGAACAGGATCACCTGATAGGGACGCCGGCGGACAGCCTCGGTCAGAACGCCGCCCTCGTCATAGCCGACATAGCCCGGAGGGGCGCCGATCAGGCGGGCGACGGAATGCTTCTCCATGAACTCGGACATGTCGATGCGCACCATCGCAGAATCGTCGTCGAACATGTATTCGGCGATGGCCTTGGTCAGTTCGGTCTTGCCGACGCCGGTCGGGCCAAGGAACAGGAAGCTGCCAAGCGGGCGGTTTTCGTCGTTCAGCCCGGCGCGGGCGCGGCGCACGGCATTGGACACCGCCGTGACCGCTTCGGGCTGGCCGATGACGCGCTTGCCCAACTCCTCTTCCATGCGCAGCAGCTTGTCGCGTTCGCCCTCCAGCATCTTGCTGGTGGGAATACCGGTCCAGCGTTCGACCACCTCGGCGATCTGCTCGGGGCGGACGGCTTCCTCGACCATCAGCCCGTCGGCGCCGCCGTTCTCAGCCTCGGAAAGCTGCTTTTCCAGGCCGGGGATGATGCCATAGGACAGTTCCCCCGCGCGGGCCAGGTTGCCGTCGCGCTTGGCCTGATCCAGTTCGGCACGGGCGCGGTCAAGCTGTTCCTTGAGATGGCGCGACCCTTCCAGCCGGTCACGCTCGCCCTGCCAGCGCGCCGTCATCTCGGCGCTGCGCTGTTGCAGGTCGGACAGTTCTTTTTCCAGCTTTTCGAGGCGATCCTTGCTGGCCGCGTCGTCTTCCTTTTTCAGCGCCTCGGCCTCGATCTGCATCTGCAGGATCTGGCGGTCCAGCGCGTCAAGTTCCTCGGGCTTGCTGTCCACTTCCATGCGCAACCGGCTGGCGGCCTCGTCCACGAGGTCGATGGCCTTGTCGGGCAGGAAGCGGTCGGTGATGTAGCGGTGGCTCAGCGTGGCGGCGGCGACCAGCGCGGCGTCGGAAATGCGGACGCCGTGGTGAAGCTCATACTTCTCCTTGATGCCGCGCAGAATGGAGATCGTGTCCTCGACCGTCGGTTCCTGCACCAGAACCGGCTGGAAACGGCGGGCAAGGGCCGCGTCCTTTTCGATATACTTGCGATATTCGTCCAGCGTGGTGGCGCCGACGCAATGCAATTCGCCCCGCGCCAAGGCAGGCTTGATCAGGTTCGCGGCATCCATCGCGCCATCGGTTTTCCCGGCGCCGACCAGCACATGTAATTCGTCGATGAACAGGATGATTTCCCCGGCGGCGGCCTCGATTTCCTTGAGGATGGATTTCAGCCGCTCCTCGAACTCACCGCGGTATTTGGCACCGGCGATCAGCGCGCCCATGTCCAGCGCCATCAGCTTCTTGTTGCGCAGGGATTCCGGCACGTCGCCGTCGATGATGCGCAGCGCCAGCCCTTCGGCGATGGCGGTCTTGCCGACGCCGGGTTCGCCGATCAGCACGGGGTTGTTCTTGGTGCGACGGCTCAGCACCTGCATGGCGCGGCGGATTTCCTCGTCCCGGCCGATGATCGGGTCGATCTTGCCTTCGCGCGCCGCCTCGGTCAGGTCGCGGGCGTATTTCGACAGCGCCTCATAGCCATCCTCGGCCCCGGCGGTGTCGGCGGTGCGGCCCTTGCGGATGTCGTTGATCGCGGCGTTGAGGTTCTGCGCATTCACGCCTCCCGCCTGCAAGGCGTCGCGGGCGTTGGTGTTCACGACCGCCAGCGCGGTCAGCACGCGTTCAGCGGGCACGAAGCTGTCGCCGGCCTTTTTCGCCAGCTTTTCAGCCTCGTCCAGAACCCGCACCATGCTGGGATCGACATAGACCTGCCCGTCGCCGCCCGAAACCCTGGGCAGTTTCGCCACGGCCTGATCGACGGCAGCCTTGACCGCAGCCGCATCCCCGCCCGCCCGCGCGATCAGGTTCGAGGCGAACCCCTGATCGTCGTCCATCAGCGCCTTGAGCAGATGTTCGGGCACGACGCGCTGGTTTTCCTCGCGGATCGCGATGGTCTGGGCGGCTTGCAGAAAACCGCGCGACCGTTCGGTAAACTTTTCCATATCCATGAAAATATCCTTTCCTGGCACCCGCTTGGGACCGCCCACTGGTGGCACGGTCCGGTTCGGGCCTCACCCTCCATTTGGGCGCGGGGAAACGGGGTTTCAAGAGCGCCGCATACCCCCTATAACCCCCTTCATTCGCTGGATTTCGAGGTGGAAGATGGACGACCGTCTGATCGTGGCGCTGGACGTGCCGAACGCGCTGGCAGGGCTGGAACTGGCCGAAAAGCTGGGCGATGCCGTCGGCTTCTACAAGATCGGGCTGGGGATGCTGACCGGCGGTGGGCTGGCCCTTGCGCAGGAACTGAAGGACCAGCACGGCAAGCGCATCTTTCTGGACATGAAGCTTTTCGACATCGGCGCGACGGTGGAATCGGCGGTGCGCGGCATCGCGCAATTCGATCTGGATTTCCTGACCGTCCACGGCGACCCGCATGTGGTGCGCGCGGCGAAGGAAGGGGCCTCGGGCAAGGATCTCAATATCCTCGCCGTGACCATCCTGACCTCGCTGGACCGGGCCGATCTGGATGCGGGGCTGATCGTGCCGGGCGATGTCGCGGAAATCGTCACCACCCGCGCCGCCCGCGCGTTCGAGGCCGGCGCCGACGGCGTTATCGCATCCCCGCGCGAGGCCGCGCTGATCCGCGCCCTGCCGCAGGCCGAGGGCAAGCTGATCGTCACCCCCGGCGTGCGCCCCGCAGGCAGCGCGGCGGGCGACCAGAAACGGATCGAGACGCCGGCATCCGCCATCGCCGCCGGGGCCGATCACCTGGTCGTGGGCCGCCCGATCTGGCAGGCCGCCGACCCGCGCGCGGCGGCGCAGGCCATCGTGGACGAGATCCGCAGCATGGGATAGCGCCAAGCCGTTGACGCAACGCCGCTTTCCTGCGACCCTTTCCGGGGTCCGCGATGGGGGCGCAAGATGGCCGGCAAGCAACCCGAAAGCGATGGACGGGGGCAGGAAGCCCGCAACGACCTGGTGCTGTCCTTCCTGTCGGTGCGCCGCGCGCTTGGCACGCTTGGCTTCTTCCTGCCGCTGGCGCTGCTGGCCTATGCGGCGGCCTTCGGCGAGGGGCTGCTTTTCAGCATCTCGGACTATTTCTATTCGCCCATGCGCGAGGTCTTTACCGGCACGCTTTGCGCGCTGGCGGTGTTCTTGTGGAACTACGAAGGCTATCGCCGCGATCCGGGTCAGGTGATCTCGGACAAGCTGGTGTCGCGCATCGCATCAACCGGCGCGCTGCTGGTGGCCCTTGCCCCGATCAGCCCCGGAACCGCCGACCCCCACGCCCCCGACATCGCGCGCGAGGCGACGCTGGTGCAGCAGGCCCTTGGCCCCCAAGCCGCCCAATACCTGCATTTCATCGGGGCGACGGCGTTTTTCGGCGCGCTGGCGGTCTATTGCCTGGTGCTGTTCACCCGCAGCGACAAAGCCGAACCCGGCCCGCAGAAATGCGCCGAAAACAAGGTCTATCGCATCTGCGGCACGGTGATCCTGGCCTGCATGGCGCTGATCGCGCTGGCGATCTGGACCGGGATCAACCGCAACGCCCTGTCGCCTGTCTTCTGGCTTGAAACCTTGGCCTGTTTCGCCTTCGCGACCAGTTGGATGGTCAAGGGCAAGTCGCTGAAGGCCCTGACCCGGCGAATGTGATCACAAATCCGCCCTATTCCGCCGCGATGCCGACGGCAGGGTCGGGACGGATGGCGGCCAGCCGCTCGATCAGCCCCGCGAATCGCGCGGCGAAGCGGTCGAAATCGGGGCGCGGCTCGATCCGCCTTTCGTCCATGTAAAGCGAGCGGTCCATCTCAAGCTGCACGACATGGACGTTCTGCGCCGGGCGGCCATAGGTCGCGGCGATATAGGCCCCCGAAAAGGGCGAGTTGCGGCGCATGCGGAAACCTTCGGCGGTGATGGCCTCGCCCACCTCTTTCGCGATCCGGGCCGAGGCCGAGGCGCCGTTGCGGTCCCCCAGCACCATGTCGGGACGCGGCATCGGCAGATGGGCCAGCGAATCGCGGGGCATCGAATGGGTGTCGATCAGGACGGCCCCGCCGAATCGGGCGCGGGCCTCGGCGATCAGGCCGGACAGCGCGGTGTGATAGGGCCGCCACATGGCGTCGATGCGATATTCGGCCTCGGCGCGGGAAATCGGGCGGTTGTAGATCGCCCGGCCCTGCGACACCACGCGGGGAATCACCCCCAGCCCCGCCATGATGCGCGGGTTCATCCGAATGGGCGGCGCGCCTTCGACCACCAGCGGGTCGATGTCCTCGGGGGCGCGGTTCAGGTCGATCAGGCTGCGCGGCACGCGCGAGGAAAGGACCACCGCACCGTGGCGCAACGCAGGCTGGATCAGGCGGTCGACAAAGGCATCCTCGGACGAACGCAATTGCAGCGAATCAAGCCTTGCGCCGGCCAGGAACCAGCCGGGATAGCTGCGCCCGGAATGGGGCGAGGCAAAGATCACCCCGTTGCGCCATTCGGGCGGGCGGTGCAGATCCAGAACAGGCTCGTCCGATCGCATGCGGCTTATCCGTCCATCAAACCAGAGACACCCGAAGTTATAAAGGATATGTTTGGAACGCCAATAGCACTTGAAACCCCTTTGGGCTGCCTATATAGACACGCGAACCGAAAGCGATTCACCCCTTGCCGTCGGGCAGGAATGGCGGAATTGCCCAGGTTGGGGCGGTTAGCTCAGCGGTAGAGCACTACGTTGACATCGTAGTGGCCACTGGTTCGATCCCAGTACCGCCCACCATTTATTCGCCGCCCCCGGGCTTTCCGGGGGCATTTCGTTTCCAAAGGCGCCGCATGCGATGCGCCGCGAAAAGGAGAAGACCGATGAAGGTTCGCAATTCGCTCCGCTCGCTCAAGACGCGGCATCGTGATTGCCAGGTCGTGCGCCGCAAGGGCCGGATCTACGTCATCAACAAGACCAACCGCCGTTTCAAGGCGCGTCAGGGTTGATGCAGGCCCGCCGCAGGGCGGGAAGCGAAAACAGTTGAGAACGCCCGCAGGATACCCGCCGCGGGCGTTTTTCGTTGTTCTGATTCGCTGTTTCGATTCGCAGGGGCCACAGGCTGCGGAACCCCCCGCAGCCTTTCGTTTTGCGCGCCTTACGGGCCACGGAATGCGCCGGTCACGCGCCAGGGAATCAGCGCAGCAATTCCCGCAGGATCGTCTCGGGGTCCAGCCTCAGCAGATCCTCGGGCGCCAACTCGCGCCGATCGTTGCCGCGCCGGTTGTCGCGACGCAGGGCATTGCGGTTTTCGCGGGCCTGCCGGACGTATTTGCCCTGCGGCCAGTCGCGCAGATAGGCGTCATAAGCGGCAATGGTGTTCTGCTGGCGCGCCTGGGAAAAGGCGCGGTCGTCGCGGTCCCCGCGCGGGGTTTCATTACGGTCGCGCGATTCGATCCGGTCCAGTTGATCGCGCGCCTGCCGGGCGTGGATGCCGTTGGGATAGCGGTCCAGATAGGCGCGCAGGTTCCGCGCGCCCCCCTGCGCACCGGTGCTGTCCCAATAGGCGCGGTCCTGCCGGTCACGCTCGGCCATGCGGTCGGCGCCCTGCCTGCGCAGCGCGCCAAGCTGATCGGCGTCCAGATAGCCCGAAACCGCATGCCCGTTCGCCCGCTGCCAGTCGCGAATCGCCTGGCGGCTGCGACTGCCCAGAATACCATCGACGCCCCCCGTCGCATGACCCAGCGCGTTGAGGCTGCGCTGCACCTCGCGCCGGTCCTCGCGCGTCAGGTTCAGCCCGTTCTCGCCACGTAGCTGCGGGCCATCGGCCTGCGCCTGCGGGGCGGGTTGTGCCTGTCGGGCGGGGGCCTGGGGTGCCTGCGCCGCGTCCAGTTCCGCCAGCCGCCGCCCCGCCGCGTCGGCATAACGGCCCGAGGGAAAGCGCGCCAGGTAATCCCGATATGCCTGCGGCGTATTGGCGGCCGCCGCATCCGCCCAGGCATCGCGGTCCTGCGCGGCGGCGGTATCGGCCTGCGCCATCTGGTCCAGGCGGCTTTGCGCGGCGGCGGAATAAAGGCCCTGGGGGAAGCGGGCCAGATAGGCGCGATAGCCCTCGGCGCTGTCCTGCGCGGCGGTGGTCGCCCACATCTCGCGATCGGCAACGGGGTCGCCATCCCCCGCCCCTTGTTGCCCGGCGGGCAGCAGGACCAGCGAATCGTCACCGCCGGGCAGCATCCGCAAGGCATCGCCCGCATCCTGCAACGCATCCCCGACCGAGGCCCCCGGTTCCAACAGCCGCTCTGCCGCCGCGGTGGCGGCGCCTGCCTGACCGGCCAGCACCGTCACGCCGGGCGGCGGTGCAAGTTCACCCACCCCGGCGGACAGCCCGGCACCGGGCTGCGCCTGTTCGCTGCCCTGGCCAAGCACCAGCACCGCCCCCGGCGCGGCATCGGCCAGCAGCTCCATGACCGCGGCCAGCGAGACGCCAGCCGCCCCGATGCCGATCCGGTCGGGCTGTTCGGCATCTGCGGCGATCATCCATGTCTCGGCCCCTGCATGCAGGAAATGCCCGTTCAGCAGGACCAGCCGCACGCCGGGATCATCGTCGGGCCGCAGCAGGTCGGCCAGCGCCGCGCGCAGGTCGCCCGCCGCAAGGTCCTTGCCGCTGACGGTGCGAAACCCCGCCGCGCGCATCGCATCCGCCACCGCCTGCGCATCGGCATCCGCAAGGTCCGGGGCATGCGCATGGCTTTCGTTCCAGACGACGACGCCCCGGTTCTCGGCCCAGGCCGGGGTGCTGGCCAGCATGGCGGAAAGGATGATGATCGGCAGACGCATCGGCATGCTCCTTGGCTGGAATCGCCGGAAACAACGCAGGTCCCGGCTTTTTGGTCCCGCACCCCGGTCAGGGGGATGCGGCAATCCGCGCGATTACGCGCCCGGCGCGCGGTTTATTCCATGATTCGTCCCGCGCCGCCTTGGCATTTTCCCTGTCCCGGCGGAAGATGGCCCAATCCGCCGCTTGCGAACGAGGCCATGAATGTCCCCCACCGTGCTGATCCTGAACGGTCCGAACCTGAACATGCTCGGCACGCGCCAGCCCGAGATCTACGGCCACACCACCCTTGCCGATATCGAGAACGCCTGCCGCGCCCTTGGCACCGAGTTGGGCCTGCAAACCGAGACCTTCCAATCCAACCACGAAGGCGCGCTGGTCGAGCGTATTCACGCCGCCTGCGGCACCGCGCAGGCCATCATCGTCAACGCGGGCGCCTACAGCCATACCTCGATCGCGATCCTCGATGCGCTCAACATCTTTCAGGGCCATGTGATCGAGGTCCATATTTCCAACATCCACCGCCGCGAATCGTTCCGCCACCACAGCCACATCAGCCAGCGCGCCGACGGGATCATCCTGGGCATGGGGGTCGAGGGCTATCTGCTGGCAATGCGCCGCGCGGCCTCGGTCGTCAGGGGCTGACCCTTCAAGGCGGCGACGCCGCGCCATGTCCAGGGCGCGCGCGCCGTCCTAGAACCCCAGCCCGGCCAGTTCATCCGACAGGGCACGGGCATCGGTGAACAGGATCCCGCTCATTCCCGCGTTCCGCGCGGCTTGGACATTGGCCGCCGAATCGTCGATGAAGACGGTTGCCCCGGGCGCCAGCCCGTGGCGGTCCAGCAGCAGGCCGAAGATCGCCGGATCGGGCTTGCGCAATCCGACCCGGCCCGAAACCACGATATCGCGGAAGATCGTGTGCAGCCGGGGATAGCCGTGCAAGGCGGCGGGCCATGTATCCGCCGCCCAGTTGGTGATCGCGAACAGGGGCACCCCGGCCATGTCCAGCGTCTCGATCACCTCCCAGGTGCCGGGAACGGGCCGGGCGATGGTGCGGGGGAAATTGCGGACATAGCCCTCAAGCGGGCGGGCGTCCTCGCCGTGGGCCTGCCGTGCGGCGGCGATCCCGTCGGCAAAGCTGCGCCCGCCGTCCTGTTCCAGGTTCCAGCCGTGGAAATCGATCCGCTCCATCCAGGCGGGAATATCGCGCGGATCATCGAAATATTCGGTAAAGGCAAGCGCGGGGTCCCAGTCGATCAGCACCTTGCCCAGGTCGAAGACGATATTGTGCATTCTGCCTCTTGCCGAAGGGCCATCATCGCCCCCGCAATATCGCGAATGCGCGGGGCAGGCAAACGACGGCTGCCCATCCGGCGCGAAAGGCAGGCGGGAACAGGCCGATCGCCACCGTCCCGCCCGACCTCCGGCATGGCTTTTTCACGCCATCCCCGCGATAAGACGAGACGAGGGAAACGGTTAACCACGAGGTTTGCATGAAGATCGCAGTCGCCGGTCTGGGCTATGTCGGCATGTCGAGCGCCGTCCTTCTGGCGGGCACCAACACGGTCGTCGCGCTGGACGTGGACCCGCGGCGCGTCGATCTGGTGAACCGCCGCCAGTCCCCTATCGAGGATGCCGAGATCCGCGAATGGCTGGCCAGCCGCGACCTGGACCTGAGCGCCACGACCGACCCCGCGGCGGCCTTTTCGGGGGCCGAATTCGTGATCGTCGCCACCCCCACCAATTACGACACGCGCAGCCACCGTTTCGACATTTCCTCGGTCCGGGCGGTGGTCGAACAGGCCCGCCGCCTTGCACCCGAGGCCACCATCGTCATCAAGTCCACCATCTATGTCGGCTGCACCAACGAACTGCGCAGCGCCACCGGCTACGACCGCATCATCTTCTCGCCCGAGTTCCTGCGCGAAGGCCGGGCGCTTCACGACAACCTGCACCCCTCGCGCATCGTCGTGGGCGACCACGGACCCGAGGCGCACCGCTTCGCCGCGCTGCTGGCCGAGGCCGCGATCCGCAAGGACATGCCCGTCCTTTTCACCGGCTCGACCGAGGCCGAGGCGATCAAGCTGTTTTCCAACACCTACCTTGCCATGCGCGTCGCCTATTTCAACGAGCTGGACAGCTATGCCGTCGCCCACGGGCTGGACCCGCGCGAGATCATCGGGGGCGTCGGCCTGGATCCGCGCATCGGCGATCACTACAACAACCCCAGCTTCGGCTACGGCGGCTATTGCCTGCCCAAGGACACCAAGCAGCTTCTGGCCAATTACGACCAGGTGCCGCAGAACCTGATCGCGGCCATCGTGGACAGCAACCGCACCCGCAAGGACTTCATCGCCGAGCAGATCGTGGCGCGCCAGCCCCGCACCGTGGGCATCTACCGGCTGGTGATGAAGGCGGGGTCGGACAATTTCCGCGACAGCTCGATCCAGGGGATCATGAAGCGGATCAAGG
>NZ_CAMEFG010000067.1 GCF_945915435.1 uncultured Paracoccus sp. | reverse complement strand
TGCCGCTGCCGCTGCCGCTGCCGCTGCCGCTGCCGCTGCCGCTGCCGCTGCCGCTACGGGCGCTGCGGGGCTGGCAGGCTTGTCCGGCCCGGCGTTGCCTGTCCGCGACCTTCATCGCGCCACGCATCCCCGTATCGCGCGCGGCAATGGTCGCCTGCCCTCATGCCGCCGCGTCGGGTTGGGCGATGACGACGCGATTGCGGCCCTGCGTCTTGGCGGTCAGCAGCGCATTGTCGGCCCGTGCCATCAGCCGGTCCGGGCCGAGGGGCAGGGCGCCAAGCATATGCGGCCCGACCACCGCCAGCCCCAGCGAGATCGTCACCGCCAGCCCCTGCGGATGACCGGGCAAGGGAAAGGGCTGGGCGGCAATGGCGCTGCGCAAACGCTCGGCCAAGGCGTGGGCGGCGGCGTGCCCCGAAAGGGGAAGGGCGGCCAGGAACTCCTCTCCTCCGTAGCGGGCAAGGATCCCGCCGGGCGGCATCGCCTGTTGCAGGCGTTTCGCGACGGCTTGCAGGATCATGTCGCCCGCAGGATGGCCGTGATCATCGTTCACCGCCTTGAAATGGTCGATGTCCAGCAGGATCACGGCCACCGCCTGATCCGATTGGCGGGCCGCGTGAAGCATCTGATCCAGCCGAGGGATCGCATGGCGGCGGTTGTGCAGCCCGGTCAGGGGGTCATGCATGGCCCAGATCAGGTTGCGCTGCGCTTCGCGCCGCTGGCGGTCGGCGATACGCTTGTCTTCCAACTGCTTGCGGATGCGCAGCGCGGCCTCGGACACGGCGGCGGGGCTTGCGAATGCGCCGGTCAGCACGTCCCCCGCCCCCAGGTCCAGCGCCACCGGGGTCATGTCGGGCCTGCCGGGATGCAGGACGACCAGAAAGGCCGCGTTGCGCGACCCCCGGCGCGAACGCAGTTCGGACAGCAGGCGCAATCCGTCCCCATCCTGCCGGATATCGGCCCAGATCAGATAGAGGTCCGGCGCCGCCGCCGTCTGGGCCTGCGCCAAGGCGCGTTCCGGGTCGCAAACGGTGATGTTCTGCCCCAGTTCCAACTGCAAGCCATGCCGCCACGCTAGTGAGGGCGGCGTTTGGCCGCAGACCTGCATGATCCGGGCTGCGGGTTGGCCGCCATAGGGGGCGGCAGGTTCGGCCAGCCCCGGCATGGCGGGCGGATCGTCGGACATGGCGCTGACCCGCCCGCGCATGACGCCACGGATGCGGGCGAAAAGCGTCTGATCGTCCCCCTTCGGTTCGATGATCGCCGTGGCCCCGGCGCTGAGCGCAGCCAGCCGCTGCCCGGTTTCGACCTGCATGATGACCGGCAGGGCGCGGCAGCCGGGCAGGGTGCGGATCATGCGGCACAAGTCCTCGGCCGTCATGTCGGGCAGCGTGGAACCGATCAGCACCAGGTCGGGCAGGTCCGCCCGCAGTGCCGCGACCGCCTGACCCCCCGAAGAATGGGCGGTGACCCGATGACATACCGCCGTCAACCGCAACTTGGTCAGCAGGCGATTGGTGGCCACGCCGTCCACGACCATGATTCGACCACTCATCCCACGAAGCCGCCCTTCTTGTTTGCGCCTTCTCATGGTGGCGCAAAAACATTAACAAAGGGTTTCCCGCGCCGGAATTTTCCGGCTTCGACGAACAGGACGACCGCCATGAACCGATCCGAGGCCAGAGATATCGCCGATGCCGGGCTTGCCCATATCTCGGGCGATGGCGAATTGATCGCGGCGATGCTGGATCAGGCGGGCGCGGATGCATCGGCCATCCGCGAGATGGCCGCGCGCCCCGAGTTTTCCGTCTTTATCCTTGATTTTCTTATGAAAAGCGACGAACGCCTGCTGGCTTTCGCCGACAGCGCGCACATCCCGCCGCAGCGCGTGCAGATGGCGCGCGCGGTGCTTGGCGGGGCCGAGTGGTAGGGTTCAGGCGACCTCGGCAAAGACCTTTTTCAACGCCCGTTCCAGCTTGTCGAAGATCTCGTCCATCTGCGCCTCGGTGATGATGAAGGGCGGGCAGAGGACGATGGATTGGCCAAGCGGACGGCAGATCAGGCCGAGGTCGGTGCAGGTGTTGGCGATTCGCTCGCTGACCGACAGATGGGCGTCGAAGGGGGTCTTCGTCGGCTTGTCCTTGACGGCCTCAAGCGCCCACATGAAGCCCACGCCGCGATATTCGCCGATATTGGGGTTCCCGGCCAGCCGCTTCATCCCTTCCTCGAAGCGGGGCGCAAGGCGGCGGACGTTCTCGGCCAGCCCCTCGTTCATCACCACGTCGATGGCTTTCAGCGCCAGCGCGCAGCCGACCGGATGGCCGGAGGCGGTGAAGCCGTGGGGGAATTCCTCGATCCGCTCGATGGCATCCTGCACGCGGCGCGCCAGATCGGGACCCAGGATCACCGCGCCCATCGGGAAATAGCCCGCCGTCAGGTTCTTGGACGAAATGATCGCATCGGGGGTGAAGCCGTAGGTCTCGCATCCCCAAGTGCTGCCGGTGCGCCCGAAACCGCAGATCACCTCGTCCGAGATGATGGGGATGCCGTGGCGCCGCAGGATCGGCTCGATGGCCTGGAAATAGCCTTTCGACGGCGGGATGACGCCACCCGCGCCCATCACGGGCTCGGCAAAGAAGCCCGCGATGGTGTCGGCGCCTTCGCGCTGGATGGTGTCCTCCAGCTCGTGCGCGAGGCGGGCGGTGAACTGCTCCTCGGTCTCGCCCTCGCGGCCCTCGCGCCAGAAATGGGGGCAGGTCAAATGAATGAAGCCGGGCAGGGGCAGGCCGAAAACCTCGTTATAGGGCTTGCCGGTCATGCTGGCCGAAACCGCCGTCACCCCGTGATAGGCGTTCCAGCGGGTCAGGATCTTGCGGCGCTTCGGGTTGCCCTCGGCCCCGTGCAGGAACCACAGGATCTTGACCATGGTGTCATTCGCCTCGGACCCCGAGTTGGTGTAGAAGACCCGGCCCGTATCAAACGGCGAGACCTGAACCAGCTTTTCCGACAGCATCACCGTCTGGTCCGACATGCGCCCGAAAAAGGCGTGATAGCCGGGGAAACGGGCGTATTGGTCCTGCGCGGCGCGGATCAGGCCGGGGTGGTCGAAGCCCGCGACCATATTCCACAGGCCGGAATTGGCGTCCAGATAGCGGCGCCCGTGGACATCGACGACATAAGGCCCCTCGCCATGCGTCACGACCACCGTGCCGCGCTCGTGGACCGAGGGCATGTCAGTAAAGCCGTAAAGGCTGAATTCCTCGGCGCGGGCTTCCCAGCTTTGCGGTGCGGTCATGGCATGGCCTCCAATGTGACGGGGGCAGGCTAGCCGCGCCGTGCGGCGGGTTCAATGGGGGCGATGAGGCCGATCTCGCGCAGCGCGGCCTCGATTCCGCTGCGGGGGTGCGTCTCGGCCACCAGTGCGTCGAAGCGGGCGCGCAGGGCCTCTTTCTCGGCCCCCCGGCAATCGTTCCACGGGCGGCCTTGCAAGCCCATGTGCAGGACGTAATAGCCGATGAAATGCGGGCGTTCCCCGTTCGCGATCAGCGCGCGATAGGCAGCGTCCGCGCCCATCCGGCGCAGCGTGGCCGAATCGCCGACGCCCGCTGCGATCAATGCCCGCGCGGTGGCCGGGCCGATATTGGGGATCCGTGTCAGGTCGCTCATCCCGCCAGCCTAGGTCGGCCGGCGGCCCGCCCGCAAGCGGCGCTTTCCAATTTCGCCGCGATCGGGTAAATCGGGCGGATGTTTCCGGGGCAAGATGCGACATGACCGACAAGACGGCGGCGAAGAAGCTGTTCATCAAGACCTATGGCTGCCAGATGAACGTCTACGACAGCCAGCGCATGGCCGAGGCCATGGGCGCCGAGGGCTATGTCCTGACCGAGGATCAGTCCGAGGCCGACATGGTCCTGCTCAACACCTGCCATATCCGCGAGAAGGCGGCCGAGAAGCTTTATTCCGACCTTGGCCGCCTCAAGCCGCTGAAGGCGGAACGTCCCGATCTGAAAATCGGCGTGGCGGGCTGCGTCGCGCAGGCCGAGGGGGCCGAGATCCAGCGCCGGATGCCGCTGGTCGATCTGGTCGTCGGCCCGCAGGCCTATCACCGCCTGCCCGCGATGGTGCGCAATGGCGGCGGCGTCGATACCGAATTCCCGGTCGAGGACAAGTTCGACCACCTGCCGCGCCCCGCCGCCACCCGCCGCGCGCCCGCCGCCTTCCTGACCGTGCAGGAGGGTTGCGACAAGTTCTGTGCCTTCTGCGTCGTGCCCTATACGCGCGGGGCCGAGGTCTCGCGCCCTGTGTCGCGCATCATGGCCGAGGCGCGCGATCTGGTCGCCCGCGGGGTGCGCGAGATCACGCTGCTGGGTCAGAACGTCAACGGCTGGCACGGGCAGGGCGAGGACGGCGAATGGGGGTTCGGCCGCCTGATCCGTGCGCTGGCCGGGATCCACGGGCTGGACCGCATCCGCTACACCACCAGCCACCCCAACGACATGGCCGACGACCTGATCGAGGCGCATCGCCTTGAGCCGAAGCTGATGCCCTATCTGCACCTGCCGGTGCAATCTGGCAGCGACCGCATCCTGCGCGCGATGAACCGCAAGCATACCGCCGACGAATACTTGCGCCTGATCGACCGCATCCGCGCCGCCCGGCCCGATATCATGCTGACCAGCGATTTCATCGTGGGCTTTCCCGGCGAGACGGACGAGGATCACGCCGCCACCCTGCGGCTGGTCGAAGAGGTCGGCTTCGGCACGGCCTTCAGCTTCAAATACTCGCCCCGTCCCGGCACGCCCGCTTATGACCGCGCAGAGGTGGACAGCGACATTGCCGATGCGCGCCTGCAGGAATTGCAGGCCCTTCTGAGCCGCCAGCAGAAGGCCGCGCAGGAAGGCATGGTCGGGCGGGAACTGGGCGTGCTGTTCGAGAAACCGGGCCGACTGCCGGGACAGATGGTGGGCAAATCCGATTACCTTCACGCGGTTTTCGTCGATGCGCCGCAGGCGAAACCCGGCGATCTGGTGCGCGTGCGCATCACCCATAGCGCGCCGAACTCGCTGGCCGGTGAACTGCTGGGCTAAGGCATTTCCCGTAAAAAACGGACAGTATTCTGCACCTGTGGGCCGGAATGGGCGCATTGCGGCGAAGGCACCGGACTTGAACCGCCCGCCGCGCGCCCCATATCGGCCTGCATAGACTACGCAGGAGCATGAAAGACATGAGCAACCTTCCCGCCGCCTTCGCCCGTCCGAATCCGCTGCGAGAAGTTCTGCCTCATGCCTGCCACGATCACGCTTTCCAACCTGTCATATGCCACCCCTGACGGCACCCCGCTTTTCACCGACCTGAACCTTGGCTTCGGCCCCGAGCGCACAGGCCTTGTCGGGCGCAACGGCACCGGCAAGACGACGCTACTGCGCCTGATCGCGGGCGAAATCGCGCCGCAATCGGGCAGCATCCATGCGCCGCCGCGCGTGGTCCTGCTGCGCCAGGACGTCGAACCCGCGCCCGAGGGGGTTATCGCCGATCTGTTCGATGCCAGCCCTGCGCGGGCCCTGCTGGACCGGGCCGAGGCCGGGCTGGCCAGCGCCGAGGACCTCGCGCAAGCCGACTGGACCCTGCCCGCGCGGATGGAATCCGCGCTGCTGCGCTGCGGGCTTTCCGCTGCGCCCGATCAGCCGCTGGCCTCGCTTTCGGGCGGGCAGCGGACGCGGGCGGCGCTGGCTGCGTTGATCTTTGCCGAACCCGACCTGCTGTTGCTGGATGAGCCGACGAACAACCTCGACCGCGACGGCCGCCGGGCCGTGGCCGAGTTGATCCGGGGATGGCGCGGCGTGGCGATCGTGGTCAGCCATGACCGCGAATTGCTGGAAGGGATGGACGCCATCGTCGAACTGACCGGCCTTGGTGCGACCCGCTATGGCGGCAATTACAGCGCATATCGCGCGCTGAAACAGGTGGAACTGGATGCCGCCCGCCGCGATCTGGCCGATGCCGAGAAAGCCCGCACCGAGACCCGCCGCCGCGCGCAACAGGCCGCCGAGCGCAAGGCGCGCAAGGACCGCGCCGGGCGGCGGCTGCATCTGAAGGACGACCAGCCGCGCGTGATCCTCGACGCATGGAAGGATCAGGCCGAGGCGGCGGGGCGCGCGCATGTCCGCCTGCGCGAGGCCCGCAATGCCGAGGCCGAAGCGGCCCTGACCGCCGCGCGCGAAAAGCTGGAAGTGATCGAGCCGCTGCGGATGCGCATCGCCCCCACCGGCCTGCCGCCGGGCAAACTGGTGCTGCGGCTGGACGGGGTGACGGGCGGGCACGATCCCGCGCGCCCGGTGATCCGCGATTTCGACCTGACCCTGACCGGCCCCGAGCGAGTTGCGATCCACGGCCCCAACGGCAGCGGCAAGACCACGCTGCTGGCGCTGGTCACCGGGCGGCTGGCGCCCTTGCAAGGCACGGTCGATCTGCGGGTTCCTTTCGCGCTTCTGGACCAGCATCTGAGCCTGCTGGACCCCGCGTGGACCCTGCGCGAGAACTTCCTGCGCCTGAACCCGCAGGCCGGTGAGAACGACGCCCGCGCGGCGCTGGCGCGGTTCCGTTTCCGCGCGGATGACGCGCTGCGGCAGGCGGGCAGCCTCAGCGGTGGCGAAAGGTTGCGCGCGGGTCTGGCCTGCACCCTGGGGCAGGCCGTGCCGGTGCCGCTGCTGATCCTTGACGAGCCGACCAATCACCTCGATCTGGACGCAACCGAGGCGCTGGAGGCCGCGCTGACGGGTTACGACGGCGCGCTGCTGGTGGTCAGCCATGACGCCGCGTTTCTCGACCGGCTTGGCGTGACGCGGCGGATCGGCCTTCAGCCGTTATCGGAGGCGAACACCGGCGCGTAGATCGCCTTGAGACGTTCGACGGCCTCTTGCGGGGCGAGTTCCTCGGACACGCCGGTCTTGCGCGAGGTCAGTTCGACCTTGTTGTTCGCCAGCCCGCGCGGCCCCACCGTGATCCGCCAGGGCAGGCCGATCAGGTCCATCGTCGCGAATTTCGCGCCCGCGCGTTCGTCGCGGTCGTCATAAAGCGGGTCGAACCCGCTGGCGCGCAGTTCCTTATACAGCGCCTCGCAGGCCGAATCGGTCGAGGCGTCGCCCTGTTTCAGATTGACGATGCCGACATGGAAGGGGGTGACGCCCTCGGGCCAGACGATGCCCTTGTCGTCGTGGCTGGCCTCGATGATCGCGCCCAGAAGGCGGCTGACGCCGATGCCGTGGCTGCCCATATGGACCGGGACGCGGCTTCCGTCGGGGGTGACGACGGTGGCGCCCATCGCCTCGGAATATTTGGTGCCGAAATAGAAGATCTGGCCGACCTCGATCCCGCGCGCGACGCGGCGGCGGGCCTCGGGGATCTGGTCGAAGAGCGCCGCGTCATGGGTCTCGTCGGTGCGGGCGTAGCGGCTGGTGAACTCTTCCAGCACGGCCTGGCATTGGGTGTGATCGTCATAGTCGATGTCGCGGTCGCCGAACTTCAGGTCGGTGATCTCGCTGTCATAGAAGACTTCCGACTCGCCCGTATCGGCCAGCACGAGGAACTCATGCGTGTAATCGCCCCCGATGGGGCCGCCGTCGGCGCGCATCGGGATGGCTTGCAGGCCCATGCGTTCGTAGCTGCGCAGATAGCTGACCAGGTGGCGGTTGTAGGCGTGCAGCGCGTCGTCTTTCGTCAGGTCGAAGTTGTAGCCGTCCTTCATCAGGAACTCGCGCCCGCGCATCACGCCGAAACGGGGGCGGATCTCGTCGCGGAACTTCCACTGGATATGATAGAGTGTCAGCGGCAGGTCCTTGTAGCTGTTCACATGCGACCGGAAGATGTCGGTGATCATCTCTTCATTCGTGGGACCGAACAGCATGTCGCGCTTGTGGCGGTCGGTGATGCGCAGCATCTCCTCGCCATAAGCATCATAGCGGCCCGATTCGCGCCACAGGTCCGCCGGTTGCAGCGTCGGCATCAACAGGGGGATATGGCCCGCGCGCTGCTGTTCTTCATGCACGATCCGCTCGATCCGGCGCAGGACCTTGTAACCCAGCGGCAGCCAGGAATAGATCCCCGCCGCCTGCTGCTTGATCATGCCCGCGCGCAGCATCAGCCGGTGGCTGACGATCTGGGCCTCTTTGGGGTCTTCTTTCAGGACGGGCAGGAAGTAGCGCGACAGACGCATGGGCGGAAACCTTCGTTGAATCTGCCCTTGGGTTAGCGCACCAGCCCCGCGCGGGCAACGGTCTGCTTGCAAGCGGCGGCGCTTCGCTTCACATTCGCACCCATATCGCAAGGAGACGCGCGCGATGAGACTGTCGGTGAACAAGCAGGCATTATATTGGGGCATCGCCTTCGCGCTGCTGCTGCTCGTGCTGTGGCGGCTTGGCAATGCGATCATGCCCTTCGTCCTTGGGGCCGGCATGGCCTATCTGCTGGACCCGGTGGCCGACTGGCTGGAACGTGCGGGGCTGTCGCGGATGCTGTCGGTGGTGGTGATCACGCTGGTGGTGGTGCTGGTCTTCGCCTTTGCGATGCTGGGGCTGGTGCCGGTGCTGGTCGACCAGACCTCGCAGCTTGTCCAGACCGCGCCCGAGATGTTCGGCCGCCTGCAACACCTGCTCAATGCGCGCTTCCCCGAATTGATGGCGGACGGCAGCGCGGTGCAGGACGGGCTGTCGAACCTGGGCCAGTCGGTCAGCGAGCGGGGCGGGGAACTGCTCAGCACCATCCTCGGCTCTGTCATGGGGGTGGTGGGGGTGATCGCGCTTCTGGTGATCGCCCCGGTCGTGGCGTTCTACCTGCTGCTTGACTGGGACAACATGATCCAGCGGCTGGACGAATTGCTGCCGCGCGAACACGCCCCCACGATCCGCAGGCTGGCGGATGAGATCGACCATACCCTGTCGGGATTCCTGCGCGGGCAGGGGCTGGTGACGCTGATCCTGGGGACGTTCTATTCGGTCTCGCTGGCGATCATCGGGCTGCCCTTCGGCATCGCCATCGGCGCGATGGCGGCGATCCTGTCCTTCATCCCCTATGTCGGCGTGGTCGTCGGCGGGGCGCTGGCCATCGGGGTGGCGCTGTTTTCCTTCTGGGGCGATCCCTTCCTGATCGGCGCGGTGATCGCGGTTTTCGCCATCGGCCAGATCGCCGAGGGCAACGTCCTGCAACCCAAGATCGTCGGCGGCCATGTCGGGCTGCACCCGGTCTGGCTGATGCTGGCGCTGTCGGTCTTCGGTTCGCTTTTCGGCTTTGTCGGCCTGCTGGTCGCGGTGCCGCTGGCCGCCTGCCTGGGCGTGCTGGTGCGCTTTGCCGCCGCGCATTATCGCGAAAGCGCGCTTTACACCGGGGCCGAGGTGCCAAGCGTGGCGGCGACGCCCACACTGGTCGAACTGGTCCCGCGCGGCACGACCGAGCAGACGCGCACCCAGGCCCTGGTCTCGCGCGAGATGCGGCTGGCCGAGATCCGCCGCGATGAACTGGAGGAGGAACTGCGCCGCCGCATGGAGGCCGAGGCGGAAGCGAAGGACGGCTGAGGGGTGGCACTGCAACTGACCTTCGATCTGGCGGGGCCACCGGCCTCGTCGCGGGCCGATTTCCTTGTGACATCGGCCAATCGCGATGCGCTGGCGATGCTGGACCGGCCCGACCTGTGGCCGCAGGGGCGGATGCTGCTGGTCGGCGCGCCCGGTTCGGGCAAGTCGCATGTCGCGCGCTTCTGGGCGGCTGAAAACGGCGCGCTGATCCGGCAGGCGCAGGCGCTGCGGGTCGATGCCATCGACGAATTGCTGCGCCCCGACGATGCGCTGGTGGTCGAGGACGCCCATCGCATCGGCGCCGCCGCCGGGGCCGAACAGGCGATGTTCCACCTGTGGAACCTGGCCGCCGAACGGGGCGCGACCCTGCTCATGACCGCGCGGACGCCGCCGCGCGACTGGGGTATCGTGCTGCCCGACCTGCGCTCGCGCATGCAGGCGCTGGCGCGGGTGGAACTGGGGCCGCCCGACGATGCGCTGCTGCCCGCCGTGCTGGTCAAGCTGTTCGCCGACCGCGGCATTCCCGTCGCGCCCGAGGTGATCGCCTTCCTTGCGTTGCGCATGGATCGCGACCTTGATCTGGCGCGGCGGCTGGTGCTGGCGATGGATCAGGCAGCCCTTGCCGCCCACCGTCCGATCACGCGCCGCCTTGCCGCCGAATGGCTGGACAATCTGCTGGACAAGGACGCATAGTCGCGGCGAAAACTCCGGGTCCATTTCCATGACGCAGGCCGATTTCCTACGCTCTCCCTTTCCTCCTGCCCGCCGGTTGCCCGAAGGTCCGCCCGAAGGCCCCGCGCGCTTTTCCAATCGCGAAATAAGCTGGCTCAGCTTCAACTGGCGGGTGCTGGACGAGGCGCGCAACCCCCGCGTTCCGCTGCTGGAGCGGCTGCGCTTCCTGTCGATCTCGGCCACGAATCTGGACGAGTTCTATACCGTCCGCGTCGCCGGCCTGCGCGAATTGGTGCGCGAGGGCAACTCGACCCCCTCGGACGACGGGCTGACGCCTGCCGAACAGCTTGGGGTGATCAATACCGATGCGCGGCGCCTGATGTCGGCCCAGCAAGCCGTCTGGAACGTCATCCGGCGCGAGATGGAACTGGCCGATATCACCATCCTGTCCCGCTCTCGCCTGACGCCCGAGGAAGAGGCCTTCCTGCGCCGCCATTTCGTCGACAACGTCTTTGCCGTGCTGTCGCCGCTGGCCATCGACCCTGCGCATCCCTTCCCCTTCATCCCCAATGCGGGGTTTTCGCTGGCGCTGGAACTGGCGCGGGAAAGCGACGGGCGCCAGATGCAGGCGCTGTTGCCCGTTCCCCAGCAGATCGACCGCTTCATCGGCCTGCCCGGCGGGACGCGGTTCTTCCGGCTGGAGGACCTGCTGCTGATGCATCTGCCCAGCCTGTTCCCCGGTTATCGCGACATCGGCCATTGCGCCTTCCGCGTGCTGCGCGACAGCGATATCGAGGTCGAGGAAGAGGCCGAAGACCTGGTCCGCGAATTCGAGACCGCCCTGAAACGCCGCCGCCGGGGCAGCGTCATCCGCCTGAAGATCACCGCAGGCGCGCCCGACCGCCTGCGCCGGATGATCATGCAGGAACTGGTCGTCCGCCCCGAGGAAGTGGTCGAGGTTCAGGGCCTTCTGGGCATGGCCGACCTGGCCGAACTGGTGCTGGACAGCCGCCGCGACCTGCAATGGCCCAGCTTCGCCCCCCGCGTGCCCGAACGGGTGCAGGACCACGAAGGCGACATGTTCGCCGCGATCCGGCAAAAGGACATGCTGCTGCATCACCCCTACGAGACCTTCGACATGGTGGTGCGCTTCATCAACCAGGCCGCGCGCGACCCCAACGTGCTGGCGATCAAGCAGACGCTCTACCGCACCTCGCGCGACAGCCCCATCGTCGAGGCGCTATGCGAGGCTGCCGAGGCCGGGAAATCCGTGACCGCGCTGGTCGAGTTGAAGGCCCGTTTCGACGAGGCCGCCAATATCCGCCAGTCGCGGCGGCTGGAACGGTCGGGCGCACATGTCGTCTACGGCTTCACCCAATACAAGACCCATGCCAAGATCAGCACCATCGTCCGGCGCGAGGGCGGGCAGTTGGTGACCTATACCCATTACGGGACCGGCAACTATCATCCGATCACCGCGCGGATCTATACCGACCTTTCGCTGTTCACCTGCGACCCGGCGCTTGGGCGGGATGCGACCAAGATCTTCAATTTCCTGACCGGCTACGTTCAGCCTGCGGGGCTGGAAAACCTTGCCATCTCGCCGCTCAACCTCAAGGAAACGCTGCTGGAACTGATCGCGCGCGAGGCGCATTTCGCCCGTCAGGGCCGCCCGGCGGAAATCTGGGCCAAGATGAACAGCCTGATCGAGAAGGACACGATCGAGGCGCTTTATGCCGCAAGCCAGGCCGGGGTGAAGATCACCCTTGTCGTGCGCGGCATCTGCGGGCTGCGTCCGGGGATCGAGGGGCTGTCGGAAAACATCCGCGTCAAGTCCATCGTCGGGCGCTTTCTGGAACATTCGCGCATCGTCTGCTTCGGCAACGGCTCGGGGCTGCCCTCGCGGCGGGCGCGGGTCTTCATCAGTTCCGCCGACTGGATGGGGCGCAACCTGTCGCGGCGGGTGGAAACGCTGGTCGAATGCCTCAACGACACCGTCAAGGCCCAGATCACCGATCAGATCATGGCCGCCAATCTTGCCGACGAGGCGCAAAGCTGGGTGCTGCAAGCCGATGGCCGTTATCTGCGCTATCTGCCCGCCGGGCGGGACGATCTGTTCAACTGTCATAAATTCTTCATGGAAAACCCGTCCTTGTCGGGACGTGGAAGCGCGGGGGCAAAGGACGTTCCGGCGTTGACGCATTCCTCGGATTGAACCATCCAAGGGATTGGAACCAGAGCAGACGAATCGAAAAGGTGCCCGATGAATGGCGTGATGACCGTCAGCGGCGAAACCATCGACCCGTTCGGGAAATTCCTGTTCGACAGGATATCCCAACGCACGTTGAGCAGGGTGGGCGTGGTCGATGTCGGCTCGAACTCGGTCCGCATGGTCGTCTTCGACGGCGCGGCGCGCAGCCCGGCCTATTTCTACAACGAAAAGATCATGGCCGGGTTGGGGCAGGGGCTGGCGGCCACGGGAATGCTGAACCCCGCCGGGGTCCAGCGCGCGATGGCCGCCCTGCGGCGCTTTGCCACGCTGGCCGAAAGCATGGGGATCAAGCCGCTGACCTGCGTCGCCACCGCTGCCGTGCGCGAGGCCAGCGACGGCCCCGCCTTCCGCCGCGCGGTCGAGAAGGAAACCGGCCTGAAGCTGCATGTCATCGACGGCGAGGAAGAGGCGCGCCTTTCCGCGCAGGGCGTGCTGGTCGGCTGGCCCAATGCGCGCGGCCTTGCCTGCGACATCGGCGGCAGCTCGATGGAACTTGCGGTCATCGAGGACGGCAAGGTGGGGGTGCGCGCGACCTCTCCGCTCGGGCCGTTCCGCTTGCAGCAGGTCGAAGGCGGCAGCGAGGCGCTGCGCGGCCATATCCGCAGCGTGGTCGAAGGGCTGGGGGACAAGCTGGGCCGCGATCACAAGCGCATCTTCCTGGTCGGCGGGTCGTGGCGGGCCATTGCGCGGCTGGACATGCTGCGGCGCGACTACCCGATGACCGTGCTGCACGAATATCGCATGACGCCCCAGGACGTGCGCAAGACGGTGGACTGGATCGCCGAGGGCGACCTTTCGGCCCTGCGCTCGCGGGCTGGCATCTCGGCCAGCCGGATCGAACTGGTGCCGCTGGCCAGCCAGGTCCTGCGCGAACTTGCCGCGTTCTTCCAGCCCGAAAGCTTTGCCGTTTCCTCATACGGTATCCGCGAGGGGCTGCTTTACGAAAAGATGCCCGACAGCCTGCGCCGCCGCGATCCGCTGATCGAATCGGCGCGTTTCA
Source organism: uncultured Paracoccus sp. (assembly GCF_945915435.1). Lineage (GTDB taxonomy): Bacteria > Pseudomonadota > Alphaproteobacteria > Rhodobacterales > Rhodobacteraceae > Paracoccus. Next base: position 1,325 of record NZ_CAMEFG010000067.1, on the reverse strand, counting down.
GCGAACGCCAGATGGCGCGGATGCCGGGTTTCGGCAAGAAGCTGTATCACTTCCTGCATCCGCTGTTCGAGGATGTCCCGCCCGAACACGACCGTCTGATCCGCGCGGCCTGCCTGCTGCATGACACCGCCTGGCGCGCCCATCCCGATTACCGCGCCGATGCCTGTTTCGACAATATCACCCGCTCGAACCTGGCCGCGCTGTCGCACCCCGAGCGGGTGTTTCTGGGGCTTGCGCTGCTTTACCGCTATCGCAACAGCCGCAATACGGCGATGGAAAGCCTGTTTTCGCTGCTGGATGCCGAGCAGATGAAGAATGCCGAAATCCTTGGCAGGGCGCTGCGTTTCGGGGCGATGTTCGCGGTCAAGGACCCGTCCGAGGCGGGGACGCTGAAGTTGAACCGCAAGAAGAATCTGCTGGAACTGCGCCTGACCGGTCTGGGCCAGATCCTGATGGGCGAAGTGGCTGAGGCGCGGCTGAAGTCGCTGTCCGCCGCCCTTGGGGTCGAGTTCCGCATCAGGACGTAGTTTCGCATCAGGACATGGCAAGTCAGGACATGGCAAAAGGGGCGGCAAGCGCCGCCCCTTCGGTTTTCAATGCTTCGGTTTTCAGCCGCGCGCGCCTTTGCCCTGCTGGCGTTGCGCCGCCTTGGGTGCGCGCGAGGGGCGCCGGGCGGGGCGCTTGCGCGCATCGGCGGCGGGCTTGGGGCCACGGGTGGGGCGTTGCTCGGCCACGGCCGGGCGCTCGCCGCCAAGGACGGGGATCGGCAGCTTGGTCAGCTTTTCGATGGCGCGCAACTCACCCAGTTCGGCGGGCGAACAGAAGGCCACGGCCCGCCCGTCGCGGCCCGCCCGCGCGGTGCGTCCGATGCGGTGGATATAGTTTTCCGCGACATTCGGCAGGTCGTAGTTGTAGACATGCGCGACTTCGGGGATGTCCAGCCCGCGCGCGGCCACGTCGGTTGCCACCAGCACTTTGGTTTCGCCATTGCGGAACAATGCCAGCGCCCGGTCGCGCTGCCCTTGGCTTTTGTTGCCGTGGATCGCACCGACCGAATAACCCCATTTCTCCAGCAGCTTGGCCAATTTGTCCGAGCCATGCTTGGTCCGGCCGAAGACGATGGCCAGTTCGTCCGTGTGGCGCGACAGGTATTCGGCCAAGAGCGCGGCCTTGTCGCCCTGGTTGACGAAATGCACGCCCTGCTCGATCTTGTCGGCGGCCTTGCCCGGCGGGTTGGCGGCGACGCGGACCGGATCGGTCAGGTAGCTGTCGGCCAGTTCCTCCATCAGCTTGGGCATGGTGGCGGAAAACAGCAGCGTCTGGCG
>NZ_CAMEFG010000066.1 GCF_945915435.1 uncultured Paracoccus sp. | reverse complement strand
AAGCCAAGCCAAGCCAAGCCAAGCCAAGCCAAGCCAAGCCAAGCCAAGCCAAGCCTCGGTCGCGCAGGACAAGGCCCGCGTCAAGCCCCGTCTTCGCCGCTTTCCTGCAGATAGGTTTCTTCCTGCGCGATGAAATGCTCTACCATCAGCCGCCAGATCCGTTCGGCCAGGTCGGGGTCCAGCCCTTCTTCCTCGGCCAGGCGGCGCGCATTATGGGCGACCTCTTCGACGCGGGATTCGATGCGTGCGGGCAGGTTCTCGCGCGCCTTGATCCGCGCCGCTTCATCAATCAGGCGCGAGCGTTCGGCCAAGAGCGCGACCAGCCGCGCATCCAGCGCGTCGATGCGGGTTCGCAGGCGGGGAAGCATGGAGGAATCGGGGAGTTCGTTCGAGCTGTTCATGCCCAAGGGATGCGCGACAATCCCCCCGGTTGCAAGACCACCGGGGCGATTTCGCATCGTGCCGCCGCCAAGGAAAAACCCCGGCGCGATGGCCGGGGTTCGGGGTCTATTGCGGTTGCGGGGTCGCGCCGGGGGTGGGGCGCGAACCTTCGACCTTGGGCATGGCGGCCACCACGGGAATATCCGAATCGGGGGCATCATCGTCGTCACCCAGCGATTCGCCACGGATGACCTTGCCGATCTGTTCGCCGGTCAGCGTCTCATATTCCAGAAGACCCTTGGCGAGGCGCTCGAATTCCTCGGATTTCTCGATCAGGATGCGGTGGGCTTCCTGATAGCCTTCCTCGATCATGTCGCGGACCTCGGATTCGATCAGTTCCTTCGTATGGGCGCTGATCGAGAAACCGGCGGTATTACCGGAATATCCCTCATGCGCCTCGGAGTAATCGACCGCGCCGACCTTGTCCGACATGCCCCAGCGCATGACCATCGCGCGCGCCAGCGCCGAAGCCTGCTGGATGTCGCCTGCCGGGCCGTTCGAGACGCCTTCCTCACCGTATTTGATGATCTCGGCGGCTTTGCCAGCCATAGTCATGGCGATCTTCTGCTTGGCTTCGTCCTTGTGATAGTTCAGCCGGTCCATCTCGGGCAGGCTGACGACCATGCCAAGGGCGCCGCCGCGCGGGATGATCGTGGCCTTGTAGACCGGATCGCATTTCGGCAGCGACAGGCCGACGATGGCGTGACCGGCCTCGTGATAGGCGGTCTTTTCCTTCTGCTCGGGCGTCAGGACCATGCTGCGGCGTTCGACCCCCAGCATCACCTTGTCCTTGGCATTCTCGAAATCGTCCATCGTGACGAAACGGCGGCCGATGCGCGCGGCCATCAGCGCGGCCTCGTTCACCAGGTTCATCAGGTCGGCGCCCGAAAAACCCGGCGTGCCGCGCGCGATGATGCGCAGATCGACGTCGGGACCGACCGGCACCTTGCGGGCGTGGACATTCAGGATATGCTCGCGCCCCTTGATGTCGGGATTGGGGACGTGGATCTGGCGGTCGAAGCGGCCCGGACGCAGCAGCGCGGGGTCCAGCACGTCCTTGCGGTTGGTGGCCGCGATGATGATGACGCCCTCGTTCGCATCAAACCCGTCCATCTCGACCAGAAGCTGGTTCAGCGTCTGTTCGCGTTCATCGTTACCACCGCCGATGCCCACGCCGCGCGCACGGCCCACGGCATCGATTTCGTCGATGAAGACGATGCAAGGCGCTGATTTCTTGGCCTGTTCAAACATGTCGCGCACACGGCTTGCGCCAACACCGACGAACATTTCCACGAAATCGGACCCCGAGATGGTGAAGAAGGGCACGCCCGCCTCGCCCGCGATGGCACGCGCCAGCAGCGTCTTGCCGGTGCCCGGCGGACCGACCAGCAGCGCGCCTTTCGGGATCTTGCCGCCCAGGCGGCTGAATTTCTGCGGATTGCGCAGGAATTCGACGATTTCCTCAAGTTCCTCCTTGGCCTCGTCGATGCCGGCCACGTCGTCGAAGGTCACCCGGCCATGCTTTTCGGTCAGCATCTTGGCCCGGCTCTTGCCAAAGCCCATCGCGCCGCCTTTGCCGCCGCCCTGCATCCGGTTCATGAAAAAGATCCAAACGCCGATCAGCAGGATGAAGGGCAGCCAGACGCCCAGGATCGACATGAAGCCCGAGGTCTGCTGCGGTTCCACCCGCATTTCGACCCCGTGTTCGATCAGGCGTTCGGAAAACTCCTCGCCCATCGGGCGGACCGTGGTCAGCTGCGTGCCGTCCTTGGTGGTCAGGCTGATCTTTTCGCCGTCGACGATGACGCTGGCGACCTGGTCGTTTTCGACCCGGTCGATGAAGCTTGAATAGCTGATCTGGCGGCTGTTCATCTGACTGCTGCCGTCGCTGAACAGATTGAACAGCGCCAGGATCATCAAGAACAGAACCACCCAAAAGGCGATATTGCGCGCATTGCCCAAGGGCACGTCCTCCGCGGGAATAAGTCTTAGTCTGAAAATAGGGATTCCGCCACAAGGTTCAATGCGAGATCAGCATTCCATGAAAATCTGACGCATTTCGCAGCGGCTCGACCGCGATTTCCGGCCCGTGCGGCAGCAGCGGCGCCGCGATCAGCCGGTCGCCATGCCAGATGGCGGGGCTGGCGGCGGCCTCGTCCCGCGACAGCCCGCCGGCGCGCCAGTCCAGCGTGGCCAGCGGCTGATGGCCAAGCGCGCGGACATGGCACGACGGCGACAACCCCGCGATCCGCCAGCGGTTGTCCCAGATCACCGGCCGGCCCGAGGCGCGGCAATCTGTCGCGCGCATCGCGGCGGCGGGTTCGCGGATCAGCCGGATCGCCCCACCCCGGCGCTGGACGATGACACCGCCAAGGGTGGCGCGCGCGCCGTTTGCAATGGCGTCCAGCAGATGGGCGATCTTGTCGCGGCGCGGCGCATAATCCACGCCGGTAACCCAACGCAACGCGGCGGCGATGATGCGGCGGCGGATCTCGAACGGCGCATCCGCGAAATCACCGGCGGGCAACGTCAGCGCGCCCGCATGGGCCGTGGCATCCCAGCAGATCCGCGCCGCGCAATGCTGCAACGCCTGCCGGGCGGACCCCATGTTTTCAGCCACTTGCGCCAGATTATCAGGCGAAAGCCCAAGCTGCCCGATGGCCTGCCGGATGCGCACCCGGTCATAATCGGTGTTCTGGTTCGAGGGGTCGTCTATCCATCCCACCCCCTGCCCGCGCAGCCAGTCGCGCAACCTGTCCCGGCGAATCGCCAGCAGCGGGCGCAGCCATGCGATCCCGCCCGAGTGGCGCGACGCGGCCATGCCCGACAGCCCATCGACCCCCGCCCCGCGCGCCAGCCGCATCAGCACGGTTTCCGCCTGGTCGTCCAGCGTATGGCCCAGCAGGACGGCTTGCAGCCCGTTGCGCGCGGCCCAGTCGCCCAGCAGGCGCAGCCGGGCGGCGCGGGCATCTGCCATCAGGTTCGCGAAGCGCCCGTCATGCTGCCAGACCAGCACCTCGTGCGGGATATGCAGGGCGGCGGCGGCACGGGCGGCGAATCGCGTCTCGTCCCCCGATTCGGGGCGCAGGCGGTGATCGACGGTCGCGGCCATCAGGCGGCGCGGCCCGCGCCATTCGGCGGCCAGATGCATCAGCGCCATCGAATCGCCCCCGCCCGACAGCGCCACGCCGACCGCGGACAGCCCGCCCGCAAGCGCCTCCAGCCGTTGGGCGACCTGCGCGGACAGGGGCGCGGTCATTCCAGGGGAAGGTCGAAGAATGCTTCGGGGTCCGTATCTTCGTCGAACCCGCCCCCTGCGATCACGGCATCGCAATCACTCGCGGCAAGGCGCTTTTCAGCCTCGGCGGCTTGGGGGGCGTTAGGGAAACGGGCCTGGATCTCGAACAGGAAGGGACATCCGGCGGCAGGGTCCGAGGTCCGCGCCACCGCACGCGACAGGCCCAGAAGCGCGTCGGCGGCCTGATCGCCATTCGGATCGGCGGCGAAGCTTTCCAGCCACGCCGCCCCCGCGCCTTGCAGATCGCCCGCGCTGTCCAGCGCCGCACCGCGCAGAAACAGCGCCTGCGCGGTTAGTGGGCCACCCGCATGGGCTTGGGCGACGGTCGCGAAGAGGTCCGCAGCACCGCGAAAGTCACCTTGACCGAGCACCTCCCGGGCCCGGTCGAAGTCGGCCTGCTCCGCCTCGGTGGCGGCCCCGGCCAGGGGGTTGGCGGCATTGCCATTCAGGCTGCCGTGTTGTTGCGGCACAGGCGCGGGGGCGGCGCCGCCCTGTTCGCCCAGCATCGGCGTCGAAAGCGTGCTGAAATCGCAGTTCGGCTCCATCTCGCACAGGCGGAATTCGATATCGCCGATGCGGGTGGTGCCGTCCTTGACCACGCGGTCGATGCGATTCTGCAACTGCTCGGTCTGGCCGGTCAGTTGGGCCAGCCGCGCCTCCATCGCGTTCATGCGGTCGATGGCGCTGTCGCCCCCCGCCATCGCGAAACCGAGCGAGCCGGACGCGACCAACTCGGACCGCAGCGATTGCAGGTCCTGCGTCAACTGGGTCAGCTCGGCGCGGATATCGGCCAGAGAGGGATTGCCCCCTTCCTGCGCGACCGCGCCAAGGCCCGCCAGCGCCAGGCCGGCGGCCAGCAGCAGCGCACGCATCAGCTACCCACCCCCGGAGCGACCACGGTCACGCCGCGGCGGTTGCGGGTAAAGCATTCCTCGGTCGAACAGACGGCCAGCGGGCGTTCCTTGCCATAGCTGACGGTGCGCAACCGGCCCGCGCCGACCCCTTGCGAGATCAGGTATTCCTGCACCGAACTGGCCCGCCGCGCGCCAAGCGCAAGGTTGTATTCGCGCGTGCCCTGTTCGTCTGCGTGACCTTCGATCACGGCCGAGAAATTGGGGTTCGCGTTCATCCATTGCGCCTGGCGGGCAAGGATGCCGCGCGCCTCGGACGACAGGGTGGACTGGTCAAGCTGGAAGTTCACGGTATCGCCGACCGCCGTGCGGAAATATTCCGCGCTGCCCGGCAAGGTGCCCACGCCCACGCCGTCATAGGCGCCCTGCCCGCTGGCATAGGGGTCGTTGACCATCGCGCCCTGCGGCTTCGAGCAGGCGCCAAGCGCCACGACCACGCCAAGCGCGGCAAGTTTCATCATCTGTTTCATCGCCATTCCCATTGCGAAGCCCTTACGGCAGCAACGGCCCCCAATCCGGGTCCGAAGCCGCCCCATTGAAGTCCACGGGTCGCATATTGCGCCCGGTAATGTCCACCGAATGCAGCCGCGACTGCCCGTCGTCGCCCGGCGTCGTCCGCATGAACATGATCACGCGCCCATTGGGCGCCCATGTCGGGCCTTCGTCAAGGAACGATTCCGTCAGCATTTTTTCCTCGGACCCGTCGGTGCGCATGACCCCGATATGGAAGCGCCCGCCGACCTGCCGGGTGAAGGCGATCATGTCGCCGCGCGGCGACCAGACGGGGGTGCCATAGCGCCCCTCGCCAAAGCTGATGCGCCGCGCCTCTCCGCCGCCCGCCGACATGACGTAAAGCTGCGGCGTCCCCGAGCGGTCGGATTCGAACACGATCTGGCTGCCGTCGGGGCTGTAGCTGGGCGATGTCTCGATCGAGGGCGAGTTGGTCAGCGCCCGCTGCGCGCCGGTCTGCGCATCCATCTGGTAGATGTCGGTATTGCCGCTTTGCTCCAGCGAATAGACGATCCAGCGCCCATCGGGCGAAAAGCGGGGCGAAAAGCTCATCGTGCCCTGCTGCTCGGACAGGGTGCGCGTCTGCATCGAGTTGACGTCCATCATCATGATGCGCGGAAAACCCGAGGCGAAGGACGTATAAAGCAGCCGGTTGCCGTCCGGCGAAAAGCGCGGCGCCAGCACCAGCGAGGAATCGTCGGTCAGCCAGCGGATATTCGCGCCGTCGTAATCCATGACGCCGATGCGCTTGCGGCGCGCGTCCTTGGGGCCGGATTCCGCGACGAATGCCACGCGGCTGTCGAAATAGGGCGATTCGCCCGTCAGCCGCGAATAGACCTGATCGGCGGCCTTGTGCGCCGCGCGTCGCCAGTTCCCGGTCGAGGCGTCGAACTGCATCCCGTCGCCAAGCGGCTGCCCGGCAAAGACGTCGAACAGGCGGAACTTGACGATGACCTTGCCGCCCTCGACCCGGACGGCGCCGGTGACAAGGGCCTGCGCGTTGACGGCCTTCCAGTCCTCGTATGCCACAGGCGCATCGAAACCGGCGGGGCGCGAGATATGGGCGCTGGCCGGGATCTCGCGGAAAAGGCCGGTGCCGGTCAGGTCGGCGGCGATCAGGCGCTGGACCTGGCCCAGCAATTCGCCCGCGCCGCCTTCGTCGTGAAAGGCCGCGATGGCGAAGGGCATCGGCTCGATCACGCCGTCGGTGATCTCGATCCTCAGGGGTCCGTCCTGCGCGATGGCGGGCGCGGCGACGCCAAGCGCCGCCAGCGAAAGAACAGAGGTGACAAGCAGTTTACGCAACATGAATCAGCCCTTCACGGTCTTGGTTGCAATTTATCGGTCGTCGTCAGGTAATAGCCAAGCCCCCAAACCGGCGGGTGCATCAGCAGCAGGCTGGCCACGATCACCGCCCCGGCCAGGCCAGGCCATTCCTGCCCTGGGGTGTGCGCCGCCTTCTGGCGCGGCTCGGCGAAGCGGATCGGCAGCCTATAATCCGACAGCGGCGCATCGGTCATATCAGCCGACACCACCGCGCCGTGGCGCTCAAGGCACCGGGTCAGGCGCGGGCGCAGTTCCCGCCAGTAATCCGCGGCCTGCTGGCCGGTCAGCCCTTCGGGGTCGGAAAACCGCAGGCTGCCGGGTTCGATCAAGCCCTCGCCGGTGGCGTGAAAGCGCAGCTCGAACCGCCGGGGTTCCGGTCCCGGCACGCGCTGCGTCGCCACCGTGGTGCAACGCTGCAAGACGGCGGACAGCGCCCGGCCCGTATCCGCCACGGCGGGCGGCACCAGCGAAACGCCAGCGGCAGCGGCCAGGGCAAGGCTGCGCGCAAACCCCGCCATCACCGCACCCCCGCACCGTCGGGGCGGAAGTCGATGATGACGTCGCGCCAGTGGCTGTATTTCTCGGCCGGCAGGTCGTAGCCGTCGCGGGCGCACATCAGGATCGCGCGGCGCCCGGCCTCATAGGCCTGGTTCGCGGCGGCCTCGGAGGGGCCGTTGTAGTCGATCATGCGAAGCGATCCCTGATCGGGCATGCCGTTCTGGCTCATGTTGAAGCGGATCGAGACAGTCGTGCGCGCGGCATCCGTGGACAGCGCCCCCCGGTTCCAGCATTGCTGGACCGCGATGCGGAAGCCGTCCTTTTCGCCCTGCGACAGCGGCGGGCCGCTGGCGGCGGCACCGCCCCCGCCCGACCCGCCCGAACCTTGCTGCTGCTGCGCGGCTTCCTCGGCGGCGCGGCGTTCGGCGGCCTCGGCGGCGGCGCGGGCCTCGGCCTCCTCGCGGGCGCGGGCTTCGGCTGCGGCGCGTTCGGCCTCGGCGGCGGCACGGGCTTCGGCCTCGCGGCGGGCGGCGGCCTCGCGTTCGGCGGCCTCGGCGGCTTCGCGGGCGGCAGCCTCTCGGGCCTCGGCCTCGCGGCGGGCCTGTTCCTCGGCCTGGCGGGCGGCGGCTTCTTCCTGGGCGCGGGTCTCGGCCTCGCGGCGTTCGGCAGCGGCGCGGCGTTCGGCCTCACGTTCGGCGGCGGCGGCCTCCTCGCGCGCGGCCTGTTCGCGGGCTTCGGCAGCCTGGCGTTCGGCTTCGGCCTCGCGGGCGGCCTGTTCACGGGCCTCGGCCTCGCGCGCGGCTTGCTGCGCGGCGGCAAGGCGGCGTTCCTCGGCCTGGCGTTCGGCGCTTGCACGTTCGGCGGCGGCCTGTTCCTCGGCGCGGGCAAGCGCGGCCTGGCGTTCGGCGGCGGCGCGTTCCGCCGCCTGCAAGGCTGCGGCCTGGCGGGCGGCGACGGCCTCGGCCAATCCGGCGGGGCGCGATTGCGGGCGAGGCGATGCCTGCGGGGCCAGCGCCGAGCGCGGCGGCTGCACGGGTTGCGCGGGCGTGCCGGGCCGGGCGGGGTTGGCGGTCTCGGCGGGCAACGCGGCCTGATCGGTCTGCTGGTCGGGCTGGCGCGGCTGCGGCGCCACGGTCGCCACCGGCTGCGGGCGCGCGCTTTCGGCAAACTCGCTCAGGTCCGGGCGGGCCTCGGCCTGATCGTCGGGATTGGGCAGGATCGTCGCGACCGGCGCGGACGAGGGCGGCGACATCGCCTGAGGCGCCCCGGCAACGTCCTCATCGGATGGCGGGCGCGGCTGCGCGGGCGTGCTGACGGCGGCGGCATCCACCGGCCCCGCCCCTGCGGCAGCGGCGGCCAGCGCCTGGAATTCCGCCTCGCTCATCGTGGAAACCGAGGTCATGCGGATCGCCTCCAGCGGCTCGGCGCGGAAGAACACGCCGCCCACGGCGACCCAGCCGATCAACCCGGCATGGGCGATGCCCGAGACCCAGGCGCCGATGCGATCAGCCCGTTCCATGAGTTCAGCCGTCCATCCGGGGACCGCCGCTTTCGGTCACCAGCACGATATTGTGGAACCCGCCCGCGTTCAGCGCGCCCATGACCTGCATCACGCGGGCATAGGGCAAGGCGCCGTCCGCGCGCAGAAAGATGCGGTCGCTGTTGCGCTCGGCCACGACGGCGCGCAGGCGGCTGACCAGCTCGTCCTCGGCCACCTCGGTCGTCATCAGGACCAGCGGCCCCTCGGGCGTGATGGAAACGGTCAGCGGTTCCTCCTGCTCGGCGGGGACGGCCTGCGCGGCGGTGCGCGGCAATTCCAGCGGCACGCCGACCGTCAGCATCGGCGCGGCGACCATGAAGACGATCAGCAAAACCAGCATCACGTCGACAAAGGGCGTGACATTGATTTCCGACATCGGGCGGGTGCGCCGCCTGCCACCCCTGCGCCTGTCCCTGGTGACGACATTCGCGCCCATCTTACGCCTCGTCCAGTTGCCGCGACAGGATGGTCGAGAACTCGTCGGCGAAAGCCTCGTGATTGCCGGTCAGGCGGTCGGCATCGCCGCTCAGCTTGTTGTAGAAGATCACCGCCGGAATCGCGGCCAGCAGGCCAAGCGCGGTGGCCACCAGCGCCTCGGCGATGCCCGGCGCGACCACGGCAAGCGAAGTGTTCTGCGACACGGCGATTTCCTCGAAGGCATTCTTGATGCCCCAGACGGTGCCGAACAGCCCGATGAAGGGCGCGGTGGACCCCACCGTCGCAAGAAAGGGCAGCCCCGCGTTCAGCCGGTCGCCTTCGCGCCCGATCGCCACGTTCATGGCCCGGTCGATGCGCGACACCGCCCCCGCGATCAGCCCGCCGTCGTCGCGATGGCTGCGCCGCCATTCGCCCATCCCTGCGGCAAAGATACGCTCGGGCGCGGTGCGGGGGGTGTCGCCGATGGTGTCGAACAGGTCGTCCAGCGGCTCACCCGACCAGAAGGCGCGGTCGAACTTGTCCGCCTCGCGCCGGGCGGCGGCAAAGGTGATGAATTTCTGGATGATGATCGCCCATGCCCAGAAAGAGGCCAGCACCAGCACCACCATCACGATCTGCACCGTGATCGAGGCGCGGGTGAAAAGCGCGATGACCGAGAAATCGACCGGCTGCCCGGCTACTGCGAGTTGTTCCATGAAACTGGCCTGTTCCTTATGTCCGCCGTCGGGCGGCTTTTCCCCGCAGATAGCAGAGGGGGATTCCCCGGCATAGCCTCGCCCCCGTCAATTCTGCGTCAACTTGCGCGCGATCCCGTCAGCCCAGCCCCGCGGCCAGCGCCCGCGGCAGCCGCACCGGACGCCCCCCTGCCCCGATGGCGACCAGCGTGACCCGCGCGACGAACAGCGCCGCACCCGCGCGCGTCACGCGCTGGTCCATCACCACCCGCGCGGGCGTCATCGAATGGACGCGGGATGCGACCGCCAGCAGATCGTCGAAACGCGCAGGCGACAGATAATCGGCCTCGATCCGGCGAACGGCAAAGACCACCCCTTCGGCCTTCATCGCCACCTGGTCGACCCCGATCCCGCGCAGCCATTCGCTGCGGGCGCGCTCGATGAATTTCAGGTAGTTGGCGTAATAGACGATACCCGCCAGATCGGTGTCCTCGTAATAGACCCGGACCGGGAATTGATGCGTCACGGCGCCCTCCTTTCACCCGGCTGCCCCGTCCGCGCCGCCAGCCGCAGCGCATGGGCCGGGTCGCGGGCGGCGACCGGCATCACCGGATCGTAGGCCGCCCGCAAAAGCGCCGCGACCTGTGCCGAGGGCCGGACATCCCCCGCGAATGTCAGCATCGCGCGCACCGCCAGCAATTCGGCCAGCGCGCCGGGGTGGGCATCGTGCAGCACGCCGCCCATCCGCACGAAGGTCAGGCAGGCGCGGATGCCCCCATCCGCGTCAAAGCGAAAGATGCGATACTGGTCCGCCCCCGCCTCGGCCAGCCGCGCGGGCAGGCCGGGCTGGCCCGTCAGGCGTTCCAGGTCCGGGATTTCGGCCAGTTCCGGCCAGTCGCCGGCAAAGAAGAACATCATGTTCGCCCCCATCTCGGGGTCGGTGTCGGTCAGCGGATGGCGGATATCGGCCAGCACCGCGCGCAGCGCCGCACGAAAGACGGCAAGGCTGTCGTCGGCCAGCCCAAAGACCACCGGCGCGACCGGCCTGCCCCATCGCGCGCAAAGATAGGCATCGTCGCGGGTGAAAAGCGGGGCAATGGCATCGGCGGTCAGGATCTGCGTCATGCCCACCCCTTACGCCATCACCCGCGCGCATGGAAGCGGGCGCGCCCGCCTTTCGCCTTAGCCCTCCAGAGCGGCCAGCAAGGGCTTGCGGTTCTGTTCATGCCGCACCGCCAGCCGCCGCGCCTGCCGCCCCGAGACCAGCGGACGCGCCGCCTCGGCCTCGAACCCGCCGTCCTGCAACTGCGGGAAGATGGCGAACAACTCGGCCCGCGCGGCGGGGCCGACGGATTTCACCGCCTCGGCGCCGGGATAGAGCGATTCCGTCTCGGCCCCGTTCGACAACACGATTTCATGACGGTCGAAGATGAAATGGAAATATTCGACCCCGTCCAGGTCATGGGCGATATCCACGCCCTCCAGCAGCAAAAGCTGCTTGGCGGCCACCAGAACCTCGGGCACGCCGAACATCTTCCGCGCGATATTCGACCGCACGAGGACACGGTGCTGCGGCGACACCAGCAGGTCGCTTTCCGGCAACCCCTGCCCCAGGGCGCCCGCGCGGATGCGGATCGGGCGCAGCCTGGGCAAGGCGGCCAGCACCGGCCCGTCGAAACGCCGCCCGCCGATCCAGCGGATCGGCTGCGCGCCATTGTCGCACGTCAGCACCAGGTCGCCCGGCCGCAAATCCTGCACGGGACGCAGCCCATCGGGACAGGCGATCAGCGTGCCGCGGGTAAAGCAGACGATCTCGGTTTCAAAGATACCGGCGTTGAAGCCGATGGTAGAGACATTGTTGGAAATCGGCGCTACCGAAACGATTTCCACCCTTGAAATCTGGTTGATGCCGTCCCACTCATCGACCGTTTGCAGCGAAGGGCGGAAGAACAGATCGCCGTTGCTCATCTGTATGACGACGCCGCTTTGCCGGACAACGGAACTGTTGCCATCCTCATCGTGAACGGTGATGTCGAACGTCGCAGTGGCGAAGGCGCGAATCGAGACCCCGCTTAGCGGGTCGCCGGTTTGCGGGTCGTCGTAGGAAAACTGGCTGGCAGGCTCGCCGGGATTAGGCCTCCACCCACCAGACGGCGGAACTTCATCATACGTCGTTCTGAAATAGGCATTCTGGCCGAAACCATAGGAAGGCTCGCCATTCAAAGCGACCGGCTTGACCTCACTACGGCCTTCAGCCTCCCAGCCAAGGATTGCATTGAACTGGCTTTGGCTGGCATTGCTGTTGGAGTTAGAGCTAAGCAGATCCGTATTTCCGATCCACATCAAGTTTACGTCAGGCATGTCTCACCTTTCTGAGCTACCGATGGGCGGAAACGCACCGCCCTGTTCGCCTTCTAGCCGCAAGGTGCGGAAAGTTCAAAGAAATTAAACGGACATTTCGCCGCGGCCATGAAAAAAACCGGCCACGGCAAAGCCGCAGCCGGTTCGAAACGATGCAGGCAGGATCAGCCGGTGATGGTCGCCTCGGTCGCGGCGCGCATGTCGGCCTCGGAAACGCCATCGGCAAGTTCGACGATCTTCAGCCCGCCGTCCACGACGTCCAGAACGCCCAGGTTGGTGATGATGCGGTTGACCACGCCCGTGCCGGTCAGGGGCAAGGTGCAGGACTTCAGCACCTTGGATTCGCCCGCCTTGTTGGTGTGATCCATCACCACCACCACGCGGCGCACGCCCGCGACCAGATCCATCGCGCCGCCCATGCCCTTGACCAGCTTGCCGGGGATCATCCAGTTCGCCAGGTCGCCGTTCTCGGCAACCTCCATCGCGCCAAGGATCGCCATCGCGATCTTGCCACCCCGGATCATCGCGAAACTCTCGGCGCTGTCGAAATAGGCCGTCTGCGGCAGTTCCGTCACCGTCTGCTTGCCCGCGTTGATCAGGTCGGGATCCTCTTCGCCCTCGAACGGGAAAGGCCCGATCCCCAGCATCCCGTTCTCCGATTGCAGCGTCACATGCACGCCTTCGGGGATATAGTTGGCCACCAACGTTGGGATGCCGATGCCCAGGTTCACATACCAGCCGTCCTGAAGTTCCTGGGCGGCGCGCGCCGCCATCTGATTGCGATCCCAGGGCATCATGCGGTCTCCTTCTTGCTGGTGTCCGAGTCGCGCGAACGGGTCGTGCGCTGCTCGATGCGCTTTTCATGCTGCCCCTGGATCAGGCGGTGGACATAGATCCCTGGCAGGTGGATCGCATCCGGGTCCAGCGTTCCCGTCGGCACGATCTCCTCGACCTCGACCACGCAAAGCCGCCCGCATTTCGCCGCAGGCACGTTGAAGTTGCGCGCGGTCTTGCGAAAGATCACATTGCCCGATTCATCGGCCTTCCAGCCCTTGACAATGGCCAGATCGGCAAAGATCCCGCGTTCGAGGATATAGGTCTCCCCGTCGAAATCCTTGTGCTCCTTGCCCTCGGCAATGACGGTACCGACGCCAGTCTTGGTGTAGAAACCGGGAATCCCCGCGCCACCCGCCCGCATCCGCTCGGCCAGCGTGCCTTGCGGGTTGAACTCCAGTTCAAGCTCGCCGGACAGGTATTGACGCATGAATTCGGCGTTTTCGCCGACATAGGACGAAATCATCTTGCGAAGCTGGCGGCTGTCCAGCAGCACGCCCAACCCGAAACCGTCCACCCCGCAGTTGTTGCTGGCCACGGTCAGGTCCTTGACCCCCGATTTGCGGATCGCCTCGATCAGCAGTTCGGGGATGCCGCAAAGCCCGAAGCCCCCCGCCGCAATCAGCATCCCGTCCCGCAACACACCCTCAAGCGCAGCATCCGCGCTGTCGTAGAGCTTGCTCATAAGTCCCTCCGCTTTGGATGCATCCGTTTTGGCGACGTTGCGGCACAGAGTCAACGCAGCGGCAGCGCCCCACCGCACCCTTTCTTCATCACCCAAATACCCATGCCGGCCATGCAACCGGCTGTGCCGGTGCAGGTGGCAAGGGGCGGCTCAACCCTCGGCCTTCTTCGCGGGCTTCCTGGCGGCGGGTTTCCTGGCGCCGGCCTTCTTCGCCGCGGGCTTCTTGGCCGCCGGTTTCTTCGCGGCAGGTTTCTTGCCGCCCTTCGCGGCCTTGGCCGCAATCAGTTCCAGCGCGCGTTCCAGCGTCACATCGCCCGGTTCCAGGTCGCGCGGCAGGGTGGCGTTGACCTTGGCCCATTTGACGTAAGGCCCGTAGCGCCCCGCCATCACCTGAACCGGCCCGCCCTCGGGATGCTCGCCCAGTTCCGCCAGCGGCGCGGCGGCGGCTGCCCTGCCCCGTGTGGGCTTGCTGGCCAGCACCTCGACCGCGCGGTTCATGCCGATGGTAAAGACCTCTTCGACATCGGGCAGGTTGGCGTATTTCGCGCCATGCTTGACGTAAGGCCCGTAACGCCCGATCCCGGCCTCGACCAACTCGCCATCCTCGGGGTGCGGGCCGATCGGGCGCGGCAGCGACAGCAGCGACAGCGCCCTTTCCAGATCGACCGCAGCCGCGTCCCAGCCCTTGGGGATCGAGGCGCGGGGCGGCTTCGGCTGCTCCGCCGTCGCCTCGCCGCGTTGGACATAGGGGCCGAAACGCCCGGTTTTCAGGCTGATCTCGTCGCCCGCATCCTCGCCCAGGATCCGATCGCCAACCGCCTCGCCCTCGGGACCGGAAATCGGACGGGTATAGCGGCACTCGGGATAGTTGCCGCAGCCGATGAAGGCCCCGCCGGAACGCGCGGTCTTCAGATGCAGCCGCCCCGAACCGCAAAGCGGACAGGCACGCGGATCGCCGCCGTCCGTGCGCGGCGGATAAAGATGCGGGGCCAGCGCGTCGTCGATGGCGGTAAGCACCTCGGAGATGCGCAATTCGCTGGTGTCTTCCAGCGCGGCCGAGAAATCGCGCCAGAACCGCCGCAGCACCTCGCGATAGGCGCGGCTGCCCGAGGAAATGTCGTCCAGCTCGCCCTCAAGATCGGCGGTGAAATCATAGCTGACATAGCGCGGGAAGTATTTCAGCAAGAAGATCGTGACCAGCCGCCCCTTGTCCTCGGGGATCAGGCGGTTCTTGTCCTTGCGGACGTAATCGCGGTCCTGGATCGTCGTGACGATGCTGGCATAGGTCGAGGGGCGGCCGATGCCCAGTTCTTCCATCCGCT
>NZ_CAMEFG010000065.1 GCF_945915435.1 uncultured Paracoccus sp. | reverse complement strand
AAAGACCAGCACCACGGTGGCCAGCCCGGCAAAGGCTTCCTCGGCGAATTGGCGCGGGCTTTCGCCTGCTTCCAGCCTGCGCGCGAACATCGGCACGAAGGCGGTGTTGAAGGCCCCTTCGGCAAAGAAGCGGCGGAACATGTTGGGCAGCGTGAAGGCGACCTGATAGGCCTGCGCGACCGGGCCGGACCCCAGGAAACCCGCGATCATGATATCGCGGGCAAAGCCTGCGATCCGCGACAGCAGCGTCCAGGCGCCCACGGACAGGAAACCACGAATCAGACGGATCGGCTGCATGCTTCGAACTCCTGGGAAGGCGGGTCAGTGGCGGGCGCGGTCGGCGCCCTGCCGGATGGCTTCGCGCAGGCGATGCTCCAGCGCCTCGCGGCGGTGGGGCTGTTGCAGCTTGGACCCGAAGGCATCCCTGACATAGAAGGTATCGACCACCTGCGCGCCGAAGGTCGCGATCACGGCGCTGCCGATCTGGATATGGTTCTCGGCCAGTGTCCGCGTCAGGTCGTAGAGCAGGCCGGGGCGGTCGCGGGTATCGACCTCGATCAGCGTATAGATGTCGCTGGCGTCGTTGTCGAAGGTGACATGGGTGGGAAAGCGGAACTGCGATTGCCGCTTGGGCAGCTTGTCGCGGTCGGCCAGCGCCTGGCGCGGCAGGACCTCGCCCTTGAGGGTGCGGGTGATCATCTGGCGCAGGCGGGGCAGGCGCTCGGCGTCGTAGGGGCGGCCCTCGGCGTCCTGCGTCCAGAAAACGGCGGTCGCATAGCCGTCCTTGGTGGTATAGGTCCGCGCATCGACGATATTCGCGCCCACCAGCGCCAAGGCCCCCGCCAGCCGCGAGAAGATGCCCGGATGGTCGGCCAGCACGAAGGCCGCGCGGGTCGCGTCGCGGTCGGTGTCGGGGTAAAGGTCGATGCGCACCTCGGCATCGCCGGGGGGGTCGCGCAGCATCCGGGCAAAGACGGCCTGGGTCTCGGTCGGCAGGCCCGGCCAGTAGCTGGCGTAATGGCGGGCGATCTCGGCCTTGATCTCGCGCCCGTCCCAGCCTTGCGCGATCAGCAGGTGACGCAGCGAGCGCCGCGCCTCGCCGGTGCGCTTGTCGCGGTTGAGTTCCTCAAGCCCGTTTTCCAGCGCGGCGGCGGTTTCTTCGTAAAGGCGGCGCACGAGCATTGCCTTCCAGTTGTTCCAGGTCCCCGGCCCGACGCCGCGAATGTCGCAGACGGTCAGCACGGTCAGCAGGTCCAGCCGCTTGCGCGTCTTGACCATCTTGGCGAAGTCGCGAACCGTGCGCGGGTCGGAAATGTCGCGTTTCTGCGCCACGTCCGACATCAGCAGGTGGTGGCGCACCAGCCATTCGATCGTCTCGACCTCATCGGCGGGCAGGCCGAAGCGGGTCGCGACGCGCCGCACCAGGCGCGCGCCCAGGATCGAGTGATCCTCGGGGCGGCCCTTGCCGATGTCGTGAAACAGCACGGCCAGCACCAGCAGGCGGCGGCTGGGGCGCAGCCTGCCCACGATCCCGGTGCTGAGCGGCAGGTCCCCGGCCAGATCGCCGCGCTCGATCGCCGCCAGGGCAGCGACGCATTGGATCAGGTGTTCGTCCACGGTGTAGTGGTGGTAGACGTTGAACTGCATCATCGCCACGACCGGCGCAAATTCGGGGATGAAGGCGCCAAGGACGCCCAGTTCGTTCATCCGCCGCAACCCGCGTTCGGGGTTGCCGTGTTTCAGCAGCAGGTCCAGGAAGATGCGCACCGCCTCGGGGTCGCGGCGCATGTCGTCGTCGATCAGGTCCAGATGGGCGGCGACAAGGCGCATCGCCTGCGGATGGATCAGGATGCCGGTGCGCAGCGCTTCCTCGAACAGGCGCAGGATGTTGAGCGGATCGGCAAGGAAAGCCGCCTCGTCCGCGATGTTCAGCCGCCCGCGGTCCTCGCGAAAGCCGGGCCGGATGCGGCGGCGCTTGCGAAACAGCCCGTTCAGCATCGGCGCCTTGTAGAGATGGCGGTTCTCCAGCGCGACCAGAAAGACGCGGGTCAGCTCGCCCACGCGGGTCGCGTGCAGGAAATAGTCCTGCATGAAGATTTCCACCGCGCGGCGCCCGTCCATGTCCTGATAGCCCATGCGGGCGGCGACCTCGACCTGCATGTCGAAGGTCAGCTTGTCCACGGGCCGGTTCGCGATCAGGTGCATGTGGCAGCGCACGGCCCAGAGGAAATCCTCGGCCTGCCAGAAGGTCAGATGCTCGTCGCGGGTGAAGAAACCCAGATCGACCAGTTCGACCGCGCGGTCGACCCGGTGGATGTATTTCGCGATCCAGTAGAGCGTTTGCAGATCGCGCAAGCCCCCCTTGCCTTCCTTGACATTGGGTTCCAGCACATAGCGTTGTCCGCCCTGGCGGCGGTGGCGCTCGGCGCGCTCGGCCAGCTTGGCCTCGATGAATTCGGGGATCGAGTGGTCGAAAAGTTCGCTCCACAGCCTTTCACGCAGGGTCTCGGCGGTAGGGGCGTGGCCGCAGATCAGGCGGTGTTCCAGCAGGCTGGTGCGGATCGTCATGTCCTCGCCCGCAAGCCGGATGCAATCGTCGATCGAACGGGTGGACTGGCCGATCTTCAGCTTGAGGTCCCACAGCATGTAAAGCATCGATTCCACGATGCTCTCGGCCCAGCCGGTGACCTTCCACGGGGTCAGCAGCAGCAGGTCCACGTCCGATTTCGGCGCCATCTCGGCCCGGCCATAGCCGCCGATGGCCAGCACCGCCAGCCGCTCGGCATCGGTGGGGTTGGGCTGGGGATGCAGGATCTGCGTCGCGACGTGGTGGACGGCGGTGATGGTCGCATCGGTCAGCGCGGCGATGGCGCGCACCGTTTCGCGCGCGGCGCGGGGATGGGAATCCAGCCCGGCCTCGATATCGGCCATCGCGCCCTCGCGGGCCTGCGCCAGCATGGCGACGGTGGCGGCGCGGATCTCGCGCGGGTCGCTCAGCCCCGACAGCCGTTCGGCCAGCCGGGGGATGAAGCTGTCGGGCGTGAACAGCAAATGCGCCCCGGGCAGGGCCGGGGCGCTTTGGGGCAGTTGTTCGGGCAGTTCGGCCAAGGTCAGAACCCGAACCCGCCGAAGCTGCGCGGCGCGGGATCCAGGATCACCACCTGGTTGTTGCGCACGGTTGCCACGGCCAGCGCGCGCTCGTTCGTGCCGTCCGGGCGCAGGCGGAACGCGCCGTTCACCCCGGCAAAGCCCGAAGCCTGCGTCAGCCCCGAAGTCGTCAGCGCATTGCGGTTGCCCGCCCGCACCAGCGCCGAGATCGCCGCCACCCCGTCATAGGCCAGCGATCCCAGATCGTGCGGCGCCTCGCCATGCGCGGCGCGATAACGCTGCTCGAACCGGGCGCGCATATTGGCGTCGGGCACGGTGAACCAGCCGCCCTGGACGCCCGGCAGCTCAAGCCGCGCGGCGGGCTGGTCCCAGCGGGTCAGGCCCATGAGCTGCGTGGTCTGCGCGCTGACGCCGGCGGCGGCCAGCCGGTCGGTCAGATAGGGCAGGACCGCGCCCTGGTTGGCGGTGACGAAGACCGCATCGACATTGCCCGAGGCGACCGCACTTGCCACGTTCGGGATGATCGCGTCGATTCCCGAGGTCGAGACCGGATGCACGGTCGAGCCGACCAGCGTGGCGCGGTTGCGCTGGATCGCCCGCTCGATCGCGCGGGCGCCGACCTGTCCGGCGGTGTCGTTCTCGGCCACCATCAGGATGCGGCGCTTGCCGTTTCGCACGCCGTAGCGCACCAGCCGGTCGGCCACGTTGTCGAAGGTATTGCCAAGGACAAAGACATTGCCGCCCGCGATGTCGGGGTTGTTGGAAAAGGACAGCACGTTGACCCCGCGCGGCGCGACCGCATTGCCCACTGCATTGGCCGAATCGGCGAACAGCGGGCCGAGGATGATCTTGGCGCCCTCGTCCACCGCGCGGTTGGCCATCGCCACGGCCTGCCCGGTGTCGGCGCCTGCCTCGTAGATGCGCAGGTCGATGGTCGCGCCCTGCGCATCCGCCGCCGCCATCCGCGCCGAATTGGTCAGCGAGCGGGCCAGCCAGTCAAGGTCGGGATTGCCCGTGCCCGCGGGCACCAGAAGCGCGACGGGGACGGGCTGGCCGGGGTCGATCTGCTGGCCGGTCTGTGTGCCGGATCCGGTCGCGCCGGGTTCGCATGCTGCAAGAAACAGGGCCGAGACGACGGCGCCGACACGGGCAAGCGGTCGGCGCAGGCTCAAGGCTCCGCGGATCGTTTGGATGACGGTCATTGCGGTGATTCCCCGTTGGAAAATGCTGAAACTCTTAACGCCGGGACAGTATTGGCATATGTCCGTGATGGCAACTTGCGCCGAACCGGCGGAAAGGACAGATCATGCGAAAACCGGCCGATCCCGTCGCCATGCCACCGCAGGCCCAGCCCACGCCCGTCGCCGCGCGCATCGAAGGCCGCCGCCCCGAACCGGGGCTGTATCTTGTCGCCACCCCCATCGGCGCGGCCCGCGACATCACCCTGCGCGCGCTGGACGTGCTGAACGGCGCCGACATGCTGGCCGCCGAGGATACGCGGGTCCTGCGCCACCTGCTTGAAATTCATGGGATTCCGCTGCGGGGCCGCCGTATCCTTGCCTATCACGACCACAATGCCGACCGCCAGCGGCCGGCGGTCATGGCGGCCCTGGGGCGGGGGGAAAGCGTCGCCTATACCTCGGACGCGGGAACGCCGCTGGTGGCCGATCCGGGCTATCGGCTGGCGCTGGATGCGGCACAGGCGGGCGCGCGGGTCCATGCCCTGCCTGGTGCTTCGGCGGTGCTGGCGGCGCTCAGCGTATCGGGCTTGCCAAGCGACCGCTTCGTCTTCGTGGGATTCGCGCCCTCGGCCCAGGGTCAGCGGCGGCGCTGGATCGCGGGCTGGTCGCAGATCGACGCCACCGTGATCGCCTATGAAAGCCCGCGTCGCGTTAGGCAATTGTTAACGGATCTGTGCGACAGTGACCCGAATCGGATGGTGGTGATATGCAGGGAACTGACCAAGAAATTCGAGGAGGTGATCCGAGGAAGCGTTTCCGAACTGCTGGACCGCATCCCGGCCGAAGGGTTGCGGGGCGAGGTCGTCGTGCTGTTCGGACGGCCCGAACCGCGCGCCGCCGATCCCGATGAAATCCGCGCGGCGCTGGCCGGGGCCTTGGCGCAGGGGTCCGTCAAGGATGCCGCCAGCGCCGTCGCCAACCGCCTGAACCTGCCCAGGAAAGAGGTATATGCGATGGCATTGCAGATGACGAAGGAAGAGGGCTGACATGGCCGCCGATGCGCGGGTGCTGCGCGGCGACCGCAACCACCGGGCGGGCCGTCTGGCCGAAGAAAGCGCCCTGCGCGAATACGAGCGTGCCGGGCATCGGCTGGTCGCCGCACGCTGGCGCGGCAAGCGGGGCGAGGTCGACCTGATCCTGCGCGACGGCCCGACCCTCGTCTTTGCCGAGGTCAAGGCCGGCGCCACCCACGCTGCCGCCGCCGAACGGATCGGACCGGCGCAGATGCGCCGGATCATGGGCGCGGCGCAGGAACATGTCGCGGGTCTGCCCGACGGGCTGGCGACCGAGATGCGTTTCGACGCCGCGCTGGTCGACGGGCAGGGCAGGGTGCGGATCCTCCGCGCCGCCTTCGGACAGGACTGAGCCGCTTGCATCCCGCCCACCGGCAGGCCAGAACGGTCGCAACAAGCGGTGAGGTGAAGGATGACGCTGAACATAGCCCTGCAAATGGACCCGATCGAGGATGTCTCGATCACCGGCGACAGCAGCTTTCGCATCGCGATCGAGGCGCAGGAACGCGGCCACAGGCTGTTTCAATACACCGCCGACCGGCTGATCTACGACCAGGGCGGCGTCTTTGCGCATGGCCGTTCCGTCACGCTGCGGCGCGAGCAGGGCAACCACGTCGCATTCGGCGAATGGCAGCGCGTCGCCCTGAGGGATTTCGACGTGGTCTGGCTGCGGCAGGACCCGCCCTTCGACATGGCCTATATCACCTCGACCCACCTGCTGGACCGGGTGGCGGACAAGGTGCTGGTGGTCAATGACGCCTTCTGGGTGCGCAATTCGCCCGAAAAGTTGCTGGTGCTGGATTTCCCCGACCTGACGCCGCCGACGCTGATCACGCGCGACCTGGACGACCTGCGCGCCTTCCGGCGGCAGCATGGCGATATCATCGTCAAGCCGCTTTACGGCAACGGCGGCGCGGGCGTCTTTCACCTGCGGCCCGAGGATCCGAACCTGTCCTCGCTCATGGAAACCTTCACCGCCATCAGCCGCGAGCCGGTGATTGCGCAGAAATACCTGCCCGCCGTGGCGCAGGGCGACAAGCGCATCATCCTTGTCGACGGAGAGCCGGTCGGCGCCATCAACCGCGTCCCGGCAAAGGGCGAGGCGCGCTCGAACATGCATGTCGGCGGCCGCCCCGAAAAGACCGCGATGACCGCGCGAGAGCTGGAAATCTGCGCCCGCATCGCCCCGCTTCTGCGCGAGAAGGGCCTGCTGTTCACCGGAATCGACGTGATCGACGGCTGGCTGACGGAAATCAACGTCACCTCGCCCACCGGCATCCAGGAGCTTGAGCGTTTCGACGGCACCAATGCCGCGGCGCTGATCTGGGACGCCATCGACCGCAAGATCGCGCGGCGCAGGGGCGAAGGCGCCTAGCCGGGCAGGTGCTGCGGACGATAAATGTCAATTTTACGACGTTTCGTCACTCTGCGGCATTATTTGCCCGACAGGTCAAAAACTCCTTTAACTGACGCGGACTTCTGCTAGGTTGCATCGGCAAGTTGTTGCCTATGTGGGGCGGGTGCTCCAAAATCAATTGTTTCAGGGAGCGTCCATGATCGGCGTGGTTGTTTGGAGTAGTGCGGCCAAATTGAAAGCCGTGATATGGTGTGAAGATCAGGGCGCCCTGGCTTATCTGCATGGCCGCGACAATGTGGTCGGCGGTTCCGCCTGGCCCGAAGCCGGTGACATGGTCGAACTGGAATCCGAAGTCCGCAGCGACCTGCGCCATGCCTTCAACGTCCGCATCGTGACCGAACGCAAATTCGTCGAATTGCCGGGCATCCTGCGGGATGCCGGTGCCGAGCCCGCTGCCAGACGGCCCGCGCTGAAGGTGGTTTCATCGCAGGAAAACCCCGTGCAGCGCAAGGAAGCGCGGCCCCAGGGCGCGGCGCTCGTATCGCTGAGCGCGGGCAGCCGCCGCGGCTGATCGCAAGCGCCATTGCGGCGATTCATCGAACCGCCGCAATGATGCGGATCAGCAGCCGCGAGACAGCGCGGCGATGCCGGTCCGCGCCACTTCGCACAGGCCCAGCGGGCGCATGAGTTCAGCGAAAGCGTCCAGCTTTTCGGATGTGCCCGTCATTTCGAAGACAAAGCTTTCCAGCGTCGAATCCACGACATTCGCCCGGAAGATCTCGGCGATGCGCAGGGCCTCGACACGTTTGTCGCTTTGGCCCCTGACCTTGAACAGGCCCAGTTCACGCTCGACCGAAGGACCTTCGACCGTCAGGTCATGGACTTCGTGGACCGGGACGATGCGGCCAAGCTGGGCCTTGATCTGCTCGATCACGGCGGGGGTGCCGCGCGTCACGATATTGATGCGCGAACGATGGCCGTGGTGATCGACCTCGGCGACGGTCAGGCTGTCGATATTGTAGCCGCGCCCCGAGAAAAGCCCGATCACGCGCGCCAGGACGCCCGCTTCGTTGTCGACCAGGACCGCCAGCGTATGTGATTCGACGATATCGGCGTTGGGATCGCGCAGATCGTAGGCCGAATGTTTCGATGCGCCTTTTTGAATGTTCAGTGCCGCCATTTGGGCCGTTTCCTTGTCAAATCCTTGGGTCGAGGGGGCCGCGCGGCCCCCGCCGTGTCAGACCAGCGCGCCGCCCTTGCCGGTGATCGCGCCTTCGGTCGAATCTTCGCCCAGCAACATCTCGTTATGCGGCTTGCCCGAGGGAATCATCGGGAAGCAGTTTTCATGCCGCTCGATCAGCACGTCCAGGATGAACGGTCCGTCGTAGTCCAGCATCTCGCGGATGGCGTCGTCCAGTTCCGCCGGGTCCGAGACCACGCGGCCCTTGCAGCCGAAGGCCTCGGCCAGCTTGACGAAATCGGGCAGGCTTTCCGACCAGCTTTGGCTGTAGCGTTCGCCATGCAGCAGTTGCTGCCATTGGCGGACCATGCCAAGCCGTTCATTGTTCAGGATGAATTGCTTGACCGGCGCGCGGAACTGGATCGCGGTGCCCATTTCCTGCATGTTCATCAGCCAGGACGCATCGCCCGCGATATTGATGCAAAGCGCGTCGGGATGGGCGACCTGCGCACCGATCGAGGCGGGCAGACCGTAGCCCATCGTCCCCAACCCGCCCGAGGTCAGCCAGTGGTTGGGATCGTCGAACTGCATGAATTGCGCGGCCCACATCTGGTGCTGCCCGACCTCGGTCGCGATATAGGGCTTGCGGTCGCGGGTCATCGCGTTCAGCCGCTCAAGCGCGTATTGCGGCTTGATGACGCTGTCCGAGTTGCGATAGCGCAGGCAGTCGCGGGCCTTCCACTGCTCGATCTGCGCCCACCATTTGCGGACGGCCTCGCCGTTGGTCTTGCGCCCGCGCGATTTCCAGATCTTGAGCAGATCTTCGAGCACATGGCCGACATCGCCCAGGATGGGCAGGTCGATATGGATGACCTTGTTGATCGAGCTGGGGTCGATGTCGATCTGCGCCTTGACCGAGCCGGGGCTGAAATCGGCGACGCGCCCGGTGATGCGGTCGTCGAAACGCGCGCCGACGGCGATCATCAGGTCGCAGTCGTGCATGGTCATGTTCGCCTCGTAAAGGCCATGCATGCCCAGCATCCCGATCCAGCCCGCCCCCGAGGCCGGGTAGGCGCCCAGACCCATCAGCGTCGAGGTGATCGGAAAGCCCGTCCCGTCCACCAGTTCGCGCAGCAACTGGCTTGCGCCGGGACCCGAGTTGATGACGCCGCCGCCGGTATAGAAGACCGGCCGCTCGGCCTTTTCGATCAGTTCGACCAGTTGGGTGATGCTGGCCGGGTCGCCCTTGCGGGCAGGCTGATAGGATGACTGGTCGACCTGCCGCGGGTCCAGGTATTCGCCCGTCGCGAACTGGACGTCCTTGGGAATGTCGATCAGCACCGGGCCGGGCCGCCCCGAGGTCGCGACGTGGAAGGCGCGGTGGATCGTCCGGCTGAGGTCGTCGGTATCCTTGACCAGCCAGTTATGCTTGGTGCAGGGCCGGGTGATGCCGACGGTATCGGCCTCTTGAAAGCCGTCGGTGCCGATCAGGAAGGTCGGAACCTGGCCCGAGATGACGACCAGCGGGATCGAATCCATCAGCGCATCGGTCAGGCCGGTCACCGCATTGGTCGCCCCCGGACCCGAGGTCACCAGCACGACGCCCGGCTTGCCGGTCGCGCGGGCATAGCCTTCGGCCATGTGGACCGCGCCCTGTTCGTGGCGGACAAGGATGTGCTTGATGTCGTTTTGCTGGAAGATTTCGTCATAGATGGGCAATACCGCGCCACCCGGATAGCCGAATACCGTGTCGACACCCTGATCCCGCAGGGCTTCGATCACCATTCTTGCGCCGGTCATGCTTCGGGACATGCCCATATCTCCGTCCAGTTTTATCAGATTACGCGGTCTTTCCGGCAGATACCCGGAATGCCGCATCGCCGCAACCTAGGGGCAGGGGGCGGTGGGGTCAATGGGATTGCGACCGGATAATGACGATTTTCCTTCCATATTTGTAATTTTATTTCAAATATGGGTCTGGAAACGTATCACGATTTCGTCCACGGCAGGGAAATGCGGGCCACCTGCTCGACGATGGGGTCAGCGGACAGGGGGTGGATGTCGGGCCGATGCGCCGCCGGGTCGCCCAGGGGCTGCCAGACGCCGCCCTTGTAGATCTCCATCGCGGAAAAGCGGGACTTGTATTCCATCTTGCGGCTGCCCGGCACCCAATAGCCCAGATAGACGAAGGGCAGTTCGGCTGCCTGCGCCAGCGCCACGTGATCCAGGATGATATGGGTGCCAAGGCTGCGCGCCTCTTCGTCGGGATCGTAGAAGCTGTAGACCAGGCTGACGCCGTCATCCAGAATGTCGGTCAGGCAGGTGGCCAGCAGCCGCCCGTCGGGCGTGCGATATTCCATGACGCGGGTGCGGACCGGCGATTCCTCGATCATGGCGGCGAATTCGAAGATATCCATGTCCGCCATGCCGCCATCCGCGTGCCGGTGGTCCAGGTAGCGGCGGAAGAGCGCGAACTGCTCCTCGGTCGCCCAGGCAGAGGTCGCCTGCCGCGTGACGTCCCCATTGCGCCGTGCGACGCGGCGCTGTGTGCGCGAAGGCGCAAAGCCCCGCACCCGGATGCGCGCCGACATGCAGGCGACGCAGCCCTCGCAACTGGGCCGGTAAAGCACGTTCTGCGAGCGGCGGAATCCCTGGCGCGACAATTCGTTGTTCAGCTCGACCGCGCCCGTGCCCATGAGGGCGGTGAACAGCTTGCGCTCGGCCCGCCCGTGCAGATAGGGGCAGGGCTGGGGGGCCGTGACATAGAACTGCGGCGCGTTTGACAGGTTGTGCCGCATCAGAACGTCGCTTTCCTTCTTGCAAAAACCGGCGCCGGGGCCGTCCCATGACAGATAGTGCGGATATCCGCCGCGACAAGCTGCACGGGTCCCGCCGCAGGGGGGATCATTTCAACAAGACCGATCATCGCAACATCGCCCGGAAAACCGAGGCGAAGCCTAGCAACAGAATGCCTTGCCGCCAAGCGCGGAATGCCCCGCCGACAGCGGCGTGAACGCCATTGTAATCGCCTGCCGCTGCTCTAGTCTGCGGACATGAGTTTTCAGGACCGAATTCGCCGCCTGCCCATCCCTCTCGATCCGGTGCCGGGCGATGAGGCGCTTGGCCGCCTGGGCATCGCGCCCGGCCCGGTCGCGGGGCTGATCCGCGGCACGGCGGGATGCAGCCCCTATCTTGCCGGGCTGATCGGTCGCGAAGGCGAATGGCTGCTGGCGCAATTGTCGGGCGCCTGCGATCTTTCGGCGCTGGTCGCGCGCGAAACGCAGGGGTTCGGCGATCTGGCCCCCGACCGGCTGGGTTCGGCCCTGCGGCAGGCCAAGCGGCGGGTGGCGCTGCTGACCGCGCTTGGCGATATCGGCGGCGTCTGGACGCTGGAAGAGGTGACCGCGACCCTCACCGCGCTTGCCGACCGCGCCGTCGATCTTGCGCTGCGCGCCCATGTCGGGACCGAGATCGCGCGCGGCAAGCTGCCCCCAACCGATGCCGATGCCGGGGGGATCGTGGCGCTGGCCATGGGCAAGATGGGCGCGGCAGAGCTGAACTACAGCTCGGACATCGACCTGATCGTGCTTTACGACGATTCGGCCTTTGCCCCGCAGGACCGGCACGACGCCCGCGCCGCCCTGATCCGCGCCACGCGCCGCATGGTCGCTACCCTGTCCGACAACACCCCCGAAGGCTACGTTTTCCGCACCGACCTGCGGTTGCGGCCCGACGCCTCGGTGACGCCGGTCTGCATCTCGGCCTCGGCAGCGCTGGCCTATTACGAGGCCGAGGGGCGCACATGGGAACGCGGCGCCTATATCAAGGCGCGGCCTTGCGCGGGCGACATCGCGGCGGGCGCGCGCTTCCTTGAAGAACTTCGCCCCTTCGTCTGGCGCCGCCACCTGGACTTCGCGACCATCGAGGACACGCAGGACATGCGCCGGCGCATCCGCCAGCACAAGGGCTTGCAGGCGCGTATCCTTGCCCCCGGCCACGACATCAAGCTGGGTCCCGGCGGCATCCGCGAGATCGAGTTCTTCACCCAGACACGGCAACTCATCTCGGGCGGACGCGATGCGTCGCTGCGCGACCGAGATACCGTCGGCGGGTTGCACAGCCTTGCCCGCAAGGGCTGGATCGACGCCGATACCGCGCAGGAACTGACCCTACATTACCGCTCCCACCGCGAGGTCGAGCATCGCATCCAGATGATCCACGATGCCCAGACCCACACCATCCCCACCGGCCCGGACGGCATCGACGCCATCGCCCGCCTGATGGGCCAGCCCGACAGCGGCGAATGGACCGCCGAGGTCGAGGCCCGCCTTGCCCGCGTCGAGGAACTGACCGATGATTTCTTTACCCCCGCCCAGCAGGTCGAACGGCCCGCCCTGCCGCCCGAGGGCGAGGCCATCGTGGCCCGCTGGCCGCATTACCCCGCCTTGCGTTCCCAGCGTGCCCGCCAGCTTTTCGCGCGGATCGAGGCCGACCTGCTCACCCGCATTCAGGCGACCGCCAGCCCCGGCGATGCGCTGACCCATTTCGACAGCTTTCTGGCGGGGCTGCCCGCGGGGGTGCAGATCCTCTCGCTGTTTCAGGCCAATCCGCAACTGCTGGACCTTCTGGTTGATATTTGCGGGACTTCCCCGTGGCTTGCGCGCTATCTCTCACGTCATTCCGAGGTTCTGGACGCCGTGCTTGGCGGTGGATTCTTTACCCCTTGGCCCAAGGTGCCGGGGCTGGCCGACCAGCTTGGGCGCCAGCTTGACCGCACCATGACCGCCCATGACGGCGGGTATGAGCGTGCGCTGGATCTTGTCCGCCGCTGGGTCCACGAATGGCAGTTCCGCATCGGCGTCCACCATCTTCGCGGGCTGATCGGCTCGGACGAGGCCGGGCAGCAATATGCCGATGTCGCCGATGCCACGCTTTCGGCGCTGTTTCCGTTGGTCGCGCAGGAGTTCGCCCGCCGCCACGGCCCGCCGCCGGGGCGCGGCGCGGTGCTGGTCGGGATGGGTTCGCTGGGGGCGAGGATGCTCAACTCCGGCTCGGACCTGGACCTGATCGTGATCTACGACA
The DNA here is from genome assembly GCF_945915435.1 of uncultured Paracoccus sp. Lineage (GTDB taxonomy): Bacteria > Pseudomonadota > Alphaproteobacteria > Rhodobacterales > Rhodobacteraceae > Paracoccus. Next base: position 2,633 of record NZ_CAMEFG010000065.1, on the reverse strand, counting down.
GCGACGGGCAAGAGGGTTCCGACGGTCCCCGCCCCCTGTCCACGCGCCCCTATTACGCCCGTCTGACGCAGGCGATGATCACCGCCCTGTCGGCCCCCACGGCGGCGGGCCGGGCCTATGAGGTCGACATGCGGCTGCGCCCCTCGGGGCGGCAGGGGCCGGTCGCGACCTCGATCCAGTCCTTCCGCGACTACCAGATGACCGAGGCCTGGACCTGGGAACATCTTGCCCTGACGCGCTCGCGCGTGGTGGCGGGTTGCGGCGCGGACAGTTCCGACCTTGCCGCCGGTTTCGAGGCGCTGCGGACGGAGATCCTGTCCGCGCGTGGGCAGGATGCGCGCGTGCTGCCCGACCTTGCCGCGATGCGCGCGCGGATATTCGCGGCGAAACCCGGCGAGGGCAAGCCGGGCGCGAAACTGGGCCGGGGCCGCTTGCAGGACATCGAACTGTTTGCCCAGTCCTGCGCCCTGCGCGCCGGGTCCGCCGCCCGACGCGTGCCCTTGCAGTTGCAGGCGGGCCAGCGCGCCGGGCTGATCTCTGCCGGGGATTTCGCCCTGCTGTCGGGTGCCTATCGGCTGTTCTGGAACGTCCAATGCGCGGGCCGCCTGCTGAGCGAAGAAGGGGTCGAGCCTGCCCGGCTGGGCAGCGGCGCCCGCGATTTCATGCTGCGCGAAACCGGCGCCGGCAGCGTCCAGGACCTGGCGCAGCGCCTCGACCAAGCCGCGCATCAGGTGGGCGAGGTGATCGAGGGCCTTCTTGAAGCGCAGGCATGACGCTATGGGCAAAACCGCGGAAACAACGCATCCTGGCCGATAAAAAAGCCCTTGTTTCCCCCTCTCTTGCCCCATATACGAGGCGGCGGAGACGTGGCCGAGTGGTCGAAGGCACACCCCTGCTAAGGTAGTCTCAAGCCCCTCTCATCACCTTGATTTTATTCCCGAAATCCTTGATGGGTTGTGCGTCTTGCACTGATCTTGCACGAAAGTCCCATCCGTACGCATAGACCCGGTCGGGCAGGTCCGCAGGTGCGAGCTTTGTGTAGCCCATGGCGATTTCGGGGCGCTTCCAGCCACCGCGATCCATCAGCAGGATAAGATCCTTGTTTTGAGCGTAGTGCCATGTCGCCCAGGTATGCCGCAGTGTGTGGGGCGTTACGTCCTCGCCAAGCTGGGCGGCCTTACGCGCGGCATCGAATGCGCCCTTGATCTGTCCCCCCAGCTTGTCGCCTAGGTCATTGGTGATGCGGTATGGCTTTCCCTTTGGCGTCCTGAATACCGCGCCAGCCTCGGGCAGTCCGCATGCGGCCAGGATGCGCTTGGTCCGCGTGGGAAACTCGACCATCTTCCCGTCGCCGTTCTTCGTTATGCCGACATGCGCCTGTTGAGATTCGAGATAGAGGTGCTTCGTGCTTAGGCCCAAGGCTTCGCCGGTCCTGGCCCCGGTGCCGAGAAGGAAGGCGACGATCGGCAGCAGGCGCCCATCGCAAGCCTCAAGCAGCCGCTCGGCCTCTTCGGGCGTGAGCCAGCGCGGCAGAGCTTTGGGTTCCTTCCGCCGCCGGAATCGTCTCGCAGAAACCTTGCCATCGTCGGACGCCATGTTGAACACGGCGCTGATCGGCGTGATGAGCTGCCGATTGATGGTTGCCGGGGCAGCGTTTGGATACAGCACCTGGGCCGCGCGGTTTACGGCATCGTTGTCCAGGTCCCCCAGTCGGAATCTCGGCCCGAAGTGCTGGATGATCCGCGCAAGGTATTTCCCCTCTCCCCCAGACTGCATGTAGGCCAATGCCGCCTCGGCGAACGTGTAGGTTACGGCCTTGCCAAACGATGCACGTTCGATGATCTCTGCTTCGCGCCTCGCGCGGTAGATTTCCGCTTGCCGCTTGTCGCCAATGCGAGTGCTTTCGTAAACGCGCTGTCCGGCGACGGTGCCGCGGAGATACCAGATTTCCCCACGGCGGAGCAGTTTGAGGGGCATTTCACATCTCCGATCAGGAAGGCGGATAACAGGTCGCTTGGACGATACAGGATGCGGACCCTTCCCCGCGCGGCAACACGGGTGAGCCTGCCTTCATGGAACGCCCTGTCAAGTCCGGTGCGGCTGGTGTGGATGTTCATCTTCCGCAAATAGTCAAGTGCTTGATCCGTTGTCAGCAGGTCAAGTTCCAAATGCTTTCCCATCTACCCCTCCATCCCCTCGGCTGCGCGGCGGGCGGCAATCCGTTCGGCGCAATACGCGAGGAACGAACCCAGGAAATCGAATTTGATATTGCCGTAGAACGATACGGGCTGATCCCCGATCAGGTCTGCCTCGCTGACGGTGATGATTGTCATGACGGTTTTGCCTTGTGCCGTCATGATCTCCTCTCGCGCATTGTCCAGCGCGACGAGTGCATCTTTGCGCCACTTTTCCATCACTCGCCCCCTTTCGCGAGGGCGCGCCGCGCCGGATCCAAATGGTCAAGCCCCTTTTCCGCCCGCCAGCCGTCGAAGCAGTGGTCACCATCCAACACCATCCGCATAGCCATGACGGCGACCTGCACCGCTTCCTTGCGCACCCGTTCGGCGCTTTCCTCGAAGGTGGCTGTGGCCAACTCCCCGACTTCCTCGACCAGCGCGGCGAAGGTGACGTTC
>NZ_CAMEFG010000064.1 GCF_945915435.1 uncultured Paracoccus sp. | reverse complement strand
CCGATCCGTCTGCGGGATGCGCCGCAGAAGCGCCAGCATCATCGAGATCGCGAGTTCCGCCACCCCGATGGCATTCGCGCCCTCGGCCCGCAGGACGGCGATGCCGCGCGCCTCGCATTCGGCCAGTGGCAGGTTGTCCACGCCGACGCCGTTGCGCGAAATCGCGCGCAGATCGGTCGCGGTGCGGACGACCTCGGCGGGCACGGGTTCGACCCCCGCCAGCCAGCCGGCGCAGCCGGGCAGAAGGGCGGTCAGGTCCTCGGGCGTGGGCGTCCGGCCTGCCGGGGCAAAGACCAGCTCATATCCCGCGTCTTCCAGCGGGCGCAATTCGGGCGGGCGCAGCTTGGTCAGCGAGCGGGGGGTGATCAGGATACGCGACATGGCCCCCTCACGCCTTGGGTTTCTGGCGGCCCGCCGCATCCGCGATCTGCGAGATGCGGTCGAAATCCGGCCCCGAGGCCGGAATCGCGATATCGAAGACCTCGGCGATCACCTGCGTCCAGCCGTGCAGGAAATAGGTCCAGCCGTCTTCGATCTGAAGGCGCTTCGCAGCCTCTTGCCGCCGGGCCTGCTGAAGAAAGACCAGATCGCCGCGATAGTTCAGATCCCAGACGATCGCGCCTTCGGGGAAATCGGCGGCATCGGTCAGCGGAGAGCCGGGCGCATCCTTGCCCAGCCCCGTCGCGTTGATCACGACCGAGCCGGGCTTCAGCCCCGCCAGCAGCGCGTCGTTCCTGTCGGGGGTATCGGCCAGCGCGTATTCCAGCCGCGCCGGGGTCTCGATCAGGGCATGGACCTTGCGGATTTCGTCCAGGCGCGGCTGCGAGCGGTTCGAAACCACGATCCGCGACGGCACATCCGCGCCCCGCGCGCGACGCATCAGGTGCCACGTGATCGCGATGGTCGAGCCGCCCGCGCCCAGCATCAGCAGTTCCGCCCCGGTTTTCGCGAAGTGATCGGCGGGCAGGAAGCCGTCCAGCGCCAGTCCCGAGGAAATCGGGTCCTTGGCATGGCAGCGCAGCTTGCCGTCGCGTTTCGAGATGCAGCTGGTTTCGTGCATCAACGCCGCATGGGGGTCGATCTCGTCGAACATGTCGCGGCAGGCGGCAAACAGGTCCAGCTTGTGCGTCGTGACCAGCGCGCCCAGCGACAGCGGATCGTCGCGGATGAACTCGACCGCCTCGCGATAGGCGGCGGGGTCGGCGTGCAGCGGGAAATCCATGCCGACGATGGCGGCGTCCTTCAGGCCCAGGAACTCGGCCCATGCGGGAAAGACCCGCATGATGGACGAGGCGCCGGTGGTCACGCCGATGAAATACAGCGTCGGGCGGGTGGCGGGGCGATAGCTCATGCGTGGTCCTCGCGCAGGCGGGCGGCGGTGGCGACGGCCTCGCGGGCCTTGGCGGTGATGGCGGCGAAATCGCCGTTCGCGATATCCTCGCGCGTGGCGATCCATGTGCCACCGACGGCGGCGACTGCGGGAAGCGACAGCCACTCGCCCATATTCGCAAGGCTGACCCCGCCGGTCGGGATGAAGCGCGGTTTCAGATGGGCGAAGGGGGCCGAGATCGCCGAAAGCATCGACGGTCCCCCGGCGGCCTGCGCGGGGAAGAATTTGAACAGCGACAGCCCCTCGGCAATCGCTAGGCTGAGTTCCGACGGCGTCATCACGCCGGGTGCGAAGGGCATGTCGATCTCGCGCGCGGCGGCGGCGATGCGCGGATCGAAGCCCGGCGCAAGACCGAAGCGCGCACCCGCACCCTGCGCGGCGGCAAGGTTCGCGGGCGTCAGGATCGTGCCGGCGCCGGTGATCAACTCGGGCCGGGCACCGGCAAGCGTGGCGATGACCTCGCCCGCCGCGGCGGTGCGGAAGGTGATTTCGGCCACCGGCAACCCGCCCTCCAGCAGGGCATCCGCCAGCGCCAGCGCCTGATCGGCGCGGTCGATGGCGATCACCGGCACGACGCCGAGCATGGCGATCCGGTCGAAAATGGTCTGGGTCATGGCAATCTCCTTACCGGGCCGAGGATTGGACGGCGGCGACCTCGTCAGTGGTGCGCGGGCGATAAAGGTCGTTGTCCCGCGCCACCCAGCCGCCCTTGCCATCGGCATGGACGCGGCTGCGCATCCCGCCCGATTTCGCGATGATTTCGTAATCCTGACCGGAATCCGACGGGTAGCAGAAGAACATCACGAAAGGCTCGGCCCCGGTGTTGACCGAGCGGTGGATCCAGAAGGGCGGCACATAGCAGACGGTCTGCGGGCCGACCTCGACGATGCGGGTCTCGCCTGCGGGGGATTCCATCAGCATCAGCCCCTGGCCCGACATGCCCTGATAGATCTCGGGACGGTTCGCGAGTTTGTGAATATGGCCGCGCGTCATGAAATATTCGTCCCCGATCAAGCCCGGCTGCATACGGGTCACGCCGAAGATCAGGTCGCCCGCCGCTTCGGTCGGCCGGAACTCCTCGACGGCATAGACGATACGCTCGCCCCCTTCGGCCACGGCCTGCGCGAAGGCAGCCTCGTCGCGGTAAAGCCCGTCCAGGTCGGCCAGCCGCTTTTCATAACGTCCGGTCCGGTTGCCGAGCGTTCCATCCGGCAGGCCGATCCGGCAGGCGGTGGGTTTGAATAATTCCAAGATCATGCTCCTTCGTCTCAGCGGATGGTATAGCCGCCGTCGATCGCGAGATTGGCGCCGCTGACCATCGCGGCCTGCGGGCTGGCGAGATAGAGAACCGCCTCGGCGACCTCTTCGGGTTTGGCGAAACGGCCGACGGGAATGGCGGCGCGGGTCTCGACGCCCTTCTGGCCGCCCCAGCTCATCAGCCCCAGTTCGGTCTCGGTCACGGTGGGCGACAGCGCGTTGACGGTAATGCCGCGCTTGCCCCATTCCAGCGCCATGCAGCGCGTCATGCCGAGGATGCCCGCCTTGCTGGTGCAATAGGCGACATGCCCCTCGATCCCGATGGTCGCGGCTTGCGAGGACATGTTGACGATCCGCCCGTAACCCTGCGCCAGCATCGGCGCGGCGGCGGCCTTGGCGAACAGGAAGGCGGCGCGCAGGTTGATGGCCAGCGTCGCGTCCCACAGGTCCAACGGATAATCCTCGGCCGGGGCCAGCGGGCCGATGCCGACGTTGTTGATCAGGATGTCCAGCCGCCCGAAGGCCTCCAGCGCGGCGGCGACGGCGCGGGTGCCGCAATCGTCCTCGCGCACGTCGAGTTGCATGGCGTGGTGCTGGGGTCCCAGTTCGGCGGCGATGGCGCCGATCTTTTCGTCGCGGTCGATCAGGAACAGCTTTGCCCCGCGCGCGGCAAACATCCGCGCGATGGCAAGGCCGATACCAGCTGCCGCGCCGGTGATCAGCACGGGGCTGTCGGTGAAGCCGGTCTCGGGCGTGGGATTGGCCATCACAGCACCTCCCGCGCGAAGGCGTCGAGCGCGAGGATGGCGTCGCGCACCGTATCGACCGTCAGTTCGACCGGGGTGGCAAAGGTGCATTCGCCGGGTGCGAGCGCGGCCTCGGCCACGCGGGTGATATCGTCCCGGCTGGCCTGCCCCAGACCCAGATCGGCCAGCGTCACCGGCAGGCCGAGGTTGCGGCAGAAACGGATCGCTTCCGTGATCTCGGCCAAGTCGCGGTTTTCCAGCATCAGAAGGCACAGCGAGCCGAAGGCGACCTTTTCGCCATGCAGCAGGTGGTGCGTCGCCTCCAGCACGGTCAGCCCGTCATGGATGCCATGCGCCGCCGAGCAGCCGCAGTTCTCGAAGCCCAGCCCGCTCATCAGGATATTGGCCTCGATGATGCGCTCGACCGAGGCGGTGATCCGCCCCTGCCGGGCGGCAGCGACGGCCTTGGGGGCCTCGGCCATCAGCACGTCATGGCAGCGGCGTGCGATGGCAATGCCGACCTCGGTCGGGGGAAAACCGCCCGCGACATAATTCGGCGTTCGCGATTCGAGGTTCGAACGCGCCTCGAACCATGTCGAAAGCGCGTCGCCGATACCCGCGATCAGGAAGCGCACCGGGGCGGCGACGATCAGTTCCGAATCGACCAGCACCACATCGGGATTGCGCGGCAGGCGCAGCGATTCCTCGTAGACGCCTTCCTCGGTATAGCGCACCGCCACCGCCGAACAGGGCGCATCGGTCGAGGCGATGGTCGGCAGGACGACGATGCGCGCCCCGGTCTGGACGGCGGCGATCTTGGCCGTGTCGATGGCCTTGCCGCCACCCGCACCGATCACCACCTGCGCGCCGGTTTCGCGGATCGCCGCGACGACACGGGCGATTTCGGCAGCCGAACATTCGCCGTTGAAGGCCATGATATCCAGACCTGCAATTCCGCCCGCCGCCTTAGTCAACCGGTCGAGGACGGCGCGGTCGGCCAACATCAGGAAACGATCGCCCAAAGGCGTCAGGTGCTGTTCCAGACAGGCGATCTCGCCCCGGCGCTGGATGTATTTCCCCGGCCCCCCGAATGCGCGTGACATTTCGTTCCTCCTCATGCCATGCAGTAGTAATGCTACGTATTCAACCTGACATATCCCCTTGTCAATAAAAATATGCTCACAAATTTTGCGAAATATTGTTGTTGACAGAATTAAAGAAGTAACATTACTACCTAAATGGCGATGGAGGGGCGGGCTTGCGAATCGTAACCCCTGCCGTGGACGCCGAAGGGAGAGGGCATGGCAAACAGCCTGGAAATGGTTTCCATCTCAAAGCATTTCGGGGGTATCCGCGCCCTCGAAAATGTCGGCTTCGCGGCGCATGGCGGCGAGGTTCACGCTCTGCTGGGCGAGAACGGGGCCGGAAAGTCGACGCTGATGCGGGTGCTGTCGGGCGATCATCAGCCCGATACGGGCGAGGTGATCCTGGACGGCGAACGGCTGGTCCTGTCCAATCCGCGCGTCGCCCGCGACCACGGCATCGCCGTCATCTATCAGGAATTCGCGCTTTGCGATCACATGAGCGTCGCGGAAAACATCTTCATCGACGATCTGGCCTTCGGCAGGCGCTTCATCGACTGGAAGGCGCTGCGCAGCCGCGCGGCGGAACTGGTCGCCAGCCTCGGGCTGGCCGATCTGGACGTGACGCGCCCCGTATCCGACCTGTCGGTGGCCGAACAGCAGATCGTCGAGATCTGCAAGGCGCTGCGCCGCGAATCGCGCGTCATCGTCTTCGACGAACCTTCCGCCGTGCTGACCGAGCGCGAGACGCAGCAGCTTTTCCGCCTGATCCGCCGCCTTCGCGACGAAGGGGTCTGCGTCATCTATATTTCGCACCGGCTTGAGGAAGTCTTCGCCATCTGCGACCGCGCCACGATCATGAAGGACGGGCGCCGCGTCGATACCGTCCGGATCGCCGACATCGACCAGACCCGCCTTGTCGAGATGATGGTGGGCCGCGAACTGGCCCATGTCTTTCCGCCACGCCACGCCACCATCGGCGCCCCCGTGCTGGAGGTCGCGAACCTGCGCCTGCCCAGACTGGTCGAGGACGTCAGCTTCACCGTGCGCGCCGGCGAGGTGCTGGGCTTTTACGGTCTCATCGGCGCGGGCCGCACCGAGGTCATGCGCGCCGTCTTCGGCGCGGATCGCATGGCCGGCGGCGAGGTCCGCCTGAAAGGCCGCGCCATCGCCAACCGCAGCCCCGGCGAAGGGGTCTCGAACGGCATCGGCATGGTTCCCGAGGACCGCAAGGGCCAGGGCGTGCTGCTGGACCTGTCCATCGCCACCAATATCATGCTGCGCCGCCGCAACGATACGACGCGCGCCGGGGGCGTGCTGAACCTGGGCGCGGAAACCGAGCAGGTGAACCGCATGATCCGCGCGCTGCGCATCAAGACGCCGGGCGGCGCGCCCGCGGTCTCGACGCTTTCGGGCGGCAACCAGCAGAAGGTCGCGCTGGCGAAATGGATGGCGACCGAGCTTGAGGTGCTGATCCTCGACGAGCCGACGCGCGGCGTCGATGTCGGCGCGAAATCCGAAATCTACCAGATCGTCAACGATGTCGCCGAGCGCGGCCTCGCGGTGATCGTCATCTCCTCGGACCTGCCGGAACTGATCGGCATCGCCGACCGCATCGCCGTCATGCGCGCGGGCGCGATCACCGGCGAACTTGGCGGGGACGAGATGAACGAAGAGGCGTTGATCGCGCTTGCAATGGGGGTAAAGCAATGACCGTGACACAGGCCCAGAGACCGGGCGGCGCGACCCGGATCGGCCGGATTCTTCTGCAAAACAGTTCCATCGTGATGCTGGTGATCCTGGTCTTCGCCTCGGCGATGCTGTCCGACGCCTTCCTGTCGCGGGGCAACCTGTTCAACCTGCTGCGGCAATTGACGCCGCTTTTGCTGATCAGCATCGGGATGCTGCTGGTCATCAACACCGGCGGCATCGACCTGTCGGTGGGTGCCGTCGCGGCGGCAGGGGGGCTTGCGGTGGCGCTGCTTTTGCCGTCCATGCCCTTCGACGGCTGGTTCGCTGTGGCGGCGGGCACCTGCGCGATCCTGATCTTCGGCGGGTTGCTGGGGGCCTTCAACGGCGCGCTGATCGCGTGGTTCCAGCTTGCGCCATTCGTGGTGACGCTGGCGATGATGACCATCGCGCGCGGCATGACCTACATGATGTCGAACGGCCAGCCGGTGCGCCTGCCCTACGAGTCGCGCGCCTCGGAAATCCTCGACAGCTTCGGCAGCGCCGGGATGCCGGGGCTGATGCTGCCCTGGCCGGTGGTGCTGTCCATCGTCGTGATCGCCTTCTTCTGGTTCGTGATGCACCGCACCGTCTTTGGCCGCATGGTCATCGCCACCGGCAGCAACGAGACCGCCGTGCGGTTGGCCGGCATCGCGCATCGCCGCTATATCTTCGCGGTCTATGTGATCTGCGGCGCGCTTTCGGCGCTGGCGGGGGTGGTCGTGACCTCGCGCACCGGGGTCGGCACGCCGATCACCGGCGTGGGGTTCGAACTCGACGCCATCGCGGCCTGCGTCATCGGCGGCGCACGGCTGTCGGGCGGCAAGGGCACCGTCGTCAATACCGTGATCGGCGTGCTGGTTCTGGGCCTGATCGGAAACATCATGAACCTGATGAGCGTGCCGTCCTATCCCCAGCAGATCATCAAGGGCCTGATCATCATCGCGGCGGTCATGCTGCAACGCTTCGGCCGCGACAGCCGCTGAGCCCCTTTTACCCTTTTTCATCCACGGGAGGAAAACCGATGAAAAACCGCAATACCACCCTGGCGCTGCTGATGGCCTCGGCCATGACGCTGCCCGCAGGCTTCGCTGCGGCGCAGGACGATGCCGACAAGCCCGAGATCTACAGGCTGATGCCCGACACTGCGCTGTCGGGGCTGGTCGATCCCTATATGCCCGACCGCACCGATATCGAAAAGGCATGGCCGAAAGAGCCCGCCGATCCCGACGACATCAAGGTCGGCTGGACCGAGATCACCATGGGCAACCCCTTCTTCGTCGAGCTGATCAAGGGGGCCGAGCGCGCAGCCGCCGACACCAACCTGTCGCTGGACGTTCAGGTGGCCGATGGCGACCTGCAACGCCAATGCGCCCATATCGACACCTTCATCACGCAGGGCAAGGACGTGATCGTGGTCGATCCGACCGATACGCTGGGCGTGGCGTCCTGCATCAACCGCGCGGTGGATGCCGGTATCCCGGTCGTCGCCATCGGGACCGTTCCCTCGGACCGCGCGCGGGTGCTGACCACGATCACGCCCAACCCCTATGAAAACGGCTTCGGCGCGGGCGAATATATCGCGCAGGATGCTGGCACCGATCCCATTACCGGCGCGCTGATCATCGGCGTGGTCGGCAACTCGACCTCGGAAAGCCGCCTCAACGGCATGGTTTCGGGGATCGTCTGGCAGCGGGTGCAGGATCTGGGGCTGGACATGACGCGCGAGGACGCGATGCTGCGCGGCTACGAACTGTTCCAGCAGGCCAAGCAGAGCGGCACCTTCAACGACGAGGAACTGGGCTTTCAGGTCGTGACCATGGCCGAGGGCAACTGGACCGAGGAAGGCGGGCTTGCCGCCGCCGAGGACATCCTGACCGCACACGGCAGCCGCCTGACCCATATCATCGCCGACAACGACTGGATGGGTATCGGCAGCCTGCGCGCCTTGCGCAACACCGGAACCGAAGGCGTCAAGGTCGCCACCTCGGCCGATGGCGCGCGGCTGGCGCTGGAAGAGATCAAGAAGGGCAACCTGCTGGTCACCGGCACCTTCTCGGGCGAACAGATGGGCGTCTCGACCGTGGCCTTCCTGGACCAGATCTTCAACGAAGGGCTGGAGGCGCAGAACCTGCCGCTGGGGTCGTATTTCCCGGCCTATGCGATCACGCCCGAAAACGTGGACGATTTCATCGACCCGAACCCCGAGAACCAGTTCTACAAATACGAGGTCTCGCCGGTTCTGAACATCGAGGAAATCCGCGCGCAGGCCGCGGCCGAGTAACGCAGGCGGGCCGGGGGCAGGCGTCCCCGGCCCCCTCATCTCTTCATAGCGGAGCAGGGACGATGAACGAAGCGACCCCCACACAGGCGAAACCCCTTGTCATGATCACCGGCGCCAGCGCGGGCATCGGCGCCGAGATCGCGCGCACCTTCTCGGAGGCGGGCCATCCGCTGCTGCTGCTGGCGCGGCGGCGAGAGAAGCTGCTGGAACTGGGCCTGCCCGATGCCGTCTGCTGCGAGGCCGACGTGCGCGACCGCGCCGCCATCGCCGCCGCCATCGCCGAGGGCGAGGCGCGCTTCGGCCCCGTGGACCTGCTGGTCAACAATGCGGGGATTTCGCGGCTGGCGCGGCTGGACGATCAGGACCCCGAGGAATGGCGCGAGTTGATCGACATCAACGTGACCGGGGTGCTGAACTGCATGCACGCGCTCTTGCCGAAGATGAAGGCGCGCAGGCATGGCACCATCGTCAACATCTCGTCCATCGCGGGGCGCAAGGTCTATCCCTTTCACGACGTTTACGGCGGCACCAAGCATTTCGTCCATGCCGTCAGCGAAGGCGCGCGCGGCGCGGCGGCGGAACACAATGTGCGCGTGATGACCGTCTCGCCCGGCATCACGAAATCCGAGATCGACAAGACCATCACCGATCCCGCCGCCTTCGCGGTCTGGTCCGCCGACCGCGACCGCATGGAAGGCGGCATCGATGCCGGGCATGTCGCCCGGACGATCCTTTTCGCTTATCAACTGCCCCAATCGGTCAATCTGCACGAGATGACGATTACAGCAACCGCACAGGCCTATTGATTGCTTGACAGGCGGGCTCAAGAGGCTGCCGTTACCCGTCATCAGACCTCGTGCCAAGCTGGTCTCCATCGCAGATGCCGGCTTGAATCACGAGAAGCCCGACACGGGAATCCCTTTTCGGCAACGCGGCCTAAAATCCCGTGCCCTCAGAATGTCGAGGGGATGATGCGGGTGTATTTCGTGCCCGCGATCGTCGCGCCCGCCATCAGGCCGGATTGGCCGAAGATCATCGCCACCACCGGCTGCTGCACGGAAATCGTGTCCGCGCCCATCGCCTGACCGCCGGCGGGCAGGGCGTAATAGGCCCCCGCCTCGGCCACCCAACCGGGGTTGTTGCGGAAATTCGACAGCGATTCAGGCGTCTGGAAGATCAGCACATGCGCATATTGCTGCGCGCCGATCTGGAAGCCGACGCTGGCCTGCGTGGCCGAATAGTAATCGACCGTTGCGTCGTTGATCCGCAGCGCACCTTGCCCATAGGCGCCGCCAAAGCCGATCCCGGCCTCGGTCATCAGCGGCATGTAGAGGACGCCGCGCGCGTTCTGGATCATCGGCGCGGTGGCCGGATAGGCTTGCAGCAGGTGGTCGCGCGTCGCATTGACCCGCGCGTCCAGCCGGGCGGCGGCGTTTTCACCCACCGCGTTCGAGCATCCGGCAAGCAGGGCCGTCGCCATGCCGCCCGCGATGAACGACCGGCGCGACGGGCTGAGGTTCTTGGTCATTCTTGTCCCGTTCCGTTCTGGCGGCCCCGTTTCGCAAGCAGGCCGCTATCCATGCCCGAATCCTAGGGGCTTTTGTCCCATTACGCCAGCAATTCGGCGACCTGCGGCGCGTAATAGGTCAGGATGCCGTCGCAGCCCGCGCGGCGGAAGGCCAGCAGGCTTTCGGCCACCACGTCGCGCGACAGCCAACCGTTGCGGATCGCGCCTTCCAGCATCGCATATTCGCCGCTGACCTGATAGGCAAAGGTCGGGGCTGCGAAACGGTCCTTTACCTCGCGGCAGATGTCCAGGTAGGGCAGGCCGGGCTTGACCATGACCATGTCCGCGCCCTCGGCCAGGTCGCGCGCGACGCAGCGCAGGGCCTCGGCCCGGTTGGCGGGGTCGATCTGATAGGTTTTCTTGTCGCCGACCAGACGCCCGGATGCGCCCACCGCATCGCGGAACGGCCCATAGAAGCCGCTGGCGTATTTCGCCGAATAGGACATGATCGTGACATCCTGATGCCCCGCGCCTTCCAGCGCGCTGCGCAGCGCGCCGATGCGCCCGTCCATCATGTCCGAGGGGCCGAGGATGTCCGCCCCCGCCTCGGCCTGCGCCAGCGCCATCCTGACCAGCGCCTCGACGGTTTCGTCGTTCACGATCACGCCGCCCTGGACGAATCCGTCATGGCCGTTGATGTTGTAGGGGTCCAGCGCGATATCGGTCATCACGGCCAGATCGGGCGCGACGTCCTTGATCGCGCGGATGGCGCGGTTGCCGATGTTCTCGGGGTCCCATGCGCGTTCGCAGCCTTCGGTCTTTTTGTCGGGATCGGAATGGGGAAAGATGCAGATCGCCGGGATGCCCAGTTTCGCCGCGCGTTCGGCGGCGCGGCGGGCGCCGTCCAGCGTCAGGCGTTCAACGCCGGGCATCGAGGGGATCTCGCCCTCGCCACCCGCGACCTCGGTCACGAAGATCGGCCAGATCAGGTTGCCCACGCCAAGCGTGGTCTCGGACGTCATCGCGCGCAGGGCAGGGGTGCGGCGCAATCGGCGTGGGCGGGCGGCGGGGAACGGGGCGAGGATCGGGTTGGCGGACATGCGGGGCCTTCCATCGGGGCTGTCTGGATCGCGCCGATCCTGCACCCTGCCGCGCCGGGGCGCAACCCGCCCGAGCCGACGGAAAAGGCGGGCTTTTACGGTTTCCCTTGGCCGCGCGCCGGGCTAGTGTGCCGGTCGCGCGCCCCATGAGATGAGAGGTCCCGTGCCCCTGTTCGATGGTCTGCTGGGTTTGCTGGACAGCCGGTCCTTCACCACGATCTGGTTCTGGCTGATGCTGGCCACCGTCTGGTCGATGGCCGGGCGCAATGTGCTGGGCGTGCCCATCGACGTGATCCGCAGCGCCGCGAAACCCGAAGGTCCCGGCGACCGGCCCGAGGCGCTGGCGCTGCTGGACTGGCTGTCGCTGATGCTGCCGCGCTGGCGGGTCGCCTCGCAGGAAGGAAGCTGGCTGACGGGCATTGCCGCCTTTGCGCTGACCTTGCTGGCGATGCTTGGCTTCGGCTACGGGCTGGAAATGGCGCAGGCGCTTTTCCTGCTGGCCGCGCCCCTTGGCATCGTCGCGCTGATGAATCTGCGCCTTGCGCGCGTCCTGCGCGTGATCCTGTCGCAGGCGCAGGCGGGGCAGAGCGCGCCGAACAGGGCCGCCGCCGATGCCTCGCGCCGGATGCGGCGGCACCGGATCGCGGTGACGGCGATCTCGGTCCTGGTGGTGGGGGTCACGGCCTTCTGGGGGACGCTGTGGATGCTGGCGCGCCCTTTCTAGCCGCGATGAATCCGATACCGCCACTTGACTCTTGCCGCGATCCGAATAGGTCAGCTTCCATGTCCGAACAAATCGTCCTGTCAGGCGCCCCCGAGGGCATGGACACCGCCCTTCTTGCCCGCGAACTGGCAAAAGGCGCGCCGGTGATCCATGTCGCGCGCGACGACCGGCGCATGGCCGCGATGCGCGCCGCGCTGGCGTTCTTCGCGCCCAAGGCCGTGGTGCTGGACTTTCCCGCCTGGGATACGACGCCCTATGACCGGATTTCGCCCGCCGGGGGGATCATGGCGGCCCGCATGGCGGTGCTGAGCGCGCTTGCACAGGGCGCGATCCGCGGGCCTTTCGTGCTGCTGACGACGCTGAACGCGGCCATGCAGCGCGTTCCCGCGCAAGACAGCCTGCGCGGCGCGGGCTTTTCGGCTGCGGTGGGCGACCGCATGGACGAAACCGCGCTGCGGGCCTTTCTGGTGCGCATGGGCTTTTCGCAATCGCCCACCGTGACCGAGCCGGGCGACTATGCCCTGCGCGGCGGTATCATCGACATCTATCCCCCCGGCGAAAGCGGGCCGATCCGGCTGGACATGTTCGGCGATGTGCTGGACGGCGCGCGCCGCTTCGACCCCGAGACGCAGCGCACCACCGACAAGCTGGACCGGGTCGAGCTGGCACCCATGTCCGAGGTCATCCTGGACGAATCCGCCATCACCCGCTTCCGCCAGAACTACCGGGCCGAATTCGGCGGCGGTGCGAACGATCCGCTGTATGAAGGCATCAGCGCGGGCCGCAAGATGGCGGGGATGGAGCATTGGCTGCCGTGGTTCCACGACCGGCTTGAGAGCCTGTTCGACTATCTGCCGCAGGCCAGCGTGATGCTGGACGATCATCTCGACCAGGTGGTCGATGCGCGCTGGCACATGATCGGCGAACAATATGCCGCCCGGCGCGAGGCGCTGGGCCGCAAGGGCGCGACCGATACGCCCTATCGCCCCGTCCCGCCCGAGGCGCTTTATCCCCCGCAAGACGAATGGCAGGGCTGGCTGGCGGCGCGGCGCTGTCTGCGGCTGTCGGTGCTGCCCCAGCCTCCGGGTCCGGGGGTGCTGGATGCGGGCGGTCGCGTGGGCCGCAATTTCGCGCCTGAACGGCAGTCCGAAAAGATCAACCTGTTCGCCGCCCTTGCCGAACATGTCGGCAAGCTGCGCGCCTCGGGCCGGGTCGTCATCGCCAGTTTCTCGGAAGGCGCGCGCGAGCGTCTGGCCGGGCTGATCGCGGATGAGGGGATCGAAGGCGCGGTTCCCATCCGCGACATTGGCCAGCTTGGGACGCAGAAGGGCGCGCTTGGTCTGGCGGTCTGGCCGCTTGAGGAAGGCTTTGTCTCGGACGGCCAGGCGACCGGGGCGCTCGCGGTCATCTCGGAACAGGACGTGCTGGGCGACCGCCTGATCCGCGGTGCGAAGAAGCGCCGCCGGGCCGAGAATTTCCTGCGCGACACCACCACCCTGACCCCCGGCGATCTGGTCGTGCATGTCGAACACGGGATCGGGCGCTATACCGGGCTGGAAACCATCACCGCCGCCGGGGTGCCCCATGATTGCGTCGCGCTGGAATATGCCGGTGGCGACCGGCTGTTCCTGCCCGTCGAGAATATCGAGCTGCTGACCCGCTACGGTCACGAGGAAGGGCTGCTGGATCGCCTTGGCGGCGGCGCATGGCAGGCCCGCAAGGCGCGGCTGAAGGAACGCATCCGCCAGATCGCCGACCGGCTGATGCGCATCGCGGCCGAGCGCCTGCTGCGTCCCGCCCCCGTGCTGGAACCCGCCCATCACGAGGCCGAAAGCTTTGCCGCGCGCTTTCCCTATACCGAGACCGACGACCAGGCCACCGCGATCGAGGATGTCGCGAGCGACCTGGCCGCCGGTCGGCCAATGGACCGGCTGATCGTCGGCGACGTGGGTTTCGGCAAGACCGAGGTGGCCATGCGCGCGGCCTTCATCGCTGCATCGCAGGGCATGCAGGTTGCCGTCATCGCCCCCACGACCCTGCTGGCCCGCCAGCATTACAAGAGCTTTGCCGAACGCTTTCGCGGCACCGCGATCAACGTCCGCCCGCTGTCGCGCTTCGTTTCCGCCCGCGATGCGGCGGAAACCCGCAAGGGGCTGGCCGAAGGCACGGTCGATATCGTCGTCGGCACCCATGCCGTGCTGGCCAAGCAGGTCCGTTTCAAGAACCTCGGCCTGCTGATCGTCGATGAGGAACAACATTTCGGCGTCGGCCACAAGGAACGCCTGAAGGAGTTGCGCAGCGATGTCCACGTCCTGACCCTGACCGCAACGCCCATCCCGCGCACGCTGCAACTGTCGCTGACAGGCGTTCGGGACCTGTCGATCATCGGCACGCCGCCGGTGGACCGGCTGGCGATCCGCACCTATGTCAGCGAATTCGACACCGTCACCATCCGCGAGGCCCTGCTGCGCGAGAAATATCGCGGCGGCCAAAGCTTCTTCGTCGTGCCGCGCCTGTCCGACCTGCCCGATGTCGAGGACTGGCTGAAGGAAAACCTGCCCGAGGCCAGCTATCTCGTCGCCCACGGCCAGTTGGCGGCGGGCGATCTGGACCAGCGGATGAATGCCTTTTACGATGGGCAATTCGACATCCTGCTGGCGACGACCATCGTCGAAAGCGGGCTGGATATTCCCACCGCCAACACGATGGTCGTCTGGCGCGCCGACATGTTCGGGCTGGCGCAGCTTTACCAGATCCGGGGCAGGGTCGGGCGGTCCAAGACGCGCGCCTATTGCTATCTGACGACGAAACCGCGCGTGCCGCTGACCCCGCAGGCGATGCGGCGGCTGAAGTTCCTGGGTTCCATCGACAGCCTGGGTGCGGGGTTCAACCTGGCCTCGCAGGACCTGGACCTGCGCGGCGCGGGCAACCTGCTGGGCGAGGAACAATCGGGCCATATCAAGGAGGTGGGGTTCGAACTTTATCAGCAGATGCTGGAGGAAACCATCGCCAAGCTGAAATCGGGCGAGATCGAGGGCACGCCCGAAGACGATTGGGCGCCGCAGTTGAACCTTGGCGTGCCGGTGACGATTCCCGAAAGCTACATCCCCGATCTGGACGTGCGGCTTGGGCTTTATCGCCGCCTGTCGCAGCTTGCGACGAAGGTCGAGCTGGAAGGTTTCGCCGCCGAACTGATCGACCGCTTCGGCCCGCTGCCGCGCGAGGTGAACACCCTGCTGCTGGTCATCCGCATCAAGGCGATGGCCAAGCGCGCCAATATCGCGCGGCTGGACGCCGGTCCCAAGGGCGCGACGGTGCAGTTCCACATGGACAAGTTCCCCAACCCCGCCGGGCTGGTCGAATTCCTGAACGACCAGCGTGGGCTGGCCAAGGTCACGGACAACAAGATCGTGCTGCGCCGGGACTGGAAAAGCGACGCCGACCGCATCAAGGGCGCCTTCGCCATCGCGCGTGATCTTGCAGCCAAGCTCAAGGCCGGGAAATAGGCGGCTTTCGTTTCGGGTGTGCTTGGGCAGGAGCCGGAATGCGGTTTGCGCAGCGGAGATCGGGCGGTTTGAGTCCGTAGCGGACTTTCAGCTCAGGGAACCATCACTATTGCACCCATAGCGGCGTGAAGGAGGACAGTGTAACCATGGGGGAGGTTGACATAGCGATGGGTAAGATATTCGGGCTGTCAGCCCTCTGAACAGGCTGGTAGCGATCAGGGTGTCATCCAGCCCCTCAGGGAGATGTGGCACACACGCGGCTGGCAGCCTCATTGCACGGGCGGAGGTCGGGTTGGACCCCGACGCCGCCGATGCTGTTTGCTCTTTACTTGATGGGTCGCAGCTGTTCGCAGGCGCCAAGCGCCATAGGTCGAATATTGTCCTGCACTGTCCTGGCCCTGCCGGGTGACGATCCCTGGCTCCGGCCGGCGCTGCCGACCTCCGCCCGAGCTTGACAGGGCGATGCTCCTTCTGAACGGGTGGTGTGTTTGATCTAGGCGGCGTCTTCATTTAGGCGATCCATGCCATAGTGCAGGCGAGATCGACGA
>NZ_CAMEFG010000063.1 GCF_945915435.1 uncultured Paracoccus sp. | reverse complement strand
CCCCCACGTCGGTTTTCAAGACCGGTGCATTAAACCACTCTGCCACTCCTCCGACGGGCATTCGTTAGCGCGCGACGGGGGCGGGGGCAAGGGGCGTCAGGCGGGCAGGGTCAGTTCGGCGTGCAGGCCGCCAAGGTCCGATCGCGAAAGGGTCAGCCGGCCGCCGTGGAGCGCCACGAGGTCGGTGACGATGGCAAGGCCCAGCCCCGCGCCGGGGGGGCCGGTTTCGTCCAGCCTGCGGCCGCGCCGCAGCGCCATGTCGTGGTCGCTGCCGGGCATGCCGGGACCGTCGTCCTCGATGGCGATGCGGATGGTTCCCTCGGACAGCGCCGCGGCGATGCGGATGCGGCGGCGCGCCCATTTGACCGCGTTTTCGGTCAGGTTGCCGATCATCTCCTCAAGGTCCTGACGGTCGCCGGGAAAGACCAGGCCGGGGTCGCAGAGGCGTTCGACCGCAAGCCCCGCATCCTCGACGGGGCGGCGCAGGACCAGCAGAATGTCCTCGATCACGGGGGCTATGGGGGTGCGCTGGCCCAGGACATGCGGGGTCGCGGCGGAACGGGCGCGGCGCAGGTGCCAGCCGATCTGGCGGTCCATGCGTTCCAGCAGGGGCTGGCCTTCGTGGTCGGGCGGCAGGCTGTTGGCCAGCGCCGACAGCGGCGTCTTCAGCGAATGCGCAAGGTTGCCGACATGCTCGCGCGAGCGGGCCAGCACCTTGCGGTTCTGGTCCAGCAGGCCGTTGATCTCGGCGGCGACCGGGCGCAGTTCGGCCACGGCGGGCAGGGGCAGGCTTTCGGCCCGGCCCGCGCGGATGCGGCGGATGTCGCGGCCCAGCACATCCAGGCTGCGCAGCCCCGCTGTGACCTGCAAGACCATCGCCGCCGCCAGCGCGAGCCCCAGGACGGCAAGCGAGACGGCAAGCGGACGGCGGACATGGGCCAGTTCCTGCGCGATCTGCGTGGCGGGGGCGGAAACGGCGACGCTCAGCGGCTGGTCGCTGTCGGGCAGGGTGAAGTCGGTCTGCATGACCCGCAGGGGCGCGCCGTCGGGACCGGGCAGGGCGATGGCCTGCCATTCGCCCGCGGGGGCGGGCAGGGTGCCGTCGAAAAGCGAGGGCGACTTGGCCACGACCTGCCCGTCTTGCGAAAGCTGCCAATACCAGCCCGAAAGCGGCATGGAAAAGCGCGGATCGCCGGGGGGCTGTGCGACCGTCACCCGCCCGCTGCCGGAAATCGAGGCGCCCGCGATCACCGCTTCGGCGATGGTGCGGGTCTCGGCGTCGAAGCGGCGGGTGATGAAGTCTTCCAGGATGGCGGCGATGAACAGATAGCCCGCGACCAGCGCCGCCCCCAGCAGCACCGAGGCCAGCGCCAGCAAGCGAAAGCGGATGGAATCGCGCAAGGGGATGTTCATGGGCGGGTTCGCAGGACGTAGCCCTCGCTGCGGCGGGTCTGGATCAGCCCGTCGCCGATCTTGCGCCGCAGCCTGCCGATGACGACCTCGATCGACTTGAAGTCGCGGTCGGCGGCGGAATCATAGAGGTGTTCGGACAGTTCGGCCCGGCTGACCACGCGGTTCTGGTGATGGATCAGATAGGCAAGGATGCGTTTTTCGAAGGCCGTCAGCTTCAGCGCCATGCCGTTCAGCGTGACGATGCCCAGTTGCGTGTCCAGCCGCAGGGGGCCTGCGTCGATGACCGCTTGCGCATGGCCCGCTGCGCGGCGCACGAGGGTCTGGGCGCGGATCACCACCTCGTCCAGGCGAAAGGGCTTGACGGCATAGTCGTCCGCGCCCGCCCGAAATCCCGCGACCTTGTCGGTCCAGTCGCCACGCGCGGTCAGGATCAGCACCGGCATCGTGATGCCTGAACGGCGCCAGCGCGTCAGCACCTCGATCCCCGGCATTCCGGGCAGGCCCAGGTCCAGGATGGCGACGTCATAGCTTTCGGTCGCGCCCAGGAATTCGCCCTGATCGCCGTCGGGGGCGATGTCGCAGGCGAAACCGCCCTGATGCATGGCATCGGCGATCTGGGTGGAAAGGGTGGGGTCGTCCTCGACGATCAGGCATTTCATCTGTCACTCTCCACCGGGCGGCGGGCGCGGGTCAGGCCGGCACCGGCTGCCTCCAGAAAATCGCCGCTGCGCGCGTCGAGGCGCAGCAGCAGCACGTCGCGACCCGGGGTCAGCAGGCGCAGCTCATGCACCAGTTCGACGCCGCGCGCATGTTCGGCGGGGCTGGGGGGCATCAGCCGGGCGGAAATCAGCTTGCCCTCGAACCGCTGCGCGGCGATCCGGGCGACCTCGCTTAGCGGCAGGACGTCGAAGCCGTGCAAGCGGATCATGTCGGGCAGGTCGTCGCCTTCGTCGAAGATCGCGCCGGGATCGGGCATCTCGGCCAGCGCGAAGGGGCCGGCGGCCAGCGCGCCCGACAAGGCAACAAGGAAGGGAACGGCCCAGGGTTTCATCCCGTCAATCTAGCGCCGCATATCCAAATGAAAACCAAATGCGTCATTGGCAATACATTGTCCCTTCAGGGGTTATTAATGATTCGTGGCTATATCCGACGATTGTCATGAGGAAAAAGAAGATGAGCAGATTTCTGATGCAAGGGGTGGCCGCGCTGGCGCTGGCCGCGATGGTCGGCCTTCCGGCGATTTCGCAGGCGCAGGACGCGGCACCCGCCGAGACCGCGGCCCCGGCGGCCGGGGCCGAGGCGCTGCCGCAGGTCTTGCAGGACCTGGACCTGACCGAGGTGCAGGTGCGGCAGATCAAGCGCGGCGAGGGCCGGATCCTTCGCGGGACGCTGCCCGATGGCGGGCAGATGGGCGCATTCGTCGATGATTCGGGGGAATTGCGGGGGGCCTTCCTGCGCGGCGACGGCGCGCTGCCCGAAACGGTGGCCGACGCCCTGCTGCCCCAGCCGGTGCGCGATCAGGACGTGTTCGGCCAGCTTGCCAGCGTCTCGGCCATCTTCGTGAGGGAGGGCATGGTGATGGTCGGCGGAACCGATGCCGACGGCGAAAAGGTCCGCGCAGGCTTTTCCCCCGATGGCACGCTGATGCGCTTTGGCCGGGGCGAGGGGGCCGAACACCGGGCAGGCCCGCATGGCCGCCCCGGCGACCGCCACTGGCATGATCGCGGTCCCCGCGACCGGGACCGGGGCCATCACGAACGCAGGCAGGGGAAACGCCCCGCGATCTCGGATGAGGCGGTGCAGGGCGCGCTGGACGGTGCGGGCTATACCGACATCGGCCAGATCACCCGCGAAGGCCCGCGCGTCAGCGTCGAGGCGACCAACCCCGAAGGCGAACCCGTCCGCGTCGAGGTCAATCCGCGTGGCGAGGTGATGCGCGAAACCGCGCGCTGAACGGAAAAATCAGGTCCGCAGGCAGGGCGGACACGGCAGTCGAAAGGGGCGCGGGGCCACGGGTCCCGCGCCCGGCACCGTGTCCGGCCCCGTGTCTGGGCGACGCTCAAGGACCTTCACAATCCTGTTGCCCGGACCTGCGATATCGGCAGAGTGGCGCCCCCTTTCCTGAAAACCACTTGCGAGCATCGCCCGGCAATGCCAAACCCCCAGCGGGTTGAAGGCCGTCTGGGCCGGCTTATGCATGAGGTCGGGCGATGCACCGTCGTAGTTTTGTCATGTCATCCGCTGCCGCGCTGGCGGCGTCCGGTGGAATCGGCGGCGCCGCCCTTGCGCAGGCGGCGGGCGAGCAGCCTGAAGGCGAACCGGATCCGCAGGACGAGGCCGCCGCGCCCGCGCCTTTCGACTTCGAGCAGGTCATCGCCATCGCCGAAGAATTCGCCGGGCGCGAATATTCGGCGCCCTCATCGACCTTGCAGGGCAGTTTCGCCAATCTGAACTATGACCAGTATCGCGCGATCCGCTTTCGCCGCGACCGCGATCCCTGGGGCGATTTGCGCGATTTCTCGCTGGACCTGCTGCCGCCCGGCGCGATCTTCCATGAGCCGGTCGAGATCAACCTGGTGGCCGAGGGCGTGGCGACCCAGCTTGCCTTCGACCCGCACCTGTTCGACTTCGATGCCTCGCATTTCCCGGACGGGGCGGATCTGGAAACCGTGGGCGACATGGGCTTTTCCGGCTTTCGGCTGCGCACGCGGCTGAACCGGCCCGACGTGATGGACGAATTCGCCGTCTTTCAGGGCGCCAGCTATTTCCGCGCCGTATCGCGCGGCACCCAATACGGGCTGTCGGCGCGGGGGCTGGCGATCAACACCGGCCGCCCCGAGGGCGAGGAATTCCCGATCTTCCGCGCCTTCTGGATCTACCGCCCGGAAGCGCAGGACCGCACCTTGCGCATCAACGCGCTGCTGGACAGCCGCTCGGTCGCGGGGGCTTACGAATTCATCCTGTCGCCCGGTGCCGAAACCATCGTGAACACCCGCGCGGTGCTGTTCCCGCGCCGCGACCTGGCGAATGTGGGGATCGCGCCGCTGACCTCGATGTATTGGTTCGGGCCGTCGGACCGCCGCCGCGTGGACGATTACCGCCACGCGGTTCACGACAGCGACGGGTTGCAGATGCTGACCGGGCAGGAATCGCGGCTGTGGCGCGTGCTGTCCGCGCCCGCGACCTTGCAATTCTCGTCCTTCATGGACAACGACCCGCTGGGTTTCGGCCTCGCCCAGCGCGCGCGCGAGTTCACCGATTACGAAGATGCCGAGGCGCGCTATGAACTGCGCCCCTCGGCCTGGGTCGCGCCGCGCGGGGAATGGGGCAAGGGCGCGGTCACGCTGGTCGAAATTCCCGTCACCAATGAATTCAACGACAATATTGTGGCCTTCTGGCAACCCTCGGACCCGCTGGCGGCGGGGCAGCGCCACGACTTCAGCTATTCTCTGACATTCTCGGCGCAAGTGCCTGACAGCGCACTGGTTTCGCGTGTGGTCAAGTCCTTCTCGGGCCGTTCGGTCAACGATTCGAATGCGCGCACCTATGTCGTGGATTTCGATCTGTCCGTTTTCGGGGCCGATGACCCGGTGGCGCAGATCCGCGCCTCGTCCGGGCGGATCGGGCACAGCTACCTGTCGCGGTTGCCCTCGCAGGACCGGATGCGGCTGTCCTTTGAATATTTCCCGGAAAACGCAAGGGCGTCCGATATCTCTGCCGTGCTGAACGGTCCCGAGGGCGCCTTCAGCGAAACCTGGATAACGCGCTGGTCGCGCGAGTGAGGTTCCGGTGACCGAGGACAGAGCCGATACAGCCAGCGACAGCCCGCAAGAGATGGCCCTGCTTGCCGACCCGGACATTGCCGGGATGCCCGGTGAAAACCTGCCCGCGACCCCGCCCGAGCAGCCGCTGGACATGCCCGAGCAGGATTTTCGCGGCCCGCCCCCCGCCGGTCCCACCGCGGAACTGCCCGGCCTGCGCGTGATCGCGGCGCGGCTGCTGGCCTTTGGCGGGGCGCTGGCCATCGCCTTCATTGGCGCCCAGCAGATGCTGCGCGTCTTCGGCGACAACATCACCTTCCTGCAAGGGGTGTTGCTGGTGCTGTTCGTCATCACCTTTGCCTGGGTCGGCTTTTCCTTCTGCGCCATGCTGGCCGGGTTGCTGGCGCCGCGGCTGCGCACGCCCGAAGGTCCCAACGATGCCCGGATCGCGGTGGTGATGCCGGTCTACAACGAACAGCCCGCCGATACCGCGGGGCTTCTGGCCGCACTGGGCCGCGACCTCTACCGCGAGGGGCTGGCCGGGCGGGCCGAGATCTTCGTATTGTCCGACAGTCGCCTGCCGCAGATCGTCGCCGCCGAAATGGCCGCGGTCAGCCGGTTGCGCGAGTTGTCCCCGGTGCCGGTCTGGTATCGCCGCCGCAACTCGAACGAGGGGCGCAAGGCCGGAAACGTGGCCGAGTTCATCCGCCGCTGGGGCGGGCGCTACGACCAGATCATTGTCCTGGACGCCGACAGCGTGATGAGCGCGGCAACCATCCGCGCGCTGTCGGCACGCATGAATGCCGACCCGGCCATCGGATTGATCCAGACCATGCCGATGCTGGTCGGCGGACAGACCATCTTTGCGCGCCAGACGCAATTCGCGGGCCGGGTCTACGGTCCCGCCATCGCGCGCGGCGTGTCGGCGTGGTCCGGCGACAGCGGCAATTTCTGGGGCCATAACGCGATCATCCGCGTCCGGGCCTTTGCAAGCTGCTGCGGCCTGCCCACCCTGCCGGGCAAGCCGCCATTCGGGGGCACCGTTCTCAGCCACGATTTCGTCGAGGCCGCGCTGCTGCGCCGCGCCGGCTGGAAGGTGCGGCTGGATTACGACCTGCGCGGCAGCTACGAGGGCGGTCCGCCGACGCTGCTTGACATGGCCGTGCGCGAACGCCGTTGGGCGCAGGGCAACCTGCAACACCTGCGCCTGCTGGGCGGGCGCGGCTTCACCACCGTCACGCGGGCGCATTTCATCATCGGGGTGCTGGGCTTCGTGATGTCTCCGATCTGGCTGGCGATGATCCTGGTCGGGCTTGCGCTGTCGGCCAATGTGCTGCTGTCGCGGCCCGACTACTTCCCCCAGACCTACCAGCTTTTCCCCGAATGGCCGGTTTTCGACCCGGTGCGGATGCTGTGGCTGTTCATCGCCGCGATGGGTTTCCTGCTGTTGCCCAAGCTGATCGCCATCCTGCGGGCGTGGCTGCGGCCATTGGCGCGCAATTCGGGGGGGAACGTGCGCATCCTTGGCTCGGCGCTGTTCGAGATCGTGCTGTCCGCGCTGATCGCCCCGGTCCAGATGCTGATCCAGACGCGGCAGATCCTGGAAATCCTGCAAGGCCGCGATTCCGGGTGGGAGGCGCAGGTACGCGCGGGCCAGATCCCGCCCTGGCGCGTTGTCCTGACCCGGCACGCGCTGCATGTGCTGACCGGGCTGGTCACGCTGACCGTGCTGGCCTTCATGTCGCCCGAGCAATTGATCTGGCTGTCGCCGATCCTTGCCGGGCTGATCCTGTCGCCCCTGACCTCGCGCTGGTCGGGCAGCCCGGTCTTTGGCCGTTGGGCGCGCCGCCGCGGGTTGCTGGTCACCCCCGAGGAACGCGAAACGCCCGAGATCCTCACCGCCGCAAATGCGCTGGCCCATCGCATCGCGGCCACGGCGCGCCCCTTCGATGAACTGCCCTGCGACCCCGCGACGCTGGCCCGCCACAAGGCGCTGCTGCCGCTGCGCGATGCGCGTCCGGTGGCACAGCGGCTGGACGTTCTGGCCGCCGGGGCCAAGATCGCCGCCGCGCGCGACCGGGCCGAGGCGCTTTCCTTCCTCGACCCCGCCGAACGCCTGGCCCTGGCCGAGGAACGCGAGTTGATCGAGATCTGGGCGGAACTGCCCGAATGAAGCGCATCGCCTGGCTGGACATGCTGCGCGGCTATGCGCTGGTCTGCATCATGCTGGACCATATGCCCGTATCGGTCATGCGCGGCCTGACGCTGACGAATTTCGTGGTCTTCGACGCGGCCGAGCTTTTCGTGCTGCTTTCGGGTTTCCTGGTCGGGCTGGTTTGGCTGAAGGTCCAGCAGGAACAGGGGCCGGGTGCGGCCCGCAAACGCTTCTGGCGCCGCGCGCTTCAGGTGTGGCTGGCGCTGATCGCAGGTTCGATCGCGCTGGCGCTGCTGTCGTGGCTGCTGTTTTCCTTCGATCTGCGCCATACGGCGGTCTGGTCGGCCTATTCGCGCATGATTGCGGAAAACCCCTTCGGCTATGTCGCGACCATTGCGCTGATGTGGATGCAGCCGAACCTGATGGACGTGCTGGCGCTCTACGTCGTGCTGATCGCGACGGTGCCGCTGGCCATGCCCGTCCTTCTGCGCCATCCCTTCTGGTTCATGGCCGGATCGGTCGCATTGTGGAGCGTGGCGCTGCCGCTCAACCAGGTGATCCCGAACCAGAGACCGGGGCCGGGTTTCCTGTTCAACCCCTTCGGCTGGCAGCTTCTGTTCTTTTGCGGTGCGGCGATGGGGGCCTTCCGCCAGCAACTGGGCCGGGCGCTGATGCCCTGGGCGCGCTGGCTGACCGCGCTTTGCGTGACGATCATGCTGCTTGGCGGGGTCTTTGTCCTTGCCACGAAACTGGGCGAGACGGGCAGACCCGTGCGCGAGGCCATGCTGTCCGTCACCGGCAGGATCGACAAATGGTCGCTGGACAGCGTGCGGCTGATCTCGGCCCTGGCGGCAAGCTGGCTGGTCGCGGTTCCGCTGTCGGGGCTGTTCGGGCGCATGGCCGCGACCGTGGCGGGGCGCGCGCTGGCCGATATCGGCAAGGGCGGGCTGTGGGCCTTCGTCGCCTGCGTGCTGCTGTCGATCTTCGGCGATGCGGCGGCGCTTCTGGTGCCCAAGGAGACATGGCCGGGCTGGTTCACGCGGCTGGCCGTGGACATCTGGGTCATCGTCGCGCTATGGGCGATGTCGGTCGCATGGCTGAGGCGGGGCGCGCTGATCGCGCGGTATCGCAACCGTTCCGGCGGCGGGGCCGGATAGCGTGGCAGGGCGGTATAAGGCGGAAGGACAGGGGCCAGCGTGATGCAGGGCTTTCCGATTGCGGTGGCGGGGATGCGGATCGGGCTGCTTGGCGGTTCGTTCGATCCCGCGCATGAGGGGCATGTGCATATCACCCGCATGGCGCTGCGGCGTTTCGGGCTGGACCGGGTGTGGTGGCTGGTCAGCCCCGGCAATCCGCTGAAGGCGCAGGGTCCCGCCCCGCTGGCGCAGCGCCTGGCCGAGGCGCGCCGGCTGATCCGCGACCCCCGCGTGACCGTCACCGGGATCGAGGCCGCCCTGGGCACCCGCATGACCGCCGACACCATCGCCGCGCTGCAACGGGCCTATCCCGGCGTGCGCTTCGTCTGGCTGATGGGGGCCGACAACATGGCGCAATTCGACCGATGGGAGCGCTGGCGCGAGATCGCCGCCCGCGTGCCCATCGGCGTAATGGCCCGCCCGGGCTGGCGGATGCCCGCGCGGCTGTCGCGCGCGGCGCGCATCTTGGCGGCCCACCGCCTGCCCGAAAGCGCGGCGCCGGGACTGGCAATGGCGCGCCCGCCCGCATGGGTGGTCGTCAACGTGCCCCTGAATGCGTTATCATCGACCGAAATCCGGCAAGGCGGGCGGCGGATCCTGTCTTCGTCCTTGATGAAAAGAGAGATGCGATGACCACTCTGAACCGGCGAAACCTGCTGCTTGGGCTGTTGGCGGCATCGGCCATGCCGGCGGCGCTTCGGGCGGATGTGCGGCCCTCGCCCCGCCCTTCGGGCCAGCGCGCCGTGGCAAGCGCGGGCGACCTGATCACGCGCGCGGCCCTTGGCGGAGAGGTCGCCTTTGCCGTTCTGGACGCGCAGACCGGGCAGATGCTGGCCAGCCGCCACCCCGACCTGGCGCTGCCGCCCGCCAGCACGCTCAAGACCGTGACGGCGCTTTACGCGCAGGCCATGTTTGGCGACGGGCATCGCTTTGCGACGCGGGTGCTGCGGATGGGCGATGCGCTGGTGCTTGCGGGCGGGAGCGACCCGGAACTGGACACCGACGGGCTGGCCACGCTGGCGCGCCAGGCCGCAGCGGCCGAGGCCGCGGCGGGCCGCACCCCGCCCGCGCGCTTCCTGGTCTGGGGCGGCGCGCTGCCCCATGTCGCGCGCCTGTCGGACCGGCAGGCGGTGCATCTGCCCTACAACCCGACCATTTCGGGGATGATCCTGAACTACAACCGCGTCCACCTGTCATGGAGCAGGGGCGATTCCGGCTATCGCATGTCGCTGGAGGCACGCGGATCGCGCCAGTCGCCCCGCGCCTATACGGTCGCGATCTCGGCGGTCAATCGTTCCGCGCCGCTGTTCACCTACGAGGACGGCGGCCAGCGCGAGGACTGGACCATCGCCCAGGGCGCGATGGGGCGCGCGGGCAGCCGCTGGCTGCCGGTCCGCAAGCCCGAGCTTTACGCGGGCGACGTGTTCCAGACGCTTTGCCGGGCCGAGGGGCTGGTGCTGCCCAATCCGCAGATCACGGACGAACGCCCGAACGGCGATGAGATCGCGCGCCATGAAAGCCGCCCGCTGCGCGAGATCCTGATCGGTATGATGGAATATTCCAACAACCTGACCGCCGAGGTCGTGGGGCTGGCCGCCAGCGGGGCGGCGGACCTGCCGTCCTCGGCCGCACGGATGGGCGAATGGCTGCGCGGGCAGGGGGTCGGCGGGGATTATCACTTTGCCGACCATTCGGGCCTGCGCCCCGAAAGCCGGGTCACGGCGCGGATGATGGCGGAACTGGGCGTCCAACCGGGCCAGCGCCAGGGGCTGATCGGCCTGATGCGCCATATCCCGCTGCGCGATGCGCAGCGCAATGAAATCGACAGCCCCATCCGCATCGACGCCAAGACGGGAACGCTGAATTTCGTGTCCAACCTTGCAGGATATGCAAGCGACGGCACGGGCCGCCCGCTTGCCTTCGCCGTCCTGACCGTGGACGAGGCCCGGCGTGCCGTCAGCGAGGGGCAGGAACTGCCCGAGGGCGCCGTCGCCTGGAACCGGCGCGCAAAGGCGCTGCAACAGGCGCTGATCGAAAGCTGGACGGCGGAACATGGCGCGGTCGCGGTGGCGGCGGAACCGCAGCCCGTCCCACCGGCGCCTGCCGGTCCGGTGGTCTTTCAGCCGATATCCGGCACCTATCGCTGAGGCGTCAAAGAACGGTATGACGCGCGCGCGCCGACAGTTCGATGGCGGCGGCATGCAGGCGGCTGATGTTCAACTGGTGGCGGATTTCGGCCAGCATCTCGGCCTCGACCTCGCCCAGGCGGCCATCGGATGCGGCGACGTCGCAGGCCAGCGCATAGGCGGTCTCATAGAGCCGCTGGGGCAAGGCGTCGCGGACTAGCCCGAAAAGGGCATCCAGGCCGTCCTCTTCCTCGAACAGCGAAATGACGGTCTGGCTGACCGCGCGGATGCGGTCGATGTCGTATTGCGCGAAGATGGGCGTGTGGTTGACCGTGCGCTCGATCGCGACAAGCTCGGCGGTGCGCATGTCCTGATCGGATGCGGAAACCGCGATCATCAGCGCCACCAGCGCGTCGCAATGAGAAAATGAGGGCAGGTCGATCATGGCAGCTTTCCTTGCAGGGTTCCAAGGCAATTATTGACGATATTGCAGGGTTTCAATACGGGGGATGTTCTAGCGATGGAGAATGACATGACCGCCCTGCGTGACGCCGCGATGAAATCCAAGGCATGGCCCTTCGAGGAGGCCCGCCGCGTGCTGAAACGCTATGAGAAGAAGGACCCCGAAAAGGGCCATGTGCTGTTCGAGACGGGCTATGGTCCCTCGGGCCTGCCCCATATCGGCACCTTCGGCGAGGTGGCGCGCACGACCATGATCCGCCGCGCCTTCGAGATGATCAGCGACATTCCGACGCGGCTGATCTGCTTTTCCGACGACATGGACGGGATGCGCAAGGTGCCCGAGAACGTGCCGCAGCAAGAGATGCTGCGGGAACATCTGCAAAAGCCGCTGACCTCGGTGCCCGATCCCTTCGGCGAACATGACAGCTTCGGCGGGCACAACAATGCCATGCTGCGCCGCTTTCTGGACACCTTCGGGTTCGAATACGAATTCGTCAGCGCGACCGAGTTCTATAAATCCGGCCAGTTCGACGCGACCCTGCTGAAGGCGGCCGAGAAATACGACGAGATCATGGCGGTGATGCTGGCCTCCCTGCGCGAGGAACGCCAGCAGACCTATAGCTGTTTCCTGCCGATCAGCCCGACCACGGGCCGCGTGCTTTACGTCCCGATCAAGCATGTCGATGCCAAGGCCGGCACGATCACCTTCGACGAGGACGGGCAGGAATTGACGCTGCCCGTCACCGGCGGTCAGGTCAAGCTGCAATGGAAGCCCGATTTCGGCGCGCGTTGGGCCGCGCTGGACGTCGATTTCGAGATGTATGGCAAGGATCATTCGACCAATACGCCGATCTATGATGGGATCTGCCGCATCCTTGGTGGCCGCGCGCCCGAACATTTCACCTATGAGCTGTTTTTGGACCAGCACGGCCAGAAGATCAGCAAATCCAAGGGCAACGGGTTGTCCATCGACGAATGGCTGACCTATGCGGCGACCGAAAGCCTGTCCTATTTCATGTATCAGAAGCCCAAGACCGCCAAGCGGATGCATTTCGACGTCATCCCCAAGGCGGTCGATGAATACCACCAGCAGTTGCGCGCCTTCCCCGACCAGACGCCGGAACAGCAGCTTGCGAACCCCGTCTGGCATATCCACGGCGGGCAGGTGCCGCAATCCGATATGGTGGTGCCGTTTCAGATGCTGCTGAACCTGGCATCGGTCGCGGGGGCGGCGGACAAGGACGGGCTGTGGGGCTTCATCCGCCGCTATGCGCCCGAGGCCAGCCCCGAATCGCATCCCGGCCTGGACAAGGCGGCGGGCTATGCGCTGCGCTATTTCCAAGACTTCGTGGCGCCGACGCGCCGTTATCGCGCGCCCGACGAACAGGAACGCCGCGCGCTGGAGGACCTGGCCGGGCGGCTGGCGGCATGGGACGGTCCCGCCGATCCCGAGGCCTTGCAAACGATGGTTTT
Source organism: uncultured Paracoccus sp. (assembly GCF_945915435.1). GTDB lineage: Bacteria > Pseudomonadota > Alphaproteobacteria > Rhodobacterales > Rhodobacteraceae > Paracoccus. The sequence continues at coordinate 3,462 of NZ_CAMEFG010000063.1, read as the reverse complement.
CGCCATTGGCCGCGATCACCAGTTCGAGCCGATGAAGAACTGGTTTTCCGCGCTTTATCAAGTTCTTCTGGGTGCCGATCAGGGTCCGCGCTTTGGTGGTTTCATCGCGCTTTACGGCATTGCCGAGACCCGCGCGCTGATCGAGCGGGCACTGGCGGGCGAGTTGGCCGGCTGACCCCTGCCGTTGCGCGCCGCCCCGTTGCGGCGCGCGCATGGTTAACAATGTCTTAACGCCGGAAGGTCAATTTCCCCGGACAGCGCGTGGGCCAGTCCCGCCCGCATCCGCCAAAAGGGGAGAGATCCGGCATGACCGTCATCGGCAATTCGCAACTGATGCCCCGCGCCTTCAGCGCGGGCCTGAACCACTGGTCGCGCACCAACGGCACCGCGGGATCGCCGACATGGGCCGATCAGCCCAATGCCGCCATCGTGCCTGCCGACCAGGACTTCGGCACCTGTCTGGAAATCATCAAGCAGCAGGCGACGACCTCGCTACGCTACATGGTGCGCACGCCGTTGCAGCCGGGCAGCTACCTGCGCATCTCGGCCCGTGTCAAGGCGGTGGCGGGCAACCTGCCGCGCGTGCGCATCGCCGCATGGGCGGGCAATGCGGCGGGCGGCAATGTCGGCGGCGTCGCGCAGACCGGGCCGCAGGTCACGCTGAGCGGGCACGGGCAGGTGGCCGAGGTCTCGGCCATCGTCGGCTCGGGCTCGCGCGAGGGGGTGGACATGGCCTGGGGGCGCAATGCGGTCTTTGGCCATTTCGGGCTGGACCTGCTGGGCGACAACAATGGTGCCATCCGCATCGAGAACATGGTGATCGAGGATGTCACCGCCGCCTTCATTCCGCAGATGCTGGACTGGGTCGATGTGCGCGATTTCGGGGCGGTGGGCGATGGCGTGACCGATGACCGCGCGGCCTTCCAGGCGGCGGACCAGGCGGCGAACGGCGGTCATATCCTTGTGCCCGAGGGCACGTTCCTGATCGGCTCGAACCTTGCGATCTCGGCCCCCGTGCGGTTCCAGGGCAAGCTGACCATGCCCCGCGCGGCCCGGCTTGCGCTGCATGCCAGCTTCGACTTTCCCACCTATGCCGCCGCATTCGGGGATGAGACCGAGGGCTTCAAGCGCGCGATCCAGGCGCTCTTCGGCTATACCGACCATTCCGTCCTGGACCTGCGCGGCCGCCGCGTCGATCTGGCCGAGCCGATCATGGTGCGCGAGATCGCGCCGGGCAGCCCGTCCTTTTCCAACCGCCGGGTGATCGCGAACGGGCAGATCAACATCGTGCCCGGTCCCGTCTGGGATACCCGCCGCGTCGAGGCGGTGGCCAGTTACGACCCCGCCAGCCCGCACCTGCTGAGCAATGTCGCCAATGCCGCCAATATCGAGATCGGCTCTCGCGTGACCGGCGCAGGCGTGGGGCGCGAGGTCTATGTCCGCGCCCGCAATATCGCGGCGGGCACGCTGGAGCTGTCGCAGCCGCTTTTCGGCGGGGCCGGGACGCGCAGCTATGCCTTTCTGCGCTATCGCTATGCGCTGGATTTTTCGGGGATGGACCGGCTCGACCGCTTCAACATCAGCGATGTGGAATTCCTGCTGGACGGCAATGCCAGCGGCATCATGCTGGCGCCTACCGGCGCGACCTTCTGCCTGCGCGACTGCTACATGACGCGGCCACGGGATCGCGGGGTGACCTCGATCGGGTCGGGCTGCCAGGATATCCTGATCGACCGCTGCCAGTTCCTGTCCAACGAGATGGGCGAACCCGCCCAGAACCGCACCACCGTCGCGCTGAACGTCAACAACAACGATGCCAAGATCCGGCACAGCCGCTTTGTCCGCTTCGGTCATTTCATGGTCGCCGCCGGTGGCGGGCATATCATCGAGGGCAACCACTGGTTCCAGGGCGACAACGCGCAGGCGGGTGTGCGCTTTGCCGGGCTGGTGCTGACCCAGACCAACGTCCAGTCCACCGTCACCGGCAATTATATCGACAATGCCGGGATCGAGTGGACGAACGAACACAGCGCCACCCCGGCCTTTCAGGGCAACGAGTTTTCATTCGGCGGGCTGACGATCACCGGCAACACCTTCCTCGTGTCGAACGGAACGGCGGGCTTTTCCTGGCTGACGGTCAAGCCCTATGGCGCGGGCCATTTCATCCACGGGCTGAGCGTGATCGGCAACGTGTTCAAATCGCTATACAATCGCACGCAGCGGATCGACAAGGTTGATACCACCCATGCGGACCTGAACCATGACCGGATGCGCAACATCCTGTTCCAGGGCAACATGTTCAATGGCATCGACACCTATGTCGCCAACCCGGTCGATGTCGTTCATGCGCAGAACACGGCGGCGAACCGCTGGATCGTGGGCACCAGTGCCATGCTGCCCTTCGACGGCGTCGCGATGAAGGTGGAATCGCTGGTTGCCGACGGTGCGCTGACCAATGCCGCGAATGCGCCCGTCTCGGCCATGCCCTGGGTCGAGCGGCTGGTGGGTCTTCAGCGCAAGTCGGTGGCGATCAACTGGCCGGCGGCGGTCAAGGGGCGCGTCTCGCTGCGGGTGCGGATGGACACGCCCGACTGACCGGGGCCGCAAGGCGCGGCCTTGCCCCTCGTGCCGTCAGGGTGCGGGGGGTTCCAGCATGTCGGCAGGTTCCAGCCGGTAGGCGCGGGCGAAACCGGCATTGAGCAGGCCCGAGACCGGCTCGATCCGCCAGAAGCGGAAATCTGGCAGGTCGATATAGACGCGCGCCTTGGGATCGCGCGCCAGCCATCTGTCCCGCCGCGCCGGATCGGGATCCGCAGGCAAGGCGCGGGCCAGGATCGACAGGCGCGCATGGGTCATGGCGTCGCCCTTGGCCGCCTTGCCATCCGCGATCATCAGCCCCGCGCGGGCATCGGCCTGCAAGGCCCGCGTATGGGCCGCCAGCCCCGACAACAGCGCCAGCGGCGTGCCGTCGCGGTCGGTCTGCACCGCGATCCGCGTCAGCAGGGGCGCGCCGCTGTCGGGGTCCAGTGTCCCCAGGACCGCATGGCGCATCTGCGCGATCAGGCGGCGGGCAAGTTTGCGCGCCGCGTCGTCGGTGGCCTGGATGGGATCGGGCTTGCTCATGCCCGGCAATCTGCGCCGCATTCCCGGCGCGGGCAAGCGGCATTTTCGGCCCTGCGCCGGGCGGCGGATGGGCGTTGCGGGGTCAAATTCGGTTTACCTGCCTTGTCAAAGGCGATTAACTGACCGGAACCGGCAAGGGGGCCGCAGATGTCCTTGGGGAAAGGCGGCGGGCCGACATGACCGGCATTTTTTGAGAGGAGCCACAAATGTCAGTTGAAGCTGTTTCCAAACACCCGATCCCCTCAGGTTTCGAGAATGCCCATGCAACCCCCGAGGATTACGCCCGTCTTTACGCTTTTTCCATTTCTGACCCTGATGGTTTCTGGGGTAGTGAGGGTT
>NZ_CAMEFG010000062.1 GCF_945915435.1 uncultured Paracoccus sp. | reverse complement strand
ACCAGCGGGCGCACGCCAAGCGGGTCGCGCACGCCGATCAGCTTGGTGCGGGTCATGGCGATGACGGAAAACGCGCCCTCGACCCGGCGCAGGGCGTCCTTCATGCGTTCGGGAATGTTGCGCTGGATGGAACGCGCCATCAGGTGGATGATGCATTCGCTGTCGCTGCTGGACTGGAAGATGCTGCCGCGCTCGATCAATTCGCGGCGCAGGGCGGCGGCGTTGGTGATGTTGCCGTTATGGGCGACGGCGCAGCCGCCCATCGCGAATTCGCCAAAGAAAGGCTGCACGTCGCGGATGGCGGTGCCCTTGCGGCCTGCGGTCGAATAGCGCACATGCCCGATCGCCAGCGGTCCGGGCAGGGTTTCCATCGTCGATTGCTTGGTGAAGTTGTCGCGGACATAGCCGAAGCGATGGGCGCTGTTGAAGCCGTGTTCGGCGTCATGGGCGACGATGCCGCCCGCCTCTTGCCCGCGGTGTTGCAGCGCATGCAGGCCAAGCGCCACGAAATTCGCCGCATCGGCCACGCCGGTGACACCGAAGACGCCGCATTCCTCGTGCAGGCGGTCCGAATCGAAGGGATGGGCGAGAAATGGCTGCATCATAACCTTGAGAATCCTGTGGCTATGCAGAGGGGGCTGAATGCCTATTTAGGGCCGCCCGCGCGAAATGTCACGCCCCGCCGCCGGCGGGGCGCATGTTTTGTCATCGGGCCGTTACATTTGCGGCGGGTAGCCGGATCAGTTCGCCGGGGCCGCGGGGGCGGTTTCGGCGGGGCCTTCGGGGATTGTGGTCTCGGCTGCGGGCGTGGGCGTGGTGGTCGTTACCGCCTCGGTCGGGGCGCAGCCGCGCACCATCTGTTCGTAGCGGTTCACGATCCAGCTTGGCGCATCCTGCGGGATCTGGTCGCCGACCTGCCCGCTGAGGCGCTTGAACACCTGCGCCGACCGCGAATCGTCCACCATCGCGACGGGCTGGGTGGTCATCACCCGTTCATAGACGATGAAGGCGATGGCGATCAGCAGGATGCCGCGCGCGACGCCGAACAGGAAACCCATGCCCTGATCGACCCCGCCAAGGGCCGAACGCTGCACCACCGACGAAAACAGCGGCGTGATGATCGAGAAGATGACCAGCGCGGCGGCGAAGACCACCGCAAAGCCCGCGATCGTGGCCAGTTCGCAACTGTCGGCCAGGAATCTGTTCAGCCCCGGCACCTGCGCCAGCATCGGCCTGACCGTCGGCGCGAAGATGAAGGCCAGCACCGCCGCCCCGATCCATCCCAGTATGGCCAGCGATTCGCGCACGAAGCCGCGCGCATAGGCCAGAATCGCCGAGAAGATGATGACGACCGCCACAATGCCGTCGATTATCGTGAATCCGTCCATGTCCTTGCCCTTTCGCGGTGTCTTCCGCGCTGGTTAACCAAGATCAGCCCGCGCCGAAGGTTTCGCCCACGAAGCCTGTCAGATCGAGAACGCGGTCCAGCCGCATCCCCTCCATACCCTCGACTTTCTGGGCCTCGGGCAGGATCGCCCGTGAGAAACCAAGTTTCTGAGCCTCTTTCAACCTGTTTTCCGCCTGTGCGACCGGACGCAGGGCGCCCGACAGGCTGATTTCGCCGAAAACCGCCGCTTCAGGGGGCAATGCCACGTCCTCGCGGGCGGAAAGCAGCGCGGCGGCGATGGCCAGGTCGGCGGCGGGTTCGCTGACGCGCATGCCGCCCGCGACGTTCAGGAACACGTCCAGCCCGGCGAAGGGGATGGCGCAGCGCGCCTCCAGCACGGCAAGGATCGTGCTGACGCGGCCCGAATCAAGCCCCACGACCGTCCGGCGCGGGCTGGCCAGCGTGGAAGGGGCGACCAGCGCCTGGATTTCGGTCAGCACCGGGCGCGTGCCCTCGATCCCGGCAAAGACCGCGCTGCCGGGGCTGGGCTGGCCGCGTTCGGACAGAAACAGCGCCGAGGGGTTGCGCACCTCGGCCAGCCCGCCGCCGGTCATCTCGAAGACGCCGATTTCGTCCGCCGGGCCGAAGCGGTTCTTGACGGCGCGCAGGATGCGGAACTGGTGGCCGCGCTCGCCCTCGAAATAAAGCACGGTATCGACCATGTGTTCGACCACGCGGGGACCGGCGATCTGGCCTTCCTTCGTGACATGGCCGACCAGCACGATGGCGGTGCCGCTGCGCTTGGCGAAGGTCACCAGCTCATGCGCCGCCGCCCGGACCTGGCCGACGGAACCCGGCGCGGCCTCGACCGTGTCGGACCACAGCGTCTGGATCGAATCGATCACGGCAAGGTCGGGCTTTTCGGCGTCCAGCGTCGTCAGGATGTTGCGCAGCGAGGTTTCGGCCCCAAGCCGCACCGGCGCATCGGCCAGCCCAAGGCGCTGCGCGCGCATGCGGACCTGTGCGCTGGCCTCTTCCCCCGAAAGATAGATCGTGTGCTGGCCCGCGCGCGCCAGCGCGGCGGTGGCCTGCAAGAGCAGCGTCGACTTGCCGATGCCCGGATCGCCGCCCACCAGCACCGCCGAGCCGGGCACGATGCCGCCGCCCAGGACACGGTCGAATTCCTCGACGCCCGAGCGCGCGCGGGGCGGGGGCGGTTCGGACGCGGCAAGGCCGGACAACGGCACCTGCTGGCCGCGCATCGCGCCAAGGCCGCGCCCCGCCGGTCCCTGGCTTAGCGGGGCTTCCTCGACGATGGTGTTCCATGCGCCGCAGGCTTCGCATCGCCCGGCCCATTTGCGATGGGCGGCGCCGCAGGCGGTGCAGGTAAAGCTGGTGACGGGTTTTGCCATGAAGCGGCTTGTCGCAAATCGCCGCCCCGCCCGCAAGCCGCGCTAATGCAGCCCCAGGCCCGCGCGCATCATCAGCCGCCTGACCGGGCCCGAGGCGTAAAGCCCGCCAAGCGCCGCCGCCCGCAGGTCGCGAAGGGGGCGGGGCAGGAACATGCTGGCGCGGTTCAGCGCGTCGATCCCCATCAGCCGCGCCATCGCGTCGGGGCGGCGCTGGCGGGCGTATTGGGCAAGGCTGTCCGCCGACCCCGGATCGTCCTGCGACAGCCGGACCAGCACGGCCAGGTCGGCAAGGCTCATGTTCAGGCCCTGCGCGCCGATGGGGGGCACGACATGGGCTGCCTCGGCGATCAGGGCGGTGCGCTGGCCCGCGAAACTGTCGGCGATCTGGCTGATGATCGGCCAGACGGTCAGCCGCGTCGCCTGGGTCAGGTGGCCAAGCACCCCGGCGGAACGGCTGTTCATCTCGGCCTCGAAATCCGCGGGCGGCAGGGCGGCGAGGCGGGCGATCTCGGCCCCGCGCTCCAGCCAGACCACGGCCGAGGAATGGCGCCCCTCGCGGTCGGGCAGCGGGACCAGCGTGAACGGCCCGCCCGAGCGATGCACCTCGGTCGAGACGTTTTCGTGGGGTCGGTCATGGGTCACGGCGAATGCCAGCGCCTTCTGGCCATAGCGCAGCGTGCGCACCCCGATACCAAGCGCCTCGCGCACGGGCGAGTTGCGCCCGTCGGCCCCCACGACCAGCCGGGCGCGGATGCTGGTGCCGTCGCTTAGTCGCACGATGGCGCCGGTTTCGCGCGTGACCAGCCCGGCGGTGCCGGTGCCGGGGCGGAACTCGACATTCTGCAACAGGCGCAGCCGGGCCGAAATCTCGCGCTTGAGCAGCCAGTTCGGCAGGTTCCAGCCGAAGGGATCGTTCGAAATCTCGTCGGCGTCGAATTCGCGCACCAGCCGGGCCTCGGGCCGTGCGCCGCCCGCATCGACGATTCGCATGACCTGCAAGGGCGAGGCATGGGGCGCCAGCCCGTCCCACAGCCCGGCGTCGCGCAGCACCTGCACCGAAGGTTGCAGGAACGCGGTCGAGCGCAGGTCCGACCCCGCCGCCCCTTCGTCGGTGACGGGCGGGGCGGGGTCGACGCAAAGCACCCGGTGGCCCGCGCTGCCGAAGGCCGCCGCCGCGATCAGCCCGGCGATGCCGCCGCCGGACACCAGGACATCGACGCAATCGGAATCATGGATGCTCATGGACGGTCACGCCCCTTTCGCGCGGTGAAACAGGTGGGGGTCAGAACCCCGCCGCGTAGGCTATCAGCAGCGCCATCACGACGACCGTGGCGGCCAGCGCCAGCATGGTCAGCCCCGGCAGGCCCCAGATCACGGTGATCAGGACGGCCAGCACCACCAGCAGGGCGACGCCCGCAAGGATCCGGGCGGCGGCACGGAATTCTTCCTTCGATTGCATTTCCCTGTCGGCGGTCACGGCGTCGCCGATCGCGTCCGTCGCGGTGTCGAGGGGGTTGGACATGGCTTCCTCCTTAGCAGGCATTTCGGTTCAGGTGACGAGTTCTTCCAGAAAGCTGGTCAGATCCATAGCGTGGAAATGGACGTGCGGACCATGATCTTGATCAAGTTCCGCCATCTCGGGGCGATAGGGGCTGCGCCCGACCAGCACGGTTCCCATCCCCAACCCATGAGGCACCAGAAGGTTGCGCGGGTCGTCCTCGAACATCACGGCGCGGTTGGGGTCGAAACGGTGCTGCGCGATCACCGACTGATAGGCGCGGGCGTCGGGCTTGGGGTGGAAATCGACCTCCTCGACGCCGAAGACCGCATCGAAGAAATCCAGCCCCCGGCTTTGCAGCACCCGGCGGGCATAGCGGGAATCGCCGTTGGTGTGGACGATCTTGCTGCCGGGCAGCGCGCGGATCGCCTGCGCCAGCCGCGGATCGGGTTGCAGCACGGAAAAGTCGATGTCGTGGACGTCGCGCAGATAGGGCAGCGGGTCCAGCCCGTGTTCGGCCATCAGCCCGGCCAGCGTGGTGCCGTGCTGGCGCCAGTAGCGGTCGCGCAACTCGTCCGCCGCGTCCTCGGCCAGCCGCAGTTCGCGCATGACATAGGCCGTCATCCGCCGCTCGATCTGCGCGAAAAGCTGCGCCTCGGCGGGATAGAGCGTGTTGTCCAGGTCAAAGATCCAGGTCTGGATGTTTTCGGTCTGCATTCCCGTTGACTAGACGCTGGCGGCATCGCTTGCAATCCGCGGCGGAAAGGCGGATCGTCACGGCCATGAAAGACGATGCCTACAGCCTGATCCTGAATGCGATCGAAAGCGGAGTTTACGGCCCCGGTGCGCGGCTGGTCGAATCCGAACTGGCCGAGCGTTTCGGCGTGTCCCGCACCCCCGTGCGCGAGGCGCTGCAACGGCTGGAAACCCAGTCCATGCTCAAGCGCGACGGGCGCAGCCTGATCGTGGCGACGCTGGACCACAACCAATTGGCCGAGCTTTACACCGTCCGCGCCGAGCTTGAGGCGCTGGCCGCCCGCCTCGCCGCCCGCCACGCCACCCCCGAAGAGGTCCGCGTCCTTGCCGACATGGTCCGCGAGGACCGCGCCGTCATCGACGATCCGCAGGCGCTGGCGCGCGCGAACCGGCGGTTCCATCACCAGATCCATCTGGCGTCGCACAACCGTTTCCTGATCCGGCAGCTTGACCTGGTGCATCGCGGCATGGCGCTGATGGCGCGCACGACGCTGGCCGCCAGCGGCAGGGGAGAGGCCGCCTTGGCCGAACATCAGGCGCTGGTGGACGCCGTCGCCTCGGGCGACGGGGCGGCAGCGGAAAGGGCGCTGCGCGAACATATCTCGAACGCCTACGAGACGCGGCTGAAGGAAGAGGCGCGGCTGATCGCGGAAATGCCGCCCTCGGCCATCGACAACGAGGTCTAGGGGGGCGGCTTGCGGCGTATCGAGACCCGCGACGACCTGGCCGAGGGCGCGGCGCATCTGGCGGCCGTCTGCCCCGTCTGGGCCGGGGTCCTGCCGCGCCTTGGTCCCTTGCCGCTCAGGCGCAGGCGCGACGGCTTTCCGGCGATCTGCGATGCCATCGTGGGGCAGCAGATCTCGACCGCCGCCGCCTCGGCCATCGCGGGGCGGATGCGGGCGGCGGGGCTGCTCTCTGCGCGCGCCGTCGCCCGCGCCGATCCGCAGGCGTTGCGCGATGCCGGGCTGTCGCGGCAAAAGATCGCCTATCTGCAAGCCGTGGCGCGGGCCGGGGTCGATTGGCGCGCCCTGCGCGATCTGCCCGACGACGAGGTGGCCGCCCGGCTGGTCGCCCTGCCGGGGATCGGGCGCTGGACGGCGGACATCTACCTGAAATTCGCGCTTGGCCGCGCCGATGCCTTCGCCTCGGGCGACCTCGCGCTGGCCGAGGCGGCGCGGCTGCTTTACGCCCTGCCCGAACGCCCCCGCCCCGCGGCCCTGACCGCGCTTGCCGCATCCTGGCGGCCCTGGCGCGCGGTTGCGGCGCGGGCCTTGTGGGCCTACTACCGGCTGGAAAAGGGACGCGAGGGCGTCCGGTGACAAAGGGGGCCACGATGGCACGAGAGTTGAAATCCGCCCGCAAGGGGCCGGCGAAGGCGGGGTCCGTCGTCGTGTTCCTGCATGGCTATGGCGCGGATGGGGCCGACCTGCTGGGGCTGGCCGATCCGCTGGCGCCGCATTTGCCCGATACCGCTTTTTATGCCCCCGACGCCTCTGAACGCTGCGTCAACAATCCGATGGGCTACCAGTGGTTTCCGATCCCCTGGATGGACGGCTCGACCGAGGAACAGGCCCGCGATTCGATGGCGCGCTCGATCCGGGACATCGACGCCTTCCTGGACAAGGTGCTTGCGGATGAGGGGCTTTCGGCGGATCGCATGGCCTTGGTCGGCTTTTCGCAAGGCACGATGATGGCGTTGCATGTCGCGCCGCGCCGTCCGGTGCAGATCGCCGGGATCGTGGGCTTTTCCGGCCGCCTGCTGCTGCCCGAGGCGCTGGCCGCTGACGCCCGCGTCAAGCCGCCCGTCCTGCTGTTGCACGGCGACCAGGATCCGGTGGTGCCCTTCGCGGAAATGGGTCTGGCCGAAACCGCGCTGAAGGCGGCGGGGTTCGAGACCCACAGCCATGTCATGCCCGGCACCGGCCACGGGATTTCACCGGACGGGCTGTCCGTCGCGCTGGCTTTCCTGCGCCATCATCTTGGGGCTTGAAACCGCAACGCCAGTGGTTACGTTACCCTTGGACAAGACGGAGGAATGTCTCATGGAGCTGATCTGGATGGCCGCAATCGCATTGGTCCCGTTCAGCCTGGTGATCGCCCGGGCGGCGCGTCGCCAAGCCGTCGAGGTCCGGGCGGGGACGCGCGGCAAGCGCCGCTGATCCTCGGCCTCTAGTCCCAGATCCGCGGGTCGGCGATCTCGATCGAATTGCCCGCGGGGTCCCGGAAATAGATCGAACGCCCGCCTTGGGGCCATTCGAAATCCGCCTCGATCCCGACGCCGCAGCGGGTCAGGTGGGTGCGCCATGCGTCGATATCCCGCGCGGCAAGGCAATAATGCCCCGGCCCGCCCGCGCCATGCGGCGGCACCGGCAGGCGGGCATCGGGGGCAGGGGGCTGCTGCGTGGCCTGGGGGTCGAACACCAGCAGGACGCCGTTTCCCGTCTGGAAGAACACATGCCGCCCCGGCACGGCGGTGATCTCGCGCAGGCCCATGACGCGCGTCCAGAAATCGCGCGCGGCGTCCAGATCGTCGGCATAAAGCGCCGATTCCAGCGTTCCCAGATGTGCGGGCGGTTCTTGCGTGTTCCTCATGTCGGCCCAACACCGGCGGGCCGGCTTTCGTTCCCCCGCCGCCTTTTTCCGTCACGGTCGTGTCACGCGCGCCAACTAGGCTGCGCCCACGATACAGGTGCTTGCCAGGGCGAAGATGCCATATATAGTCGTTTCGCCGGTATATGGCTTCCGCATGAAGACGGAGCAAAGACGATGCCAAGGGACACAGGGGATTTCAGGACGCAATTCGTGCGAGAGCCAGGGGGGCTGAAGCACTTCCCCGCGCTGGTCCTGAACGCCGATTTCCGCCCGCTGTCCTATTACCCGCTGTCGCTTCTGCCCTGGCAAGAGGCCGTCAAGGCCGTCTTTCTGGACCGTGTCTCGATCATCGCCGAATATGACGAGGTGGTGCGCAGCCAAAGGCACGAGATACGCATGCCCTCGGTCGTGGTGCTGAAGGATTACGTCAAACCCCGCAAGCGCGTGGCATTCACGCGCTTCAATCTTTTCCTGAGGGACGAATTCGCCTGCCAGTATTGCGGGGCGCGGGGCGACCTGACCTTCGATCATGTCGTGCCGCGATCAAAGGGCGGGATCACAAGCTGGGAAAACGTGGTCGCGGCCTGTTCGCCCTGCAACCTGAAGAAGGCCAACCGCCCGCTGTCGCGCTCGGGGCTGCGGCTGCGGCGCAACCCGCGCAGGCCCTCGGCCTCGGACCTGCATGCGGCGGGGCGGCGCTTTCCGCCCAACCACCTGCATGAAAGCTGGATCGACTTTCTCTATTGGGATGTCGAGCTGGAAAGCTAGCGCCCCCGCTGCCCCAGCTTGCGCGACGGCCGGCCCAGCAGATGCACCAGCGCGGCGGCAAGGACGGCACCCAGCCCCAGGGCGGCCAGCGGAAAGCGGGCCGCGACGGCCAGCCAGACCGTCAGCGCGGCGGCAACGATCACCCCGGCAATCAGAAAAAGGAAATGCGGTAACGGCATCCTGACCTCTGGCAATATCACCACCAGCATAGGAAAGCCTGCGCCCGAGTCAAAAACCCTTTTCGGGGTTGTGGCGATTGCGCGCTTTCCCGCCGCTTGCCGCGCCCAAATGTTCGTTTTATGTTCCGGTCCATCCGCCTGACAACCCGGCCTTGCCCCATGCTGCCCCCGCGCAATCCCGACCAGATCCTGAAGGCGCGCGGCGCCGATACCGCGCCGGTGTCCCGGTTCGAGCCTTACGTGCGCATCCGCGAAGGCGACGGCTGGGACATCCCCGAGGGGTCGCAACTGCTGAAAACCGAGGTGCGCGAGGAACGCGCGCGCAGCATCCTGACCCGCAACACCTCGCCCGATATCGCCTTCGACAGGTCGGTCAACCCCTATCGCGGTTGCGAACATGGCTGCATCTATTGCTATGCCCGGCCCAGCCATGCCTTTCTGGGACTGTCGCCGGGGCTGGACTTTGAAACCGTCCTGACCGCCAAGCCCGATGCGCCTGCGCTGCTGGAAAAGGCCATCTCGCGGCCCGGCTACAAGGTGGCGCCCATCGCCTTCGGCACCAATACTGACCCCTATCAGCCGATCGAGGGCGCGCGGCGGATTATGCGCGGCTGCTTGCAGGTGCTGCATGACTGGAACCACCCGCTCAGCCTGGTGACGCGGGGCGCGACGGTGCTGCGCGACCTGGACCTGCTGGGTGCGATGGCGGCGCGCGGGCAGGTGATGGCCGGGGTCTCGGTCACGACGCTGGACCCCGCGCTGTCGCGGCAGATGGAGCCGCGCGCGCCCGCCCCCGCCACCCGGCTGCGCATGATCGCGGCGCTGGCGGGGGCAGGGGTGCCGGTCGTCGTCATGGTCGCCCCCGTCATCCCCGTCCTGACCGAGCCGGAAATCGAGGCGATCCTTGCCGCCGCCGCCGATGCGGGCGCCCGCGCGGCCAGCATGATTCCCGTCCGCCTGCCGCTGGAGGTCGCGCCGCTGTTTCGCGACTGGCTGGCGCGCCATCACCCCGGCAAGGCCGATCATGTCATGTCGCGCATCCAGACCATGCGCGGGGGGCGCGACAACGACCCGGCTTTCGGCAACCGGATGCGTGGCACGGGGATCGAGGCCGACCTGATGCGCCAGCGCTTCCGCCTTGCGCGCAAGCGCCTGGGGCTGGACCATCCCCTTCCGGCGCTGGATTGCACACGCTTTGCCGCGCCGCCAAGGGCGGGGGATCAGCTTTCGCTGTTCTGACCTGTCGGGAATGCCTGAAAATGGTGCTGCTGGACAGGATTGAACTGTCGACCTCTCCCTTACCAAGGGAGTGCTCTACCACTGAGCTACAGCAGCGCCGTGGAGGGGCATCTAGACCGGTCCGCGATCCGTTGCAAGGGGGTTCGGGAAAATTTCCGCGCCTTGCCCGCGCGGCACGGGGTGGGGGCGCGCATATCCGTGCGGCTCATTCTGGACGGGGTCGCGGCATGGCGTTAACAGGGGGCATGAACAAACGCCGAAACCCACCGACCGACGGGGACAGCCGCGAGCAGCGGCTGCGCGCCGCGCTTCGCGAAAACCTTGCGCGCCGCAAGGCGCAGGGCAGGGCGCGCGCGGCGGAAGACGCGAACCGGGCAGAGCAGACGCAGACAGGGGCGCCGCAAGACGGTCCCGACGACAGGCAGGAGAGATAGATGGACCAGATCATCGTGCGGGGCGGCGGGGCGCTGAATGGCGAGATTCCCATTACCGGGGCCAAGAACGCCTGCCTGACGCTGATGCCGCTGACCTTGCTGACGGATCAGCCGCTGACGCTGACCAATGCGCCGCGCCTGTCGGATATCCGCACCATGACGACGCTGCTGCAATCGCTTGGCTCCGAGGTCGCGCCCTTGCAGGACGGGCAGGTGCTGGCCATGTCCAGCCACGCGCTGACCGGGGTGAAGGCCGAATACGACATCGTGCGCAAGATGCGCGCCTCGATCCTGGTGCTTGGCCCACTGCTGGCCCGCTATGGCGAGGCGGTGGTGTCCCTGCCCGGCGGCTGCGCGATCGGCGCGCGGCCCGTGGACCTGCATCTGCGCGCGCTTGAGGCCCTGGGCGCACAGCTTGAACTGCGCGACGGCTATGTCTGGGCCAAGGCGCCCTCGGGCGGGCTGAAGGGCGCGGATTTCACCTTCCCGCTGGTCTCGGTCGGAGCCACGGAAAACGCCGTGATGGCGGCGGTGCTGGCCAAGGGCACCAGCATCCTGCGCAATGTCGCGCGCGAACCCGAGATCGTCGATCTGGTCCATTGCCTGCGCCGCATGGGTGCGCAGATCGAGGGCGAGGGGAGCTCGACCCTGACCATCGAGGGCGTCACCGCCCTGACCGGCGCGACCCATCCCGTTGTCACCGACCGGATCGAGCTTGGCACCTACATGCTGGCCCCCGCGATCTGCGGCGGCGAGGTGGAATGCCTGGGCGGGCGGATCGACCTGGTGGCCTCTTTCTGCGAAAAGCTGGACGAGGCGGGCGTCGATGTGATCGAGACCGCGCGCGGCCTGAAGGTCGCCCGCAAGAACGGCCGCATCCGCGCGGTCGATGTCGTGACCGAGCCTTTCCCCGGCTTTCCCACCGACCTGCAAGCGCAGATGATGGCGCTGATGTGCACGGCCGAGGGCACCTCGGTCCTTGAGGAAACCATCTTCGAGAACCGATTCATGCACGCGCCGGAACTGGCCCGCATGGGTGCGCGGATCGAGGTCCACGGCGGCCATGCCACCGTCCACGGCGTCGAAAAGCTGCGCGGCGCGCCGGTGATGGCGACCGACCTGCGCGCCAGCGTCAGCCTGATCCTTGCCGGGCTGGCCGCCGAGGGCGAAACCGTGGTCAGCCGGGTCTATCACCTTGACCGCGGCTATGAAAAGGTGGTGCGCAAGCTGCGCGGCGTGGGTGCGGAAATCGAACGGATCAAGGAGGACAGCCAGCATGAGTGACGCAAGCTTCCACGACGCCGACCCCGCGCCCCTGGCGCTGAAGGCCGAGGATGCCAAGGACCTGCTGATCGTCTCGGCCCTGGTGCAGGATGCGATCCTGCCGGTCGGCGAGATCGCCTATGACCGGCGGCGGCGCTGCCTTGCGCTGTTGCTCAACCGTTTCCGCTGGGAGGATGCCGAACAGGCCGCCCGCGAAAACCGCCCATATGAGCGGGTGCGGGCGGTGATGGCGGTCTCGGACGTGCTGCGGGTGCAAAGCGACGGTATCGACCGCAAGGACACCGACCTGGTGCTGGAACTGCTGCGCATCGACTGGGAGCCTGCCGAGGACGGCGCGGGCCGCGTCCTTCTGCAATTCGCGGGCGACGGGACGCTGGCGCTGGATGTCGAATGCCTCAACATCGACCTGCGCGACGTGACCCAGCCCTATGTCGCGCCCTCGGGCAAGGCGCCGCGCCATCCCGACTGACCGCCCGCCGATGCCTTAGCCTGTGATGCGCCCCGCCGACACATGGCGATCAACCGGAGCCAGATCATGCCGATCTTCCTGAATACCGAACAGCCCGATTTCGAACCGGCATTCGCCCGGATGCTGGGCGCCAAGCGCGAGGATTCCAGCGATGTCGGCGATACCGTCGCCGCGATCATCGCCGATGTGCGGGCGCGCGGGGATGCGGCGGTGATCGAACTGACCGCGCGTTTCGACCGGCTGGAGCTGACGCCCGACACGCTGGCCTTCTCGCCCGCCGAGATCGCGGCCGAGGTCGCCAGGGTCTCGCCCGAGGATCGCGCCGCGCTGTCGCTGGCGGCGGAACGTATCCGCGCCTATCACGCCCGCCAGCTTCCCGCCGACCAGCAATGGACCGACCCCGAGGGCGCGACGCTTGGCTGGCGCTGGACGGCGGTCTCACAGGCGGGGCTTTACGTTCCGGGCGGGCAGGCAAGCTATCCGTCCTCGGTCCTGATGAACGCGATTCCGGCGCGGGTGGCGGGGGTCGAAAGGCTGGTCGTCTGCGTGCCGACGCCCGGCGGCGTGGTCAATCCGCTGGTGATCCTGGCTTGCCAGCTTGCGGGTGTCGATGAAATTTATCGCATCGGCGGCGCGCAGGCGATCGCTGCGCTGGCGCATGGGACGGCGACCATCCGGCCCGTGGACAAGATCACCGGGCCGGGCAATGCCTATGTCGCCGCGGCCAAGCGGCAGGTGTTCGGGCGCGTCGGTATCGACATGATCGCAGGCCCGTCCGAGGTGCTGATCATCGCCGAAGGCGACCAGAACCCCGAATGGCTGGCGCTGGACCTGCTGGCGCAGGCCGAACATGATGCCGATGCGCAGTCGATCCTGATCACCCCCGATGCCGCCCTGGCCGATGCCGTCGTGGCCGAGGTCGAGCGCATCCTGCCCACCCTGCCGCGCGCCGATATCGCCGGGGCAAGCTGGCGCGACTATGGCACGGTGATCGTCACCCGCGACCTCGATCAGGCGGCGGCGCTGTCGGATCGGATCGCCCCCGAGCATCTGGAACTCTGCGTGCCCGACCCTCAGGCGCTTTGCCGCAATATCCGCCATGCCGGCGCGATCTTCCTTGGCGGCTGGACGCCCGAGGCGGCGGGGGATTACGTTTCCGGCCCGAACCACGTGCTGCCCACGGCGCGCTCGGCCCGGTTTTCGTCGGGGCTGTCGGTGCTGGATTTCCTCAAGCGCACCACCGTCGCGCATCTGACGCCCGGTGCGCTGGCAACCATCGGCCCGGCTGCGGCGCGGCTTGCGACATCGGAAGGGCTTGACGCGCATGCGCTTTCGGTCTCGGCTCGGCTGGAACATGTTAACGAGGTGGGGAAATGACCCAGGCGCGCATTTGCAGGATAGAGATCGACGACAGCGGCTTGCCGCCCCCCTCGACCGAGATGGAGCAGGAACGCAAGGTCGCCATCTTCGACCTGCTGGAAGACAACAGCTTCGTGCTGCCCGAGCGCGACGGGCAGACGCCCCCCGACGGTCCCTATGCGCTGGCCCTTGCCGTGCGCGAGGGGCGGCTGGTCTTCGACCTGTCCACCGAGACGGGCGCGAAACTGGCCGAGTTCCACCTGTCCTTCGGCCCCTTCCGCCAGACGATCAAGGATTACTTCCAGATCTGCGCCAGCTATTTCGACGCGGTAAAGACCCTGCCCCCCGCGCAGATCGAGGCCATCGACATGGCACGGCGCGGCATCCACAACGAAGGCGCGCGCACCTTGCAGGAACGGCTGGAGGGCAAGGCGAAAATCGACATCGACACCGCGCGCCGCCTGTTTACCCTGATCTGCGCCCTGTTACCGGGGTCCTAGGTGACACGGATATTCCCTCAATCGGTGCTGTTTTGCTGTGATCACAACGCAATCCGCTCGCCGATGGCCGAGGGGATGATGAAGAAGTTCTACGGCCAGACCTGCTATGTCCAGTCGGCGGGCGTGAAAAGCGACATGGAGGTGGACGGTTTCGCCATCGCCGTCGCGCAGGAACTGGGGATCGAGATTTCCCGCCACCGCGTCCGTTCCTTCGAGGAGATGATGGACTGGGGCGACGATCTGGGCGGGTTCGACCTGGTCGTCGCGCTGTCGCCCGCCAGCCAGCGCCATGCGCTTGAACTGACACGGGTTTTTCATCTGGACGTCGAATATTGGCCGGTCATGGACCCTTCCGGCCTGGCCGAGGGGCGCGAGGCGAAGCTGGCCGCCTATCGCCAGACCCGCGACCAGATCCGCGACCGCATGATCGAGCGTTTCGGCCCGCCGACCGAGCCGCAGGATTAATCCTCGGCCCCCATCGCTTGCCCGATCCGGGCCGAAATCACCTCGGGCGAGGGGCGCGGACCGCGCGGGCGGCTGTGCAGCGCCTGGTGCATCGCGGCGACGTGGTCCGGCGTCGTGCCGCAGCAGCCGCCGATGATGCGCACGCCAAGATCGCGGGCCAGCACGGCGAATTCGGCCATCGCCTCGGGCGTGGCGTCATAGATCAGCCCGCCGTCCTGATAGCGCGGCACGCCCGCGTTCGGCTTGGCGATCATCACCCTTTCGCTGCCCGAGGCGGCAAAGCCCGCCACCGCCTGCAACAGCTCGGCAGGGCCGGTGCCGCAATTTGCGCCGTAAGCGTCGGGGGCGGGCGAAAGGCGTTCGACCAGCGCGGCAAGCTGGGGCGGCGTCACGCCCATCATGGTCCAGCCGCCCGGCTCGAAACTCATCATCGCGCACCAGGGCAGGCCCACCGCGCGGGCGCTCGCACCGGCGGCGCGCAATTCCTCGACCGCGCTGATGGTCTCGACCCACAGCAGGTCCGCGCCGCCGTCCTTCAGCCCCTGCGCCTGATCGGTAAAGATGCGGGTCGCCTCGGCTTCGGTCAACTGGCCCATCGGGGCCATGATCTCGCCCGTGGGACCGATCGAGCCTGCGACCAGCACCGGCCGGTCCGCCTGATCCGCTGCCGCGCGTGCCAGCCCGGCGGCGCGGCGGTTCAGGTCGTGGACGCGCCCTTCAGCCCCGGCCAGCCGCAACCGGCAGGCATTCGCGCCGAAGCTGTTGGTCAGGATGATGTCAGCCCCGGCGGCGATCATCCGGCGATGCAGATCGGCCACGCGGTCGGGATGGGTTTCGCACCAGAGGTCCGGCGCCTCGCCCGGCGCCAGGCCCATGTTGTAAAGATTCGTCCCCGTCGCGCCATCGGCAAGCAGCCAGCCGCGTTCGGCCAGCAATCGGTTGAGCGTATGACCCTGCAATTCCGGCTTTCCCCCTGCGAAACTTCTGCGCCAGCGGCATGCCGCCGGTGTTGGCTGATCGGGTTTTACGGCGCGACATGCGCGGGATCTTTGTTCCTGCGCATGTTCGGAGCATGAAATCCCGCAAATCCCCTAGCGCGAGCGGATCATGCCCATGATCTCTTTCGTGCCTTCGACGATGGGCCGGGCGATGGCGGCGGCGCGCTCGGCCCCGTCGCCAAGGATGCGGTCGATCTCGGCGGGGTCGGCCATGATGCGGTTCATCTCGGCGGTGATCGGGGTCATGACGGAAACCGCCAGTTCGGCCAGCGCGGGCTTGAAGGCACCGAAGCCCTGACCCTCGAAGCGCGGCAGGATCCGGTCGGCGGTTTCGCCGGAAAGGGCGGCGTAGATATTGACGAGGTTGCGCGCCTCGGGGCGGTCCTTCAGCCCGTCCATGCTGCCGGGCAGGGGGTCCGCGTCGGTGCGCGCCTTGCGGATCTTCTGCGCGATCTGGTCGGCATCGTCGGTCAGGTTGATGCGGCTGGCGTCCGAGGGGTCGGATTTCGACATCTTCTTGCTGCCGTCGCGCAGGGACATGACGCGGGTGGCCGTGCCCTCGATCAGCGGTTCGGTGATCGGAAAGAATTCGGTGCCGTAGTCGTGGTTGAACTTGGCGGCGACGTCGCGGGTCAGCTCAAGATGCTGCTTCTGGTCCTCGCCCACGGGCACGTGGGTTGCGTGATAGGCAAGGATATCGGCGGCCATCAGCGAGGGATAGGCCAGAAGGCCAAGGCTGACGCGCTCGGCATTGGCGCCGCCCTTGTCCTTGAACTGGGTCATCCGCTCCATCCAGCCAAGCCTTGCGACGCAGTTGAAAAGCCATGCGAGTTCGGCATGTTGCGCGACCTGGCTCTGGTTGAACAGGATCGACTGGCGCGGATCGACGCCCGAGGCCATGAAGGCCGCCGCCACCTCGCGCGTGTTGTGGCGAAGCTTTTCGGGGTCCTGCCAGACGGTGATCGCATGCAGGTCCACGACGCAATAGATGGTCTCGCGATCCGTCCCCTGAAAGCCCGCGAAGCGGCGCAGCGCACCGAGGTAATTGCCCAGGGTCAGCCCGCCCGAGGGCTGGATGCCAGAAAAGACGCGGGGTTTGAAGGTCGCCGACATGCCACTACCTGCTTGGAAAATTGCTTGGGCTGCCTTACCTCTTGCCCGCAGCGGGCGCAACAGCCCAGACCCTTTTGGCCGCGGACAGGCCGCCCCGGAACAAGGAAAGACCATGCGCCCCGGCTTTGACGAATCGCCCTTCAACCCCGTGCCGCTGGTGGTCTGGCTGCTGGCCCTGCCCGTGATCGCATCAGAGGCCGCCTTCGGACTGGCGCAGACGGGGCTGCTGAACACCGGCCTGGGGGGCGGGCAGGGCAGTGCGCTGGCCATGCGCCAGATCGCGGCAGAGCGCACGGCCTTCGTCCCCGATATCGTGCTGCGGATGTGGAGCCTGGGGCTTTTCGATCCGCGGCAGGCCTCGCGGGTCCTGACCTATTCCTTCGTCCACCTGTCGCTGGTCCATGCGTTGTTCGTCGTCGTCTTTACGCTGGCGCTTGGGAACATGGTGGCCAGCCAGTTCCGGCCCTGGGCGGTGGTGGCGCTGTTCTTCGGCTCGGCCATCGGGGGCGCGCTGGTCTATACGCTGATCGCGGCGATGTTTCCGCATTGGCGCATGGCGCCGCTGATCGGGGGCTATCCGGCGGTCTATGGGCTGGTCGGGGCCTTTACCTTCCTGCTGTGGACCCGGTTGGGCCAGCAGAACGCCAACCGGATGCGCGCCTTCAGCCTGATCGGCATCTTGCTGCTGTTCCAACTGGTCTTTGGCCTGCTGTTTCAGGACGGTAGCCTTTACTGGGTGTCCGAGGTGGCGGGCTTTGCAACCGGCTTTGCGCTGTCCTTCGCGCTGATCCCCGGCGGGTTCCAGCGCATCCGCCGCCAGTTGCGTCAACGCTGACGGCGCAGGCCCGATTTCAGCTCGCCCAAGCGCACCGCGCCAAGGGCAAGGGCCGCGGTGGCGTAGACCGCCATCCCGCCCAGGACCAGCACGGCCAGCGCCAGATAGCGCATCCCGCCGGTGACCAGCATCTGCTGCAACATCGCCGCCATGACGTAAAGCGCCACCCCCATCAGCCCGGCGGCCAGCACGATGCGCGGCAGGCGCTGGCGCAGCCGCGCGTCCATCCGCGCGGCTGCGTCCATGCGGTGCGTGCCCAGCCAAAGCTGCGCGGCCATCGTCCAGCCCGCGATGGTGGTGCCCCAAGCGGCGGCGGAAAAACCGATCAGTGGCGCAAGCCCGATGGCGCAGAGGGCATTCACGACCATCGACCACAGCGCGTAGCGGAAGGGGGTGCGCGTATCCTCGCGCGCGAAATAGAGCGGCTGCAAGACCTTTTGCAGCACGAAGGCGGGCAGGCCCAGCCCATAGATCGCCAGCGCCAGCGCCGTGGGCGTCACGTCGCTTTCCAGATAGGCCCCGCGCTGGAAGAGGACCGAGACCAGCGGCCAGGCGATCACCACCAGCGCGACGGCGGCGGGCAGGGTCAGGAACAGCGCGAACTCGGCCGCGCGGTTGTAGGCGTTGCGCCCGCCGGCCGTGTCCCCGGCCTTGAGGCGGCGCGAGATGTCGGGCAGAAGCACGATGCCGATGGCGATGCCGACCACGCCAAGCGGCAATTGATACAGCCGGTCGGCGTTGTTGAGCCATGAAATCGCCCCGTCGAAGAAGGATCCGACCTGCCGGCCCACCAGCAGGTTGATCTGCACCACGCCCCCCGCAAGGACGGCGGGACCGGCGATGACCAGCAAGCGCTTCATGTCCGGCGTCATGCGGGGCAGGCGCAGCCGCAGGGGAAAGCCCATGCGCCTTGCCGCGAACCAGACCATCGCAAGCTGCGCGATGCCGGAAACCGGCGTGGACCATGCCATTGCCAGCCCCATGTCCCAGCCCTGCCATTGCGCCAGCAGCATCGCCGCGATCAGCACGATGTTCATCAGCACCGGCGCCGCCGCCGCCGCGACGAAACGTCCGCCCGCGTTCAGCACCCCCGACAGCAGCGCGGTCAGCGAGATGAACAGGATATAGGGAAAGCAGATCCGTCCATAGACCACCGCCAGGTCGAAACGCTCATCCCCCGCAAAGCCCGCCGCCTGTGCAAAGACCAGC
>NZ_CAMEFG010000061.1 GCF_945915435.1 uncultured Paracoccus sp. | reverse complement strand
GACATGTTCGGGTCCATGTCGTGGATCGACTTGCCGGCGTCCTGTTCCAGGTGGATCCGCTCGATCCGAACGCGGCGGGCGACGCCCGGTCCCATGTCCACGATCACCTCGCCCTCGCCCACAATGGGGTGGTAAAGCTGGCTGATCTGATAGCCCTGCGGCAGGTCGGGATAGAAATAGTTCTTGCGGTCGAAGGCCGAACGCAGGTTGATCGCAGCCTTCAGCCCCAGCCCGGTGCGCACCGCCTGCTCGACACAGAATTCGTTGATGACCGGCAGCATCCCCGGCATGGCCGCATCGACAAAGGCGACATGGCTGTTCGGCTCGGCCCCGAACCCGGTCGAGGCGCCGGAAAACAGCTTGGCGTTCGAGGCGACCTGCGCATGAACCTCCAGCCCGATCACCAGTTCCCAATCCTGTTTGGCGCCCTGGATGACCTTGGGTTGCGGCGGGGTAAAGCTGAGCAGATCAAGCATCATGGATATCCTTGCATTTGCGGCGGTTCTAGGCCCGTTACCGCCGGGGGGCAAGACCGCAGCGGCCTAGTTCAGCCGCATGATCCGCGCGATATCGTCAAGCGCGTCGCGC
This sequence comes from uncultured Paracoccus sp., assembly GCF_945915435.1. Taxonomy (GTDB): domain Bacteria; phylum Pseudomonadota; class Alphaproteobacteria; order Rhodobacterales; family Rhodobacteraceae; genus Paracoccus. The sequence goes on along the minus strand of NZ_CAMEFG010000061.1, from coordinate 17,926 downwards.
TGGCGCGGACCAAGCCCGCCACCCGACTGGCCGATATCGTTCAGCACGGCCAGCAGCGGGGTGAATGCCCCCTGGTCCAACTGGTAAAGCCGCTTGGTCAGCCGCGAAACGGCGCTGGTGGCGCCCTTGCATTCGTTGACCAGCCAACGTCCGACGATCATCATCTCGTCCGCCTTGATCTCGCTGACGCCAAGATGCCGGGAAAGCGATTGCTTCAGCCCCGCAAGCTGTTCCGCCGTTGGCATCGAGGCCAGGTCGAGAAAGGCCACGCCGACCGCCGCCATCGCCAGTTCGGGTTCGTCCACGCTGTCCACCGGATGGGTGTTCAGCCTGCGCCGGAAACCAAGCCGCCGCGCCGCCGCGATGACGTCGCCCGCCATCATCGAAACGTCGTCCAGCGCCTGCCGGGCCATCCTGATGCGCCAGGCCCAGACACCGGCCGCCAGGACCAGCCCCAGAATCGCGAGAATCACCGGCATGTCGTCGTTCCTTTTTCGTGGTCACAACCCTGTCATATCACGATGCCACGAATCCCAGGATAGGTCGAAAATCGTAAATATTTCGCAAACAACCGACCGGCGAAAATCCGCCACCCCCGGTTCAGCGGCATTTGCGACGCCGCGAAGCGGGGCTAAGGCAGGCGCAGGGAAACGGTGACGGACAGATCTCATGCGGAAACTTGGCGCGGCGCGGATCATGGGTGCCCTGATGCTGGCAGCGGTGACGGGCCTTGCGGCCTGCGACACGGGCGCCGCGGATGTCATGCTGCTGCGCAGCGCCGAGACGCAGGCGAAACCGGCCCCCGCCATGCGATGGGGCGACCGCTCGGACGGGCGGGAATGGACCCGCGCCGCCCTTGCCGCGCTGGAGGCCGAGGGGGTGACGCTGCTGTCCACCGTGCCAAGCGACGTCGATGCCTTTTGCCCCCGCTACGCCGCGCTGGACCGCGAAAGCCGCAAGCATTTCTGGGTCGGGCTGCTGTCCTCGGTCGCCAAGCATGAAAGCAGCTACAACCCGGCTGCGCAGGGCGGCGGCGGGCGCTATCTTGGGCTGATGCAGATCTCACCCGCGACGGCGCGGCATTACAACTGCGATGCGCAACTGCTGGACGGGTCGCAGAACATGGCCTGCGCGGTCAGGATCGCCGCCGTGAACGTCAGCCGCGACAATGCCATCGTCAGCGGCCAGGGCAACGGCTGGCGCGGGATCGCGCGCGACTGGATGCCGCTGCGCTCGGCGGCAAAACGCGCCGATATCGCGGGCTGGACGCGCGGGCAAAGCTATTGCGGCGGACAGGCCGCGCAATGATCGCGCCGCGTCAGCGCCCGTCCAGCATGCGCAGCTCGTGCTGCCTTCCGCCCTTGACATAGGTTATCCGTCCCCCGCCGATCGAGTTGATCGTTCCGCCGTCGATCTTGTCCCCAAGCCGCACCGTGACGATTCGCCCGTTGCGAAGGCGGATCAGGCCACGGCTGGACTGGCCTGCGCCGACAATCCCGATCAGCGTCGTCCGGCCGGTGTTCAGCCCGCGCGACTGCGTGGCCGCCCTTGCGACCGAGGCGGCCGTTTCACCCGCCCCGACCGGCTGCGAGACCTCGGGTTCGTCATCGACCTCAGCGGGACGAAAGCTCTGGTTGCGGGCGGCGGCGGCGCGTTCCTCGGCTGCGGCTTGCGCGCGGGCACGGGCTTCGGCCTCGGCACGGGCGCGGGCATCCGCCTCGGCATCGGCGGCGGCGCGGGCGCGGATGCGGGCCTCGGCCTGCGCCTGCAACTGTTCGTCAAGGCGGCGGCGTTCGGCGGCCTCGGCATCCTCGCCCGAAGGCGAAGCGGCGGGTGCGGCCCCGTCCGATGGCGCGGCGGCGGTGCGGTCGCGCGACGGGCGCGGCGGCGCACTGGACGAGGTCAGCGCCGTCAGCGACATCGCGCCCGGCGTCGGCGGCGCCCCGGCGGTCGACCCGCCAGCCGCCACGGCCTGCGACATCGCCTGGGACAGGGCGGCATCCACCCCCGGGCTGGCCGTCGCCGCATCGCCCGCGCGCGAGGGGCGCGCCGCGGGCCGGGCCGACGCATGTAAAAGCCCGCCGGAATTGCGGGCGGGCGCGGTCGAGGCGGTCTCTGACGGGGCGGCGGTATCCGGCCTGGCGGTGGGCGGAGGGGCGGTCGTGGCAGAACGCAGCGCATCCTCGACGGCATCGCGTTCGACCGGGCTGGCGGCGGGTGGGGTCGCATCGCTGCGCGACGGGCGCGGGACCGGACGCAATTCGGCCAGGCGCATCCCGGCCCAGGGCGGAACGGCATCCTCGGGGCGGGTGCGGGCTGCGGCGTCGATCTGCAACTGCTGGCTCAACTGGTGCAGATGCTGCTGCTCTGGCAGGGTCAGGGGCTGGCTGGCCAGCGTATCGGGGATGGCGCCCTCGGGCCGCGCCGGGGGGCGGGACGAACTGCCCAGGCCAGCCGCCGGGGCCGGGGCCGGGGCGCCTTGGGGCGCGGCATCTTGCGGTGCCGCCGCGGGTGCAGGCGCAGGCGCTGCCGTTGCGGCAGGGCTGGCGGATGAGCGGCTTGGCGGACGGACGGCAGCGGGACGCACGGCGGGCTGCTGCGCGGCTTCGTAAGGCAGCGGATTGCCGGGGATCGCCGGCGGCGCATCCGCCGGGGGGGCCGCCGAAGGGGCCGCCACCTGCCTGCGCGGTGCGCTGACCGGACGCGCCGAACTGGACAGGCGCATCACCTGCTGCGCGGGCTGCGTCGCGGGGACCTGCGCGGCGGGTTCGGGCGGGTTCGTGGCGGATTCGGCGGCGGTTTCGGCGGGGGCCGCCTCGGGTTCCGCTTGGGCGAGGGTCGTATCGGCGGGGGCCATGTCGGCAGGCGCGGTTTCGGCGGGGACCGTCGCGGCAGCCTGCGCCGCCGCAACCACGGAATCGGGACGGGGCAGCGGCGGGCGCGCAAGCGCCTCGACCGGGCTGGTGGCGGCGGCGATGGCAAGCGCCTGCTCGGCGGGCGACAGGGCGGAGGGGACCTCGACCGGCGCTTCCGATTCGGTTGCGGTGGTCCCGGTCGCCTCTTCCGCTTGCCGGATCGGATCGGATGCGGTCCCGTCCTCATCCGGCGCAGCAAGGGCGAGCGTCTCTTGCGGATCGGACGCGGGATCGGGGGCCGGCTCGCCCTCGGGCTGCCCAAGGGCAAACGCTTCCGCCGCCTCGGAATCGGCGGGCACCTCGGCCAGCGTTCCGGTCGGTGTTTCGGTCGGGGGCGTGCCCGGCTGACCTGCGCCGGTTTCCGGGGCGGGCGTCGTTTCCGCCGGGGTTTGCTGCGCCAGTTCGGGCGCGACCGCCGCAGGGTTGTCGCGCGGGATGATGAAGGCCCAGACCAGCAGAAGCCCGACGATCAGCGCGCCCAGCATCGCCACCAGTTCCAGCAATCCGCCGCGCTGGCCCGGCAGTTTGCGCACGGAACCCGAGGCGGGCGCGACAGGCTGGCGCGCCGCCCCGACCGAGGGCGCGCCGTGACGCACCACGGTCAGCGTCGCGCGGGCCGCAGCCGCTTCGGCGGCGGCGGTCGCCGCCGGGCCGGTGCGGTCGCCCTCGGACAGCCGGGCGGCGGCGGGATCGTCCCCTTCGTCCTTGGCCGAAGCCTGATCGTCGCCGGCGTCCCCGGTGGGTTTACCATCGCCAAGGTGCGCCGCTTCCCCGTCAGCGGATTCCCCGTCCGATCCGGCCACCGGCACGGCGGCGGGATCAGCCGCATGCGCGCCCACAGGTTCCCCCGTTGCAGAGGCATCGCCAAGGATGGGCGCTTCCGCCTCAGCGGAGACTTCGTCCGACAGGGCCTGATCCGCGGATTGCCCGGTCGATGCATCATCGTCGGAGGCATTGCCCGGCTGCTCGGCTTCCCCGGCGGATGCCGCGTCAGTTTCCGCCGCGTCTTCCCCAGCGGGTTTTTCGTCCGAAATGTCCGATGGCACGGCAGCAGAGGCAGCCACTTGCCCCCCTGCGGGTTCACGGCCCGCAGAGGCATCGTCACGGGTTGCCGATTCCACGTCAGCGCCTTGGGCATCCGCGGATTCGCCGTCAGCAGCGGCATCGACAAGAACAGCGGCGCACCCGTCAGTAGAGACCTCGTCCGACTGCGCCCGATCCCCGGCATCGCCGTCAGGGGCCTTGTCCGGTTGCCCGGCATCGCCGTCAGGTGTTTCGCCCTCTGCCTGCGCTTCTCCGGCTTCGTCGCGGCCCAAGGGGGCATCCGCCGCAGGAGTGCAAGGCGCATCGGCCGCCTCGTCATCCGCTTGCGCATCGCCAACCGGACCCGCAGGGGCCTCGGACTGGCGGAAGCCGGCTTCGTCCACCTCGTCCAGCGGCGCGTCGGGGGCCAGGTCCAGGTCGATCTGCGCGGGCACCGGATCGACAGCATCGTCCCCCGACGCCTCTTCGGGCAGCGCAAAGACCGGGTGGCCGGGATATTCGTCGCCTTCGGGCAGGGCGGAATAGCCCGCGCCGAAAAAGCCATGACGCTCGGCGAATTCCTGCGCCTCGAACAGGGTCTGGCGGGCGACGGCGGCGACGCGCACATCCGCGCCCTCATCGGTCCAGTCGAAGGACAGTTCCTCGATCGGATAGGGCGTCAACCCGTCCAGCGCCTTGCCGACATCGGCGTGGCGGCGCGGACCCGAAGGCAGCGACAGGCTGGTGTAAAGGATCTGGTCCTGCGGGATCAGCAGCAGGACCGGCAGCGGCTGGCGCGCATCCGCGCCCATGACCTCGCGCGCCGCCTCGATCCGCAGGGCGGCGAGATCCGCCCGGAAACTGGGCGAGGCAAAGCCCACCGAACCCACGCTTTGCCAGCCCGAACCCTGAGCATCGGCGGAATCGCGGTGCAGCAGGTGAACCGCGTCCTCGGTAAAGGAAAGGGCGAATTGGAAAGCTTGATCGAGCGGCATTCTTTGGCTTCGCTATTCTATGTCAGGGCATGCCCATCGTATTGCGGTTTTACCGGACGGAGTAACGCAGATTGCCCCGCGTGAAAAGCCGCACACTGTAAAGTGAGACATTCTGTTGTGCGTTCATCGGCGCCCTGGCGCTATATGGACCCCGCGCAAGACGCACAGACACCAACCAGCGGAGACGTTTCGTATGGCATTCCCCCTTATCCCTCTTTCCAATCCGGCCGCCGCGCGCATGTTGACCGCCGGTGCGCTGGCACTTGGCCTGACCGCCGCCGCCCTGCCCGGCACGGGTCTTGCGCAGGAAGCGCCCGCCCCGCGCGGCGACGCCCCCCATCATCACAAGGGTCCCCGCCACGGCCATGCGTTGCTCAGCGTCACCGGCGAGGGGCAGGCCCATACCGCGCCCGATATCGCCCATGTCAGCGTCGGCGTCTCGACCCGTGCGGAAACGGCGGCCGAGGCGATGTCGGAAAACGCCGCCCTTCAGCAGGCCGTCATCGACCAGTTGCTGGCCGAGGGGCTTGAGGAGCGCGATATCCAGACCACCGGCCTGAACCTGTCGCCCATCCAGGACCATTCCAACGACGGCCAGCCGCCCGTCGTCACCGGCTATGCCGCGCATAACATGGTCTCGATCCGGGTGCGCGACATCGACGCGCTTGGCCCGGTGCTGGACCGGCTGGTGGAAACCGGCGCGAATGAGATCAACAGCATCTCGTTTTCCCGCGAGGACATGACCGAGGCGGAAAACGAGGCCCGCACCAACGCCATCGCCAGCGCGCAGGAACGCGCCGAGGTGATGGCCGCCGCCGCGGGCAAGCGGCTTGGCCGGCTGGTGTCGCTGTCCGACAGCCAGCAGATCGACGGTCCCCGCCCGGTGATGATGCAGGCGATGGCGCGCAGCGCGGATGCCTCGACCCCCGTGCAGGCGGGCGAGTTGTCCGTCAGCGCGCGTGTAAGCGCAACCTACCTGCTGCTGGACGACGAGACCGGGGGCGGCGCGGACGGGGACGGCGGCGAAGAGCAGCCCGAATGACCTGACCGGCGCAAACCCGGAAGGAAAGGCCCGGAGCGATCCGGGCCTTTTGCGTTCAGGCGGTCGCGGCGGCCAGCGCCTGGTCCAGATCGGCGATCAGGTCCTGCGGGTCCTCAAGCCCCACGGACAGGCGCACCACGTCGGGCGCGGCACCCGCGGCGATCTTCTGTTCGTCCGTCAACTGCCGGTGCGTGGTCGAAGCCGAATGGATCACCAGCGAACGCGCATCGCCCAGGTTCGCGACATGGCTGAACAACTTCAAGCTGTCCACGAAACGCACGCAGGCATCATAGCCGCCCTTGACCCCAAAGCTGAACAGCGCGCCCGCGCCCTTGGGATAAACCATCTTCGCCCGCGCGTTCCAGGGCGAGGACGGCAGCCCCGCATAGGTGACATGGCCGACGCGCGGATCGGATTCCAGCCATTTCGCGACCGTTTCCGCGTTCTGGACATGGCGCTGCATGCGCAGGCCAAGCGTTTCGATCCCCATCAGCGTGTAATGCGCGGCCTGCGGGTTCAGCGTCATGCCAAGGTCGCGCAGCCCGATGGCAATGCCGTGGAAGGTAAAGGCAAGGTTGCCGAAGGTTTCGTGAAAGACCAGCCCGTGATAGGCGGGTTCGGGCTGGGACAGTGACGGGAACTTGTCGCTGGCCGACCAGTCGAACCTGCCGCTGTCGATCACCACGCCGCCCATGACGCTGCCGTTCCCGGTCATGTATTTCGTCAGCGAATGGACGACCAGGGTGGCCCCCATCTCGATCGGCTTGCACAGCCAGGGCGTGGCCAGCGTATTGTCCACGATCAGCGGAATACCTGCCCCGTCTGCGACCTTGGCCACGGCGGGAATGTCCGTGACATAGCCGCCGGGGTTCGAGATCGATTCGCAAAAGATCGCGCGGGTGTCGTCGTCGATGGCGGCTTTCACCGCGTCCAGATCGTCCAGGTCGACGAATTTCGCGCTCCACCCGAAGCGCCTGATGGTCTGGCTGAACTGGGTGACCGTCCCGCCGTAAAGCCTTGTCGAGGCGATGATGTTCCGCCCCGGTCCCATCAGCGGAAACAGCGCCATAATCTGCGCCGCATGGCCGGTCGCGCAGCAGACGGCGCCCGCCCCGCCCTCAAGTGCCGCCAGCCGCGATTGCAACGCCGAAATGGTCGGGTTGGTCAGGCGGGAATAGATATAGCCGACCTCCTCCAGACCGAACAGCCGGGCGGCATGGTCGGCGTCCTTGAAGACATAGGATGTCGTCTGATAGATCGGCACCTGCCGCGCGCCGGTCGCCGGATCGGGTTCGGCGCCTGCATGAATGGCCAGCGTGTCAAAGCCGTTGTAATCGACCATATCTCCCTCCTTCATGGGTCGGGGCAGGTTAGGCGGGGTTTCGCCTTTGGGCAATTCGAAAGCAAGAAACCGGCCGGTCCGATCTGGCGCCCCATGCCCGGCATGGTAAACGGACATATGCGCATCCCTGGGCGGCATATCCCATTCAAGCGGCCCGCACCATTGGCGGGTTTCATGGTCTTTGCCTGCCTGCCGGGGGGTCTGCTGCTGGGTGCCGCGACATGGGGCGGCGGCTGGATCTGGGCCGCGCTGATCTGGATGGGCGGCGCCAGCCAGGCCGTGGACGGCGCCGTCGCCCGCGCCTTCGCCGATCCCGATGGGCAATCCGCGCCGGGCGGGGCCAATGCCCTGTCTATCGCGCTGGCCCTGCTGCATTTCCTGCTGATGGCCCTTGGCCTGCGCGCATTGGCCACGGGCGGACTTGGAGCGGCGCAGGGGCTGGCCCTGTTCCTGGCATTGGGGCTGTTCTTCGGGCAGGTCTCGAACGCGAATGCGCATGAGTTGATCCACCGCCCGTCCCGCCTGCTGTTCCGGCTTGGCGCGGCGGTCTATGTCAGCCTGCTGTTCGGGCATCACGCCTCGGCCCACCGGCTGGTCCATCACCGCCATGTCGCGACGTCCGCCGATCCCAACAGCGCAAGGCTGGGCGAAGGCTTCTGGCGCTTCTTCCCCCGCGCCTGGATCGGTTCCTTCCACAAGGGGCTGCGCGCCGAAAACGCCCGCATGGCGCGCCGTCCGCGCTGGCGTCATCCTTACCTTGCATGGGTCGGCGGCGGGGCGGGGGTGGCGCTGGCGGTCGTCCTGACGCTGGGCGCGCGCGGGCTGGCCTGCTGGCTGGGACTGTGCCTTTACGCGCAGATGCAGCTTCTGCTGTCCGATTATGTCCAGCATTACGGTCTGTTACGCGAAAGGGTCGGGAATGGATACGAACCCGCAGGTCCCCGGCACAGTTGGGACGCGCCGCATTTCCTGTCCTCGCTGATGATGGTGAACGCGCCGCGCCACTCGGACCACCACGCCAATCCGATGCGGCCCTTTCCCGACCTGCGCCTGAACCGCAAGAGCGATCCGCGCCCGATGCTGCCCTACGCGCTGCCGGTCATGGCCGCCATCGCGACCGTCCCACCGCTGTGGAGGCGCGTGATGGACCGGCGCGTCGCGCGAATGCGCGCCAACTAAACTTCGCGAATGCGCGCCAACTAAAACTTCGCGAATGCGCGCCCGCTAGCCGCGCAATTCCCGCACCACCCGCGCAAGGTTCAGGGTCGAGGGGTCATGCCCCCCCGCCTCGCGCCCCTCCAGCAGGGGGGCGACCTGCAAGGCCAGTTCCTTGCCAAGCTCGACCCCCCATTGGTCGAAGCTGTTGATGCCCAGAATGACGCCCTCGACAAAGACACGATGTTCGTAAAGCGCCACGATCTGGCCAAGGGCAAAGGGCGTCAACTGCTCCACCAGCAGCGTGGTTGAGGGCCGGTTCCCCGGAAAGACGCGGTGACGCGCCTGCCGCTCGGCCTCGGCGCCGGTCAGGCCCGCGTCGCGCATCATCGCCCGCGCCACGTCAAGGCTGCGGCCGCGCATCAGCGCCTCGGATTGGGCAAGGCAGTTCGCGACCAGCAACAGGTGGTGATGGTCCAGCCCCGGCTCGGCCCCCCTGGCGGCCACGATGAATTCGCACGGGACGACGGCGGTGCCCTGATGGATCAACTGGTAAAAGGCATGCTGGCCATTGGTCCCCGGCTCACCCCAGACCACGGGACCGGATGGCAGGGCCAGGTCCGAGCCGTCCATCGCCACGCGCTTGCCGTTCGATTCCATCTCGAGCTGTTGCAGATAGGCGGGCAGCCGGGCCAGCCGGTTGTCATAGGGCAGGACGGCGCGCGTCGCGTAACCGCAGACCTGATGATGCCAGATCCCGACCAGGGCCAGCAGGACCGGCAGGTTCCGCGCATCGGGCGCGGTCAGGAAATGGTCGTCCATCGCCGCCCCGCCCGCCAGAAAGCGCGCGAACATTTCCGGCCCGATGGCGATCATCAGCGACAGCCCGATCGGTCCCCAGACCGAATAGCGCCCGCCGACCCAATCGTCGAAACCAAAGACGCGATCCGCCGCGATCCCCCATTCCGCCGTCTTGTCCTGGGCCGAGGACAGCGCGACGAATTGCGCCGCCGGAACCTCGACCCGCGCGGCCATCCAGTCGCGGGCGGTGGCGGCATTGGTCATCGTCTCGATGGTGGTGAAGGTCTTGGACGCCACGATCACCAGCGTCGTTTCCGGGTCCAGCCCCTTCAGCACATCCGCGATATCCGCCCCGTCCACGTTCGAGACGAAATGAACCCGCGGCCCGTCATGCCAATGCGACAGCGCCCGCGCCGCCATTGCCGGACCCAGATCCGAGCCGCCGATGCCGATATTGACCACATCGGTGATCGGACCGCCCTGCCCCCTGATGCCGCCGCTGCGCACATGCTCGGCAAAGCGGCGCATCCGGGCATGGGTCTCGCGGACCGGCCCCATGACGCTGGCGCCGTCCACGGTGAAATCACGGTCCAGGTTGCGCAGGGCGACATGCAGGACGGCGCGGCCCTCGGTCTCGTTGATGCGCTGGCCGGAAAACATCGCCTGCCGCCGCGCGGCGACGGGTTCGGCCAGACGCAGCAGCAGATCGCGCGCGGGCGCATCGATCAGCGTCTTGGACCAGTCCAGCACCACCCCGTCGGCCGAGGTCGTGAAATCGGACGCGCGCCCCGGATCGGCGGCGAAAAGCGCCTCGATCCGCAGGCCGCCCTGCCGGGCGCGGTATTCGCGAAGTTCGGAAAGGACGGGATCGGCTGCTGTCACGGGATCACTCCGCCCAATGGACCGTGATGTCGTTCAGAAACGCCCGGATCGGCGCCTGCTGAGGCGGCAGGCCCTGCGCCCGCTCCAATGCCTCGCGTTTTTCGGGACCCATGATCAGCAGATGCGTATGGATCGCCTGTTTCAGGGTCGGAACGGTCAGCGTGACGCGCGGCTCGTCGCCCACACCGCGAACCGCCATGACCGGCGGCGCGTCCGAGGCCAGCGCGGCCTCGGTCTCGGGCAGGCCGGGGAAAAGGCTCGCCGTATGCATGTCGTTGCCCATGCCCAGCAAAAGCACCGTGATCGGCAGATGTTCGCGGATACGTGCGCCCAGCCCCTCGACGGCATCGACGGGATCGTCGTCGCCGGTATAAAGCTCGATGCAGGCCGCCGCCGCGGCGCGGTCCTTGAGCAGCCGCCGCCTCAGCACCCGCCCGTTCGAGCGTTTATGCTCGCCATCCACCCAACGCTCGTCGCCCAGGAAAACCGTAACCCGGTCCCAGTCGATGTCGCTGGCCGACATGGCGTCGAAAACCGGCGCCGGCGTGCTGCCGCCCGGCACGCAGAGGCTGGCGCGGTCGGTGACCCGCAGATGCTGGCCCAGTTGCGCGGTCAGCTTGTTGGCCAGCGACAGGCCCAGCATCTCGCGATCGGGGTATTCGATGAACTCCATGCTCATGCGCGGATCTCCCTCCAACGGCGGTTGTCGCGATGCAGCAGCCGAAGCGCCTCCTCCGGCCCGCTGGACCCCGGATCATAAGGTTCGGGCCGGATTTGACCAGCCTCCCACGCGGCGATGATCGGATCGGTCCAGGCCCAGGCGGCCTCGACCTCGTCCCCGCGCATGAACAGGGTCTGGTTGCCCCGGATCACATCCATGATCAGCCGCTCATAGGCGTCGGGCATGTCGGTGCCGTCGGGACCAAGCGCCTCGGCAAAGCTCATGTCCAGGGGCACCTGCGCCAGCCGCATCCCGCCCGGTCCCGGCTCCTTGATCATCACGTTCAGATGCATGCCTTCGTTGGGTTGCAGCTTGATGACAAGCTGGTTCGCGCGCGGCGCGGCCTCGTCGAAGATCGAATGCGGCGGCTCCTTGAAGGTCACGACGATCTCGCTGGTGCGCGCCCGCAACCGCTTGCCCGTGCGCAGGTAGAAGGGCGTCCCGGTCCAGCGCCAATTCGCCACCCGCACCTTCAGCGCGACAAAGCTCTCGGTGCGCGACGCCGGGTTTTCTGCATCATCCAAATACCCATGTCCGTCCGGTCCAGCCAGGTACTGCCCCCTGACGATGTCGCGCGGCGCCACAGGTTCCAGCGCCCGGATCACCTTCAGCTTTTCGTCCCGCACGGCATCGGGATCGAAGTGATAGGGCGGCTCCATCGCGATCAGGCATAAAAGCTGCATCATGTGGTTCTGCACCATGTCGCGGATCGCGCCCGAGTGGTCGTAATACTCCCCCCGCCCGCCGACGCCGACGGTCTCGGCCACGGTGATCTGGACGTGATCGACATATTGCGCGTTCCATAGCGGTTCGAACAGCATGTTCGCGAAACGCACCGCCATCAGGTTCTGGACGGTTTCCTTGCCCAGGTAATGGTCGATCCGATAGATCTGGCTTTCGCCGAAATATCGCGCCAGCGTCCGGTTCAGCGCCCTCGCGCTGGCCAGGTCGCGGCCAAAGGGCTTTTCGACGACGATCCGGCTTTGCCCGTCGGTGATGCCGTTCTTTGCCAGCCGCTCGGCGATATCGCCGAACAGCCCCGGCGCGACCGAGAAGTAGAAGGCATGGATCACCCCCGGCCGGATCAGCGCGGCCAGCGCGTCCCAGCCCGTTTCACCCCGCACGTCCAGCGCGACATAGCGCAGATGGGCCAGGAACTCGGCCAATCGCGCCTCGTCCACGCCCTGGCCAAGGGCATCGCGGATCGCGCTGGCCGCATCCTGCCGGAACGCCCCGTCGTCCTGCGCGGTGCGCGACGTGCCGACGATCGCCGCGCCGGGCGGGAACTGCCCGGCCACGAAGCGGCGATACAGCCCCGGCAGGATCTTGCGGCGGGCCAGATCGCCGGTGACGCCAAAGATCACGAGGTCGAAGTCCTCGACCGGAATGATGCGCGAAACCATCTGTTCCTCCTGTCGCGGCAGGGGCCGCATGTCGCTTCTCCACATCTCAGCCCCGCCCTTCCATCGCGGCAAGCGCCTTGGCCAGCCGCGGCAACCGGACCCGGCGCAGCAGGGATCTTGCCGTCTCGTCCCCGCCCGCCGCAAGGGCGCGTTCGACCGTATGGGCGACCGCCTGGGCAATGATAGCCGAATGGGCGGAAAATGCCTTCATCAGAAATTCGTCGGGGTGAATCGCGCGCAAGCCAAGCGGCGCAAGCGCACGGCGGGGAAAATCGCGCAGGTTCATTGTCACGATGACCTCGGCACCGCCATCCAGCGCCGCGCGGACCACATGCAGATCGCCCGCGTCGGGAAGCTGGACACCCAGGCCCGCCTCATCCTCCGCCGCCACCATCGCCGCCGGAAAGCGGATGCGCAGCAGCGCGGCCTCGGCCCCGGCGCGGTCGGATTGCAGCGGTCCCAGCCTTTGCGCGGCATGGACCCATTCATCCAGGATGCGCTGCGACCACAACGGCGTGAACACGCCGCCCGCCGCCGTCTCGGCCAGGATTTCCCGCAGGACGGTGGGAAACAGGACATTGGCGTCCAGCAGCGCCCTCATCCGTCCAGCCGGAAGAACAGCGCCTTGAGATAGCCGCTTTCGGCCAGTTGCGGCAGCGTCGGATGGTCCGGCCCCGCCTGCCCGGTATGGAGCAACTGCATCCGCCGCCCGCCGCGCCCGATCCCGCGCGCGCTGGCATTGCGAAAAGCGGTCAGGTCGGCGGCATGGCTGCACGAGCACAAGCCCAGATAGCCCCCCGGCGCGACCAGAGGCGCGGCCAGCCGCGCCACCCGCTCATAGGCGCGCAAACCCGCATCGAGCGCCTGTTTCGAGGGTGCGAAGGCAGGCGGGTCGCAGATCACCACGTCATAGCGCGCGCCCTCGGCCGCCAGTTCCTCCAGCACGTCGAAGGCATCGCCCTGCCGGGTCTGGAAACGATCCGCGACGCCCATGCGCCCGGCCCCGCCGCGCGCCAGTTCCAACGCGGCGGCCGATCCGTCCACCGCCGTCGCATGGGCCGCCCCGCCCGCCAGCGCGGCCAGCCCGAAGCCGCCCACATGGGAAAACACGTCCAGCACCCGCGCACCCTTCGACAGGCGCTGCGCGAAGGCGTGGTTGGGCCGCTGGTCGTAGAACAGCCCCGTCTTCTGCCCCTGCATCAGATCCGCCAGATAGGCCGCGCCGTTCATCGGCACCTCGATGGGGGCATCGGCATGGCCGGACAGAACCTCGGTCCGTTCGGCCAGCCCTTCCAGGCCGCGCGCACGCCCCTGCCCGTTCAGCACCACGGTCGAGACCCCGGCGACATCGCGCAGCGCCCCGGCCAGGTCCTCGACCATCCGGTCGGCCCAGGCGGCATTGGGCTGGATCACGGCGGCATCGCCGAAACGGTCGATGATCGTGCCGGGCAGCCCGTCGGCCTCGGCATGGACCAGCCGGTAAAAGGGCGCATCGAACAGCCGTTCGCGCAGCGCCAGCGCGCGGCCCAGCCTTGCGGCCAGCCAGTCGCGGGTGATGGCAGCCTCGGGGTCGGTATCCATCATCCGCGCGATGATGCGCGAATTCGGGTTGACCGTGACCAGTCCCAGCGGGCGACGCTCGGCATCCTCCAACCGGGCGAAGCTGCCGGGCGCGATGGCGCGGGTGCGGCGGTCCGTGACCAGCTCATCGGCGAAGACCCAGGGAAAACCGTGGCGAATCGCGCGGGCATTGGCCTTCGGACGCAGGCGGATTACGGGAAGTTCAGTGTTCATGCGGCCCCCAGATCGACCCGGCAGGATTGCCACGCCAGCCGCGCCCCTACAAGAGGCCCCGGCTTGCGCCGTTAACGCTAACGGCTTATATCCGACGAAATCGGAGGAGGCCAGCCATGACCCTGCACGCAACCATCGACAAGGTGACCGAACGCATCCGCGCCCGTTCGCAGGAAAGCCGCAGCGCCTATCTTTCCCGGCTGGACCGCGCCGCCGAGGAAGGCCCGCGCCGCGCGCATCTGTCCTGCGGCAACCAGGCCCACGCCTATGCCGCGATGCCCGACAAGGACGATCTGGCGACGACCCGCAAGCCCAACCTGGGAATCGTGACCGCCTATAACGACATGCTGTCGGCCCATCAGCCCTATGAAACCTATCCGCAGGCGATCCGCCGCGCCGCCCATGCGGCGGGGGCGACCGCGCAGGTCGCGGGCGGCGTGCCCGCCATGTGCGACGGCGTGACGCAAGGTCGCGCGGGGATGGAACTGTCGCTGTTTTCGCGCGACGTAATCGCGATGGCCGCCGGGGTGGCGCTGTCGCATGACACCTTCGACGCCGCGCTCTACCTGGGGATCTGCGACAAGATCGTGCCGGGGCTGGTCATCGCGGCGGCGACCTTCGGCCATGTCCCGGCGGTCTTTTTGCCCTCGGGTCCCATGCCCTCGGGCCTGCCCAACGACGAAAAGGCCAAGGTCCGCCAGCAATTCGCCGCGGGCGAGGTCGGGCGCGAGGCGCTGATGGCCGCCGAAATGGCCAGCTATCACGCACCGGGCACATGCACCTTCTACGGCACCGCCAACACCAACCAGATGCTGATGGAGTTCATGGGCCTGCACCTGCCCGGCTCCAGCTTCGTGAACCCGAACACGCCGCTGCGCGAGGCGCTGACCGAGGCCGCCGTGACCCGCGCCGCCGCCATCACCCGGCTTGGCAACGACTACCTGCCCGTGGGGCGCATCCTGGACGAAAAGGCCTTTGTGAACGGGATGGTCGGGTTGATGGCCACGGGCGGCTCGACCAACCTGATCATCCACCTGCCCGCAATGGCGCGCGCGGCGGGCATCGTGCTGGACTTGCAGGACTTCAGCGACCTGTCCGAGGTCGTTCCGCTGATGGCGCGGGTCTATCCCAACGGGCTGGCCGACGTGAACCACTTCCACGCGGCGGGCGGGCTTGGCTACATGATCGCGGAACTGCTGCAAGCCGGGCTGCTGCACCCCGATGTGCGCACGATCATGGGCGAGGGGCTGGACCTTTACACCGCCGAGCCGCGCCTGACGCAAGGCCGGCTGGACTGGGTGCCGGGCGCCCGGCAGACGCTGAACGACAAGATCCTGCGCCCCGCCGCCGATCCTTTCGCCCCGACCGGCGGGCTGCGGCAGCTTTCGGGCAACCTGGGGCGCGCCGTCATCAAGGTCTCGGCCGTCGCGCCCGAGCGGCATGTGATCGAGGCCCCCGTGCGCGTCTTTTCCGACCAGGAAGAGGTCAAGGCGGCCTTCAAGCGCGGCGAGTTCACGCAGGACACCATCGTCGCCGTCCGCTTCCAGGGTCCGCGCGCCAACGGCATGCCCGAGCTGCATTCCCTGACCCCCATCCTTGCGGTGCTGCAAGATCGCGGGCTGCGCGTTGCGCTGGTCACGGACGGGCGGATGTCGGGGGCATCGGGCAAGGTTCCCGCCGCCATCCACGTCTCGCCCGAGGGGGCGGACGGCGGACCCATCGCCCGGCTGCGCGACGGCGACATGCTGCGGCTTGATGCGGTGACGGGCAGGCTGGACTGCCTCGCGCCCGATTTCGACCAGCGCAGCCCCGCCGTCCACGACCCCGGCGCAAGCGCGCATGGCATGGGGCGCGAGCTGTTCGCCGCATTCCGCCGCAATGCAGGCCCCGCGACCGAGGGCGCCTCGGCCCTCACCTGAACCCCGTCACGCGATCCCGATGGATTGCGAAAAGGCGCTGCCTTGCGCATAAGCGGCCAAGGCGGCAAGTTCAGGGCAATTGATCTTATGAAACTGAAAATCGACACGACCGGCCGCGCGCCGGATGTTCTGCATCACCTGGACCGCCCCAAACCCGATCAGGACATCGGCGGTGAAACGCTGACCATCGCCGGGTGGGCCTGGTCGCCCGCCCATCGCGATCTGCGGATCGCGGTCGAGCGTGACGGCACCACCTTCCTGATTGCCCCGACCCTGGCACGGCCCGATGTGACCGCCTTTCTTGAAGGCAGGGGCTTCACCAGCCACCTCGATCGCCCGCACGGATACAGGTTCGATTTCCTGGCGGCGGATCGCATCCGCATCGGCATCGAAACTGGGGGGGGGGGCGATCCACTGGACACACCGCCTGACCCGATGGCGCCCGCTGGCGTTCAACGAATTCCCCACCATCCCGGACCTGCTCCGCGCCCCGGAAGGCGCCTGCGGTCACGTCTATTTCCACGACGCGCCCGACTGGTCGAAGGTTCTGATCTTCTTCAACGGCGCGCTGACCGCCGACAAGATGCGGGCCGAGCGGGCCGTCTTTCAGCGTTGGTCCTGGGCAAAGAGGTTCCGGCATCCGGTCTTTTGCATCGCGGATCCGGTCACGCTTGGCAAAAACCCCATCGTCCTTGGCTGGTATCTTGGCAAGGATGGCCCGAACGCGCTGCCCTCGATCCTGCGCCCCGTTCTGCACGCCATCCGCACCCGCAACCCGGACGCCAGGATTGTCGGCTTCGGCAGCTCGGGCGGGGGATTCGCCGCCATAGGCGCGGCGCTGACCGGCCACCTGGACCACGCCATCGCGGTGAACCCGCAAACCGACGCGCTTGAGTTCGAACATCGCGGCGCCGTCGACAGCTTCCTGGCCATGCGCAAGGGGGTGCCCTGCGCCTCGGACCTGAAGCGATACGACCTGGCCGCGATGAAACCCGAGGCTCGCGTGACCTATGTGCAGAACCTCGGCGACACCCATCACCGGGACGTTCATTATCGGCCGTTCCGTGCCCATTGCGAGGGGTCGGCACAGGCCGGGCGGTTCCGTTTCGTGGAATTCTCCGATCACAGGGCGGGCCACGTGCCGCCCGGTCTCGACGGGCTGACCCGACTGATCGGGGACGAATGGGCCTGCCTGCTGACGCCGTGACGCGATCCGCATAACGCCATTGCAGCCCGCACGGGAAAGGCCCATCTTCCGGCCTGATCAGGAAAAGGATGACAGCATGATCCCCGTCTTCGATGGCCATAACGATTTTCTGCAACGCATGGTCGCCGCCGGACCGGACCGCGACGATCTTTGGCTGAAGGGCGACGGGACCGGCCACATCGACCTGCCGCGGCTGAGGGCGGGCGGCATGGCCGGGGGGTTCTTCGCGATCTGGACCCCTTCGCCCCCCGCACCGAACGAAGCCGAATTGCTGGCGCAGGCGGAAAATCCGCCCTTCCTGACCCCCCTGCCCGATGAAATCCCCGCCGAGGCCGCCCTGCCCCACGCGCTGGCGCAGGCCGCCAGCCTGCTGGCGATGGAGCGCACGGGAACCCTGCAAATCTGCCACAGCGCCGCCGACATCGCCCAGGCCATCGACGCCGGGCGCATCGCCGCGATCATGCATATCGAGGGGGCCGAGCCGATCGCCAACCCCGACATGCTGCACCTGTGGCACCGGATGGGCCTGCGCTCGCTTGGGCCGGTCTGGTCGCGGCCGACGCGCTACGGGCATGGCGTGCCCTTCGCCTTTCCGTCCTCGCCCGATACCGGCGCGGGGCTGACGCCTGCGGGCAAGGACCTGGTGCGCGAATGCAGCAAGCTGCGCATCATGCTGGACCTGTCGCATCTGAACGAGGCCGGTTTCAACGATATTGCCGCCATCTCG
>NZ_CAMEFG010000060.1 GCF_945915435.1 uncultured Paracoccus sp. | reverse complement strand
CGCAGCACTTCCTGGGCCGCCAGGGCATGCCGCGCCGCTACATCGACTATCCGGTGGATTACAGCTATTGGAACTATGTCAGCTCGCTGGGCGCCTACCTGTCCTTCGCCTCGTTCCTGCTGTTCATCGGCATCGTGTTCTACACCCTGTTCGCGGGCAAGCGCGTGACCCAGAACAACTACTGGAACGAACATGCCGACACGCTGGAATGGACCCTGCCCTCGCCCCCGCCCGAACACACGTTCGAGCAGCTTCCCAAGCGCGAGGACTGGGACCGCGGCCACGCCCACTGATGCGGGGCAGCACATGAAAAACGACGGCCCCGGAAATCTCCGGGGCCGTTTTTCGTTCAACCGCCACCGGCAGCAGCGCATCATGCCCTATCGTTGGAGCCATCCGCCAGACACCCCGCCGCCCGGCCAGAGCATCCGGCTGGACCTCTGGCCGCATCGGTCATTGCCGCGCCGGGGTTTCGTCTGGGTGATCGGCCTGACCGCCGGGGGGCTGGCCCTGCCGATGCTTGCCGTGACCGGAACCACCGCGATGTGGGGGCTGCTGCCCTTCGCGCTGGCGGCGATCTGGGCGCTGTGGTTCGCGATCCAGAAAAGCTATGCCACGGGCCGCACGCATGAGGTGTTTCGCCTCAGCCGCGAATCGCTGGTGGTGACGCGCCGCGATCCGGGCCACCCGGACCGGACCTGGCGCACCAACCCCTATTGGGTGCGTCCGATGATACGCCACGATGGCCCGGTCGAGGACTACCTGACCCTGACCGACGGCCAGCGAGAGATCGAGCTTGGCGCCTTCCTGTCGCCCGAGGAACGCCGGTCCCTGCAAGCCGAACTGTCCCGCGCGCTTGCCCGGCCGCGCGACGGCATGGCGGCGGTCCGCTGAGCCGCTGCGCACGGCCCCGCCTGCGCCGGGGCGGCTTCAGTCGCCCTTGTGTTCCGGCAGGTCCTCGCGGCTGGTCGAGGCCATCTCTTCCAACTCGGCCTCGCTCATCGTGTCATACATCTCGCGCGAGGCGCCTTGCAGGTCCTTGACCCTGGTTTCCCCGCGCTTGGCCGAAAGCGCGGCACCCGCCGCGCGTTGCTGTGCCTTGCTGGTGGCTTTCATCCCATCAACCTTTCCTTGATGATCGGCCCGACCGCACCGAAATCCATCTGGCCGGCGTAACGCCCGCGCAATTCCCCCATCACCCGGCCCATATCGCGAACCGAGGACGCGCCCAGCCGGGCGACGGCCTCGTCGATGGCGGCCCGGATCTCGGCCTCGTCCAACTGCCGCGGCAGATAGCCCTGGATGACGGCGATCTCGGCCTCTTCCTTCCGGGCCAGTTCCAGCCGGCCACCCTCTTCATAGGCGCGGGTCGATTCCTGGCGCTGCTTGACCATTTTCGACAAAATCGCGATCAGGTCGGCGTCCGACAGGCCGGCATGTTCGGCGTTTTCGGACCTTGCGGCGATCTCGCGATCCTTGATCGCAGCCGAGATCAGGCGCAGGACCGACAGGCGCGCGCTGTCCCTGGCCTTCATCGCCTCTTTCGTATCTGCCTGAATGCGCTCACGAAGTTGCATGGATTCCCTTTCGCTTTCTGCGCCGCGACGCTTGGCGGCACTGTCTGTCATGGTCGCCGGGCAGCCCGAGTCAACCCGGCATCATCTGGCAAAGTTCCGGCCTTGACGCTCGCCTCACCGAACCTTAGTTTCCGGTCGATTTAGCCGGAGATCCGATCATGCCTCAGAAACCGACCGCTTGTCTTGCATTGGCTGACGGAACCATCTTTTACGGACGAGGCTTCGGCGCAACCGGCGAGGTGGTGGCCGAACTGGTCTTCAACACCGCGATGACCGGCTATCAGGAAATCATGACCGACCCGTCCTATGCCGGGCAGGTCGTGACCTTCACCTTTCCCCATATCGGCAATACCGGCGTCACCCCGCAGGATGACGAGGCCGAGGACCCCATCGCCCCCGGCATCGTCGTCAAATGGGACCCGTCCGAACCGTCGAACTGGCGCGCCGCGTCAGACCTGATCGGCTGGATGGAAAAGCGTGGCCGCATCGGCATCGGCGGCGTCGATACCCGCCGCCTGACCCGTGCGATTCGCCAGCAGGGCGCGCCCCATGTCGTGCTGGCCCACGATCCCGATGGCGAATTCGACATCGAGGCGCTGGTCGCCCGCGCCCGTGGCTGGACGGGGCTGGTCGGTCTCGATCTCGCCAAGGAAGTGACCTGCGCCCAAAGCTATACCTGGAACGAAGGCACCTGGGTCTGGCCGGGCGAATTTACCCGCCCCGAAAGCGACCGCCCCTATCGCATCGTCGCGGTGGACTTCGGCGCCAAGCGCAACATCCTGCGTTCGCTTGCCGCGACCGGCGCCGAGGTGACGGTTCTGCCCGCCACCGCCACCGCCGAGGAGATCCTGGCCCGCGACCCCGAAGGCGTGTTCCTGTCCAACGGTCCCGGCGATCCCGCCGCCACCGGCGAATATGCCGTGCCCACGATCCGGGCGCTGCTGGAAAAGGATCTGCCGATCTTCGGGATTTGCCTTGGCCACCAGATACTTGCGCTGGCCCTTGGCGCCCGGACCGTCAAGATGAGCCACGGCCATCACGGCGCGAATCACCCTGTCCGCGACATCGCCACCGGCAAGGTCGAGATCACCTCGATGAACCACGGTTTTGCGGTCGACAGCCAGACCCTGCCCGAGGGCGTCGTCGAAACCCATGTCAGCCTTTTCGACGGATCGAACTGCGGCTTGCAGATCAAGGATCGCCCCGTCTTTTCCGTGCAATACCACCCCGAGGCCAGCCCCGGCCCGCAGGACAGCCACCACCTGTTCCAGCGTTTCGCAACCGATATAAGGGCGCGGCGCACCTGAAAACGGATGCGAAAACCTCGGGTGGGTTAACCCGTTTTTAACATCCGGCGTGCCATGAATGGCGAAACCCTGTTACGGATTTCGCACATGGCCGCCATAACCGCCCTGTCCCGCAAGCCCGAAATTCGGCCTGCCAATTCCGATTCGCCCATCGTGGCGCTGGACCGGACGCAGATCATCGACAAGCGCGACCGCCGCCCGCTTGGCCAGCTTCTGCTGGAAGACGGGGCTGTCGAGCCGCGAAACCTGTTGCGCGCGGTGATGATACGCCAGCGCCAGGACGTGCCCTTGGGGGAAATCCTGCTCAGCCGGGGTTGGGTCACCCCACAGGCGCTGATACAGGCGCTTTCGCGGCAATGGCGGACAAGCGTGATCGACCTTGCCGCCCTGCCCCCCGATCCGCGGCTGATCGACCAGTTGGGCGCGGAATTCTGCCTTTCGGCGGGCATCGTGCCCTGGCGGCAGGTTTGCGGCGTCACCTATATCGTGACCTCGCGGCCCGAGGAATTCGCCCGCCACCGCGATTCGCTGCCCGAGGGGTGGCGCGAACATCGCATGTTGCTCTGTTCGGAAACCGCGATGCGCGATGCGATCCTGGCCTCGCGGCGGATTTCGCTGATCCGGCGGGCCGAAACCCGCGTGGCGGCGCAGGAAAGCTGCCGCAGCGCCAGGCCGTGGCTGGCTGCCGGGCTGCTGGCGGTCCTTGCAGCTTCGGCGCTGCTGGCTCCGATCACGATGCTGGCCCTGCTGACGCTCTGGACAATCCTGGCATTGCTTGCAGCGACGGGGCTGAAACTGGCCGCCTTCCTGGCGACCCTGCGCGAAGGCAGAAGGCAGGCGGCCCGCAAGGCCGATCTCGCCGCCCTGCGCATCGCAGCGCCCCAGATGAAGGACCCCCTGCCCGTCATCTCGGTCATGGTGCCGCTTTTCGCGGAATCGGATATCGCCAACCGGCTGATCGCGCGGCTGTCCCGCCTGACCTATCCGCGCGAGTTGACCGACCTGATCCTGGTCGTCGAGGAATCCGACGGCATCACCTGCAAGGCGCTGGAAACCACCGCCCTGCCCCGCTGGATGCGGGTGGTGAAGGTGCCCGATGGCCCGATCAAGACCAAGCCGCGGGCGCTGAACTATGCGCTGAACTTCTGCCGCGGTGGGATCGTCGGGGTCTGGGATGCCGAGGACCGGCCCGAACCGGACCAGTTGCACAAGGTTGCGCGTCATTTCCACTTCGCCGCCCCCGATGTCGCCTGTGTTCAGGGCGTGCTGGACTACTACAATCCGCGCACGAACTGGCTGGCGCGCTGCTTTACCATCGAATACGCATCATGGTTCAGGGCGAACCTGCGCGGCGTCGCCAGCCTGGGCCTGGTCGTTCCGCTGGGTGGCACCACGCTGTTCTTTCGCCGCCACGCGCTGGAAAGCGTCGGCTGCTGGGACGCCTGGAACGTGACCGAGGACGCCGATCTTGGCGTCCGTCTTGCAAGGCGCGGTTGGCGGACCGAAATGATCGATACCGTCACCCATGAAGAGGCGAATTGCCGCGCCCTGCCCTGGGTCAAGCAACGCTCTCGGTGGCTCAAGGGTTATGCGCTGACATGGGCCGTCCACATGCGCAACCCTCTGAAACTGTTGCGCGATCTTGGCACCCGGCGCTTCATCGGTTTCCAGGTCCAGTTCCTGGGCGCGATATCGCTATACCTTCTTGCGCCGGTGCTGTGGAGCTTCTGGCTATTGGCATTCGGCCTGCCCCACCCATTGGGCGAAGGATTGCGAACGCTTTGGAACGGCGGCGCCATCCCCGCATTGTTCGCCCTGTTCATCGCCTCGGAACTGCTAAGCGTCGCAATCGGTATCTGGGCCGTTCGCGGAACTGCGCACCGCCATCTGATCCCCTGGGTGCCGACCATGCACCTGTATTTCCCCCTGGGGTGCCTGGCCGGGTGGAAGGCGATATACGAGGTGGTGGCCAAACCCTTTTACTGGGACAAGACCGCGCATGGCCTGTTCGACGGGGCAAACGAGCCGGGCAGCAAGACGCGCGCAACAATCCCACCCGGCGGCGCGAACAAGGATGTCCCCCTTGCAGGCCGGATCTTCTAGCCGATGCCGCGCCGATCCCGCCTGCAAGCGACGGCAAGGGTGATCCACGCAAGCGCAAGATCGCCGCTGATGATCCTATGCCGCCAGCAACTCGTCCGCCGGGCCAAAGAATTCATAATGGATGCGGTCAGAGGCCACCCCCGCAAGCGACAGCGCAAGAACCGCCGCGCGCAGGAAGGGACGAGGGCCGCAGATATAGTAATCGGCCTGCGCCGATGGCGTGTTTTCCAGCAGCCACTCCTCGGTGATCAGCCCTTCCATGTCGTAGTCCCGGCCTGCGGCCTCACCCGGCAGCGGGGTCTGATGAAAATCGGTGATGCGGATGTCGTCGCGCCCTGCCGCCAGGCCGCGGACATGATCGCGCATCGCATGGGTGTTGCGGTCGTGGGTGCCGTGGATGTAATGCACCGGCACCTGCGCATTCTGCGCGACCAGCGTTTCAAGCATGGCAACCATCGGCGTCAGGCCCACCCCTCCAGACAGCAGAACCACCGGGCGTTGCGGCTGATCGGCCAGCACGAACTCACCCGCGGGGGCGGCGACCTTCAGCACCGTGCCGGCCGGCTGTTCATGCAACCAGCCCGAGGCCAACCCCATCGGTTCGCGCTTCACCGAGATGCGATAACCCTTTCCGTCAACCGCCGAAGAGATCGAGTAATTCCGCTTGACCGGCGGATGGCCGGGGATCTCGAACCAGAAGGTCAGATACTGCCCCGCCTTATGCGCCATCACGGGACCCCCATCGACGGGGTGCAGGATGAACGAACGGATCACGCTGCTTTCAGGGATTACCTCGACGATACGGAAGTCGCGCCAGCCGCTCCAACCGCCTTCTGCCGATGCCTGCTGGTCATAGATCCTTTTTTCACGCGCGATCAGGATATCGGCCAGAAACCAATAAGCTTCGCCCCATGCCGCCAGAACCTCCTCGGTCGCGGAATCGCCCAGCACATGGCTGATCGCGCCCAGCAGCGCATCGGCGACATGGGGGTAATGTTCGGGCAGGATCTGAAGGCCGACGTGCTTTTGCGCGATCCGTTCGACCGCAGGGGCGAGGGCCGCGATATTCTCGATATTGCTGGCATAGGCCAGGATCGCCCCGGTCAGCGCGCGCGGTTGCGCATCACTGGGACCCTGGTTGGATTGGTTGAAAAGGGCGCGGATATCGGGGTTCTGAAACAAGCGCGCATACATCTCATGCACGATGTCAAGGCCGTGCGCCTCAAGCGCGGGCACGGTAGCCTTGACCAGTTCGACGGTCCGGGGGCTGATGCTGCGGGTCATGAAAATCTCCGATGGCGATGGCTTTGGTCAAAACATGTATTTATGATGCATCTATACCGGAGGCGAAATTCATGCAATCCTGACGCATCATTTTTTCAGGAGTCCCCGTGCGGCTGACCCGATATACCGACTATGCGATGCGGGTGCTGCTTTATCTTGGGCGGCAGCCCGATTCGTCGCATCCCATCAATGAAATATCAAAGGCTTACGGGATATCGCAGAACCATCTGATGAAGGTGGTCAACGACCTGGTGAATGCGGGCTACCTGACCAGCACCCGTGGACGAAACGGCGGCATTCGGCTGGCGCGCCCCCCCGAGCAGATCCGGGTGGGGGCGTTGATGCGTCACACCGAAAACGACTTCGATCTGGTCGGATGCGGCAGTTGCGTCATCGCCCCGGCCTGCGGGCTGTCCTCGGCGCTGGACGAGGCCTTGCAAGCCTTCATGGCGGTTCTTGATGGATATACGCTGGCCGATATCCTGGCGCGAAAGGGCGATTTCGGCCATCTGCTATTGGGCGCCGCGGCGAATGCCTGACGCACCCGGCGGCTATTTCCGCAGCAGGCCGTCAAGGTGGTCGTGCAGGATATCGGCGTGATTGTGATCGCGGTCGCGGCTGGCCGTCAGCAACGTCACCGGCCCCTTGCGGCACCAACCCAGACATGTTTCGACTGCGGGATTGGACCCAAGTTCATCCAGATAGCGCAGCCGAAATTGGGGCCAGCGGGCCGGATCCGCGTGGAACCATTGCCTCAGCCCGGTCGAGGGCGCGACCTCCTTCAGCCAATCGTCCAGCCGCAGCCTGGCTTTCGCCACACCGCGCGGCCACAGCCTGTCCACCAGAAGCCTGGCACCGACCCAGGCTTCGGGCGGATCGTAGACACGGGCGACACAAAGCGGAAAGGCAGCCATCGCCATCAATCCCCAAATTCACCTGATCAACCATGTCAGGAAAAGCGCCCCGCGTCACCGGCAGAATACGCAGCCAGCCGAATAACCGCTGCAAAACTGGCCGGGCGGCCGGGTCGATATTCACCTCAAGCAGATCATTGCTGCGGCGATGAAGCCTGTGAAATGAATGGTCCTTCGGTCGTAGCGGGTGGCGAAGCATCCGAAATGTTCGATGCGGTTTCGCTGGCGGCAGGTCGCAGAGTCATGAGGGATGATGACCTTGCGGCTGCGGCTTGATGGGATGACAGCCTCGGCGCCCATCCTGGCGATTATCTCCCGCAGCGCATTGCTGTCATAAGCTTTGGCGGCCAGAACGGCCCGCCCTGAATGATGTCGCCCGCCTGGCCCGGGAAGGAAGTGCAGCGGTCATCGCAAGGCATCGGCCAGCATATGGACCTTGGCGCTGAACCCGCCTCGGGAACGCCCCGGCGGCTGATCGCGTGCCCCTTTTTCGCTGGCCCGCTGCTGGTGCGCCCGGTCAATCGTCCTGTCGATTCATCAGTTGTCGCGGCCCTCGGTCAACGTCTCGAACACCGACCCCAAGCCCCGGCATGGCTACCGGCGGCTGAAACGGCGGTGAACGGTTTCCCATTTCCCATAGCGCGCCGGCAAGTCGCGCCGATGCGCCCCCGAACGCAAAACCCACAGGCAGCCGTCCACGAACAGCCTGTTATCCGGTCCCGTCCGCCCCGGATCGCCAGCCTTGCCCGGCAGCAGGGCGGAAATCCTCAATCATTGAGCATCGCTCAGATCGTGGCGTTTCGCCAAGATGCAGAACTCCGTGGTCAACGACACGGTGTTCCATGAATCGCCTGAACCGCCCCAACGGAATCCTGAATGCCGATCCGGCCTAGGACGGTTTTTTCGACAGGTCCAGGCTTTCCACTGCGGGATCGACCCGGAACAGGACCTTCTCGACGCGGTTGCGGGTCAGGACGTAATGATCGACCGCCAGCTTGTCGGCCAGTTCGACATCGCCCGCCTTGATCGCGGCATGCAAGGCGCGGTGCTGGCGTTCGGTTTCGGCCAGATGGGCGGCCAGTTCCTCTTTCGTGGTCGGGTTCAGGTATTCGACGGTGCTGGTCTGGGCGAAACAGGCGCGCGCAAGGCGAATGGTCCCCAGCAGCGCATTGTCGTAGAATGTTGAAAAATAGCGATTATGCGCGGCGCGCGAGATCGCCAGGTGGAATTGCAGGTTGGCCTCGGAACGCTCGACCCCGTTCGAGACGTCCTTGCTGCGCTCGAACGCCAGCATGGTCTTGTGGATCGCGGCAAGATCGTCGTCGCTGCGATGTTCGGCCGCCAGGCGATGGATCAACCGGCTGGAGACCAGCAGCGCATCGTAAAGCTTGGGCACCTCGTCGAAATCCATCGTGGCGACGATGGCCTTGCGGCCGTGCCGCTGCACCAGCCCGTCGGAAATAAGCTGGATGATCGCCTCGCGCACCGGTGTGCGGGATACGCTCATCTGTTCGGCCAGGTCGGCCTCGTCCAGGGTCAGGCCGGGCCGCAGTTCCAGCCGCAAAATGGCCTCGCGGATCTTTCTGGCGACCTTCTGCCCGTCTCTTTCATCCGCGACTTTGTTCATGTTCATCCCGAGACCGTGAGCTATCCCAAGGATGTAGCGGTTGATCCGACCTGCGTCCACTCTGCATCACGCACGGCGGAAAGCGCGATCGCCTGCATCGCCGCCACGCCGTTCAGGGCCTGATCATGCGTCACCGGATAGGGCTGGCCGGTCAGGACATGGCGGGCAAAGGCGTCGAGTTCGCGCGCAAGGCTGTCGCAGGGGTCAAAGCTGCGCCGCTCCTGCGCGCCCTCCAGGTCCGAGGTGACCAGCGTGTCCTGGTCCGGCATCTGGGCCCAGCCCGCCGAGCCGAAAACATGCAGCCGCCAGAAGCTGCCGGTGGACATCAGCGACGACAGGCTGCCCGTCGCGCCGGATTGGAAGTCCAGCATGACATTGGTCACGTCGTCGATCTGCGCGGGCACGGCGATGCGGCGGCTGATCGCCGACACGCGCCGCACCGGGCCAAGCAGGGCGATCATCGCGTCCAGGATGTGAATGCCCATCGCCGCCATGCCGCCCGCCGGGTTTTCCCGGCTGCTGCCGCGCCACATCCGGTCGGTATATTGATAGCCGAAGCTGCCGGAAAACGCGCCTTCGACATGCAAGGGGCGGCCCAGCGCGCCCTTGGCCAGACCCTCGCCAAGCTGTTGATATGCAGGCAGGAAGCGGCGGTTGAAGCCCACGCACAGCCTGACCCCGGCGGCTTGGGTGGCGGCGATGGCCGCCTCGGCCTCGGCCAGGTCCAGGGTCAGCGGCTTTTCCACGAATACATGCTTGCCCGCCTGCGCCGCCCGGCAGATCTGCGCGCCGTGCTGGCTGTGCGGGGTGGCCAGGACGACGGCATCGACCCGGTCGCTGGCCAGCACCGCATCCAGGTCCGGCAGTAGGTGCAACCCCTGTTCGTCGCAGAACTCCTGCGCCTTTTCAGGCGTCCCGGTGGCCGCATGGGTAAAGCGCAGGGCGGAATCGGGGTTGGCGGCATTGGCCAGGGCAAGGTTGCGGCCCCAGCGGCCAAGGCCCACGATTGCCGCGCGCAGGGGTTGATCGGTCACAGCTTTGCTCCTCCGTCGATGGTCAGGGCGCTGCCGGTCATGAAGCCCGACAGGTCCGAGGCAAGATAGACCGCCAGTTCGGCGATCTCGGCCGGGGTGCCCATGCGGCCAAGCGGCTGACGGGCGTTGAAGCCCTGCCGGGCGGCGGCGCTGTCGGGCATGGCCTCGATCCGCGCGGTCATCGAGGGCGTCTCCACCGCCGAAGGGCAGATCGCATTGCAGCGGATATTGGCGGGCGCATAATCCAGCGCGACCGATTTCGTCATGCCGATCACCGCCGCCTTGGTCGCGCCATAGGCGAAGCGGTCGGGCGCGGCGCCTATGGACGAGATCACCGAGGCGATGTTGATGATGCTGCCGCTTTTGCGCGGCAGCATCAGCCCCACCGCCGCGCGCATCATCAGATAGATCGAGGTCACGTTGAGGCTCAGCGACCGTTGCCAGTCCTGGGCCGTGCAATCGCCCAGCCGGCCCACGGCCACCATGCCCGCGCAGTTGAACTGCACGTCCAGCCGGTCCAGCCCGGCATGGAACCGCCCGACCCCATCCGCATCGGTGACGTCGATATCCGCGACATGCAGTTGCGGATGCTGCTCGGCCAGCAGCGCCAGCCCCTGCGCGTCACGGTCAAGCGCGTGGACCGCGGCCCCCTCGCGCAGGAAGGCCAGCGCGGTTTCCCGCCCGATCCCCGAGGCGGCGCCGGTCACCACGCAAACCTTGTCAGCCAGTCGTTTCACGTCAGCCTCCCTCATCGCTGGAAAAGGTAGTCGGGCAGCCACAGGACGATCTGCGGGAACACGGTGATCAGCGCGACGCCAAGGCACATCAGCAGGAAGAAGGGCACGCAGGCCATGATGATGCGGGTGATCGACGCCTTGGTCAGGTCTTGCAGGATGAACAGGTTGAAGCCCACCGGCGGGGTGATCTGTGCCAGTTCGGCCATCAGGATCAGGAAGATGCCGAACCAGATGGGGTCAAACCCGGCGGCCATGATCAGCGGCAGCGTGATCGGCAGGCTCATCACCATCATCGAGATGCCTTCCAGGAACATGCCCAGAAGCAGGTAGAACAGCACCAGGATGAAGATCAGTTGGTAGGGCGACAGGTCCAGCCCGTTGATGACGGTCGCGATATTGTGGGGCACATGCATGAAGCCCATCGCCGTGGACAGGAAGGCCGCGCCGATCATGATCGCGGAAATCATGCAACTGGTATGGACCGCCGCCGTCAGGCTGGCGATGAACGTGTTCCACGACAGTTGCCAGGTGCAGGCGGCATAGACCAGAGTCGCGGCAACCCCGATCGCGGCGGTTTCCGACGGCGTGGCCAGGCCCGAATAGATCGCGCCAAGCACGATCCCGATCAGGATCGCGATGGGAATCAGGTTGGCCACGCCCGTCAGCATCTGCCCCAGGCTGGGCGCATTGGTGTCGGCAGGGGCCACCTCGGGCCGCAGCAGGCTGTAGACGATGACGTAAAGCGAATAGATGCCCGCGATCATCAGGCCCGGTATCATGCCCGCCGCGAACAGGCGCGAGATCGAGACCTCGGCCAGAACGCCGTAGACGATCATCATGATCGAGGGCGGGATCAGCAACCCCAGGCTGCCCGCCCCGGCAAGCGAGCCATAGGACAGCGAATTGGAATAGCCGCGCTTCTTCAACTCGGGGATGGTGATCTTGCCGACGGTGACGGTGGTGGCCGCGCTGGAACCGCAGATCGCCGCGAAAACCGCCGAGCCGAAGATATTGGTGTGCAGCATCCGCCCCGGCAGGTAATAGGTCAGCGGCGACAGGCCGCGGAACAGGCGGGTCGAGACATCCGTTCGCAGGATGATCTCGCCCATCCAGATGAACATGGGAATTGCCGACAGCTCCCACGCGGTCGAACTGCGGATCACCAGCGGCGCAAGGATGGTGCCGATACGGTGAAAGGGCATGTCGATGAACAGGGCAAGGCCGACTGTGCTGACCAGCAGCAGGCCGGAAAAGACCCAGACCCCCATCCCCAGGAAAAAGATGACCAGGCCAAGGACACCGAATGCGACGATCATGGATTCCATGTTTTACTCTGCCTCGATCTGTTCTTCGGGAACGCCGTTGACGACGGTGTCCAGCGCCGATGCGGCAAGCTGGATCAGGAAGATCACCAGCCCCGCGAAAAGCGCGGCGGCGATATACCAGGTCGGCGTGGCCGTCAGCGTCGGACTGACCGAGCCGCGCGTATAGTCGCGCACCAGGATCATCCAGATATATCGCGCGAGAAAGGCGAACATCGCAAAGGTCGCCGCGATGCAGAACAGTTCCACCGCGATGGCGCCCTTGCCGCGCAGAAAGCGGCGCAACAGGCTGACCCGGACGTGCTTGCGGCTCAGGAAGGTGTGGCCCAACGCCAGAAAGGCCATCGCACCCGTCGCGTAGCCGACATATTCGCCCATCGAATTGGTCGAACCGCCGAAGAAGTTTCGCAGGATGATTTCAAGGATGATGTGGACCACCATATAGACCAGCAGGATGGCCGAGACCGCCATCCCGGCAGCCGAACAGATCCCGGACACGCGAATAACCGCATGAGAAAGCATGTTTGCGCCCTCAGAAATATGAGTGAAGGGCGCGCGGCCTTCCGCGCGCCCCGGCAGGGTTACGAACCGCGCTTTTCGGCGTATTCGTCAAGGATCTGCTGGCCGACCGGACCGACGGCGTTCAGCCATTCCTCATAGACCGGCTGGCCCGCCTCGCTCAGGAAGTCCAGCACATCGGCGGGAATGTCGGTGGTGATGGTCACGCCATTGGCCCGCATTTCCTCGAAATTCTCGGCCACACGGTCCTCGAGGTCCTGCCATGCGGCTTCGCTGGCCTTTTCGGCGGCCTCGTGCAGGATCGCCTGTTCTTCGGGCGACAGGCTGTCGTAGATGTCCTTGTTCATATGGGTCATGTTCAGGGCCATCGAGTAGTTGACCGCCGTGAAATGGTCGAGAAACTCCCAGAACTTGGAACTGACGCCCCCGTCGGCCGAGGTCAGGACCGAGTTGATGCTGCCTGCCGCAAGTTGCGGGACGGTATCCGCCCAGCTGATCTGGATCGCGGTGGACCCGGCATTGGACAGGGTGCGCACGCCGCTGGCGTCCCAGCCGCGGATGCGCAGGTCCTTCATATCCTCGGCCGAAGCGATGGGCTTTTGCGCCCAGATCCCCGACGGCGGCCAGGGCGTCGCCCAGAGCAGCACCTGGTTGTGCTTTTCGAACACCTCTTCGTAATGCGGGCGCGCGACCTCCCAAAGCAGCCGGGCATCGGCGTTCGTGTTGGCGATGAAGGGCAAGGACGACAGCAGGAACAGCGGCTCGATCCCCGAAAGCGAGGTCGTGACGGTATCGGCCATGTCCAGCGCGCCGACGCCGACCGCATCGAACTGATCGACCGACTTGTAGCCGATGGCACCGCCGTAATGGCCGGTGATGCGGATATCGCCGCCCGATGCCTCATGCACCGCCTCGATAAAGATCTTGTCGGCCTCGCCCATGATGGTCGTCTCGCCGTATTCGTTGGCAAGATCCCATGAATGGCTTTGCGCAAGGGCCGCGCCCGACATGGCCATCAGGGAAAATGCCGCGCTCAGGACTTTGTTTTGCATGATTTTTCCTCTCTGTTGATGTGTTGACAGGGATGGTTGTTATTCTTGGGCGCCACCGGCCGGGCGATAGTGCCGGTCGATGAAGCCTTGGGTGAACTTGCCGGACGCCAGATCCCCGGCGATGGCCTCGGGGGCGCGCTCGGCCGGGTCGCCGTAGCCCCCGGCGCCGGGGGTTTCGATGACGACCACGGTTTCTTCGGGCACGAAGACGCCCGTGACCTTCGAGGGCAGGTCCCGCGATGTACCGTCGACATTGCGCAGGTAGAATTCGCCCGTCGCGCCCGGCTTGCCGCCAAAGACGCCCCAGGGCTGGTGACGGAAGCGTTCGCCCACGCCGTTGAATTCGCACAGATGGCCGATCGGGCGGATCGCGCGGCGGATACCCATGCCGCCGCGATACCTGCCTGCCCCGCCGGAATCGGGGATCAGCGAATATTCCTCGACCCGCAGGGGATATTCCAGTTCGATCGCCTCGACCGGAAGGTTGGCGGTGTTGGTGATATGGACCTGCACCCCGTCCTTGCCGTCCTTGGCCGCCCGCGCGCCCATGCCGCCGCCCAGCGTTTCCAGGTAGACGTAGGAATTGCCCGTCTGCGGATCGGTGCCCGCGAAAACGGCGCTGGTGTTGGCGCCGTTCGCCGCCCCCACGACACGGTCGGGCAGCGCGTCGGCAAAGGCGCCCAGCACCACGTCAACCACGCGCTGGCAGGAATTGGCGCGCATCGCCACCCCCGCCGGATGGGCGCAATTCACGAAGCTGCCCGGCTCGGCCACGATCTCGATGGCATCGAAAATGCCCTGGTTGTTGGGCACTTCGGGGTCCAGCAGCGCCTTGAGCGCATAGCAGACCGCCGATTTCGTGGTGTTCAGCGTCATGTTGAAATTGCCCGGCACCTGGGCCGAGGTCCCGGTGAAATCGAAGACGATCTTTTCGCCGGTCTTGCGGATGGTCAGGGCGATGCGCACGTCCTCGGTTCCCAGCCCGTCGTCGTCCATCACGTCGGCAAAGCCATAATCGCCGTCGGGAATGCGCGCGATGGCATTGCGCATGCGCAGGTTGGTGCGGCTGACGATCTCGTCGCACAGGACCACCAGATGATCCGCGCCGTGACGGGCGACCATCTCGCCCAGCCGCTTCACGCCGATCTTGACGGCGGCGATCTGCGCGTTCAGGTCGCCCAGCCTCTCGTCGGGCAGGCGCATGTTCAGCAGCAGCAGCCGCATGATGTCGTTGCAGACCTGGCCCTGGCGGAACAGGCGCAGGATGGGGATGCGCAAACCTTCCTTGTAGATCTCGTTCAGGCCGCCCGACATCGACCCGACCGAGGCCCCGCCCACATCGGCGTGGTGGACGATATTGGCGACAAAGCCCAGCAGCCGCTCGCCATCGAAGACCGGCATCGCCATGTTGATGTCGGGCAGGTGCGAGCCGCCCGCCACATGCGGATCGTTGGCGATGAAGATGTCGCCCGGCGCGAGGCTGTCGGAGTATTGGTCCAGGATCAACCCGATCAGCCCCGACATCGACGCCAGATGGATCGGCAGCGCATTTTCGGCCTGCACGATCAGCCTGCCATTGCGGTCGGCGATGGCGGTCGAATGGTCATGGCGTTCCTTGATATTGGTGGAAAACGCGCTGCGCATCAGCGTCAGAAAGCATTCGTCGGCGATCGAGCGCAGGCTGTTCCAGCTTATTTCGGTGGTGATCGGGTCCAGCGTGACGGCTTCAGTCATCGTTGCGCTCCATAATCATGTTCATCGCGGCGTCGATGCGCAGCGTCCAGCCGGGCGGCACCAGCGTCGTGGTGTCGAATTGCGTGATCAGGGCCGGGCCGATGATATGGCTGCCCTCGGCCAGCCCCTCGCGGCCATAGACGGGGGTGGGGACAAAGCCGGTCCGCTCGAACCAGATCCGTTCGGTCGCGGCGGGCTGCGCCTCGCCCGTGGGACGGGCGGTATCGACGGCCTGCTTGGCAAGTTCCATCGTGGCGCGGATGCGAAGGTTGACGACCTCGACCCCGGCATCGGGATCGTGGTGGCCATAGGCAGCCTCGTGCTGGCGAAAGAACGCCTGTTTCAGATCCTGCACGGCGGGCAAGGCGGGGGCATGGCGGCCCGTGCCGATCTCGACCGGCAGTTCGTAGTTCTGGCCGATATAGCGCAGGTCCAGGATCACGGTCTGGTTGCGGCTGGTGATGAAGGCGTCGTCCTCGCCCGGTGCGGACAGCCATTCCTCGGCCTGTTCGCTCAGCCGTCCAAGGGCCTCCTCGATCACCGTCAGATCGCCGTTCAGCGGGCTGCGGCAGGTCGTGACATAGTTCTCCTGCAAATCGGCGACGATCAGCCCCTCGGCGCACAGGATGCCCGGCGCGCGCGGAATCAGGATGCGGCGCATCGCCAGGATGTCGGCCACGTCCGCCGCATGCAGCCCCCCCGCGCCGCCAAAGCACATCAGCGTGAAATCGCGCGGGTCCTGCCCCTTTTCGATGGACACCGCCCGGATCGCCCGCGCCATGTTCGAGGCGGCGATGCTGACGATCCCGTGCGCGGCCTTTTCCAGCGGCAGATCCAGCGGCGCCGCGATCTGCCGGACGGCCTCGCGCGCCAGATCGGCGTCGATGCGGAAACCGTCGGCAAGACGGGCAGGCAGGCGGCCCAGCACCACGTTGGCGTCCGAAACCGTGGGCTTGTCGCCCCCCCGGCCGTAGCAGGCGGGACCGGGCACGGCGCCCGCGCTCATCGGGCCGACCTTCAGCAGGCCGTCGCTGCCCAGATGGGCGATCGAGCCGCCGCCCGCGCCGACCGTATGGATGTCGACCGTCGGCAGGCGGATGCGGAAACCGGCGATGTCGCGCAGGTTCGAGGTGCCGACCTTGCCGCCCTGGATCAGAGCGACGTCGGTGCTGGTGCCGCCGATGTCCAGCGTGATGATATTCGGGGTCCCCGACATTTCCGCGGCGGCGGCGGCCCCGACCGCACCGGCGGCAGGTCCCGACAGCGCCGTGCGCACCGGAAAGCGCGAGGCCTGTTCGATGGTCATCAGCCCGCCCGCCGACTGGAAGATGCCCAGCGCGGCCCTGGGCGCGATCTTCTGGATCGCGGCGCTGAGCCGGTCCATGTAGCGCCCGACCTCGGGTTGCAGGAAGGCGTTGATGACCGTGGTCGAGAAGCGTTCGTATTCGCGGAACTCGGGATGCACCTCGCTTGAGATCGAGACGTAGAGGTTCGGACAGGCCCGGCGGATCGCCTCTGCGATGCGTTGCTCATGCGCGGGGTTCAGAAAGGAAAAGATCAGGCAGACGGCGATGGATTCCAGATCCTCGATCCCGCGCAACTCGGCAATCAGCGCCTCGATTTCCGCATCGGTCAGCTCGATGATCGCTTCGCCCCTGGGACCGATCCGCTCGGCGATCTCCAGCCTGTCGGCGCGTTCGACCAGCGGCGGGGGCGCGTCGGCTTGCAGGTCGTAGATGGCGGGGCGGACCTGGCGGCCGATTTCCAGCAGGTCGCGAAACCCCTTCGTCGTCACCAGCCCGGTCTTTGCCCCCTTGCGCTGCAACAGCGCATTGGTCGCGACCGTCGTGCCGTGGGCAAAGCGGGCGATGTCGTCGCCGTCGATTCCGGCCTTGGCCTGCAATTCCTGCAACCCGCTCAAGATCGCCTCGGACGGGTCCTGCGGCGTCGAGGGACGCTTATGCAGCACCGAGCGCCCCGTCGAGAGTTGCCGCGCCGAAAAATCGGTGAAGGTGCCACCGACATCGACCCCGATCACCCAGTCTCCCATTCATTACTCTCCTGAAATTAAATAAGAATTTCACATATCGTCCCTGTGTGAAATTCGATTCCTTAAATTCAGTATGCATTCTGGATACCATGCGTCAAATGTTTTCAGCCCGGTTTGCGCAGAAAAATGCCGTTGGGCGTTCAAACTGGATACTGAAACAAAGCGGGAATCAGGGCAGGCAAGCCAGCGCGATCAAGGGGTTGAGCGGCCTCACCCGGCTGCTGGAAACTGCCCTGCCGCCCAGGCCATGAAGCTGCGGACCGCAGCGGTTTCCTTGCGCTTGGCGTTGCGGGTCATGGTCAGGACATGGGGCACGGCCACGCCCTGCCCGAAAGGCAGCGCGATTCGTCCCGTTGCCGAAAACCCCGCCGCATAGGTGGAATAGACCACCGTCAGCCCCGCCCCGGCTGCGGCCAGTTCCAGCGCGGAAATCGCGGTATCGACGCGCAGCACCGGCTGGCCCGATGACGGGCGCAGCTTCATCGCCTCGGCCCACATGTCCCAAAGCGAATATTTCCCCTGCACCTCGATCCGGGGCATCTCGGGCAGCGCCGCCAGCGTGGCCAGATGCGGCGGACCTGCCGGAACCAGGCGCTCATGCGACAGGACGGCGGCCTCTGGCGCGGCCAGGTCCGCCTTTTCGAAGGCAAAGCCGATATCGGCCAGGTCGCTGTTCGGATCGGTCCAGATCGAACTGTTGAGTTGCACCGAGACCTCGGGGTGATCGGCCATGAACCCGCGCAATCGCGGTGCAAGCCACAGGTTCAGGAACGATATCGGGGCCGAGATCGTGATCCCTTGCCGCTCGCGCCGCCCGGTCAGGCCGCGCGTCGCCGCCTCGGCCATGTCCAGCGCCTGCGTGATGCCGGGCAGGTAGGCCTTGCCGGCCGAACTGAGTTCCAACCCGCTGGGCTGGCGACGAAACAGCGGGCGGCCGAAATATTGTTCCAGCGCGCGGACCCGCTGGCTGATGGCGGCCTGCGTGCAGTTCAGTTCATCCGCGGCGCGGGTAAAGCTGAGATGCCGCGCCGCCGCCTCGAAGGCCTGAAGGTAGACGAGATGGGGAAGCTCGCGCATGTCCTTGCCCCACCCCGGTCCTGCTCAGCCCATTCTCTCGCTGGCGTGGCTGCCGGGCGAGGCGGGGAAAACCACGGTCTTGTCGCCATTCAGGAAAACCCGGTGATGGATATGGGCGTGGATGGCGCGGGCCAGCACCTGCGCCTCGACGTCGCGGCCAAGGCTGACGTAATCCTCGGGCGACTGCGCATGGGTGACGCGGATCGTGTCCTGTTCGATGATCGGGCCTTCGTCCAGGTCGGCGGTGACGTAATGGCTGGTCGCTCCGATCAGCTTCACGCCGCGCTCGAACGCCTGCTTGTAGGGGTTGGCGCCCTTGAAACTGGGCAGGAAAGAGTGGTGGATATTGATGATCCGCCCCGACATTTCCCGGCACATCTGGTCCGACAGCACTTGCATGTAGCGCGCCAGGACGATCAGTTCGGCGCCTGTGTCGCGCACGATCTGCATGATCGACGCCTCGGCCTGGGGCTTGTTGTCGGGCGTCACCCGGATACAGTGAAAGGGAATGTCGTGGTTCACCACCAGCTTCTGGTAATCCATGTGATTGCTGATGACCGCGACGATATCGACCGGCAGCGCACCGATCCGCCAGCGATAGAGCAGGTCGTTCAGGCAATGGCCGAAGCGGCTGACCATGATGATGACCTTCATCCGCTCGGTCTGGTCGTGGAAGCTGGCGGTCATCTCGAATTCTCCGGCGGTGGGCTGGAAGCCCTCGCGCAGGCTGGCCAGGTCGCAGCCCTCTTCCGAGGTGAAGCTGACCCGCATGAAGAAGCGGCTGTTGGACAGGTCGTCGAATTGCGAGCTGTCGACGATGTTGCAGCCGTTCTGGGCCAGATAGGTCGAAATGGCAGCGACGATCCCGCGCCGCGTGGGGCAGGTCACGGTCAGGCAATATTTCTGCATGGCTCTTGCTCTTTTCAGGACAGGTGGTGCGGACAATGGGGTCAGGCCGACAGGGCTTGCGGTTCAGGCAGCGCGTTGGCGCGGTAGCAGGCAGTCAGGGTATTGGCAAGCAGGCAGGCGATGGTCATCGGGCCGACGCCGCCCGGCACCGGG
>NZ_CAMEFG010000059.1 GCF_945915435.1 uncultured Paracoccus sp. | reverse complement strand
GTCGCGATGCTGTGAAAAAAGGGGCCGAAAGGCCCCTTTTCTTACGCCCGGCCAGTCGGGGTCAGCGAACCACCAGAACCGGCACCGGGCTGTGGGACAGCACTTCCTGCGCCTGGCTGCCCATCAACAGCCGCCCAATCCCGCGCCGTCCGTGCGAGGACATGACGATCATCGTGCAGCCCTGCGATTTCGCGGTTTCGATGATCGCCTCGGCGGGGCGGGAATCGGGGACATGGACCGTCTCGGCCTCGATCCCCAGCTTGGCGGCGGCGGCCTTGGCGGCATCAAGCACCTCGGCGGCCAGTTCGCGCTGGCTGGCCTCGTAGCTTTCCAGGACCTCGGGCGTCGCGACCCAGACGCCTTCGCCGCGGATGCGGGTCGGCAGGAATTCGGTCACGGTGACGATGGTGACCTTCGCGCCAAGGTCCCTCGCCAGGGACAGGCCGTGGTCCAGCCCCTTGGTGGCGATTTCCGAGCCGTCGGTCGAGATCAGGATGTGATGCGGCATGGTATTCCTCCGATTTGAAGGTGATGGGCGAAAGGGCTGCCCGTGGATATCTGCATGATAGGCCCTTGATCCGGCAGGCGCCACGAAAATGACGATGGCGGCCAACGCGGCGCTTGGTCGCATGACGGACAGCCGCGGCCGGCCAGAAAAAAACGCGCGGGGGCCAAAGCCTTCCGCGCGTCCTGTTGGTCAGTGGGCGATGGTCGATCCGCTGCCCTGGTCGCGGCTGGCGGCGAGGCGGCTGGCCTCGGCGGCCTCTTCGGCCACCTCGTCCCATTCGACGGCTTCGGGCGTCCGCACCAGCGCCTGCTTCAGCACCTCGCGCACGTTCGAGACGGGGATGATCTTCAGCCCCTCCTTCACGTTCGCGGGGATCTCGGCCAGGTCCTTTTCATTGTCCGCCGGGATCAGCACGGTCTTGATGCCGCCGCGCAACGCGGCCAGCAGTTTCTCCTTGAGGCCCCCGATGGCCAGCACATTGCCGCGCAGCGTGACCTCGCCCGTCATGGCGACGTCCTTGCGCACGGGGATGCCGGTCATCACCGACACGACCGAGGTGACCATCGCGATACCCGCCGACGGCCCGTCCTTGGGCGTGGCGCCCTCGGGGACGTGGACGTGGATGTCGCGCTTGTCGAATTCGGGCGGTTTCACCCCGATTTCCGGCGCGATCGAGCGGACGAAGCTGGACGCCGCCTCGATCGATTCCTTCATCACGTCGCCCAGTTTCCCGGTCGTCTTCATCCGGCCCTTGCCGGGCAGGCGCAGCGCCTCGATCTGCAACAGATCGCCGCCGACCTGCGTCCAGGCCAGACCCGTGACCACGCCGACCTGGTCGTCCTGTTCGGCCAGCCCGTAGCGGTGACGGCGCACGCCCAGGTATTCCTCGGCCTTTTCCGGGGTCACCTCGACCGATTTGACCTTGCCCTTGAGGATCTCGGTCACGGCCTTGCGGGCCAGCTTGGCGATCTCGCGCTCCAGCGAACGGACCCCGGCTTCCCGCGTGTAATAGCGGATCACATGGGTCAGCGCGTCGTCGGTCATCGCGAACTCGCCCTTGCGCAGGCCGTTGGCCTTGATCTGCTTGGGCAGCAGGTGCTGGCGGGCGATCTCGCGCTTTTCGTCCTCGGTATAGCCGGACAGCGGGATGATCTCCATCCGGTCGAGCAGCGGCCCCGGCATGTTGTAGCTGTTGGCCGTGGTCAGGAACATGACATTCGACAGGTCGTATTCCACTTCCAGATAGTGGTCCACGAAAGTCGCGTTCTGTTCCGGGTCCAGCACCTCCAGCATCGCGCTGGCCGGATCGCCGCGGAAGTCCTGCCCCATCTTGTCGATTTCATCGAGCAGGATCAGCGGGTTGGTGGTCTTGGCCTTTTTCAGCGCCTGGATGATCTTGCCGGGCATGGAGCCGATATAGGTGCGCCGGTGGCCGCGGATCTCGCTTTCATCCCGCACGCCGCCAAGGCTGATGCGGATGAATTCGCGCCCCGTGGCCTTGGCGACCGAGCGCCCCAGCGAGGTCTTGCCCACGCCCGGAGGGCCGACGAGGCACAGGATCGGCCCCTTCAGCTTGGCCGAACGGTTCTGCACCGCCAGATATTCGACGATGCGTTCCTTGACCTTTTCCAGCCCGTAGTGATCGGCGTCCAGCACCTTTTCCGCCGCCGTCAGGTCCTTGCGGGTGCGCGACTTCACGCCCCAGGGCAGGGCCAGCAGCCAGTCCAGGTAATTGCGGCTGACGGTCGCCTCGGCCGACATGGGCGACATGGATTTCAGCTTCTTCAGCTCGGCCTCGGCCTTTTCGCGGGCTTCCTTGCTGAACTTGGTTGCGGCGATCTTTTCTTCCAGTTCGGTCAGTTCGTTGCTGCCGTCCTCGCCCTCGCCCAATTCCTTCTGAATGGCCTTCATCTGCTCATTCAGGTAGTATTCGCGCTGCGTCTTTTCCATCTGGTTCTTGACGCGCGACTTGATCTTCTTCTCGACCTGAAGGACGGACATCTCGCCCTGCATCAGGCCATAGACCTTCTCCAGCCGCTCGGCCGCGTTCAGGGTCTCCAGCAGGTCCTGCTTCTTGGCGACCTCGATGCCCAGATGGCCGCTGACCAGATCGGCCAGGCGGGCAGGCTCGCGGGCCTCGCCGACGGCGTTGATGACCTCTTCGGGGATGTTCTTGCGCACCTTGACGTAACGCTCGAACTCTTCGGCGACGGTGCGGGTCAGGGCGCGAAGCGTCTCATCCTCGCCCAGGGTTTCGGCCAGCGGCTCGGCCGAGGCCTCGAAATAGTCGTCATTGGGCACGAAGCCGGTGATGCGGACACGCTGCTGCCCCTCGACCAGCACCTTGACGGTGCCGTCCGGCAGTTTGAGCAGTTGCAGCACATTGGCCAGAACCCCGGTGACGAAGATGCCGTCGCTGTCGGGTTCGTCCACCGCCGCATCCTTCTGCGCGGCCAGCAGGATGGGACGGTCCTGTTCCATCACCGCCTCCAGCGCACGGACCGACTTTTCACGTCCCACGAACAGCGGAACGATCATGTGCGGAAACACCACGATGTCCCGCAGGGGCAGGACCGGATGGGTGGTTTGGGCGAATTCGTTCATGTTATCAGTCCTTTCTCGCCAAGGATTGCGGCCCCATCAGCGGCAGCGCGCATTCCCTGCTGACGGCTTAGATAGGCAGCGGCGCAAAGCGGTTCAATGGCTTGATGTTCGCTGGTCGTTCTCAAGAATGGGATGGCCGCCCCTGCCTGTGTTGGTTTTTCTTCGGTTCCCGCCGTGGAATCGCCCGAAATTCATGCGCATTTTAACAGGATTGTGTCACCAGGCCAGCATCAATTCGGTGCGGGGGCGGGCTGGCGCGCGGCGGGCAGCAAATCGCGAAAGCGCGCCTGTGCGGCGGCAAAGGCGTCGCGCAGGGCCGGGTCGGGGGCGATCTCGCGCGCGATGGGGGGCGTCGCGCAGATCTCGTCCGGGCTGGCGCCGGTCCCCGCGATCAGGCCCAGCCTTGCCGCCCCGAAGGCCGCGCCGAAATCGCCGCCCTCGGGCAACAGCACGGGGATGTCCAGCGCCGTCGCGATCGCCCCCAGCCAATAATCCGAACGCGCGCCCCCGCCCTGCGCCAGCAGCGCCTGCGGGCTGGCCCCGGCGCGGCGCAGCGCGGCAAGGTTGTCGGCCAGCGCGAAGGCCACGCCCTCAAGCAGCGCGCGCACCAGTGCGGCGCGGTCGCTCGCGGGTGAAAGCCCGGCAAAGACCCCGCGCAGGAAGGCATCGTTATGGGGCGTGCGCTCGCCCGACAGATAGGGCAGAAAGACCAACTCCCCCGGCGCCTGCAACGGCCCAAGCCCGCCCGTCAGCGCCGCCGGAGCATCGCCCAGAAGGCCCGCCAGCCACTCCAGCGCGGCCGAGGCCGACAGGATCACCCCCATCTGGTGCCAGCGCCCCGGCAGCGCGTGGCAAAAGGCGTGAACGGCGCTTTCCGGCATCGGCAGATAGCGGTCCGAGGCCGCGAACAGCACCCCCGAGGTGCCAAGCGAGACGAACCCCTGCCCCGGTCGCGTGATCCCCGCGCCGACCGCGCTGGCGGCATTGTCGCCCGCACCCCCCGCGACCACGACCCGGCCCATGCCCCACCGCTGCGCAAGGCTGGCGCGCAGGTGGCCCGAGACCTCGGCCCCTTCGACCAGCGCGGGCATCTGGTCGGCCCGCATCCCGCTGGCGGCCAGCAGTTCAGGCGACCAGCGCCGCGCCGCGGTGTCCAGCCAACTCGTCCCCGAGGCGTCCGACATCTCGCCCACCCGCTCGCCTGTCAGCCACAGCCGCAGGTAGTCCTTGGGCAGCAGGACGGTGGCAATGCGCGCGAACAACTCGGGTTCGTGCTGCGCCATCCAGACCAGCTTGGGCGCGGTGAAGCCCGCGAAGACGATATTGCCCGAGATGCGGCGAAAGACCGGGTCGCCGTCCAGCCGCGCGGCCTGGACATGGGCGCGGCTGTCGTTCCACAGGATGGCGGGACGCAGCACCTCGCCCGCCGCGTCCAGTGCGACCGCGCCGTGCATCTGCCCCGA
This sequence comes from uncultured Paracoccus sp., assembly GCF_945915435.1. GTDB lineage: Bacteria > Pseudomonadota > Alphaproteobacteria > Rhodobacterales > Rhodobacteraceae > Paracoccus. Next base: position 15,994 of record NZ_CAMEFG010000059.1, on the reverse strand, counting down.
AAGCCCGATCGCCGCGACCCCGGACAGCCCATGTTCACGGTGCAGCCCGTCCAGCGCGGCCTGCGTGGCCCAGATCCAGTCGGCGGGGGATTGCTCGGACCAGCCGGGATGGGGGCGCGCGACCGTCAGCGGCTGGCTGAAGGATCCGACGACCCGCTGGCGCTCGTCCATCAGCAGCGCCTTCACGCCCGAGGTTCCAAGGTCGATGCCCAGAAACATGCGCCATCCCTTTCGTCAGCGTCTCACGTCCGGTTTCATGCGATATTTCCGGCCCCTTTGCAAAGCCCGCCGCCGGTCCTGCGCGCGCTAGCGGATCAGTGCGGCGACCTGGCGGAAGGCGGGGTGTCCGGCGCTGCGCAGCCATTCGAACAGGACCATTTCCACCGTCACGACATCCGCGCCCGCCGCCGCCATCCGGGCCAGCGCGGCCGCGTGGTTTTCCGGGCTGCGCGAACCCACCGCATCGGCCACGACATGCACCCGCCGCCCCTGACGCAGCGCGGCCAGGACGGTCTGCATGACGCAGATATGCGCCTCGCACCCCGCGACGACCAGCGCGGCGGAAGGCGGCAGCGCCTGCGCGATGTGGTCCTCGGCCAGCGCGTCGAAGCTCATCTTGGCCAGCGCGGGGCCTTCGGGCGCCAGTTCGGGCACGGTGGGACCAAGGCCGCGGGGGTTCTGCTCGGTATGGACGGCAGGCAGCGACAGCAGCCGCGCGGCGGCCAGCAGGCGCGCGGCATTGGCGATACGGTCCTGCGCGCGGTCGATGGCGGGCATCAGGCGCTGCTGAAAGTCGATCAGCATCAGCACCGAGTTGTCGGGGTCGATGGGGTTCATGGGCTGGCCTTTCCTTCCTGCCCCGCCGATCTTGCGGATTTCGCGACGCGAGGGCAAGCCGCGTCGGCGGCTTTGCCTTTCGCCGCCGCCCCGATTATCCTTCCCGCCGGGCAGAGAAAAGGAATGCGCGATGAATGATGCGGGCCTGGCAACGCCGGACGAAAAGCGCCCCGCGCCCCCCGGCGATATCCCGGTGCGCGACGCGGCAAGCGTGCTTGTGCTGGACCGCGGCGCCGATGGTCCCCGCGTCCTGATGGGCCAGCGCGGCAAGGCGGCGGCCTTCATGCCCTCGAAATTCGTCTTTCCGGGCGGGGCGCTGGACGCGGGCGATTCGCAGGCGGGCCTTGCCGGTGCCCTGCCGCCGCAGACCGCCCGCCGCCTTGCGCTGGAGCCGCGCGACGGGTCGCCCGCGACCCCGCAGGGCCTTGCCGCCGCCGCGCTGCGCGAACTGGCCGAGGAAACCGGGCTGCTTTGCGGCTGCGCGGGTCCGGCGACATGGCCCGAATATGCGCAGGGCGGGCTTTGCCCCGACCCTTCGGGGCTGATCTACATGTTCCGCGCGATCACGCCGCCGCACCTGCCGCGCCGCTACGACACGCGCTTTTTCCTGCTGGATACGGCGATGATCCACGGTGATCCGCGCGACTTCTCGCGCGCCAGCGACGAGCTGTCGAATATCCACTGGGTGGCCCTGGCCGAGGCGCGCAAGCTGGACCTGCCCTTCATCACCGAGATCATCCTGGCCGAACTGGACGGGATGCTGCACCGGGCGGGCAGCGCGCCGCTGTCCGAACCCGAGGCCGTGCCCTTTTTCGACAACCGCGGTCCGGCCCCCCGCTTCATGCATCTGGCCTGAGGCGCGCTAGTTCCCCCGGAAACGCGGCGCGCGCTTGTCCAGAAAGGCGGCGACGCCTTCGCGGAAATCGTGGCTCTGGCCCAGCCTGCCCTGCAATTCGGCCTCCAGCGCAAGCTGTTCGGCAAAGCCCTGCTCGGCAGAGCGCGCGACGGCCTGCCGCACGGCCAGGAAGGCCGCCGTCGGTCCCTGCGCAAGCTGGCGCGCGCGGGCGGCGACGATGGCGGCGAAATCCGCATCCGGGACGGCCTGCCAGATCATCCCCCAATCCGCCGCCTGACGGGCCGGGATCGCATCGGCGAAAAGCATCGCCCCCATCGCGCGGGCCTGGCCGACAAGGCGCGGCAGGACATGGGTGCCGCCCGCATCCGGCAGCAGGCCGATGCGCGTGAACGCCTGCACGAAGCTGGCCGATTCGGCGGCGATCACGACATCGGCGGCCAGCGCCATATTGGCCCCGGCCCCCGCCGCCACGCCGTTCACGGCGGCGATCACCGGCGCAGGCGCGTTGCGGATGGCGTGGATCATCGGCTCGTATTCGTCGCGCAACACGCCTTGCAGGTCGCGCGCCGCATCCCTGTCGCCCAGGTCCTGACCCGAGCAGAACCCACGCCCCGCCCCGGTCAGCACGATGCAGCGCGTCCCTTCGGGCGGCGCGGTGAAGGCTGCGGTGATCTCGGCGCGCATCCGGGTGCTGAAGGCATTCATCACCTGTGGGCGGTTCAATGTGATGGTCGTCACGCCGCCGTCATGCCCGATTCCGATCGTCTCGTAGGCCATTGTCCCCCCTGTCCGCGCGGTTCAGTCGCGCATGATGCTGTTCAACCGCTCTCGCTCGGCCTCGGTCAAGTCCTCGGGGGGTGTTTCGTTGCGCATCCTGCGACTGCGCAGGAACACCCAGCCGATCAGCAGGGCGGTCAGCGCCATCACGGGGCCGGCCAGCCACAGCACCCAGTTCATGCCGCTGGCGCGCGGCTCGAACAGCACGAACTCGCCATAACGGTCCACCACGGCGTCGATGGCCTGCTGGTCGGTATCGCCCGCGACCAGCCTTTCGCGGACATAGAGGCGCAGGTCGCGGCTGATCGGCGCGTTGGAATCGTCGATGGATTCGCCCTGGCAGACGGGGCACCGCAACTGGCGCGACAGATCGCGCGCGCGGCTTTCCAGCGCGGGGTCGGGCAGGATCTCATCGGGTTGGACCGCCCATGCCGGCATGGCCATCAGCAGCGAAAGGCAAAGCAGGATCGCGCGCATCATCGTCACTCCGCCGGGGTGGGCCGGGCAGCGGGCGCCGCGCGCCGCGCCCCCGCTGCCACGCGATAGCGCCGGTCGGTCAGCGAGATCAGCCCGCCAAGCGACATCAGCCCCGACCCCAGCCAGATCCAGAAGGCGAAGGGCTTGATATAGCTGCGCACCGCCCAGCCTCCACCCGGTTGCGGATCGCCGATCACCAGGTAGATGTCGCGGAAGGGACCGCTGCGGATCGCGGCTTCGGTCGTGGGCATGGCCTGCACCGGGTAGACGCGCTTTTCGGGGTAGAGCGTGGTGATCTGGCGGCCGTCCCGGGCCACCTGCATCGTCGCCACGGTCGACAGGTAATTCGGCCCCTGCACGTCCTCGACCCCCGTCAGGGTGACCTGGTAGCGGCCCACCGGGAAGGTGTCGCCGACCTCGGCCACGCGGATATCCTCAAGCTCCCAGGCCATCAGCAGGCTGACGCCGATGAAGGTCACGCCAAGCCCGGCATGGGCGACGGCCTTGCCCCAGTCGGCACGCGGCAGGCGCAGCAGGCGCGGCCAGCCGGAATTGCCGGTGCGCAGCCAAAGGTCGGCCACCGATCCCGCGATCAGCCAGCTTCCCAACCCGGCGCCGACGACCGCCAGCCCCGAATTCCCGGTCGAGACGGCAAAGACCAGCACCGCCACCGCGCCCCCAAAGACCAGCGCCCCGCGCAGGGGCCGCATCGCGCGGCGCAGGTTGCCGCGTTTCCACGGCAGGATCGCGCCCACCGGCAGGATGATCGCCAGCACGACCATGAAGGGCGTGAAGGCCTTGTTGAAGAAGGGCGGCCCGACCGACAGCCGCGCGCCCCAGCCCATTTCCGCGATCAGCGGCCAGACCGTGCCGACAAAGACCACGAAGGCCGAAACCGCCAGCAGGATGTTGTTGATCACCAGCGCGCCTTCGCGCGACACCGGCGCAAACAGCCCCTTGGCCTGCATCGCATTGGCCCGCCATGCGTAAAGCACCAGCGCGCCGCCGACGAAGAAGGCCAGGATCATCAGGATGAACGTCCCCCGCTCGGGGTCGCTGGCGAAGCTGTGGACCGAGGTGATGATGCCCGAGCGCACGATGAACGTCCCGATCAGCGAAAAGCCGAAGGCCATGATCGCCAGCAGGATCGTCCAGCTTTTCAGCACCTCGCGCTTTTCGACGACGATGGCCGAGTGCAGCAGCGCCGCCGCCAGCAGCCAGGGCATGAAGCTGGCGTTTTCCACCGGGTCCCAGAACCAGAAGCCGCCCCAGCCCAGTTCGTAATAGGCCCACCACGACCCCAGCGCGATGCCGATGGTCAGGAACACCCATGCGCTCAGCGTCCAGGGACGGACCCAGCGCGCCCATGCAGCGTCCACGCGCCCCTCGATCAGGGCGGCGACCGCGAAGCTGAAGGCCATGCTGAGGCCGACGTAGCCCAGATACAGGAACGGCGGATGGAACGCCAGGCCGGGGTCCTGCAACAGCGGGTTCAGGTCGCGCCCGTTGAACGGCGCGACAGCGAAGCGCGCAAAGGGGTTCGAGGTAAAGATGATGAAGGCGTAGAAGGCCGCCCCGACAGAGGCCTGCACCGCCAGCGCGCGGGCGCGCAGCTTGGGCGGCAGGTTCGGGTCGAACAGCGCCGCCGCCGCGCCGAACAGCGCCAGGATCAGCACCCACAGCAGCATCGAACCTTCATGGTTCCCCCACACGCCCGAGATCTTGTAGAGCATCGGCTTGTCGGTATGCGAGTTGTTGAAGACCAGCGCGACCGAGAAATCCGAGGTGACGAAGGCGATCGTCAGCGCGATGAAGGAAATCGTCACCAGCCCGAACTGCGCCAGCGCCGCCGGGCGCGCGCTTTCGATCCAGGATGTCCAGCCCTTGTGTGCCCCAACCAGCGGCACGACCGTCTGGAAGATCGCCAGCGCGAAGGCAAGGATCAATGTGAAGTGGCCGATCTCTGCGATCATCTTGCTTCTCCGTATTTGGGGCAAGATAACCGCAGCGCGTTTCCGCCACCAGTCCCGGCGTTGGGTCAGATGGTCACAGCCGGCGCGGGGACGCCTTGCCCCCGCGCCGCCGCTTCAATTCCGCGCGGCCCAGTCCCGCAGCGCGGCATTGTCGGCGAAATCGTCGCCCTCGGGGGGCGCCGCCGCCGGTTCCCCCTTTTGCGCCGCCGCCTGCACGAAGCTGCGCGAGCGGAAATAATGCGCCTCTCGCGCGCCGAAGTAAAAGCTGATGATCGCGCCCAAGAGCCACCACAGCGGTTCCGGTATCTGCGCAAGCCCCTGCATGCGCAGGCCGAATCCATGCGGTTCGGCCATCGCATAGACGAACAGGCCCAGCGTCCCCAGCGTCAGGATCGGGCGCGGCAGGCGGTTCATCGCATTCACCAACTGGTCGAAAAACCCGCCCCGAGGCGCTGCGAACTCGGCCGCCATCTGGGTGATGGCGCGGGCATAGGCTTCCTCGTCCAGTTCCATCCGGCGGGTCTGGTTCTGGGTAAAGACCTCGGCCAGGTTGGTTGCGGCATTGCCGACCGCAGTGACCCCCGGCCCAAGCCCGATGAAGCGGCTGATCATGCCCATTTCGCGACCCTCATGCGATGTTCTGCCAATGTCAGGTGATAGCGGGCGGCGATGAATTCCTCGGCCCGCGTGATCCAGCCGCCCTTGGCGCCGGTCGTGGTGCGCGCGTATTTGCGGCTGGCGGGACGGGCGTCGGCCAGCGCGTAATAGTAATTGCGCCGCGCGATTCCATAGGCGTCGGCGATGTGGTCCGGCGCCGCCTGCGCCGCATCCCGCGCCGCCGCCAGCGTCCTGGGTCCGATGATGCCGTCGTCCTTGGCCGCGAACCCCATGCGCGTGACCAGCCGTTGCAGGATCTTCACCGCATTGGCGCCTGCGTTCACATACATGTCGAAGACGCTGGCCTGAAGCGGCGCGGGCAGTTCGGCCAGCCCCGGCTTGCGGAAGTAATGCTCGACAAAGATTTCCTGCGCCTGCTGGCGCGTCAGCGCGCGGACATCGGCCACGTCGATGCGCCCGTCCCGCGTCAGGTCCAGCCCCAGCCTGCGCATCGTGCCCAGCGTGACGCCGTATTTCGTCGCCCCGCCCGGATCGTCGGGGTCGTTGACGAACCCCCCTTCGCGCGCGACGATTTCCGCCGCGATCTGCTGCACTGTCTTCATGATCGCCCCCATCTTGCAAAGGACGACAGGGTGATGCAGCCGCGTTAATCCTTGGTTAACCCTGCGCGCGTTGCGTCGGGTATGCGGGTTTGGGGCGTCGGGGTTTCAGGCATTCGGGTCGACGTAGACGCCGGTTTCCTTCAGCGTGTCGATGACCTCCTTGGGCATGTAATTCTCGTCATGCTTGGCCAGCAGGTTGTCCGCCTCGAACCTGCCGCCGCGGTAATAGCCCTTGACGATGGTGCCGTCCCCTTCCGCGAACAGGTCCGGGCGCGGGTCGCGGCCGACATAGCTCACGGGGATCTCGGCCACGCCGTCGGTGATGACGAAATCGAACTCCACGCCCTCGCGCTCGGCGATCGAGCCATCCATCACCAGCCCGCCCAACTGGAAATATTCCCCCGGATCGGGTGCCGCCTCGGCCACCTGGCTGGGCGTGCGATAGAGGTTGATCCCGTCGCGGAACCCATAGCCCACCAGCGCCGTGGCAGTCAGCAGCGACAGGGCTGCCGCGACAAGGATCTGGATGCGGCGGGTCTTCTTGAGGCTTTTCATGGCTCGGATCCGGCTATGTACTGGCGTGTCAAGGGACAAGATAGGGGTTTTCAGGCGCTTTGGAAGCTGATGACTTGTCGCAGGAACTGGGTGGCCTTGCCCGACACCTTCACCGGGTCGCCCGTGGTCAGGAAGGCCGGGCGCCTGCCCGGTCCCACGAATTCGGGACGGCGTTGCAGATAGTCGGCCAGGCTTTCGGCGACGAGGCTCGCCTGCGAATAGACCGCCACATCGGGACCCAGCGCCTGCTGGAAGGCCGCCTGCATCAGCGGATAATGGGTGCAACCCAGGATCGCGGCCTGCGGATGGGGCATGCGGCGGCGAAGCGCCTCGACGTGGCTCGCGACCAGCGCCTCGGCCAGCAATTCGTCGCCCTGCTCGATCGCATCGACGACGCCCGCGCAGGGCTGCGCCTCGACATCGACGCCGATGGCGCGAAAGGCCAGTTCGCGCTGGAAGGCCCGGCTGGCGACGGTCGCGGGGGTGGCGAACAGCGCGACATGCTTGACCGCCACCTCGCGCGGGGGCGAGTTGTCGCCCCATTGCCGTTCGGTCAGCGCCTCGATCAGCGGAACGAAGACGCCAAGCACCCGCTTGCCCGGCGGCAGCCAGGTTTCCTGCATGCGGCGAAGTGCCGCGGCGCTGGCGGTGTTGCAGGCCAGGATCACCAGGTCGCAACCCTCGTCCCACAGCCGTTCGACCCCCTTGCAGGTCAGCGCAAAGATATCGTCGGCATCGCGCACCCCATAGGGCGCATGGGCATTGTCGCCGTAATAGACCAGCGGCAGCTCGGGCATCCGTGCCGCGATCGCCTTGTGGACCGTCAGCCCGCCCAGACCCGAATCAAAGACCCCCACCGCCATCGGCACCTCCGCATGTCATGGGCGCCTCTTACGATGGCCGGGCAGGCATTTCCATGATTCATGTCATTCCGCCGCGTGATACAGAGATATCGGATCAAAGCCGGCGCCCGGCCATAGGTCAACACCTGTGACCGATCTCGCCCTTTCCGCGGCCCCGCCGTATTGCCAGAACGCCGGACTGTGATAAGGGTTGCGCGGAACGCATGGCTGATTTCTCGGGAAAGCAAAGATCATGGATTGGGACAAGCTGCGAATCTTTCACGCCGTGGCGGATGCCGGCAGCCTCACCCACGCGGGCGAGCATCTGCACCTGTCGCAATCGGCCGTCAGCCGCCAGATCCGCGCGCTCGAGGATTCGCTTGGCTCGACCCTGTTCCACCGCCACGCACGCGGGCTGATCCTGACCGAACAGGGCGAGTTGCTGTTCGAGGCGACCTCGTCCATCGCGCGCAAGCTGGACACCACCGCCGCCCGGATCCGCGACAGCGAGGAACATGTCTATGGCGAGCTGAAGCTGACCACCACCACCGGCTTCGGCACCATGTGGCTGGTGCCGCGCCTGGCCAAGCTTTACGAACGCTACCCCGACCTGAAGATCGACCTGATCCTGGAAGAGCGCGTGCTGGACCTGCCCATGCGCGAGGCCGACGTGGCCATCCGCATGAAGGAACCCAACCAGCAGGACCTGATCCGCCGCAGGCTGCTGAACATCCGCATGGGCCTTTATGCGACGCCGGACTATCTGGCCAAGGCCGGGCGCCCCGAACGGCTCGAGGACATGGCCGATCTGCGCCTCATCTGCCAGAATCCGCAATCGCCGCAGGTCAGTTCGGGCGCGGTGCTGGTGCGCAAGGTGCTTGAGCAGAACTCGGCCTCGACCCTGATGGTCAACAGCTATTTCGGCGTCTTGCAGGCGGTGCTGAACCATGTCGGCGTGGGCGTGCTGCCCGACTATCTCGTTCACGACTTCCCGCACCTGACCCGTGTGCTGCCCGAGATCGAATCGACCGAAGTGCCGGTTTTCCTGGCCTTCCCCGAGGAATTGCGCACCTCGCGCCGGGTGTCGGCCTTCCGCGATTTCGTGCTGGAAGAGATCCAGGAAATGCGCCGCAGCCGCGCCGAACTCGGCATCAAGTGACTGCTGCCATTCGCTGGACGCATGGCTGTCATGCTGCGCTGCCGCATGTTTGGGCTTGAACCATCGGGCAACTGCCCATATCTCAGGCGTCGAAGGGGATGATCTGACGAAAGTCTCATCAACTTCAACCTCCCTGTTGGACTTTGCCGGGCTTTTTAGCCCGGCTTTTTTTTGCCCTTGCCGCAGGTTTGCCGCCGCGACGGGGGCCGTGCCCCTTCCCTAAAGGTCCGGCCCCGCTTAAAAGGCGGTAACTTTCGGCAAATGAGGCATTTCCGATGACCGAACCCAGGATCACCGAGGATCTGATCGCAGCGCACGGCCTCAAGCCGGATGAATACCAGCGCATTCTGGACATCATCGGGCGCGAGCCGAGTTTCACCGAGCTTGGCATCTTCAGCGCCATGTGGAACGAACATTGTTCCTACAAGTCGTCCAAGAAATGGCTGCGCACCCTGCCCACCACCGGCCCCCAGGTGATCTGCGGTCCCGGCGAGAATGCGGGCGTGGTCGATATCGGCGCCAATGAACAGGGAATCCGGCAGGCCGTGGTCTTCAAGATGGAAAGCCACAACCACCCCAGCTATATCGAACCGCATCAGGGCGCCGCGACCGGCGTGGGGGGCATCCTGCGCGACGTCTTTACGATGGGCGCGCGCCCAATCGCTGCGATGGATTCGCTGTCCTTCGGGCGGCCCGAGCATCCCAAGACCGCGCATCTGGTCAAGGGCGTGGTCGAGGGCATCGGCGCCTATGGCAATGCCTTCGGCGTGCCGAACGTGGGCGGCGAGGTTCGTTTCCACCGTTCCTATGACGGCAATTGCCTTGTGAACGCATTTGCCGCCGGGCTGGCCGATGCGGACAAGATCTTCTATTCCGCCGCCTCGGGCGTGGGGATGCCGGTCGTCTACCTGGGCGCCAAGACCGGGCGCGACGGCGTCGGCGGGGCGACCATGGCCAGCGCCGAATTCGACGACACGATCGAGGAAAAGCGCCCCACCGTGCAGGTCGGCGACCCCTTCACCGAAAAGCGCCTGCTGGAAGCCTGTCTGGAACTGATGCAGACGGACAGCGTGATTTCCATTCAGGACATGGGGGCTGCGGGGCTGACCTGTTCGGCGGTCGAGATGGGCGACAAGGGCGGGCTTGGCATCAAGTTGACCCTCGACCATGTGCCGCAACGCGAAACCGGCATGACGGCCTATGAAATGATGCTGTCCGAATCCCAGGAACGCATGCTGATGGTCCTGAAGCCCGAGAAAGAGGCCGAAGCCCGCGAGATCTTTGAAAAATGGGATCTCGACTTCGCCATCGTCGGTGAAACCATTGCCGAGGACCGCTTCCTGATCACCCACGGCAACGAGATCAAGGCGGACCTGCCGCTGTCCAGGCTGTCGTCCAGCGCGCCGGAATACGACCGTCCCTGGATCGAAACCCCGCCCGCCGCAGCGGCAGCGCCCCTGCCCGAAATCACCCCCGTCGCGGCGCTGCGCGCGCTGATCGGCAGCCCGAATTATGCCCATAAATCATGGGTGTGGGAACAGTATGACACCCAGGTCGGCGCCGACACGATCCGCCGCCCCGGTATCGGCGCGGGCGTCGTTCGCGTCCACGGCACGGCCAAGGCGCTGGCCTTCACCAGCGACGTGACGCCCCGCTACGTCAAGGCCAACCCCTATCGCGGCGGCAAGCAGGCCGTGGCCGAGGCATGGCGCAACCTGATCGCCGCAGGCGCGCGCCCGCTGGCCGCGACCGACAACCTCAACTTCGGCAATCCCGAAAAGCCCGAGATCATGGGCCAGCTTGTCGGCGCGATCAGGGGCATCGGCGAGGCTTGCACGGCGCTGGACTTCCCCATCGTCTCGGGCAACGTCTCGCTTTACAACGAAACCGACGGCAAGGGCATCCTGCCCACCCCCACCATCGGCGGCGTCGGGCTGATCGACGATCTGGACCACATCATCGGCGGCCTGCCGCAGGCGGGCGACCTGTTGCTGGTCATCGGTGAAACGCGCGGCCATCTGGAACAATCCGCGCTGGCCGCCGAGGCCTTCGGCATCGAATCCGGCGACGCGCCCGAGGTCGACCTGGCCGCCGAGCGCCGCCACGGCGAATTCCTGCTGTCCCAACGCGCCCGGTTGCGCGCGGCAGCCGATCTGTCGGACGGCGGCCTTGCGCTGGCCGCCTTCGAGATGGCCGAGGCCGCCGGCATCGGCGTCACGCTGGACAGCACCGACATCGCCCAGCTTTTCGGCGAGGACCAGGCTCGCTATCTGGTCGCCGCCGCACCCGCGCAAGCCGCCGCGATCATGGCAGCCGCCAGCGATGCGGGCATCCCCATCGCCAACCCTGGCCGCTTCGGGGGCGACCGGGTCGATCTTGGCGGCGACAGCGCGCCCCTGTCGGCGCTGTCGGACCTCTATCGGGGCAGCTTTGTCCAGCGGGTCGGGCTGGACCACTGATCCCTGCCCATAAAGGGGAAAGGCCGCCATCCGGGCGGCCTTTTTCGTTTTGAAAAGGAACCCGCGCCGGTGCCGCGTGTTGGGATCCGCAACGGGTTCCGCATCGGCGGAGGCCCTGCCCGGTCCCTGCGGCGCATTGCCCGCCGAAGGGCTCGTTTTCCATTTTAAAATATTGTTTTTATTAAAAATTATTGAAACCTCTCGAAAAAATTCAGGAACATCCTCGCGCCCCGTTTGTTGTCCCCCCGTCCCCAATATGGGTTTACGAAAATCGGAGGATAAACGATGAAAAAGCTTGTGATGACCACCGCCATGTCTGTGGTCCTGGCCAGCGGCGCCTTTGCGCAGACCGCCGACGCACCCGCCGAAATTCCCCCCGCCGGCGAAACCTCGGCGGATGCGGCGGTTCTGGACGAAACCCAGGCCGAAGCCGTGGCCCCCGAAGCCTCGCAATTGGCCGACGGCCATGTTCCCGCATTCCGCGCCTCGACCTTCACCGGCATGACGCTTTACACGCTGGACCCCGACGCGGTCGTCGCGCTGCGTGAAACCGCGCCCGGCGGGGATACGGTCGCGTGGGACGATCCCTCGGCGCGCTGGACCAGCGGCGATACCTTCATTTCCGGCCGCGACCAATGGGAAAGCGTGGGCGAGATCGACGACATCATCCTGACGCAGGACGGTGCGATCCGGGGCGTCCTGATCGATGTGGGCGGCTTTCTGGGCATCGGCTCGCGCACGGTCAGCGTCGATCTGGACCAACTCTATTTCGTTGCCGACACCGACACGCCCGAGGATCTGAGCGACTTCTTCGTCGTCGCCCAGTTGACCCGCGATCAGCTTGAAACCCTGCCGGAATGGTCCGACGACCAGCTTTCGACGGGTTACGAGGTTCGCACCTGGGCGGGCGATCCGGTGGCCGAGGACGGCGTTTTCGTCAACGACCCGGCAGGCACCGACGCCCCGGCCATGACGGCGGACGATCCGGCAGCCGCAGCCGAGCCGGTCACGCCCACCGCCGACGACCTGCAAGGCGCGGATGTCTACGACGCGACCGGCGAATCCATCGGCAGCGTGAACGACCTGGTGCTGGAAGGCGACAGCGAGATCACCCATGCGCTGGTCGATGTCGGCGGCTTCCTGGGGATGGGTTCGCACACGGTCGCCCTGCCGATCGAGGACCTGATCGTCACCCGCGACGCCGACGGCACCGCCCGCGTCCAGACCGGGCTGACCCGCGAACAGCTTGAGGCGATGCCCGCCCACGAAGGCTGATCGAACTGCCCGAACAAAAAAGGCGGCCGGTTGTCCCGGCCGTCTTTCCTGTTGATACAATGAATGAAATTTGTATCGTAATCCATTGTCTTTTCAAAAATTTTCTTTCCAATCCAAGGCCGGTTCAGGCGTTGAACAGGAAATGCAGCACGTCGCCGTCCTTGACCTCGTATCCCTTGCCCTCGACGCGGAACTTGCCCGCCTCGCGCGCGCCCGCCTCGCCGTTGCCCGCCACGTAATCGTCGAAGGCCACGGTTTCGGCACGGATGAAGCCGCGCTCGAAATCGCCGTGGATGACGCCCGCCGCCTGCGGGGCCAGCGTGCCCTTGCGGATGGTCCAGGCGCGGGCCTCCTTCGGGCCGACGGTGAAATAGGTCTGAAGGCCCAGCAGCTCGTAGCCCGCGCGGATCAGCCGGTCCAGCCCCGCCTCGGACAGGCCCAGTTCCTCAAGGAACATCGTCGCTTCGTCGGGGGCAAGCTGGCTGATCTCTTCCTCGATCCGGGCCGAGATCACGACATGGCCCGCACCCTGCCGCCCGGCCATCTCGGCCACGCGGGCGGATTGGGCGTTGCCGGTGGCGGCCTTGTCCTCTTCGACGTTGCAGACATACAGCACGGGCTTGGCGGTCAGCAGTTGCAGCATGTTCCACGCCTTGCGGTCGTCCTCGGCCACCTCGACGGTGCGGGCGGGCTGCCCCTGTTCCAGCGCGGCCTTGGCGGCCTGCATCAGGCGCGCGTCCTCTTTCGCCTGCTTGTCGCCCGAATTGATCTTGCGTTGCAGGTTCGCCAGCCGCTTTTCCAGGCTTTCCAGGTCGGCAATCATCAACTCGGTCTCGATGGTCTCGGCATCGGCCACGGGGTCGATGCGGCCTTCGACATGGGTGATGTCGCCGTCCTCGAAACAGCGCAGGACATGGGCGATGGCGTCCACCTCGCGGATATTGGCAAGGAACTGGTTGCCCAGACCCTCGCCCTTGCTGGCGCCGCGGACCAGCCCGGCGATATCGACGAAGGTCATGCGGGTCGGGATGATCTGCCTGCTGCCCGCAATCGCGGCCAGTTGGTCCAGCCGCGGGTCGGGAACGGCCACTTCGCCCACGTTCGGCTCGATGGTGCAAAAGGGAAAATTCGCGGCCTGAGCCGCCGCCGTGCGCGTCAGCGCGTTGAACAGCGTCGATTTGCCGACATTCGGCAGGCCGACGATCCCCATGCGAAAACCCATGATCTTTCCCTTCAAGCTGCGTTGCCGCTATCTAGGGCTGCGCGCGGCCCAAGTCCAGTAAGCGCGTCGTCCGGCGGATGACGTTGATCTGGCCGCCAAGCCGGGATAGGTCTGGGACCGGAAAGCAAGGGAACGGCCATGACCAGAATCGACGACACATTCCAGCGGCTTGCCGAAAGCGGCGGCAAGGCCTTCGTCACCTATATGATGGCCTCGGACCCCGACCACGACACCGCGCTGGAAATCATGCGCGGCCTGCCCGGCGCGGGCGTGGACATCATCGAACTGGGGATGCCCTTCACCGACCCGATGGCCGACGGCCCGACGATCCAGGCGGCGGGCCAGCGCGCCTTGCAGGCGGGCGGCAGCGTCACCCGCACGCTGGACATGGTGCGCGAATTCCGCAAGCAGGACGACCGCACGCCGATCGTGCTGATGGGTTATTACAACCCGATCTATGCCCGCCCCGGTGGGGTCGGGGGCTTTCTGGCCGAGGCGGTCGGGGCCGGTATCGACGGGCTGATCGTCGTGGACCTGCCCCCCGAGGAAGACAGCGAGTTGTGCATCCCCGCGCGCCAGGCCGGGCTGAACTTCATCCGCCTTGCGACGCCCACCACCGACGACCGGCGCCTGCCCGCCGTCCTGGCCAATACCAGCGGCTTTGTCTATTACGTCAGCGTGACCGGCATCACCGGCTCGACCGCCGCCGATGCCGCGCAGGTCGCCCCCGAGGTCGCCCGCATCCGCGAGGCCGCGAACCTGCCCGTCGTCGTGGGCTTCGGCATCTCGACCCCCGAGGCCGCCCATTCCATCGCCAGCGTCGCCGATGGCTGCGTCGTCGGCAGCGCCATCGTCAAGCTGATCGGCGAGGGCCGCCCGGTCCCCGAGGTGCTGGACTTCGTCCGCAACCTGGCCAGGGGCGCGCATGGGCAGTTGCAGGACGCCTGAAACGCCTGCCTGAAACGCGGCGATCACGGTTCTGCGCCCTCTCTGGCCTGCGGGGGGAAATCGGGGTAATCTGGCCGCGATGGATCAGCGAACGCCCCTGCCCGACACCGCCCCCCTGCCGAAGCCGCGCAGCTTCTGGCAGCGGATTGCCGACGGGCTGACGGCGCTGCTGCGGGGCCGGCGCGAGGCCGTGCCCCCCGAACGCTCGGTCGCCTTCACCATCGCTGTGATCGCGCTTGGCGCCAAGCTGGCCAAATCCGACGGGCGGGTCGTGCGTTCCGAGGTATCCGCCTTTCGCCGCGTCTTCGTCATCCCGAGGTCCGAGGAAAGGAACGCCGCCCGCGTCTTCGACCTTGCACGCCAGGATGTCGCCGGGTTCGAGCTGTGGGCCGGGCGCGTCGCGCGCATGTTCCCGCCGGGCGATCCCGTGCTGCAAGACCTGATCGAGGGGCTGTTCATCATCGCTCTGGCCGATGGCGCGCTGCATGATGCCGAAATCGCCTTCATCGACGAGGTGGCGCGCATCCTCGGCGTCTCGCCCGCGCAGGTGCTGGCCGCGCGCAACCGCCACGATCCGAACAGCACCTGCCTGCCCTGCGACATCCTGGGCGTCTGCATCGACACCCCCCTGCCCGAGGCCCGCAAGCGCTGGCGCGAGCTGATCCGCGAATCCCATCCCGACCGCGCCATCGCCCGCGGCCTGCCGCCCGAGGCCGTGCGCCTTGCCGAGGCCCGCACCCGCGCGCTGAACGAGGCATGGGAAAGCTTCCGTGCCATGCATGGCTCGGGCCAGCCGTGCCAGCCAGCCTGACGACCCGCCCAACCGCTCACAGATGAGGCGATCCGATGAAGAAAACCCTGTTCGCCCTTGCCCTGCTCGCACCCCTTGGCGTCGCCGCGCAAGGATATCAGCCGCCCCCGGCGCAGGACGGCCCGCCCGCGGGCCAGGAAAGCGAGGACGGCTTCGGCAGCATGCTGGAACGCGGGGCGGAATCGCTCTTGCGCGATCTTTTCCGCGATGTCGAGCCGCATATGGACGCCATTGGCCGCGAACTCGGCGGGCGGATGCAGGCACTGGCGCCCCTGCTTGAAGATGCGGGCAAGCTGATGGACGACCTGCGCCATTACCAGCGGCCCGAGCGGCTGGAAAACGGCGATATCCTGATCCGCCGCAAGGCCGATGCGCCGCCCCCGCCCCCTGTCAGCCGCGAATTTCAGGACCTGGCCGACCCCGAATCGCAGCCCGATCCCGACCCCCTGCCGGATGACCGGATGCCGGGCGAAGAAATCGAGCTTTGAGAAAAGGTGCCCGCCGCCTCGCGGCAGGCATCCGTCCGGGGCGTTCCCCTCACTCCCTGTTCATTCTGTTTTCGATCAGTTCGTCGACGACGGCC
>NZ_CAMEFG010000058.1 GCF_945915435.1 uncultured Paracoccus sp. | reverse complement strand
GGTGGTGCAGGTGGGCGACGATACCTCGAACCTCGCGGCCTTGCAGGAAGGCAAGCTGCCCAAGCGCGCCCGCGACCGGCTGGACGCTGCATTGGCGCAGGTCGAGTAAGCGGCCCATATGTGACCCATACGGCGGGCGCGGCGACCGCGCCCGTTCTTTGCAATATCGCGGATTTCACGCCATGACCCGCCTTCGCGCCATGCCGGTGCCGTCATGATCGCCCCGCCCGACAGGATCGGGGTCGAGGATGGCCGCTTCACCGTCGATGCCACCCTGATCGCGGCGGCATTCGGCCTTTCACCGCCCCAGGCGCGCGCGTTGATGCGCGACGGCGCCATCACCAGCCGGACCGAGCGGGGCGAGGGCGCGGACGAAGGCCGCTTCCGCCTTGTCTTCTTTTACCGCAACCGAGCCTTTCGCCTGACCGTCGATGGCGAAGGCCGCATCCTGACACGCGCCGCTTTCGATACCGGACCCGCCCGTTCCGCGTGACCTGCCGCATTTGCGGGACAATTCATAACAACCGATAAAAAGGGAATTTCCATGAAACCCTTGCTGGCTTCCGCCGTCCGAAAATCCGTTCTTCTCAGCGAGTTGAGCGAGGAACACCGCACCCGCATCCTGCGCGATTCGACCTGCCAAAGCTATGACGCGGGCACCACCATCGCCATGCAGGGCGACCCGGCGCATTGGGTTTTCGTCGTCCTTTGCGGATCGGTCAAGCTGGTGCGCATGACCCAGAACGGGACCGAGGCCGTCGTCGCCATCCTTGGCCGCGACCGCAGTTTCGCCGAGGCGATGGTGCTTCGCGGCGCGCCCTATCCCGTCACCGCCGAGGCGATCAGCCCCTGCACCCTGCTGAAGATCAACGGCGCGCGGCTGCGCCAATTCCTGCTGGAGAACCCGGAATTCGCGCTGGACCTGCTGGCCTCGACCTTCGTTCATCTGCAAGGGCTGGTCGAACAGATCGAACAACTCAAGGCCCAGACCGGCGTGCAGCGGCTGGCCGAGTTCCTGACCACGCTGACCGACCGCGCCTCGGGTCCCTGCGAGGTCGAACTGCCCTATAACAAGCGCCTGATTGCGGGCCATCTGGGGATGCAGCCCGAAAGCCTCTCGCGTGCTTTCGCCAAGCTGCGCGAACATGGGGTCGAGACCGAAAACAACCGCGCAAACATCGCCGATGTCGCGGCGCTGCGCATCCTGATCCACGGCGAGCGCGGACAGCCCGGCGCCTGAGGCGGGCCGGGCCGTCATGGCCCGACCAGTTGGCGGTAGATCATCGGCAGTGCGCCCGCCAGCCGGTCGGGATGGGGGATCAGCGAAAAGCCGCCCTGCCCGAAGATGCGGGGAAACCAGCTTTTGCCGTCCTGATCGACGGTGACGCCAAAGACTGAATGGCCGGCCATGCGCGCCTCGCGCACAGCCTTGGCGCTGTCCTCGATCCCGTGGCGGCCCTCGTAATGGTCCATGTCGTTGGGCTTGCCGTCGGTGATGACCAAGAGCAAGCGGCGGCTGCCTGCCTCGCCCGCAAGCCCCGCGCTGGCATGGCGGATCCCCGCGCCCAACCGGGTGTAGAAGCGCGGGGCGAGGCCCGCCACCCGTTCCTCGACCACCCGGCCCATCGGTTCGTCGAAACGCTTGCATTCGCTGACGAACACCCGGTCGCGTTTCAGCGAACAGAAGGCGTTGATCGCAAAGCGGTCGCCGCAGGCGTCCAGCCCCCAGGCCAGCGCCACCATCGCCTCGCGCTCGACGTCGATCACGCTGCGGCCCGCGACCGCGCTTTCGGTGGATCGCGACACGTCCAGCAGGATCGACACCGCCAGATTGCGCGCGACGGGGCGCGATTGCCGCCAGATGCGGTCGTTGCCCTGCCCGGTCGCGCGCAACTGCGCGGCGGCGCGCACCATCAGGTCGTCGTCCAGGTCGTCGCCGTCGCGGTGGCCGGTGGTGGTGACGCGGCCCGGCCGCAGCGCCTCGAACTGGCGACGGACGGCGCGGATGCGGCGGCGCGCGGCAGGGTCGTCCAGCGGCGCGGTATCGACCCCCTCAGGCGCGGAATTGACCAGCACCCGGACGTGACCGGGCAGATATTGCCCGCGCCGCGCATCCCATTCGGGATAGGTCAGTTTGCCCGCCACGGCCTCAAGATCGGCATCCTCGGGCGAGAGGTCCAGATGCAGCTTCAGCCGCGTCGCGGGGGCCTTGCTGACCTGGCCGAGGGACAGTTCCTCCTGATCCTCGGCGGCCTTCCTGGCGTCGTCCTCCTCGTCGTCGTCCACATGGCGGTTGAGGTTAAGCATATCGGCCCAGGACAGCAGGGCCTCGAACTTGTAAAGGATCAGGCTGTCGCGGCGGTCGGGCTGGTCGGTCTTGCGCCGCCGCGCGCGGATCATGCGTTCGGACAGCGGATCGGCGGCCAGCCCGTCGGGGCGGTCATGCGCGGCTTCCGTCCCGCCCGCGCGGGCGCGCTGTCCGAAAACGGGCCAGAGCGTGACGGGCCGCATCGGGCGATAGCCTCGCGGGGCGGCGATGGGGTCGGACCCGTCCAGCAGGGCCTGCGCGCGCAGCGGCAGGGGCGAGGGGTCGCCCAGCATCTGCCGGACCAGCGATTCCACGGCACCTTCGTCCCCCGTCAGCCGGGGGACCGGGCGCAGGGTCAGGGTCATGCGGCAAAGGTCGTGGTAAAGCGCGGCCAGCCCCGGCGCATCCGCCAGCGTCCGCGCCACCGCGTCCCGCGCCGCCGCCAGCCGGGCCAGATCGGCGCGCAGCGGGTCGTCGTGATGCGGGGCGGGCCGGCCATGCGCGGCGCAGGCGGCCAGCCAGATGTAAAGCGCGGCATTCGCCTCGCGCGCGGGCAGGGCGGTCAGGCGCTGCGGCAGGCGCAGGATTTCACCGTCGAAGCTGGCTTGCGGGATCGGCTCGGCCACGGTGCCAAGGCGGCGGCGCCAGCCAAGCCGGTGGGTCGAGACCTGATCGTCCGCGCCGCGGATTTCCACCGAAGGATGCCCGCCAAGCCCGCGAAACAGCACCGCCAGCCGCCCCGCGATTTCGGACAGCGCCACCGCCTGATCCTGAAAATCGGCGGGCGCGTCGAAGCCGCTGGCCCATTTGTGCCAGATCAGCCCGACGCTTTCCTCGGGCTCCCAAGGTTCGATATCCAGCCCCATGACGCTAACCGAAGACGGCCACCGACAGGTCGCGCAGCCCCTGCCGGATGTCGGGATCGTCGGTCAGCGGCTCGATCATCGCGACGGAGACCGCGCGGTCGATGGCCATGCCCTGCCCGATCAGCGTGGCCGCATAGACCACCAGCCGGGTCGAGACGCCTTCTTCCAGATCCTGCCCCTTGAGCGCGCGGATCTTGCCCGCCAGCCGCACCAGCGCCGAGGCGCGGGCCTCGTCCAGCCCGCTTTCCTGCGCGACGATGCGGGTTTCGCGGTCGGGGGCGGGGAAATCGAACTCCATCGCCACGAAACGCTGCCGGGTCGAGGGTTTCAGCGTTTTCAGGATGTTCTGGTAACCGGGGTTGTAGCTGGCGACCAGCATGAAGCCGGGGGGTGCCGCGATCTCCTCGCCCGTGCGGTCGATGGGCAGGATGCGGCGGTCGTCGGTCAGCGGGTGCAGGACGACGGTGACGTCCTTGCGGGCCTCGACCACCTCGTCCAGATAGCAGATCGCCCCTTCGCGGACGGCGCGGGTCAGGGGGCCGTCGGTCCAGACGGTTTCGCCCCCTTTCAGCAGATAGCGCCCGATCAGGTCGGCCGCCGACAGGTCGTCATGGCAGGCGACGGTGTAGAGGGGCCGCCCCAGCCGCGCCGCCATATGGGCGACGAAGCGGGTCTTGCCGCAGCCGGTCGGGCCTTTCAGCAGCACCGGCAGGTCGTTTTTCGCGGCGGCCTCGAAGATCGCGATCTCGTCGGCCTGCGGCAGGTAGAAGGGGGCGTCCGCCCCCCCCGTGGGTTTCACATGCGCGTTCATGGCTTACTCCGCCGGTTCAAGATGGCCGTCCTTGTGCGCCTGCACCGGGCCGGGCTTGACCACCTCGCGGCGCGGGAACAGCACTGCATAGATGAACAGGTATGCCCCCAGCACCACCATCACGCCCGACCCGAAGCGCATCCAGTAGAACAGCGTCAGGCCGTCCTGCACCTCCATGAAATATTCGCCCATGACGCGCTGAAGATGTGTCTGGACCGTGCCCGCGAAGGTCAGCGTCACCGTCATGAAGACCATCCCCGACGACATCAGCCAGAAGGATGCCATGTTCAGCACCTGATTGTAGGGGTCGCGGTTCTTCATGATCGGCAGGACATAGGTGACCAGCGCCAGCACCAGGCAGACATAGGCGCCATAGAAGGCCAGATGGCCATGCGCCGCGGTGATCTGCGTGCCGTGGGTGTAATAGTTCACCCCGTGCAGCGTGTGCAGGAAGCCCCAGACGCCCGCCCCGAAGAAGGCCAGCACGGTGCAGCCCAGGCTCCACAGCAATGCCGCCTTGTTGGGGTGGTCGCGCTTGCCCTTCCAGACCATGACGAAGGCGAAGGCCATCATCGCGAAGAAGGGCACGATCTCGAAGCTGGAGAAGATCGAGCCGATCCACTGCCAATAGGCGGGCAGGCCGATCCAGTAGTAATGGTGCCCGGTGCCGAGGATGCCTGAAAACAGCGCGGTGGCGACGATCAGGTAAAGCCATTTCTCGACCACCTCGCGGTCCACGCCGGTCAGCTTCAGCATCAGGAAGGCCAGGATCGCGGCCATGATCAGTTCCCACACGCCTTCCACCCACAGGTGGACGACCCACCACCAGTATTGCTTGTCCAAGACCAGGTTGGCGGGGTTGTAGAAGGCGAACAGCCACAGCAGCACCAGCCCCCAAAGGCCCAGGATCAGCACGTTGCTGACCGCCGTGCGCCGGCCCTTCAGGATGGTCATGGTGACGTTATACATGAAGATGACGGCGGCCACGGCGATGCCGATCTTGACCCATTTGGGCTGTTCAAGGAACTCGCGGCCTTCCTTGCCCAGCAGCCAGTTGCCGTGGAACAGGTCGAACACATAGGTCACGACCGCGCCAAGCGTGCCGATCACAAGGATCGCCAGTTGCAGATAGGCCAGCATGGGCGAGTGGATCTCGCGCTCGGCCTCTTCGGGCAGGATGTAATAGGTCGCGCCGAAGAATCCCAGCAGCAGCCAGACGATCAGGCTGTTGGTATGCAGCATCCGCGCGATGTTGAAGGGCAGCAGTTCCGACAGGAAGTTCGGGCTGACGTAGATCCAGCCCAGAAGCAGCCCGACCGTCACCTGGATGGCGAACAGCCCCATGGCCGCGATGATATAGGCATAGGCGATGCGTTGCGTTTGATATCTCATGTCCGTTTCCCCTCAGCCCGCCTCGTTGGGCGGCCAGTTCTGGGTGTTGATCGTGCCGGTCCACAGCAGGAAGTCGCTGAGCGCCCGGTATTCCTCGTCCGTCAGGTCGAAGAAGGGCATCTGGCGGCGGCCCTCGATCCCGGTGGGCATGGATTGCATCCAGCCCGTCAGCGTGTCGGCTGCCATGTCGGGGTCGTCCTGCACACCCCAGCGGGCCATGATATTGCCCAGTTCGGGGGCGAAATAGGCGCCCTCGCCCAGCAGGGTGTGGCAGTCGATGCAGGCGTTGCGTTCCCAGATATGCTTGCCCTCGATCACGCTGGCGGTCAGCGTGCTTTCGTCGACGGCCTTGGTGCGGGCATAGATATGGCTGTGAACGGTCAGCCCGATAAAGAGCAGAGTGAAGAAGATGGACCCGCCGTAAAAGACGTTCCGGGCCATGCTCTTGGTCATGATGTCGCTCATGACGCGGGTCCCTTTCCGTTGGAGTTCGATGCCCATCACTCGCCCGCCGGGGCCGAGTCGCTCATTGATGAAAGTCAACGGTTCGTGATATCTGCGGAAATTCCGTGTTGCGGTGGGTGCAGGGTCTCGACGCGGCAGCCGGGCAGGGCGGCAAGGGCGGCGTCTATGCGCGCGCGGGGCAGGGTGCAAAGCGCCGTGGACAGCCCGTCCGCCAGCGCCGCGTGGGGCGCGCTGACCGAGACCGTATCCCAGACCGCCCCGCCCCCCGCCGGGTCGATGATATGGGGGGCGTCTTGCGGCCCGATCCGCGTGCCGAGCGGTGAGGAGGTCGCCAGCGCGCGGCTGCGCAGTTCCAGCCGGTGCAGGACGCGGCCTTGTGCGTCGGCGATGCCCAGGGGCCAGCCGCGGGGACCGAGGGCGCGGAACTCTCCGCTGTCGATCAGCAGGTCGGTCAGGCCGTGGCGCGCGGCGACCCCGGCCAGCCGGTCGGCGGCCCAGCCCTGCGCGATGCCGTTCAATGTCAGCGCCATGCCGCGCCGGGTCAGGCGGATTTCGCGGGCGTCCCATTCGACATGGCGCCAGCCGATCAGGGCGCGGGCGGCGGCCTCGTCCCCGCCCCGCGCGCGGGCCAGCCACAGCGGCTGCACGGTCGGATCGAAAGCCCCGCCGGTGGCGCGGTGCAGCCGGTCCGACAGGGCCAGCAGATCCTGCATCGCGACCGAGGGAAAGCGCAGGTGGCCCAGCCGGTTCAGCCGCGCCAGATCGGAATCGCTGTGCAGCGAGAACTGGCTTTCGACATGGGCCAGTTCGCGCATGGCACCGGCGAAGAAGGCGCGGGCCTGCGCGGGGGGCGCGCCCCGGACGCGCAGCGTCACGTCCGCGCCCATCGCCTGCCCGCGCCATTCCCGGACGGCGGCCGATGCCGCGCCGGGCGCGGCCAGCGCCGCCGCCGTCAGGGCAAGGAAGCGGCGGCGATTCATTGCGTCACCCGCCTGCCCGCCCCGCCCGGATCGGCGCGCGGCCCGAAAAAGATCGGCCAGAGCGCGACCAGATACAGCGTGAACGCCACGCACCAGATCACGCCCGAGGCCAGCACGCCGGTATAGTAGAACCCGCCCATCCATTGCGACCCGGCCCAGCGCAGCGCCACCGCCACCGGCATCAGGACATAGGCCAGCGCGACCAGACGCGGCGCGACCAGCGCGCGGCCCGAATGGCCCAGCGCCGCGCGGCTCATCACCGCCAGCGTCATGCCGCCGACGGCGCCGATGGCCAGCACATGCAGCGCCGCCGTCTGCGAACCCAGCCCGAATTGCGACAGGCCCCACAGCATCAGCCCCAGCGCCAGCATCGCGTAGCCCAGATGCAGCGACCACAGGATCGGCTGGCCCAGCAGATGCAGGCCTCGCCACCCCGCCAGCCGTCCCGCCGCCGCGATCCCGGCCAGCACCGCAAGCCCGCCCGTCAGCGCGGCGGGCAGCCCGGCCAGCGCCGCCAGCGCGGTCAGGATCGCCAGCGCGATGCCCGCCTTGTCCAGCAGATCGTGGCTGGCGGGCAGGCGGTCCATGCGTCCCTGCCGCAGCATGGCGTTGCGGGTGAAGGCGGGGGTCACACGCCCACCCAGCGCCGCGATCATGGCGCAGATCGCCAGAAGGCCGCCGGTCAGGCCCTGCGCCTCGGTCCGGGCAAGGCCCAGCCATTCCAGATGCACCATCAGGTTGCCCGCCCAGACCATCGCCAGCAGCAGCAAAAACAGCATGTTCTGCGCCTTGGGCCGGGCCAGCAACTGCGTCAGCACCTTGGCCCCCAAGACCGGCAGAAAGGCCAGGTCGATCACCGCGACCAGCGCCATCGGCAGCACCCCCGACAGCCAGACCGCCAGCCGCCCGGCCAGCCACAGGCCCGCGACGATCATCACGAATCGCTCGGGCGCGTCTTTCGCGCCGGTCCAGTTGGGCACGGCGGTCAGGAAGAACCCGCCCAGCGCAGCGGCGGCATAGCCGAAGACCATCTCATGCGCGTGCCACAGATGCGGGGCCATCGCGACGCCCAGCCCGGCCATGCCGCCAAAGGCGTGGATGCCCAGCCAGAACACCCAGACCGCGACGGCGAAGACCGCCCACAGCCCCGCCGCAAGGAAGAACACCCGCCAACCGGCGGTGAAAAGATGATCGGGCTTCATGTCGCCTCCTTCGGTGCGGCGCCGCGCGCCCGGCGTTTCAGGACCGGGCAGGTCTGCGGATCGTTCATCACGACCTGACAGCGCAGGCACAGCACGCATTCATTGGGGTTGATCCGGCCAAGCGGGTCGATGGCGCCGACGGTGCATTTCGTCTCGCACAACCGGCATTCGCGCCCGCATTGGGGGCGCCGTTTCAGCCAGTCGAAGATCTTGAGCTTTGCGGGAATCGCCAGCCCCGCGCCCAGCGGGCAGAGGTAGCGGCAATAGAACCGCTCGATGAACAGCCCCGCCGCCAGCAGGGCCACGGCGAACAGCACGAAAGGCCATGCGCGGATGAAGCGCATGGAGATGGCGGTCTTGAACGGCTCGGCCTCGGCCAGGATCAGCGCCTGTTCCATGCTGTAGAAACTTAGCGCGACGATGGCCACGAACAGCGTGTATTTGATCACCCACAGCCGTTCATGCAGCGCCTGAGGCACGGCGATCTGGCGGATGCCGATGCGGCGGGCGGCGATGTTCAGCAGTTCCTGCAACGCGCCGAAGGGGCACAGCCAGCCGCAAAAAACCCCGCGTCCCCAGAACAGCAGGCCAAGCGCGGTGGTGCCCCAGATCAGGAAGATCAGCGGCTCGATCAGGAACGTCTCCCACCGGAAACCGGACAGGAGCGAATTGAGGAAGGCCACGACCTGCACGACGGAAAGCTGCGCGTTCAGCCCCCAGCCCAGCACCAGCAGGGTGAACAGCAGGAAACCCGTGCGCACCCGCAGCCACAGCCGGGGCCGGCGCACCAGCGATTCCTGCCCGAACAGGATCAGCGCCAGCACGAACAGCGCCGCGCCGACCAGCACGATGCCGGGGATCTTCTGCTGCCAGAAGCCGATCCACAGCGGTTGCGGTTCGGGCTCGGCGACGGTGAAGGCCTCGGGCAGGCGGATGGTGGCGCGGACGGGCAGGGCGAGGGTGTCGCCCGTGGCCGAGGGGCGCGTGGCCGTCACGATCACATCAAAAGGTTCGCGCGGCTCGATCCCGCCCGCGCCCGCGTCGATGTTCAGGCGGAACAGGCTGATCTCGCGGAAGTCGGGGGCGTCGGGCAGGGCGAGTTTCTCGACCAGTTGAAAATCGTCGGCTGCGGGGCGGATGCGGGTTTCGCCCTGGACGATCTCGATCCGCTCGAAGCTGCCGCTGCGGTGCCATTCGGTGCCGCGCGGGCTGTAGACGCCGCGCGACATCAGCGCCAGCAGCGCCTGGCCGGGGACCAGCGCGCCGGTGGCGGCGGTGAAATCGGCCCCGCCCAGCAGGTTGCGGCCCACGGTGGGCGTGTCGATCAGCCCGGCGTAAACTTCAAGGAAGGGCGCGTCCGAGGGCTGGACCGGAACGCGAGCACTGGCGAAGGCCTCCGCCGCCTCGGCCATGCTGGCGCGGGCCTGCGCGAAGGCGCCGCGGGTGATCAGGTCGGCCCATGTCGCGGGTGCGTAGCCCACCCGGTCGATGCCGCCGCCGCCCAGCCCCTGCGCCTGCGCCAGCACGCGGGCGGTGCGCAGGATGCCGTCGCGAATCACCCCGGTCGAGACGGTGGCGCGCGAGATCAGGTCGGGCATCGGCTGCCCCCCTTCGCCGCGCAGCGCGATGCCGCGAAACCCGTCCACATAGGCGCGGATATCGTCGTCCGAGATGCCGAGGCTCAGGACCGGCTCGGTCTGCCGGACCAGCCGCGCGCCCGCAATCGTCCCGTCCGGCGTCACGGCGACCAGCACCTCCAGCGGTTGCCCGGAATAGCCGGTGCTGGCCGCGATTTCCCAGGTCGAGCCGATCATGCCCACCGGCTGGCCGTCCCGCGTGGCCATCCAGCCCGGCACCGGCGCATCGCTGCGTGTCAGGACCAGCGGACCCTCGACCCCCAGCAGTATGGCGGCGGTCGATTCGTCGGGCGGTGCCGCCTGCGCCGCGCCAAGGGCCAGCGCCGTCAGCAGCGCCGCCAGCCACAGCCGCAGAAGGGGAATCGCACCGGGAAAGCGGTCGCAGGACATGGATCACGCGCCTTCAAAAAGCCTTTCCGGACTTTTTGCGCAAAAAGCCGCAGGGGGCCTTAACAATGGTCAACGTCTTTGTGGCGAATCCGTCTGTAGATCGATTGGAAATCTCAACCAGCAGATAGGAATGCCAGATGAACGGGAAAACACCATTCAACGTCCGGCGGGCGCTGGCGACGACGGCGATGGCGCTTGCGCTGTCGGCAACGGCCGGATTCGCGCAGGATGCGGCCCCGCCCGATCCGTCCGAGACCTCGCTTCAGGATCACCAGTCCGCGCTCGACAACCGCTATGAGCCGTCGCTGGACAACCTCGCGCGCGAGGACGTGACCGCCCCCGGCGCGCCCGAGGGCATCCCCGCGCTGACCGACGCGCAGTATAACGAGGCCAACAAGATCTATTTCGAACGCTGCGCGGGCTGCCACGGCGTCCTGCGCAACGGCGCGACCGGCAAGGCGCTGACGCCCGACCTGACGCGCGAGGTGGGCTTCGAATATCTTCAGATGTTCATCAACTACGGCTCGCCCGCCGGGATGCCGAACTGGGGAACCTCGGGCGACCTGACCGAAGAGCAGGTCGACCTGATGGCGAACTACCTGCTGCTGGACCCGGCGCCGCCGCCCGAATTCGGCATGAACGAGATGATGGAAACCTGGGTCGTCCATGTCGAACCCGAGGATCGCCCGACCGAGCAGCTCAACGACTGGGACCTGGACAATATCTTCAGCGTCACCCTGCGCGACGCGGGCCAGATCGCGCTGATCGACGGCGCGACCTATGAAATCAAGTCGATCCTGGACACGGGCTATGCCGTCCACATCAGCCGCATATCGGCCTCGGGGCGGTATCTGTTCGTCATCGGGCGTGACGGCAAGGTCAACATGATCGACATGTGGATGGAAAATCCCGACACCGTGGCCGAGATCAAGATCGGCTCGGAGGCGCGTTCCATCGAGACCTCGAAGATGGAAGGGTGGGAGGACAGATACGCCATCGCCGGGGCCTACTGGCCGCCGCAATACGTCATCATGGACGGGCAGACGCTGGAGCCGCTGAAGATCCAGTCCACGCGCGGCATGACCTATGACGAGCAGCAGTATCACCCCGAACCGCGCGTGGCCGCGATCCTGTCCAGCCACTACCGGCCGGAATTCATCGTCAACGTCAAGGAAACCGGCAAGATCCTGCTGGTCGATTATACCGACCTCGACAACCTCAAGACGACCGAGATCAGCGCGGAACGCTTCCTGCACGACGGCGGGCTGGATTCGACGCATCGCTATTTCATCACGGCGGCGAATGCGCGCAACAAGCTGGTGGTCATCGACACCCAGGAAGGCAGGCTCGAGGCGATCGAGGACACCGGCGGGCAGACCCCGCACCCTGGCCGCGGCGCGAACTTCGTTCATCCGACCTTCGGGCCGGTCTGGGCGACCTCGCATATGGGCGACGATTCGGTGGCGCTGATCGGCACCGATCCCGAAGGCCATCCCGACAACGCCTGGAAGATCCTCGACAGCTTCCCCGCGCTTGGCGGCGGGTCCTTGTTCATCAAGACGCACCCGGAGTCGAAATATCTCTATGTCGATGCGACGCTGAACCCGGAAATCGAGATTTCCGGCTCGGTTGCGGTCTTCGACACCAGCACGATGGACGGCGAGACCACGCCTGAATTCGTCACCCTGCCGCTGGCCGAATGGGCCGGTATCAGCGAGGGCCAGCCCCGCGTCGTGCAGGGCGAATTCAACAAGGAAGGCACCGAGGTCTGGTTCAGCATCTGGAACGGTCTGGATCAGGAATCCGCCATCGTCGTGGTCGATGACAAGACGCTGGAACTCAAGCACGTCATCAAGGACGAACGCCTGATCACGCCGACCGGCAAGTTCAACGTCTACAACACCAAAGGCGACATCTACTGATCGGTTGCAACCAAGGCAGGGGGCGCGCGTGCTTTGCGCCCCCGCCAAGGCAGTTTCACAGGCATCAGGGGGCGATATGACGGGCAAGGTCTATCTGATCGGCGCGGGACCGGGCGACCCGGACCTGCTGACGGTGCGGGCATTGCATCTGTTGCAAGGGGCGGATGTGGTGGTCCACGACCGGCTGGTCTCGCCCGAGATCATGGACCTCGTGCCCGCCGCCACGCGGCGCGTCGCGGTCGGCAAGGCGGCGGGCTGCCACCCCGTCCCGCAGGACCGCATCAACCGGATTCTGATCGATCTGGGCGCAAGCGGACTGGTCGTGGCGCGGCTGAAGGGCGGCGATCCCGGCATCTTCGGGCGCGGCGGGGAAGAGGCCGAGGAACTGACCGCCGCGGGCATTCCCTGGGAATACGTCCCCGGCATCACGGCGGCGCAGGGCGCGGCTGCGGCGGCGGGCATTCCGCTGACCCATCGCGGACTGACGACGGGGTTGCGCTATGTCACCGGCCACCGCGCCGGCGATGCGGCGCTGGACCTCGACTGGGCCTCGCTGGCCGATCCGGGCACGACGCTGGCCGTCTATATGGGGGCTGCGAACATGGCCGAGATCTCGGCCCGGCTCATGGGGCAGGGGATGCCTGCCGACCTGCCGGTGCTGGCGGTTTCACAGGCCACGACGCCGCGCGAAAGGCGGCTGCGCGGCACACTGTCGGGCATCGCCGCGCTGCTGGCGGAAAATCCGATGCCCGCGCCGGTCCTGTTCATCATCGGCCATGTCGCGGCGCTGGAAAGCCCCGCCCACCTGCCGCTGATCCCGCAGGCGGCCTGTCCGGCGCTGGCCGCGTGCCTGCCGTGATGGGGGCGCTGATCCTGGGGCTGGCGCTGGACGCCGCCGTTCCAGCGCCCCGCGCGGCGGAACTGGAACATATGGTCCGGCAGGACTGCGGTTCCTGCCACGGGCTGCGCATGACCGGGGGCCTTGGCAGCCCGATCACGCCGCAGGCGCTGGCCGGGCGTTCCGCCGATGACCTTGTGCCGGTGATCCTCGACGGGCTGCCCGGCACCGCCATGCCCGGCTGGCGCCCCCTGCTGACCGAGGACGAGGCGCATTGGATCGCCGACTACCTGCTGGAGGCCGAATGATGCTGAAACCCCTGCTTGCCGCCCTTCTGCTGGCCGCGCCCGCCCTGGCGGACGAATTGCGCGGCACCGGCGACCTCGGCCTGATCGTGGAACGCGAGGCGGGATCCTTGCTGGTCGTGGACCGCAGCGCCCGCGCCGCCCTTGGCCGGATCGAGGGCTTGGGCGACCTGTCCCATGCCAGCCTCGTCTATTCGCCGGATGAGCGTTTCGCCTATGTCTTCGGCCGTGACGGCGGGCTGAGCAAGGTGGACATCCTGACCCGGCAGATCGTGAATCGTGTCGTTCAGGGCGGCAACTCCATCGGCGGGGCGATCTCGGACGACGGCGCGCTGATCGCCGTGGCGAACTATGAGCCGGGCGGCGTCAAGGTCTTCGACGCCGGGACGCTGGATCTGGTTGCCGACGTGCCGATGGAATCGAAGACCGTCGGCATCGCCGATGTGCCCGGCTCGCGCTTCATCGTGGCGACCTGGGACACGGGCGAGGCCTGGATCCTGGACCACTCGGCCAACCCCGCCGATCCTGTGATCACAAAGCTGGAAGGCATCGGCGCCAACCCCTATGACGCGCTGCTGACGGCGGACGGGCGGCGCTATATCATTGGCCTCTTCGGCGAAAAGGGACTGACGCAGGTGGACCTGTGGCAGGACCCGCCGCAGGTCACGCGCTTCCTGCCCGACTACGGCAAGGACCAGCCCGACATGCCGGTCTACAAGATGCCGCATCTGCAAGGCTGGACGCTGGCCGATGGCGTCTTCGCCCTGCCCGCCGTGGGGCTGCACCAGCTACTGTGGGTCGATGCGGACGAACTGACCGAGATCGGGCGCACCGACCTTGTGGGCCAGCCGGTCTTCGCCCTTGCCCGCCCCGATCGGCGCGAGGTCTGGGTGAACTTCGCCCCGCCGAACAACGACACCATACAGGTGGTCGATGTGCTGACGCATGAAGTCACCGAGACGCTGACGCCGGGTCCGGGCGTGCTGCACATGGAGTTCGCTCCGCGCGGGCGCGAGGTCTGGCTGTCGGTGCGCGACGAGAACCGCGTGGAAATCCGCGACGCCCGCACCCGCGAGGTGCTGGGCGAGATTCAGGCAAACGCACCATCCGGCATCTTCTTCACCGACCGCGCGCACAGGACGGGGCTGTAATGGATCAGATCGACCTGCGCCTGCTGAACGACTTCCAGCGCGACCTGC
The DNA here is from genome assembly GCF_945915435.1 of uncultured Paracoccus sp. GTDB lineage: Bacteria > Pseudomonadota > Alphaproteobacteria > Rhodobacterales > Rhodobacteraceae > Paracoccus. The sequence goes on along the minus strand of NZ_CAMEFG010000058.1, from coordinate 6,257 downwards.
CGCTGGTGCCGCGCCCCTTCGCGGCGATCGCCACCCGCCTCGGCATCCCCGAAGCCGAGACGATCGCCCGGCTGCGCGGCTTGCTTGACGCGGGCCGCATCACCCGCATCGGCGCGACCTGCCGCCCGAACACGATGGGCGCCTCGACCCTTGCGGCGCTGCGGGTGCCGGAAAGCCGCATGGAGCAAGTCGCCGCGCTGGTCGGGGCCGAGCCCGGCGTCAACCATTCCTATCAGCGCGAGGGCGACTGGAACCTGTGGTTCGTCGCCACCGCCCCCGATGCCGACGCGCTGGCCGCCAGCCTTGCCCGGATCGAACAGGCGACCGCCCTGCCGGTCCTGTCCCTGCCGCTGGTCCGCGCCTTCAACATCGACCTGGGCTTTCCGCTGACCGGCCCGCGGCAGGCGATGCCGATGGACCGCCCCGCCGATCTGTCGGTGCTGCGCGACACCGACCGGGCGCTGATGCAGGCGCTGTCCTCGGGCCTGCCGCTGCTGCCGCGCCCCTTCGCCGCGCTTGGCCGGGGCATCTCGGAAGCGCAGGCCATCGCCCGCATCCGCGCGCTGGCCGAAGCCCGCATCCTGACCCGCGTCGGCGTCATCGTCCGCCACCGCGCCCTTGGCTGGCGCGAGAACGCGATGGTCGTCTGGCGCCTGCCCGAAGGTGCCATCGAGGCGGCGGGCAGCGCCCTGTCGCAGATCCCCGGCGTGACGCTGTGCTATCAGCGCCGCATCGTGCCCGGCCTGTGGGATTGGCCTCTGTTCTGTATGATCCACGCCCGTTCCCGCCCCGAGGCGATGGCGGTGCTGGACGAGGCCCGCGCCTTGCCGGAACTGGCGGGCATCCCGCATCGCATCCTGTTCTCGACCCGCTGCTTTCGCCAACGGGGCGCCATCATCGAGGCCGCCGCATGAGCCGCAAGACCCTGCCCCAAGGCGCGCTTGACGCCACCGACCGCGCCATCCTGAACGCCTTGCAGGAGGGCTTCCCCCTGTCCCCGCGCCCCTATGACGAGGCGGGCGCCGCCCTTGGCCTGACCGGGGCGGAACTGATCGCCCGCCTGTCGCGCCTGCGCGAGATCGGCGCCATCACCCGCTTCGGCCCCTTCTTCGACGCGGCGGCGATGGGCGGGGCCTTCTGCCTCTGCGCGCTGTCGGCGCCGGACGCCGATTTCGACCGCATCGCCGATCTGGTCAATGCGCACCCAGAGGTCGCGCATAACTATGCCCGCGACCACGCGCTGAACATGTGGTTCGTGCTGGCCACTCCCACGCCCGAGGGCATCGGGGAAACCTGCGCGCGGATCGAGGCCGAGACGGGCCTGACCGTGCTGCAATTCCCGAAACTGGAAGAATTTTTCATCGGCTTCAGGGTGGCGGCATGATGCTGGATCAGACCGACCGCCGCCTGATCACCGCCACGCAAGCCGGGCTGCCCTTGGTGGATCAGCCCTATGCGCAGATCGCCCGCGACCTAGACCTGTCTGAGGCGCAGGTGACCCATCGCCTTGCCGCCATGCAGGCGCGCGGGATCATCCGCCGCATCGCCATCGCACCGAACCACTATGCGCTTGGCATGACCGCCAACGGCATGAGCGTCTGGGACGTGGACGACGCCCATGCCAGCGCGTTGGGCCAGCAGGTCGGTGCGCTGGATTTCGTGACCCATTGCTACCTGCGGCCCCGCGCGCGGCCCATGTGGCCCTACAACCTGTTCGCGATGCTGCACGGCACCACCCGCGCCGAGGTCGAGGAAAAGCGGGCGCAGGTCCGCGCCCTGCTGGGGCCCGCGCTTCGCGCCGACGACATCCTCTATTCCACCCGGATCCTGAAAAAGACCGGCCTGCGCCTGAAGGGCGACTGAAAGGAAAGCCCATGTTCCGCCTGACACAATACATGCACCAGCTTCTGCACCCGACCCCGCCGCGCCTCCGCAGGGGGCCTGTCAAGCCGGTGGTGATCTGGAACCTGACGCGAAGCTGCAACCTGAAATGCCGCCATTGCTATACCGTGTCCGCCGACCGGGTCTTTCCGGGCGAGCTGACCCATGACCAGGCGATGGGCGTCTTGCGCGACCTGCACGAATTCCGCATCCCGGCGCTGATCCTGTCGGGGGGCGAGCCGATGTCGCGCTTCGATTTCTGGGAACTGGCCGAGGAAGCCCGGCGGCTGGATTTCCGCCATCTGTCGCTGTCCACCAACGGCACGAAGATCAACAGCGGCAATATCGACCGGCTGGCCGACCTGGGCTTCGATTACGTGGGGATTTCGCTGGACGGGATCGGCGCGGTGAACGACTGGTTCCGGGGCGTCGCGGGGGCCTTCGACGACGCGCTGGCGGGCGTGCGGGCCTGCAAGGCGCGGGGCGTCAAGGTGGGCTTGCGCTTCACGCTGACGCGCGACAACGCCCATCACCTGCCCGCCATGCTGGACCTGTGCCGGGACGAGGGCGTGGACAAGTTCTATCTCTCGCATCTGGTCTATGCCGGGCGCGGCGACAAGCACCGGGGCGAGGACGCCGCCCATGACCACACCCGCAAGGCGATGGACCTGCTGACCACCCGCGCGTGGGACGCCGTGGAAAAGGGCGAGCCGCTGGAAGTCGTCACCGGCAACAACGACGCCGATGCGGTCTGGTTCCTGAACTGGGCGCGGGCGCGCTTCGCCCCCGAGGCCGTCGCGCATCTGCAAGCGCATCTTGAGGCATGGGGCGGCAATTCCTCGGGGCTGGGCGTCGGCAATATCGACCCGCAGGGGCGCGTCCATCCCGACACCTACTGGTCGGATTACACGGTGGGCTCGGTCAAGGAGCGGCCGTTTTCCGAGATCTGGACCGGCGACGACCCGATCCTTGCCACCCTGCGCACCCGCCCGCGCCCGCTGAAGGGTCGCTGCGGCGCCTGCGCCTGGCAGAAGGTCTGCGGCGGCAATACCCGCATCCGCGCGCTGCAACTGACCGGCGATCCATGGGCCGAGGACCCCGCCTGCTACCTGTCCGCGCGCGAGATCGGCGCCGACGATACCGAGCGCCTTGCCGTCACGCCTTTCCGGGGAAAAAGCCATGATCCGGCGCATCGTTTCCATTAGCCTGCTGCTGGCCTCGGTCGCCCATGCCGATCCTGCCGCCGATTACGCCGAACATTGCGCCGCCTGCCACGGCGAGGACCGCCTTGGCGGCACCGGCCCGGCTCTGATCCCCGAAACCCTGGGCCGGCTGAAGGGCATCGAGACGATCATCGCCGAGGGCCGCGTCTCGACCCAGATGATCGGCTATGCCGAGCAGTTGTCGCCGGACGCCATCGCGGCGCTGGCGGCTTATATCCAGACCCCGCTGGAACAGCGCCCCGATTGGACGGCGGGCGACATGGTTGCCTCGCGCGAGATGAACCCGGACTACCGGCCCGCCGACGCGCCGGTGTTCAAGGCCGACCCGATGAACATCACGCTGGTGGTGGAGACCGGCGACCATCATGTCAGCGTTCTGGACGGCGACAGCTTCGAGGTGCTGGACCGCTTCGCCACCCCCTTCGCCGTGCATGGCGGACCGAAATTCGACCCGCAGGGGCGCTTCGTCTACATCATGTCGCGCGACGGCTGGGTGCAGAAATACGACATCTGGTCTCTGGCCGAGGTGGGCCGCATCCGCGCCGCGCTGAACAGCCGCAATATCGCCATCAGCCCGGATGGCGAGTGGCTCGCGGTGGCGAATTACCTGCCCGAAAGCCTGACCATCCTTGACGACGACCTGAACCCGGCGGACCTGATCGCGGTCGAGGCCGAGGGCACCCCAAGCCGCGTCAGCGCCGTCTACCAGGCCCCGCAGCGCGGCAGTTTCGTCCTTGCGCTGAAGGACGCGGCGGAGATATGGGAGGTCACGCCCTCCGACCACGCCATCCGCCGCATCCCGATCAGCGAGCCGCTGGACGATTTCTTCTTCTCGCCCGACTACAAGCAGGTGATCGGCGCGAACCGGACCGGCGACAGCGGCGTGGTGGTCGATCTGGACGACGGCCACGAAGTCGCGCGCCTGCCCTTGCCGGGGATGCCGCATCTGGGCTCGGGCATCACCTGGGAACTGGAGGGCCGCCGCGTCATGGCCACCCCGCATCTGGGCGAGGGCGTGCTGTCGGTGATCGACATGGCCGACTGGTCGCTGGTCAAGCAGATCCAGACCAGCGGCCCCGGCTTCTTCCTGCGCGGCCATGCGACCAGCCCCTATATCTGGGCCGATGTCTTCTTCGGCCCCCACCGCGACGAGATGCATGTGATCGACAAGCAGACGCTTGAGATCGTGCGGACCCTTGCCCCCTTCCCCGGCCAGACCTTCGCCCATAGCGAATTCACCCGCGACGGCAGCCATGTGCTGGTCTCGCTTTGGGAAGACGAGGGCGCGGTCGTGGTCTATGATGCCAAGACGCTGGAAGAAGTGCGGCGGCTGCCGATGCGCAAACCATCCGGGAAATACAATGTCTGGAACAAGATCACCTTCGAGGACGGAACCAGCCACTGAGCGCTGGTCCGACCTGAAACTGGCCGTGCTGTTCTACCCCTTCGCGGCGGCGGCGGTCTGGATCAATCTGTTCATGCTGTCGCTGCTGGCAAGCTGGATCGGGCTGCCCAAGCTGTCGCCCTGGCAGGCGGCGGCGCTGGCCGTGCCGCTGGGGATTCCCGCGGCATGGGCGGCGGGACGCTGGATCGGCGGCCTGATGGACAAGGCAGACAAAGGGCCGGGCAAGCGCGCCTAGCCCGCCGCGTAAAGCCCCCACAGCACCGCCAGCCAGATCGCCAGCGGCACGGTGAATGCCGGCAGCCAGCCGGGCGCGCGGTCCAGATGCAGAAAGCCGCCAAGGATCAGCCGCGCCTTCAGCCATGCCAGCACCAGCAGCAGCGCGGTCGCCGCCATGCCGCCGACGCCCGCGACGACGACCGTCGCCAGGATCAGCGCCAGCAGCCACAGCCAGTTGCGCACCAGAACATCCATCGCTTACCCCATCAGATAGATCGGCGGCAGGATCAGCACCCAGACCAGATCGACCATATGCCAGAATGCCGCCCCCGCCTGCACCGGCTGCGGTCGCGCCTTCACCGCCACAAGGCCAAGCAGCACGACCCCTGCGATGACATGGGCGGCATGAAAGCCGGTCAGCAGGTAGTAGAAGGTAAAGAACGGATGGCTTTCCATCCCCAGCCCCTGGCGCATGTCGTGGGCGTATTCGATGCCCTTGACGATCAGGAACACGACGCCCCCGATCGCCGCCAGCAGTAGCGCAACCCTCGCCTTGCCCGCCTGACCCCGTGCCGCCGCGCGCTCGGCCAGGGCGGCGCAAAGCCCCGAGGTGACCAGCACCACCGTGTTCAGCGCCGCCATACGCCCGTCCAGCATCGCCTGCGCGGCGGAAAACCCCTCGGGGTCGGTCAGCCGCACGGCCATCATCGCCGTGACACCCGCCGCAAAGACAAGGATTTCCGAGGCGATGAGAACCCACAGGATCAACTCGCCCGGCAGATCTTCGACCCGCATCACGTTCCTTCCCTTGTCCCGGTCATCGCGCCACCTTGTCCCGACGCGCCCCGTTCCGCCTTGACCGGCGTCAAGCCCCGGTTGCGCCGTGGCGGTCAAGGGTGCAACAGTCCGTGGGCGGAAAGGGGGGAAGGTGGTGCGACGCAACCGGGCCGCGATGGCGATCTGCAAGCTGGCCGCGCTGTTCTGGGCGCTGGCCCTGCCTGCCCTTGGGGATGAGTTGCGCATCATCACATCCTATCAGGCCGATGTGGTCGATCCGATGCTGGAAGGCTTCGCGCGCCGCCACCCTGATATCCGCATCCGCGTCCTGAACAAGAACACCCATGCCGCCGTGGACGAGGTGCTGGCCGGCAACGACCGGCGGTTCGACCTGTTCTGGGCCTCGGCCCCCGAGGCCTTCGTGGTGCTGGACGGCGCCGGGCGGCTGGCCGACCTGGGGCACGGGCCTTATGCCGATTTCGCCTGGTCCGCCGTCGGCTGGACCTGGCGCGCGGGCCGCGACGGGCCGGTGCCTCAGGACTGGAACGACCTTCTGGACCCGGATTTCGCCCAAGGGGTCGCCATGTCGCACCCGATGCGCTCGGGCACGATGCATTCGCTGCTGGAAACGATCTTGCAGGATCGCGGCTGGCAGGCGGGCTGGGCGTGGATTTTGGAACTGGCGGGGCAGCTGAACACCATCTCGGCCCGCAGCTTCGGCGTGCTGGAAGGTGTCGAAAGCGGCGATTTCGCCA
>NZ_CAMEFG010000057.1 GCF_945915435.1 uncultured Paracoccus sp. | reverse complement strand
CTGGTGGGTCGGGCCGTCCTCGCCCAGACCGATGCTGTCATGGGTCATCACATAGGCGACCGGCAGGCCCATCAGCGCCGACAGCCGCATCGCGCCGCGCGCGTAATCGGTGAAGGTCATGAAGGTGCCGCCATAGGGGCGGAACCCGCCGTGCAGCCAGATCCCGTTCATAGCGGCGGCCATGCCGTGTTCGCGGATGCCGTAATGGATATAGCGGCCCGTGCGGTTGTCCGGCCCGTAGATACCCTGATCCTTGGTCTTGGTGTTGTTCGAGCCGGTCAGGTCGGCCGACCCGCCAAGCGTTTCGGGCAGGGCGGCGTTGACGGCCTCCAGCACCATCTCGCTGGCCTTGCGGGTCGCGATCTTGGGTTGGCCTTCGCTGGCCTGCGACTTCAGCGTGGCGATGGCGGGGGCCAGCTTGTCGCTGCCCTCGCCCGAGATGCGGCGGGCGAATTCCGCCCGCGCATCCGCGTCCAGCGCATCGACGCGCCCGGCCCAAGCCTTGCGCGTCGCGGCACCGCGCGCACCGATGGCGCGCCACTCTTTCAGCAGATCGGCGGGGATCTCGAACGCCGCGCCTTCCCAGCCATAGGCGGCGCGGGTGGCGGCGATTTCCTCGGCCCCCAAGGGCGAGCCATGCGCGCCGGAACTGTCCTGTTTCTTGGGTGCACCATAGCCGATGATCGTCTTGCAATCGACCAGAACCGGGCGGTCGTCGCGGCCAGCGGCGGCATCGCCCAGCGCGCGGTCGATATCGGCGGCGTCATGGCCGTCGCAGGACAGCACGCGCCAGCCGGATGCCTCGAACCGCTTGCGCTGGTCGGTCGAATCCGACAGCGAGACGCGCCCGTCGATGGTGATGTCGTTGTTGTCCCAAAGGACGATCAGGTTCTTCAGCTTCTGGTGGCCCGCAAGGGCGATGGCCTCTTGGCTGATGCCCTCCATCAGGCAGCCGTCGCCCGCGATCACCCAGGTCTTGTGATCGCAAAGTTCCGCGCCGAACTGGGCGCGCATGGCTTCCTCGGCGATGGCCATGCCGACGGCGGTGGCGATGCCCTGGCCCAGCGGGCCGGTCGTGGTCTCGATCCCTTCGGCATGGCCGTATTCGGGATGGCCCGCCGTGATCGCGCCCCATTGGCGGAAGTTCCTGATCTGGTCCAGCGACATCTGTTCGTAGCCGGTCAGGTGCAGCAACGAATAGATCAGCATCGAGCCGTGCCCCGCCGACAGCACGAAGCGGTCGCGGTCGAACCAGTTGGGGCTGGAGGCGTCGAATTTCAGATGCTTGCGAAACAGCACCGTGGCGACGTCTGCCATGCCCATCGGCATGCCGGGGTGGCCCGAGTTCGCGGCCTCGACCGCATCCATCGACAGGATGCGGATGGCGGCGGCAAGTTGCCAATGTTCGGGATCGGCCTTGCGGCGGGCGGCGATGTCCATGATCATGTTCCTGGGTTTGAAAACGGCACTTCCTGATAGGCAGAGCGCCGGAATGTTGCAACCCACCGTTATTTTTGACCAGCATTTTCGTTTAACGAGGTTCAGATGGATTACCCCCAGCCTATCGTCGGCTTTCGGCAGGACAGATCGGGGGCGCGGCTGATCTGCCTGCTGGACATGATCCGGCTTTCGCGGAAATTCGGGGTGCCCGCGCATTACCTGTGGCTGTCCCAGCCCGACGGTCCCTATCCCGAACTGGCCGATCCGGGGGTGTTCTTCGCGCCCGAATTGCTGGCGCGCCACGTCACCGTCGTCGATGCCCCTCCCGATTTCGGCCAGCGCCGCGCGCTGTCGTCGCTGTCCCATGTCAGCCAGTCGGCGCAATTTGCCGAAGGGCTGGCGAAGGGTGCGCGGTTTCATGGCGGCTCGATGATCGAGGCCACGCGCTTCATCGACGAAAAGCCTGCCGAGGTTTCCGCCGAATTGCGCGCGATCATGCTGGATATCCCGCTGGCGCCACGGCTGGCCAAGGCGCTCAGGACCGCGCGGCGCAAGATCGCCAAGGCGGGCCGCAAGGGTGCGGCAGCGATCCATGTCCGGCGCGGCGACATCCTGGACGGCGATCCGTGGTCCTATCGCGCATGGCCCTCGAAATACCTGCCCGACGAATTCTTTCGCCGTTACGTCGATCTGCGCGACGGACCCGTCATCGCCTTTTCCGACACGCCCGCCGCCGTCCACCACCTGCGCCAGGGCGACGGACGCATCATGCCGGTGGACGACCTGCTGGCCGATCAGGACCTGTCGCTGGCCGAGCGCGACATGCTGGAACTGTTGCTGATGGCCGAATGCGAGGAAATCGCCGCCCCGGCCTCATCCGCCTTTTCGATGGCGGCGGCGCTGATCGGGGGGGCGCGGGAAATGCCCTTGCCGATCTCGCTTGCCCCCGCGGAACGGATCCGCGCCTATGACGAATTGCTGGACCGCGCGATCCACCGCCCCGACAGTTTCCTTGCGCCCGGCGACCTGGCGCAATCGCTGGTCTATGCCGCGCAGCATGCGATCGCGCAGGGCCGCGCGCAGGAAATGCTGGACGGGCTGAACCTGTCCGAGGATTTCCAGACCCGCTTTCCCTTCGTGCGCTACTGGCTGGCGCTGGCTGCGCTTGGGGCGGGCAAGCGGGCCAAGGCGGCGCGGATGGCGTCGAAGGCGATCCGCAGCGACCATCTGCGCAATGCCGACCGCAAGTCGGTGCGCCAGATCCTCGACCTGGCGCGGATCGCGAAGGGGTACGAGGGCGGGGCCGAGGATGCCAGCTTCCTGACCGTGGCCTTCACGGGCGGCGGGCCGCTTGGCCCGGTGCTGGCGCGCCAGGTCCTGCTGCGCGGCGGGGCGGCGGCGGGGGCGCTGATGTTCGGGCCGGAAATGGTCGAGCTGCTGTCCGAACCCGCCGAGACGGGGATGATCGCCACCATCGCCGACGGCCAGCCCGGCGACGCGAAGGTGCTGCCGCATTGGACCTATCTTGCCGACTGGGCCGAACTGATCGGCAACCCCTCGGACCGGGACAACCTGTCGCGCCATCCCCCGCTGCCGCAGAAGCTGGCGGTGGGGGGCGAGTTGCTGGCCACGGTCGAGGAAAGCCTGCTCAACGACCAACTGCCCAAGGTGCCCGCTGCACAGGGGCTGCTGCGCCTTGGCTTTTGCGCGGGCAAGCTGGGGCTGCATGGGCGGCTGCGGCGGGCCTTTGTGCTGCTGCATTGGCTGGACAGGGTGCAGCCGGACAACGCGCTGACCCACAAGCGGCTGGCCGATTGCAGCTATCGCGCGGGCAATCGGGCGGCGGGCCGACGCTGGCTGGATTCGGCCATCCGGCTGGCGCCCGAAAACGCGCTGCTGCATGCCTCGGCCTGCCTGCGCGCGCTGGAGGAACCGCAACCGGGCCGCGCGCGCCGCCATCTGGATCAGGCGCTGCTTTACTGGCCGGATCTGGGCGTGCTGGAACGGCTGAACAATCAGGTCAAGCGGGCCGAGAGGCAGCGCGCACGGCAAAGCGAAAGCGCCGCGCCCGGTTCCTGAAGCGTCGGGTCAGGACGAGCGGTCGATATGGGGCGCGGTCGCCGTGGGCGTGATGCGGCGCGGCGCGCTGTCGCCCTCGGATGCGGGCGGCGCGTCGTCGGGGGCGTCCTGCTGCGGCTCGGCATCCCCGTCCTCGGCCGCGGGCGGGGGCAGCAGGGGGGTCGCGGGGCGGATACGCAGGCGGGTGATGCGGTTCTCGCGGCGGCTGAGGACTTCGAAGCGCAGGTCGCCAAAGGAAAAGATCTGCCCCGGCTGGGGGATCGAGCGCGCGATATGGATGACCAGCCCCGCGATGGTGTTGGCCTCGTCGTCGGGCAGGCTCCAGTCCAGCGCGCGGTTGATGTCGCGGATCGTCATCGCGCCGCTGACGATATATTCGCCCGAGGCGTTGGGCCGCAGTTCCTGGTCGGCGCGGTCGTGTTCGTCCACGATCTCGCCCACGATTTCCTCGAGGATGTCTTCCAGCGTGATCAGCCCGCGCAGGCTGCCGTATTCGTCCACGACCAGCGCGAAATGGGCGCGGCGCGACAGGAATTCGCGAAGCTGTTCGTCCAGCGCGGTCGTTTCGGGCACGAAATAGGGCGGCATGGCGATGGCCAGCACGTCGAAACTGCGCAAGGCGCGCGCGCCGTCCGTCTGGACCGCCTGGTTTATCGCGCGCAGCAGGTCCTTGGCATGGATGACGCCGACGACGTTTTCCCGCTCACCCTGAAAGACGGGCAGGCGGGTGAAGGGGCTGTCCAGCACGGCTTGCAGGATCTGATAGGGCTTCTTGTCCGCGTCGATCATCTGGATCTGCGAGCGGTGCAGCATCACCTCTTCGACCCAGCGGTCGCCAAGGTCCAGCGCGCCCATCAGCCGGTCGCGATCTTCCTTGGCGACGGTGCCGCTGGACTGGCCAAGCGCCAGCGCCCCGGCGATTTCCTCTTGCACGGTGAACAGGTTTGCCGATTGTTCCTGCCGGGGGCCGAGCAGGGCCATCAGCCCCCGCACGATCCCCCGCAACAACGAGACCGCGGGCGCCAGCAGCCGCATGGCCACCCGGATCGGGGGCGCGAGGCGGGTGGCCAGCTTTTCGGGTGCAAGCAGGGCGTATGTCTTGGGCAGGACCTCGGAAAAGATCAGGATCAGCGCCGTCATCACCAGCGTCGCCAGGGCGACCGCGCCAGAACTGAAGATCTGGACGAACAGCGCCGAGGCAAGGCTGGCGGCCAGGATGTTGACGACGTTGTTGCCCAGCAGGATGGTCCCGATCAGCTTCTCGCGGTCCTCGACCACCTCGAGCACGGTTTCCGCGCCCCGGTCGCCCTTGTCGGCGCGGGCGCGCAGCTTGCCCCGGCTGGCCGCCGTCAGCGCGGTTTCCGCCCCCGAGAAAAAGGCGGATATGGCCAGCAGGATCGCAATCGCGACGATGGTGAACAGGATGGCGCCGCCCGTATCCGCGCCGCCGGATGTGACCCGCGTTGCGGTTTGCGTTGCGGTTTCGACGGCGGTTTCCGACATCAGAAAAACGCTCATTCGTTCCTTTCGCCTTCCTCCTGCGGTGGGCCGGCCAACGGATGGTGGTTCAGCACCAGATCGCGCATCCGCCCGTCCATTACATGCGTATAGATTTCCGTGGTGCCAAGGTCGGCGTGGCCCAGAAGCGTCTGGATCGCGCGCAGATCGGCGCCGCCTTCCAGCAGATGCGTGGCGAAAGCGTGGCGGATCACATGGGGCGAAACGCGCGAGGGGTCGATGCCCGCCGCCGCCGCGATCTGCCCGACCAGCCCGTGAAAGGCCTGCCGCGTCATATGCCCTTCCGCGCTGGCGGCGGGGAAAAGCCATTTCGCGCCCTGTCCCGCGACCAGACGCGCCAGGGGGCTGCCCTCGGGCGCATTGTCGCGGATCGCCAGCCAGCCCTGCAAGGCGCGGCGCGCGGGCGGGCCAAGGGGGACCATGCGTTCCTTGCCGCCCTTGCCGCGGATCAGCAGCAGTTGCGGATCGCCCCGGCAGGCCGAGACGGGCAGGCCGACCAGTTCGCTGACGCGCATGCCGGTGGCATAGAGGATCTCGAACAGGGCAAGGTTGCGGGCGCGTTCGGTTTCGCCGCGCCCAAGGCGGGGAACCGCGTCCAGCATGGCCTGAACCTCGGCCCGGTCCAGGGTGCGGGGCAGGCGCTTGGCGCGGCCCGGTCCGCTTATGCGCACGGCGGGGTCGTCCTCGCGCCAGCCCTCGTCCTGCGCGAACCGCATGATCTGGCGGATCGAGGACAGGCGCCGCGCCCGCGTCGCGCGCGACAGCCCTTGCGCGTCGCAATGGCTCAGGTAATCCTCGATCCCGTCGCGGGTCACGTCTTGCAGCGAATGGCCCGCGCGGGCCATCCATTCGCAGAAATCGCGCAGGTCGCGGCCATAGGCCAGCAAGGTATTGCGCGCCGCGCCCGATTCCGCCGCCTGTGCGTCCAGAAAGGCGGAAATGCGGCGCATATCGGGCGCGGGATCGGCCATCAGCGCCCCCCCGAGGCATGTAGCGACAGGATGCGGGGCGTCAGCATCAGCTCGACCGCCGCCTGCCGGGCGATGTCTTCCTGATCCAGCGCGCGCAGGGTGCGCAGCCCGGTGGCGGCGCGGACCAGGTTGCCCTCCAGCCCCGCATCGACATCGGCCAGCGCGGCCAGCAGGGCCTCGCCCCGGCGGTTTTCGGCGATCAGGCGGGCCGGGATTTCGTGCAGCCCTTCCTGCGGGTCGCCCTGGAAGGCGGGGGCAAGGATCGCCGCCGCGCCGTCCGGGTCCTGCCGGGGCAGGCGCGTGCGCGTGCTGCCCGAGGCGAAGGAAACCAACCAGCGGTCGAATTCGGTTGCCTCGGTGGGAAAGACCTCGATCGTGTGGGTCTGATGCGCGGCAAGGGCCAGCCACATGGCGATGATGCCCGCGCGGCCCGACAGTTCCATCGTGGCGCTTTCCGCGCCCACCATGTCGGCCAGCGCATGGCCAAGACCCGCGCGGTTCATTTCCTGATAGGCGATGGGCAGGGCGGCCTCGACCGCGGGTTTGTCGCGGGTGGCCAGCGCCTCGACCAGCCGCTGGATCGCCGCCGCGCGGTCCCAGACCCCGCCCGAGGCTGCGGGCCGCTGAAGGACGTAGATCTGGCGCAGTTGCGATGCCGGGATGGCCGCCACGCGGGCCAGTCGCTCGGCCGCGTCTAGCCGCGCCTTCCAGCCGTTGCTTTCGTCCAGATCGGACAGCGCGAAGGCAAGGGGCAGGTTGCCGGTCGCCAGCGGCTGGCCGATCGCCTCGTGCAGGCGGAAGGAAAGGGGGGTGACGGTCGCGGGCTCGGGCACCGTCTGCTCGCTGTCGGCATAGGCGTCGTCAAGGTAATGCGCCATCAGTTGCGCGGTGTCGTCGTCGATCCGGCCCAGCATGTCCGCGCCGGTATAGACCAGCGCCGCCGCCGCCCAATCGCCGCCAAGCGCAAGGCAGAAGATCCGCGCGGCGAAGCTGGGCGCGATGCCGGGGGTTTCGTCCATGATCCGGCAGGCGCGCGCCTCGTCCCCCGACAGCAGGGCGATGTCGAACAGGCGGCGGAAGCGTTGATGATCGCCCGGACCGGCGGCCAGCAGCAACTCCTGCGCGGCGCCGGTCGCGCCCATGTCCAGCAGCTTGTCCACGCGGGCCAGGAACAGCGCGCCCTCGGTGCCCGGCGTGGTGACGGCGGGCGGATCCAGTTGCGCGGCCAGCACCCGGCGCAGCAGGCGGCGCAGGGCGGGCAATTGGGGATCTTGTTCGCGCACCAGTTCGGCCAGCGTCGCCGTGTCGCTGCCGCCCCACAGATCGGCGGGCAGTCCGGCGGTGCGCGGCGAGACGGTGCCCTTGCCGTCGGGGTTGCCCTGACCCAGCCGGGTGACGCCCACCGGCTCGACCGAGCCGCTTTCGGCAAGGTCCGGGTTGCGGCCGTCCACCGCATCGCGGGGCACCGGATCGCCCGGACGCCAGCCCGAACGGTTCGCGGGTTCCTCGACGGTGCCCGACAGCCAGTCGCTGGCCGACAGCGGCGGGCGCGGGTCGGCCAGCGCGACCGAGCCGGTCAGCACCAGCGCCGCCAGCACCCTTGCCGCAAGCGCGGCGCGGGCAGGGGGCCGTGCTGCGCTCATCCGTCCGACTGGGGTTGGGCCGGTTCCTCGGCCGGTGCGGGGATTTCGGCGCCCAGATCAAGCTCGACCGGGATGCGCATCTCGGATGGCGCGGGGTCCATGTCGCCCAGATAGGCATAGACGGCCAGCGCCCCTACCGCCAGAATCAGCAGGATGACGATCACTCGCAGAAGCCGCATTGGTGGTCCTTTGCCTCATGCACAACATTGTTTCCGTGCGGTCTTACGCCGCCCGATGGCGAATATATATGGCATTTCGGCAAAGATCACGCCATTCAGGCAAGCAATTTGAATAAGTGACCGGGATAACGCGATGCGGCGGAATATCGTGCTGATCGGAATGATGGGGGCGGGCAAGACGGCGGTCGGGTCCGAACTGGCCCGGCGTTTGCAGCTTCCTTTCCGCGATATCGACGTCGAGATCGAGCGCGCCGCCGCCATGACCATCCCCGAGATCTTCGCCCGCGACGGCGAGGAATTCTTTCGCGCCCGCGAATCAGAGGTGCTGGCCCGCGTGATGGCCGACGGCCCCGGCATCGTCTCGACCGGCGGTGGGGCGTGGATGCGCGAGGAGAACCGGCGCAGCGTGGCGGAAAACGGCATTTCCGTCTGGCTGGACGGCGATCTGGAAACGCTGTGGCAGCGTGTCCGCCAGCGGCCCACGCGGCCCTTGCTGCAAACCGGCCAACCCAAGGCCACGCTGGAGCGGTTGCTGAATGCGCGAAATCCGGTCTATGCGCTGGCCGACCTGCGGATCGAGGCGCAGCGGCGCGACACTGTTGCCGCCAGCGCCCAGCGGGTTCTCGATGCGATTCGCGCCACCTACCCCGAGGTTCTGAAGTGAAGATGACCCAGCATTCCGTCCATGTCGATCTTGGCGCGCGCGCCTATGACGTCCTGATCGGTCCCGGCCTGATCGCGCAGGCGGGCGCGCATATCCACCGTCTTTTCGGCCGTCGCCGCGCCGCGATCGTCACCGATGCCACCGTGGCCGGGCTGCATCTGGCACGCCTGCAAGCCGCGCTGCGCGCCCACGGCATCGAGGCCGAGGCCCTGGCCCTGCCCGCGGGCGAGGCCACCAAGTCCTGGGACCAGCTTGGCCGCAGCGTCGAATGGCTCCTGGCCCAACGGATCGGGCGCCAGGATCTGGTGATCGCATTCGGTGGCGGCGTGATCGGCGATCTGGCCGGTTTCGCCGCAGCGATCCTGCGGCGCGGGGTGCGATTCGTGCAGATCCCGACCAGCCTGCTTGCGCAGGTCGACAGCTCGGTCGGCGGCAAGACCGGGATCAACAGCCCGCAGGGCAAGAACCTGATCGGGGCGTTTCATCAGCCCTCGCTGGTGCTGGCCGATATCGACGTGCTGGACACGCTGACGCCGCGCGACTTTCGCGCGGGCTATGGCGAGGTCGCGAAATACGGGCTGCTGGGCGACGAGGGCTTTTTCGGCTGGCTGGAAGCGAACGGCCCGGCGCTGGCCCGCGACCCCGCCTTGCGGGCCGAGGCGGTGCGCCATTCGGTGGCGATGAAGGCCGATATCGTCCAGCGCGACGAAACCGAACAGGGCGACAGGGCGCTGCTGAACCTGGGCCATACCTTCGGCCATGCGCTTGAATCGGCGACCGGATATTCCGACCGGCTGCTGCATGGCGAGGGCGTGGCCATCGGCTGCTGCCTTGCGTTCGAGCTGTCGGCGCGGATGGGGCTTTGCAGCCAGGAAAGCCCATCGCGCGTGGCGGCGCACCTGGCGGCGATGGGCCTGCCAACCCGCATCGGCGATATCGCGGGCGATCTGCCCGACGACGAGGCGCTGATCGCGCTGATGGGGCAGGACAAGAAGGTGCTGGACGACCGCCTGCGTTTCGTCCTGGCGCGCGGCATCGGGCAAAGCTTTGTCACCGATCAGGTCGATATCGACGCGGTGCGGCAGGTGCTGGCCCAGTCGCGCGGGGGCAGGCGCTAGCGGATCTCGTCTGTCGGGCCGGGTTCGTCGCCGTCCACCGCCTTGGAATCCGGCGGGGTTATGCGGCGGACATTCAGGTCCAGCCCGCGCGCCCGGTCCCGGCGCAGCGCCGCGCGGCCCAGAAGCATCAGCGTCACCGGGGCCGTGATCATCACGAAGACGCCGACGATCAATTCGTGAATGACCGGGCGGCCCAGATGCAGCGAAAACATCAGCATCGACGCCAGGATGATCGCCGCGGTTCCCCAGCTTACGCCCAGCGTCGGCGCGTGCAGCCGTTCGTAGAAGGTGCGGAACCGCAGCAGCCCGATATTGCCCAGCAGCGTCAGGGTCGAACCGATGACCAGCAGCACCGCGATCAGGATGGCGGCCCAGAGAGGCAGGGTCTCGATATGGCTGTTCATTCGATCACCTCGCCGCGCATCAGGAACTTGGCAAGCGAGACGGTGGCGACGAAGCCGACGATGGCGATGACGATGGCCGCCTCGAAGAAGAAGACGTTGCCGTTGTCCACCCCGATCACCAGGAACAGCAGCATGGCGTTGATATAAAGCGTGTCCAGTCCCAGGACGCGATCCTGCGCGCGCGGCCCCTTCAGCATCCGTGCGGTGGCAAATCCGAAGGCCACGATCAGGCAGATCTGGGCATAGGTCAGGGCGATGTTCATGATGATCGCGCTCATTCGAAGATCTCCATCAGCAGCAATTCGTAGCGGTCGCCGATCAGGACCTGCCAGTCCTGTTCCTCGCGCAGGTCAAGGATGTGCAGCAGCAGGCGGCCATCCTCGGGGTCATGCTCGATCCAGGCGGTGCCGGGGGTCGCGGTGATGATCATCGCCAGCGTGGCCAGCGCGTTGCGGTCGCGCAGCCGCAGCTTCAGCAGGATGAAGCCGGGGCTGCGTTTGTGGCCCAGCAGATCGCGGACGATGATCACCGCAACCTGGATGTTCGAGCGGATGATGTCGTAGCCCACGGTGAAGAACAGCACGATCAGCGCCCGCCAACTGCGGATCCTGACCCGCTTGGGGCGCAGCAGGCCCACGACCCAGGACGCCCCCATCGCGATGGCCGAGCCAAGCACCAGATGGCCCAGGCTGAAGCGGGTCAGCGCCAGCCACATCAGCAGCAGCGCCACGAACATCAGGGGATGGGGGAAATACCTGCTCATTGCTCCATCCCTTCATGCGGGCCGACGACCGGGGCCGACAGCACGGCGTCGCGATAGACCGAGGGCGTCAGCAGCGCCGAGGCGGTGTCCTCGGTATAGCTCAGCACCGCGCCCGATTTCACGGTTTGCAGCGCGATCATGGCAAGGATCAGGACGACCGGCACGATCTCCAGCGCCAGGATGCGCGGCGCCGGCGTCTCGGACGCCCAGAAGCGGCGGATGCCGATCCGCATCATCGCGATCAGCACGGCAAAGCCCGAGACGATCAGCACCCCCGCATAGGCCCAGATCACTGCCGGGATCATGCCCGTCACCTGCGCATTGTCGCGGATCGCACCCGACAGCATGGCGAATTTTCCGATGAAGCCGGGGAAGGGCGGCAGCCCGGCGATGATGACGGCCAGCACCGCGAAGCTGATGCCGATGGCCGTCCAGGACCCGGTGCGCCCGATGGCGGGGGCGGCCTCGTCCTCGACCGTGCCCATCATCGGCGCCCAGCGGTCGGCGATATAGTCCGGCTCGGGTTCGCGCCCGTCGTCATCGTCGTCGCTGTGTTCCTTTTCGTCGCGGGCGACCGTCTCGGCCAGCAGGAAATAGGCACCGACGGCGATGGTCGAGCCGATCAGGTAGTAAAGCGCCCCGGTCAGGATCTGCTGGCCGCCCCCGATGACGGCGATGCCCGTGGCGGTCAGCACCGTTCCCGACGAGATCAGCGCCATGTGCCCGCCCTTGGTCGCCACGCCCTGCGCGCCAAGCACGCCGAAGGTGCCATAGGCGATGGTCGCGATGCCGCCCAGGATCAGCGCCGGGCCGCCAAAGCCCGCCGAGGCCCCCGCGTCCTCGCCGAAGATCAGCGTGGACAGGCGCAGGATGACGTAAAGCCCGACCTTGGTCATGATCGCGAAACTTGCCGCGGCGGGGGGCGAGGCGGCGGCATAGGTCGGCGGCAGCCAGAAGCACAGCGGCCAGATCGCGGCCTTGGTCAGGAAGGCGATGCCCAGGAAGGCGGCGGCGGCGTGGAAAAGCTGGCGCTGCGCCCCGTCCAGCCCCGGCACCACGCGCGAGATATCGGCCATGTTCAGCGTGCCGGTGGTGCCATAGACCAACCCCGCGCCCAGCAGGAACAGCAGCGAGGCGGCGAGGTTGATCCCGATGTAATGGATGCCCTGCTTGATCCGGTCCACGCCCGAGCCGTGCAGCATCAGCCCGTAGGATGCGGCCAGCATCACCTCGAAGAACACGAACAGGTTGAACAGGTCGCCCGTCAGGAAGGCGCCGTTGACGCCCGCCAGCAGGAACTGGAACATGCTGTGATAATGCTGTCCCTTTCCCTGCCAGCCCGCGGCGGCATAGATCAGCGACGGTATGGCCAGCAGCGTGGACAGCATCACCATCATCGCCGACAGCCGGTCCAGCACCAGCACGATGCCGATGGGCACGGGCCAGTCGCCCATCAGGTAGGTGCCGACGAGGGTGCCGTTGTCCTCGGCCGCGCCCTTGACGCGCACGATCAGCTCGATCGAGACGAGGAACAGCGCCGCCAGCGCCGCCAGTCCGATGCCCAGCTTGATCTGGCGGTGGCGGTCGTCGTAAAACAGCATCAGCGCGCCCGCGACCAGCGGGATCAGGATCGGCGCGACAAGGATATGGCCGGGAACGAAAGTGGTTTCAGGCGTCATTGGTCGCGTTCTTTCCCATCGACGTGGTCGGTTCCGGTCGCGCCCCTTGCCGCGATCATCACGACAAGAAACAGCGCCGTGGTCGCAAAGCTGATGACGATGGCGGTCAGCACCAGCGCCTGGGGCAGCGGGTCGGCATAGGCGGTGGGATCGACGAAGCCCCCGCGCGGCATGATCGGCGCGGCCCCGACATAGAGCCTGCCCATCGAGAAGATGAACATGTTGACCCCATAAGCCAGCAGGCACAGCCCGATGATGACCTGGAAGGTGCGCGGACGCAGGATCAGCCACACGCCCGACCCGACCATTACACCGATTGCAAGAGCCAGGATCAGTTCCATCAGGCGGTTCCCCCTTGCGGTTCGGTGCGCGCGGTTTCGGTGGTTGCGGTTGCGGTTTCGGGGACGGTTTCTTCTTCCAGCTTGTCCAGTTCCTCGGTATCGGCGGCCTCGCGCTTGCGTGTGCCCAGGCGCAGCGACTGGTGGGCGATGGCGATCAGCATCAGCACGACCGAGCCGACGACCAGCGCATAGACCCCGAAATCGAACAGCATCGCCGTCGAGGCCGGAACCTGCCCGATCACCGGGATGTCCAGATAGCGGTAATGCTGCGACAGGAAGGGATAACCCACGATCCAGGCGCCCGCGCCTGTCGCGCTGGCCACGGCAAGGCCCACCGCCATCCAGCGCACGGGCAGCACGGTCAGCCGCGCCTCGATCCAGCGCACGTCGGTCGCCAGGTATTGCAGCAGCAGCCCGATGGCCAGGGTGACGCCCGCGGCGAAGCCTCCGCCCGGCAGGTCGTGGCCGCGGAAGAACAGGTAGGCCGACAGCGCGATGATCGGCGCAAACAGCCACTGCATGATGATCGAGGGCACATAGAGGTAGTTATACAGCGTGGACGGGTTTTCACCCCGCTGCGGCGCGGGCTTCTCGGCGCTTTCGGGCGAGGGGCGGAAACGGCGCAGCAGCGCAAAGACCGTCAGGCCGACGATGGCCAGCACCGTCACCTCGCCGAAGGTGTCGAAGGCGCGGAAATCGACCAGGATCACGTTGACGACATTGGTGCCGCCGCCCTCGGAATAGGAATGGCGCAGGAACCAGTCCCCGACCGAACTGCCGGGCGGCGTCAGCATCACCGCCAGCGCGATCAGCGTCGCCCCGGTGCCGCAGGCCAGCGCGATGACCAGATCGGACCGGCGGCGGAACCGCGCGCGGAAACTGACGTCGCGCGGAATGTTGGGGTCGCGCTTGGGCATCCAGCGCAGGCCCAGCAGCAGAAGGACGGTGGTCACGATCTCGACCAGCAACTGGGTCACGGCAAGGTCGGGGGCCGACAGCCAGACGAAGGTCGCGCAGGTGATCAGCCCCGCGCCGCCCATCAGGATCAGCGCGGCGAAGCGGTGATAGTTCGCCTGCCAGGCCGCGCCGATGGCGCAGACCGCGCCGACGATCCACAGCAGGACGAAGACCGATTCCTGCAACTCCATTCGGGGGAAGGTGATGTTCCATTCCAGCCGCGACAGCGAGGCCCAGACGGCTGCGATGGTCAGCAGCACCATGACCCGAAGCTGCATCTGCAATCCCGGCGCGGTCAGCAGCCGCAGGGCCGCGCGCGGGGCGCGCAGCGCGACATTGGCCATGATCCAGTCGAAGACGCGCTGTCCCGACAGCCTGCGCATCAGCGGCGGCCCCTCGGGTCCGAAGTCGATGCGCGAACGGTTCAGCAGGTAAAGCGCCGTGCCCAGCGCCAGGGCGATCAGGGTCATGTTCAGCGCGGGGGTGATGCCGTGCCAGATCTTCAGGCTGTAATAGGGCAGTTCCGGCCCGATGATCGCAATGGCGGCGGTGCGCAGCCACTCGCCCAGCGCGGCGGCGGGGATGATCCCCACGACCACGCAGATGCCGACCAGCACCGCGACGGGCATCCGCATCATGGTGGGCGGTTCGTGCGGGGTCTTGGGCAGGCCCTTCGGCTCGGGTCCGAAAAAGACCTTCAGCACGAAACGCAGCGAATAGGCGATGCTGAACGCCCCGCCCAGCGTCGCCAGCCAGGGCAGCGCCGCATCCAGGCGCGAGCCGTTGCCGGGCGCATGGGCGACCTCGAAGAACAGTTCCTTGGACAGGAAGCCGTTGAGCAGCGGCAGCCCCGCCATCGCCGCCGAGCCGAGGATGGCCAGCGTGCCCGTCACCGGCATGTATCGAAACAGCCCCGACAGCTTGCGCATGTCGCGCGAGCCGGTTTCATGGTCGATGATCCCGGCGGTCATGAACAGCGATGCCTTGAAGACCGCGTGGTTGACGATGTGGAACACCGCCGCGACGATGGCCAGCGGGCTGCCGATTCCCGCCAGCGCCGTGATCAGCCCCAGATGCGAGATCGTCGAATAGGCCAGCAACCCCTTGAGGTCGTGCTGAAACAGCGCCGCGACTGCGCCCAGTACCATCGTGATGATGCCCAGCCCCGCGACGATGGTGAACCAGGCGTCGGTCCCGCCCAGCGCAGGCTCGAACCGCAGCAGCAGGAAGACGCCCGCCTTGACCATCGTGGCCGAGTGCAGATAGCCCGAAACCGGCGTCGGCGCAGCCATCGCGTTGGGCAGCCAGAAATGAAAGGGGAACTGCGCCGATTTGGTCAGCGCGCCCATCAGGAACAGCCCCAGCACCGCCGGATAAAGCCCGTGCGACCGGATCATCGCCCCCGATCTCAGCACCGTGTCCAGGTTGTAGCTGCCCACGATCTGGCCCAGCAGGATCATGCCCAGCAGCAGGCATATCCCGCCGCCTCCGGTCACGACTAGCGCCATGCGCGCCCCGTCGCGGGCATCCGCGCGGTGATACCAGTAGCCGATCAGCAGGAACGAGGTCAGGCTGGTCAGTTCCCAGAACACCACCAGCATGATGATGTTGCCCGACAGCAGCACCCCGCTCATGGCGCCGGCGAAGGCCAGCAGGCAGGCATAGAACCGCGAGGCCGGATCGTCGGGCGACATGTAATAGCGCGCGTAAAGGACGATCAGGAAGCCGATGCCGGTGACCAGCATCATGAACAGCCAGGCAAAGCCGTCGATGCGGAAGCTCAGCCCCAGGCCGAGCCTGTCCACCCAGCCGATCCGCGAAATGACGCGGTGGCCGTCCTGAACCTGGGGATAAAGGGCCAGAAGCAGGCCGATCATGGCCAGCATGGTCAGACCGGAAATCCAGGCCTCGGCGTTTCGGGCGTTGCCGGGAAGAATGGATGCCGCGCCAGCCGCAAGAAAGGGCAAGGCGACAAGCATGATCAACAGGTTTTGCCCGATCATCCGCGTCCTTCGTCATTTTCGTGTTTTCGCAGCGATCATAGACGCAGGAAGGGGCGGGGAACAACCGGACAGCGCAGATTAATTGTGAATAAAACAAATTGTTATCTGGCTCGTGCAAGGCTGCCGCGAATCCGTCGGTGGCGATGCCCGGCCGATGCTTCCATGAGGCGGGCGTTTGTGAAAGAAGGCATCCATGCAAGGGACCGGACATATCGCGCTGGTGACGGGTGGCGCCAGGTCGGGCAAGTCGGCGCTGGCCGAGCGGCTGGCCGCGAAACTGGCGGGCGGGCCTGACGGTGCGCGCATCTATATCGCGACCGCCCAGCCGCTGGACGGTGAGATGGCGGCGCGAATCGCCCTTCACCGCAAGCGCAGGCAGGACGGCTGGCGCACGATCGAGGAACCGCGCGACCTGACCGGCGCCCTGCTGGGCAGCGACGGGCAGGGGGTGCGGCTGGTCGATTGCCTGACGCTGTGGCTGGCCAACATGGACGGGCGGGCGGACGTGGCCGGGCTGTGCGACTGCCTTGCCGCCCAGCGAAGCCCGGTCGTTCTGGTCACCAACGAATTGGGCCTGGGCATCGTGCCCGCCGACCGCGAGACCCGGCGGTTCCGCGATGCGCATGGCTGGATGAACCAAGCCCTCGCCGCGGTTGCGGATGAAGTATGGATGTCGGTCAGCGGCCTGCCGCTGCGCCTGAAACCGGAAAGGAACATCGCATGAGGGAATTCGACAGCGCCGCCGCGCAGGCCGCACGCGACCGTCAGGACCGGCTGACCAAGCCCCCCGGATCGCTGGGCAGGCTGGAACGGCTGGCGGTGTTCATGGCCGGCTGGCAGGGCCGCCCCGACCCGCGGATAGAACGCGCGCAGGCGCTGGTCTTTGCCGGAAACCACGGGATCGCGGCGCGCGGCGTCAGCCCGTTCGCGCCCGAGGTGACGGCGCTGATGGTCGACAACTTCGACCGGGGCGGGGCGGCGATCAACCAGCTTTGCCGGGTGGCGGGGGCCGATCTGTCGGTGGTGTCGCTGGAACTGGACCGCCCGACCGCCGATTTCACCACCGGCCCCGCCATGACCGGCGAAGAGGTCGCGCAGGCCCTGCAAGCAGGCGCGCGCGCCGTCGATCCCCATGCGGATGTGCTGATCCTGGGCGAGATGGGCATCGCGAACTCGACCGTCGCGGCGGTGCAGGCGGCGGCGGTCTTCGGCGGGACCGGCGCGGAATGGGTCGGGCCGGGCACGGGGGCGCAACTGGACATGCTGAACGTCAAGGTCCAGTCCGTGGACGCCGGGCTGGAACGCCACCGCGCGGCGCGGGGGACCGAGGCCATCCTTGCCGCCTATGGCGGGCGCGAACAGACCGCCATCTGCGGAGCGATCAGGCAGGCGCGCGACCTTGGTATTCCGGTGATCCTGGACGGGTTCATCTGCTCGGCCGCCGCTTCGGTGCTGCTGCGCGACGATCCCGCCGCGCTGGATCATTGCCTTGTCGGCCATCTCTCGGCCGAGCCGGGCCACGCGCGGCTGGTCGAGCGGATGGGCAAGGAGCCTGTCGTGACCCTGGACATGCGGCTGGGCGAGGGCAGCGGCGCCGCGGTCGCGCTGATGGTGCTGCGCGCGGCGCTGGAATGCCACAACGGCATGGCCACCTTTGCCGAGGCGGGCATAGGTGCCTGATCCGCGCCGCCTGCCGGGCGCCGCCGCGCTTGCGCTGGTCTGGCTGAGCCGGTTGCCCGTGGGCCGCTGGCTGCCCGATCCGCCGCCCTCGCTTGCCGCTTCGGTGTGGGCCTTTCCGTTGGCCGGGATCGTGATCGGCGCGCTGGGGGCGGGTGCCTATGCGCTGGCGGTTGTGTGCGGCCTGCCGCCCGCCGTCGCGGCGATCCTGGCCGTGGGGGCGCAGATGCTGGCCACCGGCGGGCTGCACGAGGACGGCCTGGCCGATTTCGCCGACGGCATGGGCGGGACCAGTATCCAGCAACGCTTGCAGATCATGCGCGATTCGCGGATCGGCAGCTATGGCGCGCTGACGCTGGGCCTTGTCACCGCGCTGCGCATCGCCGCGCTGGCGGCGTTGCCCCCTGGCGGGGCCATCGCGGCGCTGATCGTGGGCGGAGCCTTGTCGCGGGCCGGGCTGGTGGTTGCGCTGCGCCTGATGCCGCCCGCGCGCCCCGACGGGCTGGGGCGGCAAGGCGGGCGTCCTGCGAGGCCGCAGGTTGCAGCGGCGCTGGCCATTGGATTGATGTCGGGTATTATTGCTGTTTTATCGGGATATTACGGTGGATTCATTACGTTGTTTCTAGCCATCGTGGCCCTTGCTGCCGTGCAGTTCTGGCTGGGCAGGCTGGCCCGGCGCAGGCTGGGCGGGCAGACCGGCGACGTGCTTGGCGCGCTGCAACAGGCCGGTGAAACCGCGATGCTGACCATTCTTGCCGCAAGGTTATCCTGAAAAGCCTAGAATCCCGGCAAAAGACGACTTATTGGCGGTGCAACCGCGCCAGGGGGCGTATCGACCACGAAAACGGCCCGTGCCTTCCGGCAGGCCGCCAACACGAAGAACATGGGAGAAGCCGATGGGCGGGCTATTGGCCCTTTCTAAGGGGATCGACCGGGTGAACGGCTGGATCGGGCGCCTCGCAAGCTGGCTGATCCTGCTGGCGGTCATCATCAGCGCGGGCAATGCGATCATCCGCAAGACGTTCAACATATCCTCGAACGGCTGGCTGGAATTGCAATGGTATCTGTTCGGCGCGGCCTTCATGGGCGCTGCCGCCTGGACGCTTTTTTCCAATGAGCATATCCGCATCGACCTGCTCTATGCACGGTGGAGCAGGCGCAGCCAGCACTGGATCGACCTCTTGGGGCACCTGTTCTTCCTGCTGCCCTTCGCCGGGCTGATGGTCTGGTATCTCTATCCGTGGTTCCTGCGTGCCTATTATTCGGGCGAGGTGTCGATGAACTCGGGCGGGCTGGTGCTGTGGCCTGCGCGGCTGATCCTGCTGGTGGGCTTCGTGCTGCTGTTCCTGCAAGGCCTGTCCGAGGTCATCAAGAAGATCGCCATCATGCGCGGGCTGATCGAGGACCCGGTCCCCTACGTCTCGCAGCACGAAGCGGCCGAGATCACCGCCGCCGAGACCGCCCGCGAGATGCAGGAGGCGATGGAGAACGATCCCAACGCCCCCGATCCCCAACTTCCGATCCAGCCGGAGGACCGGAAATGATGGAACTCATTGCCCAGAACATGGCGCCGATCATGTTCGCTTCGCTGATCGTGTTCCTGCTGATCGGCTATCCGGTCGCCTTCGCGCTTGCCGCCAACGGCCTGCTGTTCTTCTTCATCGGGGTCGAACTGGCCCCGCTTTCGGGCGGCACCATCAATCTGGACTGGCCCCTGCTGGGGACCCTGCCCAACCGCATGTGGCAGCAGTTTTCCAACGACACGCTGCTGGCGATTCCCTTCTTCACGCTGATGGGGATCATCCTGGAAAAATCCGGCATGGCCGAGGACCTGCTGGACACCATCGGCCAGCTTTTCGGCCCGATCCGCGGCGGGCTTGCCTATGCGGTGGTGCTGGTCGGCACGGTGCTGGCGGCGACGACGGGGATCGTCGCGGCCTCGGTCATCGCGATGGGACTGATCTCGCTGCCGATCATGCTGCGCTACGGCTATGACCGCAAGGTGGCGACGGGGGTGATCGCGGCCTCGGGGACGCTGGCGCAGATCGTTCCGCCCTCGCTGGTGCTGATCGTGCTGGCCGACCAGCTTCAGGTGCCGGTGGGCACGATGTATGCCGGTGCGCTGGTGCCGTCGCTGGTGTTGATGAGCTGCTATCTGATCTTCATCTTCCTGCTGTCGATCCTCAAGCCCGCCGCCGTTCCCGCCCTGCCGGTCGAGGCGCGGACGCTGGGGCACGGCGTGCGCTCGCTCTTGGTGATGGTGGCGCTTGCGGCGGCGCTTGGCTACGCGGTGTTCCGCGTCCTTTATCCCCGGATCGGGGTCGATGCCGATATCGTAGCGTTCGGCGGCGCGGCGCTGTTTGCCTATGTCGTCGCGCTGGCGGACCGTCATCTGAAGATCGGGATGATGTCGCATCTGGCCCAGCAGGTCATCATCGTGCTGATCCCGCCGCTGGCGCTGATCTTCCTGGTGCTGGGCACGATCTTCCTTGGCATCGCCACGCCCACCGAGGGCGGCGCGATGGGGGCCGCCGGTGCGCTGGTGCTGGGGCTGGCCAAGCGCCGCCTGACCTTCGATCTGCTGAAACAGGCGCTTTACAGCGCGACGCGGCTGTCGGCCTTCGTCATGTTCATCATGATGGGCGCGCGGGTCTTTTCGCTGACCTTCTACGGCGTCAACGGGCATCTGTGGATCGAGCATCTGCTGACCTCGCTGCCGGGGGGCGAGATGGGGTTCGTTCTCTTCGTGGCGACGCTGATCTTCTTCCTGGCCTTCTTCCTCGATTATTTCGAGCTGGCCTTCATCATCGTGCCGCTGCTGGTGGTGCCCGCCCATGCCATCGGCATCGACATGGTCTGGTTCGGGGTGATCCTTGCGCTGATCATGCAGACCTCGTTCATGCATCCGCCCTTCGGCTTTTCGCTGCATTTCCTGCGATCGGTCGCGCCGCGCCACCCCTATCGCGACCCCGTGACGGGGCGGATGATCGACGGGGTGACCTCGGGGCAGATCTATATCGGCGCGATCCCCTTCATGGTGGTCCAGCTTGTCATGGCGGGGGTGGTGGCCTTCTTCCCCGTGCTGGTGACGGGCCTGCGCAGCGATGCGCCGCGCGACGCCGCGCCGGTCACGTTCGAACTGCCCAGCCTTGGCGGCCTGCCCCCCTTGGGCGGTGCGCCGGACGAAGGGCAGGGCAGCGTCGGCGGCCTGCCGGGACTGGCGCCGCTTGGCGCACCGCTTGGCCAGCCCCAGACCCCCGTAGCGCCGGGCGGTCTGCCTGCCCTTGGCGTGCCCGAGGGGCTTGGCGGCGCGGCCCCAGAACCGGCCCCCACCCCGGATCCGGCCCCCGCCCCCGTTCCGACCCCCGCCCCCGCGCCTTCGGGCCTGACGGATGGGCTGCCGGGGCTGGGCACCCCGCCGGGGCTTGAGCCCCCCGCACCGCAACCCGAAGCCCGGCCCGAGCCTGCCGCACCGGCATCCGGCGGCCTGCCCGGACTTGGCACACCGCCGGGGCTGGAAGGCG
>NZ_CAMEFG010000056.1 GCF_945915435.1 uncultured Paracoccus sp. | reverse complement strand
GAACCCCTCTTTCCAGGTTGAAAACCTGGCGTCCTAACCGATAGACGAACGGGCCACTCAGTCGCGTGCGAGGCTGTGCCTCGTGGCGTGGAGCGGTGTTTAGGCCAGCCCGTCCTAGGGTGCAAGAGGGAAAAATCGCGAAACCCCAATTTCTTTTCTCTACCTCGCAGCGGTCGGCAAGGCTCAGGCGGGGGCGGCATCCTCAAGCCGCAGGCGCAGCCTTTCGCGGCCGCCCCACAGCGACAGTTCCAGCCGCCCGGCAAGGTGGAAACGCCGCCCCTGCGCGCCCAGAAGGGCCGGACCCAGCGGGCCGGACATCGCGCCCCAGGCGACGGCCTCGACCGGATTCGCGCCGGGGCTGCGAAAGCGCAGCCGCAGGTGGCTGTCGCCCATCGTGCCGACATTGTCGATCAGTTGGTCGGCAAAGGCGAAACGCGGCGCGGATGCGGCCTGTCCGAAGGGACCGGCGCGCTCCAGCAAATGCATCAGCTCAACCGTGGCGCCCTGCGGATCCAGCAGGCCCGAGATGCGCAGATCGTGGACACCGCTGCGATCCGCCATCTCGCGCAAGAGCAGCGATTCGAGACGGGCCATCGCGGCGGGGATCTGCTCTTCGGCCACGGTCAGCCCCGCCGCCATCGCGTGACCGCCGCCCTTGATCAGCAACCCCTCGGCGGCAAGGCGCTGGATCGCGCGGCCAAGGTCCACACCGGCGACCGAGCGGGCCGAGCCTTTGCCCACCCCGTTCTCGACCCCGATCACGACCGAGGGCAGGCCCAGCGATTCCTTCAACCTTGCCGCGACGATGCCGACGACGCCGGGATGCCAGCCCTCGCCCGCCGCCCATGCCAGCGTCCTGGCCTGACCCTCGGCCAGGCGGACCTCGGCCTGCGCCGTGGCCTCGGCCCGGACGGCGGCCTCGATGGCACGGCGTTCGCGGTTCAACTCGTCCAGTTCCCCGGCCAGGCGGCGGGCGGCGGCGGGGTCGGTCGCCGAAAGGCAGCGCGCGCCCAGGTCGGCACGGCCGATGCGCCCGCCCGCGTTGATCCGCGGGCCAAGCAGAAACCCCAGGTGAAAGGCGGTCGGGCGGCTGTCCAGCCGGGCAACATCGGTAAGGGCGGCAAGGCCGATCCGCTCGCGCCGGGCCATGACGGCCAGCCCCTGGCGCACGAAGGCGCGGTTGACGCCGGTCAGCGGCGCGACATCGGCCACCGTCGCCAGCGCCACCAGGTCCAGCATGGGGATCAGGTCGGGCAGGGGGCGGCCCTGTTCGCGCAGCAGCCGGTTGGCCTGCACCAGCGCCAGGAACACCACCCCCGCCGCGCAGAGATGGCCAAGCGCGCCATCCTCGTCCATGCGATTGGGGTTCACGACGGCCAGCGCGGGGGGCAGCGTCTCGGCCCCCTGGTGGTGGTCCAGCACGATGACATCGGCACCCTTCGCCGCCGACAGTGCGTCATGGCTCAGCGTGCCGCAATCGACGCAGACGATCAGGTCATGCGCTTCGGAAAGCGCAGCCATCGCGGGGGCATTCGGGCCATAGCCCTCGTCGATGCGGTCGGGAATATACAGCGTCGCATCGCGGCCCTGCGCACGCAGCCAGTCCAGCAGCAGCGCGGCCGAACAGCCGCCGTCCACGTCGTAATCGGCGAATATTGCGATGCGCTGCCCGGCGGTCGCGGCTGCGGCCAGCCGCTCGGCGGCGGGAGCCATGTCGCGCAGGGTCAGCGGATCGGGCAGCAGGTCGCGCAGCTTGGGGTCCAGGTGCCCCTCGGCCTCATCCGCACCGACGCCGCGCGCGGCAAGGATGCGGGTGATGGCCAGCGGCAGGCGGGTGGATTGGCCAAGCGCCTCGGCGGCGCGTTCCAGAACGGGGTCGGGGGCGATCCAACGCCGCCCGGTCAGCGAATGTTCGACATCGAGAAAGGCCGTCATGTCCGCTTTCTGGGCCAGCGGCGACGATCATGCAAGAGGGCACCGCGCCCGCGCTTTCTTCATCAGCCAAATACCCTGGGGGAGCGCGGAACGCGCGGGGGCGAAGCCCCCGAAAGATGCCGGGCAAGACCCTGAAACGATGGGCGGACCCGAAGGCCCGCCCGTTTGGCGATACCCCGCGGTCTCAGCGGATCGGGTTGCGATAGATCATCCGCCGGACCGAGCCGGTCTTCGACCGCATCAGGATGGTCTCGGTTTGCAGATAATGCGGCTCGCGCTTGACCCCTGCCAGGATCGAGCCGTTGGTCACCCCGGTCGCGGCAAAGATCACGTCCGCCGTCACCATCTCGTCGCGCGAATAGATGCGGTCCAGGTCGGTGATCCCGGCCTTGGCGGCGCGGGCCTTTTCGTCGTCATTGCGAAACAGCAGTCGGCCCCAGATCTGGCCGCCCATGCATTTCAGCGCCGATGCGGCCAGGACGCCCTCGGGCGCGCCGCCCGAACCCATATACATGTCGATGCCGGTCAGTTCGGCTTCGGCGCAATGGATCACGCCCGCGACGTCGCCGTCGGTGATCAGGCGGATGGCCGCGCCGGTCGAGCGGACCTCGGCGATCATCTCCTCGTGCCGGGGGCGTTCGAGGATGCAGACGGTGATGTCGCTGTCCTTGACGCCGCGCGCACGGGCCAGCGCCCGGACGCGCTCGGCAGGCGACATGTCCAGGCCGACCACGTCCTTGTCGTAGCCCGGACCGATCGCCAGCTTGTCCATGTAGACGTCGGGCGCATGCAGCAGCGTGCCGCGCGGGGCCATCGCGATCACGGTCAGGGCGTTGGGCATGTCCTTGGCGGTCAGCGTCGTGCCTTCCAGCGGGTCCAGGGCGATATCGACCTCGGGACCGTTGCCCGAACCGACTTCCTCGCCGATATAGAGCATCGGGGCCTCGTCCCGTTCACCCTCGCCGATGACGACGACGCCCTTGATGTCCAGCATGTTGAGCTGTTCGCGCATGGCGTTGACGGCGGCCTGGTCGGCGGCCTTTTCGTCGCCGCGCCCGATCAGGCGGGCCGAGGCATGGGCGGCGGCCTCGCTGACACGGGCCAGGCCGAGCGAAAGCAGGCGGTCTTTGAATTCCCTGGACTGGCTCATCATCTGTTCCTTGTGAAAATGGCGTTGCCGCGCTTCTACGCGGCGGGGCGAAACCCGGCAAGGGTGGGGGCGCTAACGGATCAGCCGTCGGAGAGTTCCAGCGCAAGTGCGTGGATGCGGGGCACGATGTCGCCCAGCGTGCGATGGATCAGCCGGTGCCGCTGGATGCGCGACAGGCCCGCGAATTCCGGGCTGGCCATGCGGATGCGGAAATGGGTCTGCCCGCCTTCGCGCCAGCCGGAATGGCCGCGATGGTTTTCGCTTTCGTCGATTATTTCCAGCCGCGTGGGCGCCAATGCGCCAAGCCTGACGCGCATGTCATCCGCTATCATCCCGAATCCCCTTTCATGTCATGCGAAATAGCCTAAACTGCTGCCTCCGACGAGAACAAGGCAGGTAAAATGAGCAAGAGCGACCCGTTTGCCTTCGATATATCCGCGGCTTCGGACAAGAAGCGCCGGGCCAAGGGGCGGCGTGGAATGTCGGGTGCGTTCGAGACCTCGACGCGGCAATGCGACAAGGAAGGCTGCAACGAGCCGGGGCAGTATCGTGCGCCCAGATCGCCGGACAACCTGAGCGAATATTACTGGTTCTGCAAGGAGCATGTGCGCGAATACAACATGCGCTGGAACTATTTCCAGGGCCAGTCCGAGGCCGAGTTCCAGGAGTTTCTGGACAATGCCACCGTGTGGGAACGGCCGACCAAGCCCTTTGGCCGCGCCACCGCCGAACAGAAATGGGCGCGCCACGGCGTCGACGATCCGCTGGAGATCCTGGGCGCCAACGGCACCAATCCCGAATTGCGCAAGCGCAGCAGCCGCAAGCTGCCCCCTACCGAACGCCGCGCGCTGGAGATCCTGGAAGCGTCCGAGACCTGGACGCGCACGGAAATCCGCAAGCAATACAAATCGCTGGTCAAGGACCTGCACCCGGACATGAATGGCGGGGACCGCTCGGACGAGGATCGCTTGCAGGAGGTCGTCTGGGCCTGGGACCAGATCAAGGAAAGCCGCAGCTTTCGGGACTGATCGCCGGATGGGGGCTTTGCCCCCGCGCGTTCCGCGCTCCCCCAGGGTATTTGGGTGATGAAGAAAGGCGATCAGCTTTGCCGGCGGCGCGCGGCGAAGAGCAATGTGGCGAGGGCTGCCAGCAGGGCGGGCCAGTTTCCGGATCTTGCGTAGAGGGTTTGCGGCAGGGCTGCGGGCAGGGTGGTGTCGATGCTGCCCGCGCTGTCCAGCGGCAGGTGGTCGCGGACGGTTCCGCGCGCGTCGATCACGGCGCTGACCCCGGTATTGGCGACGCGGATCATCGGCAGGCCCGATTCGATGGCGCGCAGGCGGGCCTGTGCGAGGTGCTGCCAGGGACCGGACAGGGTGCCGAACCAGGCGTCATTCGTGACCTGGAGCAGCCATTCGGGGCGGTTTTCGTGGTCGGTGACGAGGTGTTGGGGGAAGATCGCCTCGTAGCAGATCAGCACCTGCGCGGGGGGCAGGCCGTGGCCCAGGCCGTGCAGGGTGCGGGGGCCGGGACCTGCCGAATAGCCATGACCGAGTTGCGCAGCAAAGGCCGAGACGCCCAAACGGGCCATCGTGTCGCCCCAGGGGATGTATTCGCCGAAGGGGACGAGGTGGAACTTGTCGTAGATCCGGGGTGATGCGCCGGTCTCGCGGAATTCGGTGAAGCTGTTGTAGTAGCGGCTGCCCTCGGCGCGCTGGATGCCCAGCAGGACGGGCGCGCCTACGGCGGCGGCGATCTGCCGGGGCAGGGTTCCGGCTTGTTCCAGCGAGAAGGTGACGGCGGTTTCGGGCCAGATGACCGCATCCGGGCGACGGCCATCGGCGCGCGGGGCGGCGGACAGGTCGATCAGGCGCTGAAAGAAGACGCCGGACCAGTATTCGTCCCATTTCAGTGCCTGTTCCACGTTGGGCTGCACGAGGCGCAGCAGCCGGTCGCTGTCGGCGGGCAGGGGCTGGCTGAGGCGCAGGGCGCCCCAGCTGAAGGCAAGTGCGACGGTCAGGGCGGACAGGATCGCGCCGGGCAGGGCGGCCCGCCACAGCCGGGGGGCGCCGCGCCAGAAGGCAAGCGGCAGGGCGGCTGCCAGCATGGTCAGCGCGGACAGGCCGATGCTGCCAAACAGCGCGGCGGTCTGGCCGGCGGGCGTGTCGATCCAGATATGGCCGGTCAGTGCCCAGGGCAGGCCGGTGAAGATCCAGCCGCGCAGCCAGTCGGACAGGACCAGCCCGGCGGCGAAGGCGATGCCACGTCCCTGCCACCCCGTTGCAAGACATGCAGCGGCCAAGGCGGGGACAGCCCAGAAGACCCCACCCCCCGCAGCAAGGAAGATCAGCGCGAAGGGGGCCATCCAGCCATATATCTCGGGCTCGACCAGAAAGGGTTCGGTGATCCAGAACATCGCGGTGGCGAAGTAGCCCAGGCCCGCGAAAAAGCCTGTGAAGAGGGCCGCGCGCGGGCGACTGCGCCCTACGCGCCAGGTCAGGATGGCAAGCGCGATCAGGGTGGCGGGCCACACCCCCCAAGGCGCCTGGCCCAGCGCGGCCAAGGCGCCCAGCGCGGCGTTGACCAGAATCTGGCCCAAGCGAGAGAGGGGGCTTGCCGCGACAGCTCGCATCGCCAGGAACCCGGTCAGTTGCCGTTTTCGCTGGGGCTGCCTTCCGGGGTTGCCGCGGCGGATTCGGTTGCCGGAGTGGTTTCGGCTGCGGTCGCCGCCTTGCGGGTGCGGCGGCGCACGGGCTTGGCGGGGGCTTCCTCGGGCGCTGCGGGGGCGTCGCCGTTACTTGCCGTTTCGGCTTGGGGCGCGGTCTTGCGGCTGCGCGTCGCCCGTTTGCGGGGGGCGGGCTTGGGGGCCGGTTCCTCGGCCACGGCATCGGGCTGGGCCGTTTCCTGCGCCGTGTCGTCGCCGGTGGCGGCCTCGGCCTCGGGCTGAGGATCGGGCGCCTTCGCGCGGTTGCGGCGGCGGGCGGGTTTCTTTGGCTCGGCCGGTTCTGCCGGGGTGGGTTCCGCTGGGACAAGTTCTGCCGGGGCGAGTTCTGCCGGGGCGGCGGGCGCCTCGACGGGTTCGGCCACGGCCTGCACGGTTTCGGCGGGCGCGGTTTGGGCGGGCGCGGGTTCGGGGGTTTCCTGCGGTTCGGGCGCGGGTTTCGGGGTCTCGATCTCGACGGTTTCCACCGCGAAAAGTTCCGGGCGGAAGCTGCGGGTCAGGAAGTCGGGAACGTGATCGCCCATCCCCATGACGGCGTGATGGTCGCCCGAGCGGCGGCGGTCGCCGCCCCTGTCATTGCCCCGGCGGTCGCGGCGGTGGTCGCGCTGTTCGTCCTGATGGGCTTCGCGGGCAGGCGCGGGTTGCGGCGCCGGTTCGGGGCGGGCCGGGGCGCGGCCTTCCTCGCGCGCGGGCTGATCCGTCTCGTCGCGGCTGCGGCGGCGGTCGCGGGACTTGCCGTTCCGGCCCCCGCGTTCGCCCGAGGGGCGGGGCGCGTTCTGCGCGGCTGCGGACAGCGTGAAGCCTTCGGGGACCGGCGCGCGGGGCAGGGTCTGCTTGACCAGCGTTTCGATGGCGGCAAGATATTTGTCATCCAGCGGCGTCGCGATCGAGATCGCAGTGCCCAGTCGTCCGGCGCGGCCCGTGCGCCCGATGCGGTGGACGTAATCCTCGGCATGGCTGGGCAGGTCGAAGTTCAGCACATGGCTGACGGCGGGAATGTCCAGCCCCCGCGCGGCCACGTCCGAGGCGATGAGGAAACGCAGCTTCCCCTCGCGGAAATCGTCCAGGGTGCGCATCCGCTGCTTCTGGTCCAGGTCGCCGTGGATCGGCGCGGCGTCATAGCCATGCGCCTTGAGCGACTTGGCGACGATATCGACGTCGGTCTTGCGGTTGCAGAAGATGATGGCGTTGGTCAGCGCCTCGCCCTCGGCGTCGATGACGGCGCGCAGAAGCTCGCGCTTTTGCTTGGCGGTCTGGTCCTTGCGGGTGGGCGCGATCTCGATCAGGCGCTGGGTGATGGTTTCCGAGGTGGTGGCCTGGCGCGCGACCTCGATCCGTTCGGGGCTGTGCAGGAAGGTGTCGGTGATGCGCTCGATCTCGGGGGCCATCGTGGCGCTGAAGAACAGCGTCTGGCGGGTGAAGGGCGTCAGTTGGAAGATACGCTCGATATCGGGGATGAAGCCCATGTCCAGCATCCGGTCGGCCTCGTCCACGACCATGATCTGCACGCCGGTCAGCAAGAGCTTGCCACGCTCGAAATGATCCAGCAGCCGGCCCGGCGTCGCGATCAGCACATCGACGCCGCGGTCGATCAGCTTGTCCTGTTCGCCAAAGCTGACGCCGCCGATCAGCAGCGCCTTGGTCAGGCGGGTGTGCTTGGCGTAGGTGTCGAAGTTCTCGGCCACCTGGGCGGCCAGTTCGCGCGTCGGCGCCAGCACCAGGCTGCGCGGCATCCGCGCGCGGGCGCGGCCACGGCCCAGCAGGGTGATCATCGGCAGCGTGAAGCTGGCGGTCTTGCCGGTGCCGGTCTGGGCGATGCCCAGCACGTCGCGCCCTTCCAGCGCGGGGGGAATCGCACCCGACTGGATCGGGGTGGGGCTGTCATAGCCCGCTTCGCTAATGGCCTTGAGGACCTTCGGGTCCAGTTTCAGATCGGAAAATTTTGTCATGGGGTTCGTAACTAAGGAAATCCAGCGTCCAGATGATCGACCGGCGTCGGACCAGTCGGCAAGAAGGGACGCATAACTGCCCAACGCCCCAAACGAATTCCCGCCATGCGCGGGTATTGGCCGACTAGCGCAATTCCGGTCGAGCGTCAATCAAATGCGGCGCCAGCCTTTCGGCTGAGGGAAGCGCGCGGGCATTTCGGCACCTGCGACCTTGTGTCGCGACGACCCCGCGACATGATCGTGCGTATTTTCGGCGCGTCGTATTCTTTTATTGCTTGCCGACCTGTTCCGGGGCAGACTGGCGGCAGGAGTGTAGCCGGGCGCCTATTCATCGCCGCCCGCGCATGACCCGAGGAGGAGAGATATGGTCGCAACTGAACGGCATGTCCTGCCGCCGTCGGGTGGCCGCTAAGCCCCCCGCGGCGGGCTTTTTGTTTTCTGTTTGCAATCAACACCGCAACCGCCCCGCAGGGGCGGATCACTTCACGCGGAAGAAGAAAGGGACCCAGATCGAATGGATCATGATATCGTCTCGCGGATCGAGGCCGATCCGAATTATCAGGCGCTCCGGTCGCGCCGCTCGGGCTTTGGCTGGATGCTGACCATCGCGATGCTGGTGGTCTATTACGGCTTCGTCCTGCTGGTCGCCTTCCAGAAGGACCTGCTGGCCACGCCCATCGGGGCTGGCGTGACCACCTGGGGGATGCCGCTGGGGTTCGGCGTCATCGTCTTTACCATCCTGATCACGGCGATCTACGTCCGCCGCGCCAACAGCGAATTCGACGACCTGAACGACAAGATCCGGCGCGAGGTGCTGAAATGAGACCTTGGGGGAAAATCGTGCTGGCCGCAGGGGCGGTCATGGCGCCGGGCGCGGTGCTAGCGGATGTGATCCAGGGCGGCACGCGCCAGCCGACGAACTGGACCGCCATCATCATGTTCGCCGTCTTCGTGGTGGCGACGCTTTTCATCACCAAATGGGCGGCATCGCAGACGAAATCGGCGGCGGATTTCTATACTGCCGGGGGCGGCATCACCGGGTTCCAGAACGGGCTTGCCATCGCGGGCGACTATATGTCGGCGGCGTCTTTCCTGGGAATTTCGGCGGCGGTGATGATCTCGGGCTTCGACGGGCTGATCTATTCGATCGGTTTCCTGGTCGGCTGGCCGATCCTGACCTTCCTGCTGGCCGAAAAGCTGCGCAACCTGGGCAAGTTCACCTTTGCCGACGTCGCGGCCTTTCGCTTTGCGCAGACGCCGGTGCGGCTTTTCGCGGCTTCGGGCACGCTGGTCGTGGTGGCCTTCTACCTGATCGCGCAGATGGTCGGCGCGGGATCGCTGATCGAGCTGCTTTTCGGCCTGGATTACTGGATCGCGGTGGTGATCGTCGGTGCGCTGATGATGGTCTATGTGCTGTTCGGCGGCATGACGGCGACGACCTGGGTGCAGATCATCAAGGCCTGCCTGCTGCTGGGGGGCGCGTCCTTCATGTCCTTCATGGTGCTGTGGCGCTATGGCTTCAGCCCCGAGGCGATGTTCGCCGATGCGGTCCGCATCAAGTCCGAACTCGCCGCGGGCGGGGCCGAGATCACCCCCGAGGACACCGCCGCCGGTCAGTCCATCATGGGGCCGGGCAGCTTCATCCGCGACCCGATCTCGGCCATTTCCTTCGGCATGGCGCTGATGTTCGGCACGGCGGGCCTGCCCCATATCCTGATGCGCTTTTTCACCGTGCCCAGCGCACGCGAGGCGCGCAAGTCGGTGATGTGGGCGACCACCTGGATCGGCTATTTCTACCTGCTGACCTTCATCATCGGCTTTGGCGCGATCACGCTGGTGCTGACCAATCCCGGCTTTCTGGACAGCGAGGGCGGGCTGATCGGCGGCAACAACATGGCGGCGGTCCACCTGGCGCAGGCCGTGGGGGGCAATATCTTCCTGGGCTTCATCTCGGCGGTGGCCTTTGCCACGATCCTTGCGGTGGTGGCGGGGCTGACGCTGTCGGGGGCCTCGGCGGTGGGCCATGACCTTTATTCGACGGTCATCAAGAAGGGCGAGGCCGACAGCGGCGCGGTCCTGCGCGTGTCGCGCGTGACGACGCTGGCCTTGGGCGTGCTGGCCGTGGTGCTGGGGATCGCCTTCCAGAACATGAATATCGCCTTCATGGTGTCGATGGCCTTCGCCGTGGCGGCGTCGGCCAACTTCCCGGTGCTGTTCATGTCGGTGCTGTGGAAGGACTGCACCACCTGGGGCGCGGTCAGCGGCGGTTTCGTGGGGCTGATTTCCTCGGTCGCGCTGACGGTGCTGTCGCCCTCGGTCTGGGTCGATACGCTGGGCAATCCGGCAGGCTCGGCGCCGTTCCCCTATACCTCGCCCGCGCTGTTTTCGATGACGGCGGCCTTCCTGACGATCTGGATCGTGTCCCGGCTGGACAACGGCCAGCGCGCCCGGATCGACCGCGCCGGGTTCCCCGCCCAGCAGGTGCGTTCGGAAACCGGCATCGGCGCGGCCGAGGCCTCGTCGCACTGACGGCCATGACGGGGCGCAAACCGCATATGACAGGGGAAGGGGCGCCGCCGCCCCTTTCCGACGACCGCCCGGCACCCGACCGCGAGCAGCGCGAATTCATCGCCCTGATCAGCGCGCAGGTTCGCGACGCCTTCCTGCGCAAGCCGCATTTCGTGGATGCCGGGACCGACCTGGTTACCGTCTGCCGCCAGCTTGCGCAGAACGGCATCGCCGATGCGCTGGTCACCGAGGGCGACCGGCTGGGCATCTTCACCACCACCCGCCTGCGCGATGCGTTGCTGTCGGACCAGCCGCCGGGCAGCATCCGGGTGGGCGACTTCACCACCTTCGACCCCTATAGCGTGTCGGCGGGGGATTCGCTGCACGACGCCATGAACCTGATGCTGCGCCACCGTGTCCATCGTGTCCTGGTGCGCGAGGGGGGGCAGGTCGTGGGCATTCTCAGCCAGCTTGACCTGATGGGGTTCCTGGCCAACCATTCGCACCTGATTCTGTCCGATGTCGAACGCGCCGGGGACATCCCTGCCCTGGCCCGCGCCGCGCAAGAGGTCGAGGGGCTGATCCGCGGTCTCAACGACGACGGCGTGCGGACCCCGATCATCGCGCGGCTGGTCGGACGCCTCAACCGCCGGATCTTTGCCCGCCTGTGGGACATGCTGGCCCCGCCCGAGATCCACGCGAATTCCTGCCTGATTGTGATGGGCAGCGAGGGGCGTTCGGAGCAGGTCGTGCGCACCGATCAGGACAACGCGCTGATCCTGCGCGACGGCTTCGACCACCCCCGGCTGGCCGAGGTCACGCAGGCATTCACCGATGCGCTGATTTCCTTCGGCTATCCCCCCTGTCCCGGCGGGATCATGCTGAGCCGCCCGCTGTGGCGCCAGCCCCTGCGCGGGTTTTGCGAGGCGCTGCGCAAATGGGCGCATGGGGGCGACCCCGAAGGGCCGATGAACCTGGCGATCTTTCTGGATGCCGACGTGGTGGCGGGCGACGCCGGGCTGCTGGCGCAGGCGCGCGCCTATCTGCGCCGCATTGTCGGGGACAGCGATGTCTTTCATGCGCGCTTCGCCCTGGCCATTCGGCAATTCGGCGAGGGTGGCGGCTGGTGGCGCAGGCTGCCCGGCCTGCGCGGACCCGAGGCGGCCGAGATCGACGTGAAGAAGCTGGGCATCTTCCCCCTTGTCCACGGCGCCCGCGCCCTGTCCCTGCAATACGGCATCGAGGCGCTTGGCACCGATGACCGCCTGCGCGCGCTGGCCGATGCCGGGCGGCTTGCCCCCGACCAGGCCCGCGACCTGGCCGATGCGCTGCATCGCCTGATGGCGCTGAAACTGGCCGCCAACCTTGCCCAGTTGACCGCCGGCGCGACCCCCGACAACACCATCCGCCTTGGCAGCCTGGGCAAGCTCGAGCGCCAGTCCCTGCGCGACGCGCTGGCCATCGTGCGCGAGTTCAGGGGCTGGATCGCCCACCACTACCGGCTGGACATGCTATGAGACGGGGGCGCCGCAAAGACCGCCCGGTCCTGATCGCGCTGGTCTGCGCGGGGTTCATGGTGTTCAACTTCCCCCTGATGCTGGTCTGGGATCAGCGGGCCAGCCTGTTCGGCCTGCCGATGCTGCCGCTGATGCTGTTTGCGATCTGGGCCGGGCTGATCGGGCTGCTGGCGCTGGTCAGCGAAAGGGGCGCGCGCCGGGATGCGCCGGACGGCAAGCCGCATGTGGACGAAAACGGCAGTCGCGACGAAGGCGGGGGGCCGAGATGATCCCACCCGCCCTGGTGCTGGCCACGGCCTTCGGCTATCTGCTGCTGCTTTTCGCCATCGCCGCCTTTGGCGACCGGCGGGCGGCGCAGGGCCGCTCGATCATCGCCAATCCGTGGATCTATGCGCTGTCCTGGGGGGTCTATTGCACCGGCTGGACCTATTTCGGCAGCGTCGAGCGGGCGGTCTCGGGCGGCGTGTGGTTCCTGCCGATCTATCTTGGCCCGATGCTGGCCATGTTCCTGGCCTGGATCGTGGTGCGCAAGATGGTGCGGATCGCGCGGACCTACCGCATCACCTCGATCGCGGATTTCATCGCCAGCCGCTACGGCAAAAGCCCGCTGCTGGCCGCGCTGGTGACGGTCATCACCGTAGTCGGCGTGCTGCCCTATATCGCGCTGCAACTGAAGGCCGCATCCGCCGCCTACGAGGTGCTGGCGATCGGGCAGGGCGCGGAACGCGCGGCGGTATGGTGGGCGGACGGAACCTTCTACGTCGCGCTGATGCTCGCGGCCTTTTCCATCGTCTTCGGCACCCGCCATCTGGACCTGTCCGAGCGCCACGAGGGGCTGGTCGCTGCCGTCGCCTTCGAATCCGCCGTCAAGCTGATCGCCTTCCTTGCCGTCGGCATCTTCGTCACATGGGGCCTGTTCGACGGAATGGGCGATCTGTGGCGGCGCGCGCAGGAACTGCCCGAACTGGCGGACCTGATGCGGCTGGATGCGCAGGGGCCGGGCAGCTTCGGCCATACGCAATGGTTCGCCATGACCGCGCTGGCGATGCTGGCGGTGCTGCTGCTGCCGCGCCAGTTCCAGGTGATGGTGGTCGAATGCACCGACGAAAACCATATCCGCCGGGCGGCATGGCTGTTTCCGCTGTATCTGCTGCTGATCAACGTCTTCGTCCTGCCCGTCGCGGTCGGCGGCATCCTGATTTTCGGCCAGGGGGGCGCGGACCCGGAAACCTTCGTGCTGGCCCTGCCGATGTCGCAGGGCGCCACCGCGCTGGCGCTGGTCGTCTATATCGGCGGGCTGTCGGCGGTCACCGGCATGCTGATCGTCGAGACCATCGCCATCGCCACGATGATCTGTAACGACCTGGTCATGCCCGCGCTGCTGCGCCGCAAGGGCTTCGCCGCTCGTTCCAGCGGCGACCTGACGCGGCTTTTGCTGAATATCCGCCGCGCCGCGATCCTGTTTCTGCTGATGCTGGGCTATCTCTATTTCCGCATCGCGGGGGCGGGTCATGCGCTGGTTTCCATCGGGCTGATCAGCTTTGCCGCCGTCGCGCAATTCGCGCCCGCGCTGTTTGGCGGCATGTATTGGCGCGGCGGCACGCGGGCGGGGGCGCTGGCCGGAATGCTGGGCGGTGCGCTGGTCTGGGCCTATACGCTGATGCTGCCCTCGGTCGCGGGCGCGGGCTGGCTGCCCGCCGGGTTCCTGCAAGCGCCCTTTGGCCTGTCCTTCCTTGCCCCCGAGGCGCTTTTCGGCCTGCACGGCTTCGATCCGCTGACGCATTCGCTGTTCTGGTCGATGCTGGTCAATATCTCGCTTTACGTCGGCGTGTCGCTGGCGGGGGCGCAATCGGCGCGCGACGCCAGCCAGGCGCTGCTGTTCGTGGATGTCTTTCGCTCGACCGGGGCCGAGCCGATCTTCTGGCGGGGCCGTGCCAGCATCGGCGACCTGCGCGGCCTTGCGGTCCGCCTGCTGGGCACCGACCGGGCCGAGGCGCTGTTTCGCGACCACGCGCGCGAGACGGGCCTGCCTGCGGATGCGCTGACCCCCGACGCGCGGCTGGTCGACCGGATCGAGCGCCAGATCGCCGGCGCGGTCGGCACCGCCTCGGCCCGCGTCATGGTCGCCTCGGTCGCGCAGGAAGAGCCGCTGACCATCGACGACGTGGTGCAGATCCTTGAAGAAGCCTCGCAGGTGCGCATCTATGCGCGCGAGCTTGAGGAAAAATCCCGCAAGCTGGAGGCCGCCACCGCCGAACTGCGTGCGCTCAACGAAGAGCTGAAAAGCCTCGACCAGCTCAAGGACGATTTCATGTCCTCGGTCACGCATGAACTGCGCACGCCCCTGACCTCGATCCGCGCGCTGGCCGAACTGATGCACGACACGCCCGACATCGACCCCGAGGAACGCGCCGAATTCATCCGCATCATCGTGTCGGAAAGCGAAAGGCTGGGGCGGCTGGTCAACCAGGTGCTGGACCTGGCCAAGATCGAGGCGGGCATGGCCGAATGGACCAGCGCCGAGGTCGACATGCGCGCATTGGCGGGCGACGCGCTGCGCGCCACGGCGGAACTGTTTCGCGAAAAGGGCGCGCTGGTGCGGGCGCATCTGCCCGACGAGGTGCCGACGGTCCGTTCCGATGCCGACCGGCTGATGCAGGTGCTGATGAACCTGCTGTCCAATGCCGCGAAATTCGTGCCGGATACCGGCGGGCGCGTCGATCTGATCCTGCGCCGCCACGGCAACTGGCTGGAACTGCGCGTCCAGGACAACGGCCCCGGCGTTCCCCCCGCCGACCGCGCCGCGATCTTCGACAAGTTCCGGCAGGCGGGCGAGGTCGCCTCGCGCCCCCCCGGCACCGGCCTCGGCCTTCCTATCAGCCGAGAGATCGTCAATAATCTGGGCGGAGAGATGTGGCTGGAGCATCAGCCGGATGGGGGGGCCTGCTTCGCCTTTCGCCTTCCCATCGAGCAGGGAGGTTCAACATGACCGCAAGGGTCCTGATCGCCGACGACGAACCCAATATCGTCCTGTCGCTGCAATTCATGCTGAAGCGCGAAGGCTACGAGGTGCTGGTCGCCCGCGACGGAACCGAGGCGCTGGAAACCATCCGCCGCGAAATGCCCCGGCTGGTCCTGCTGGACGGCATGATGCCCGGCCTGTCGGGCTTCGAGGTCTGCGAGGCCGTCCGCGCCGATCCCGCCCTTGAAGGCGTGCGCATCCTGATGCTGACCGCCAAGGGCCGCGAGACCGACATCGCGCGCGGCACCGGGGCGGGGGTGGACGACTACGTCACCAAGCCCTTTTCCACCCGCGAACTGATGGCCCGCATCCGCGGGATGCTTGCATGAGGGCGCGCCGCCGCCTGCTGCTGGCGGCCCTTGCCCCCGGCGCCGCGCTGGCGGTCTGGCTGGCGCTGCTGGCGGCGGTCCTGCTGCTGCTGCCGGGGCAGGACGGTGGCGGTGGGGGGGCGGCGCTGGCCGCGGTTCTGGCCAGCCACGGTGCGGCGATCTTTGCCCTCTGGGCCTTGGGCGCGGCGGTTTTCGGCTGGCTGGCGCGGCAGGCGGCGCTGCGCTACCTGCTGGCCCCCGCGCAACTGGCCGAGGGCGCGGCCCTGCTGGCCGAGGATGCCGGGGCGCCGCTTTTGCCCGAACCCGGCCACGATCCGGCGGATGCGCTTGCGCGCGCCGTCAACCGGCTGGCGATGGATGCCCGCGCGACCCATGCGGAAAAAGAGCGCATGGTGGCCGAGGCCAGCCGCAAGGTCGCGCAGGAACGCGACCAGCTTGGCGCGCTGATGGCCGAGTTGCAGCAAAGCGTCGTCGTCTGCAATCTCGAAGGGCGCATCCTGCTTTACAACGCCCGCGCCCGCGCGCTTTTCCATCGCCTGACCGCCGCGCCGAACGGTTCGGGCGCGGCAGGCGGGGCCGAACTGATCGGCCTTGGCCGTCCCATTCACGCGGTCCTCGACCCGGCGCTGATCGACCATGCGCTGGAAGGGGTCCGGCACCGCATCGCGCGCGACGAAGGCGCGGTTTCGGCCCGTTTCGTGATGACGGCGCCAGCGGGGCATCTGTTGCAGGTGATCCTCGCGCCCGTTCCCTCGCACGATGGAACCGCGGCGCTTGGCGGCTATGTCCTGCTGCTTGACGACATCACCCAGGATCACGCCACCCAGTCCCGCCGCGACCGCCGCCTGATCGAACTGACCGAGGCCAGCCGCCGCAGCCTCGCCAGTATCCGCGCCGCGCTGGAGATGCTGGATTATCCCGATCTGGACCAGTCCGAGCGCGACGGCTTCCACGCCGTCCTGCGCGACGAGGTGAACGCCATGAGCGCGCGGCTGTCGGCGCTGACCGAGGACGCCTCGCAGGACCTGCTGTCGCGCTGGCCCTTGCAGGACATGCCGGGCGGCGACCTCTTGGGTGCCGCCGCCCGCCAGATCGCCGCCGACACCGGGCAGGAGGTCGAGATCCTCGGCGCCGATCCGGCCAGCCCGGACCCGCTGTGGCTGAGCGTGGACAGCTTTTCGCTGGTGCAGGCGCTGGCCTTCCTTGCGGGCAGGCTGGGACCGGGCGCGACCCCCGGCCTGCGGCTGGCGCAGGCGGGCAACTGGGCGCATCTGGACCTGTGCTGGCCCACCGCCTCGGGGATCGCCGCCCCCGCCGGGTGGCAGGCCGAGGGGGTGCCCCTTGGCGGCAGCGCCTCGACCGTCACCCTGCGCGAGATCGCCGAGCGCCACGGGGGCGAGCTGTGGCTGGAACACGACCGCGCGGCGGGGCTTTCCTGCTTTCGCTTTCTGCTGCCCCTGGCAGTCGAGACGGGCGGCGAACAGGTCCTGCCGCCGCGGCCCGAATATTACGATTTCGACCTCTTTGCGCCGGGCCAGCCGGGCCATGCGCTGGACGACCGCCCGCTGGACGGGCTGACCCTGACCGTTTTCGACACCGAGACGACCGGGCTGGACCCCACCGGCGGGGATGAGATCATCCAGATCGGCGCCGTGCGCATCCTGAACGGCCGCCTGATCCAGGGCGAGGTTTTCGACCAGCTTGTCGATCCCGGCCGCGCGATCCCCGAAGCCTCGATCCCCTTCCACGGCATCCGCCCCGAGATGGTGCGCGGCCAGCCCCGGATCGGGCAGGTCCTGCCCGCCTTCCATGCCTTTGCGCAAGACAGCGT
Organism: uncultured Paracoccus sp.; assembly: GCF_945915435.1. Lineage (GTDB taxonomy): Bacteria > Pseudomonadota > Alphaproteobacteria > Rhodobacterales > Rhodobacteraceae > Paracoccus. Next base: position 6,037 of record NZ_CAMEFG010000056.1, on the reverse strand, counting down.
GCTGGTCGGCCACAATGTCGCCTTCGACATGCGTTTCCTGCAAATGAAGCAAGCCGATACCGGGCTGCGCTTCGATCAGCCGGTGCTGGACACGCTGTTGCTGGCCAGCGTCGCGCAGCCCCGCCAGCAATCCTATGCGCTGGAAGAGATCGCCGCCCGGCTGGGGGTGCCCGTGACCGCCCGTCACAGCGCGGCGGGCGATGCGCTGACGACGGCGCGGCTTCTGCTCAAGCTGATTCCCCTGCTGCGCCAGCAAGGTATCGTCACGCTGGCCGAGGCGCGCGAGGCCGCCGAGAAATCCTATTACGCGCGGTTGAAATATTAAGGCGCGGCCCGGCGGGGAACTGCCCCCGCCGCAGCAAATACGCGCGAGCGGGGATGACCGGGCATGGCGCCGCCCGGCGAAAGCGGCTAGAACCCCGATGACCGGTCCCAACGCGCGTGCTGCCCCATGAAACGCTGGCTGCTGCCCTTCCTGATCCCGCTGTCCCTTGCCGTCCCCCTTCACGCGCAAGAGGACGAGCCGCTGGCCGACCCCGAATTCGAGGATCCCGCCCTGCTGCCCGTCCCCGACGAGCCTTCGGCGGCCGAGCGCGAGGCGGCCGCCGCCGCCCAGCAAAGCGGGCTGCGCACCGACCGTGCCGCCGGCGCGCATCTGCGCGGGCTGGACAAGATCACCGGCAAGGCGGTCGATATCGAGCTGACGAACGGCCAGAGCTATTCCTACGGGCGGCTTGAACTGCTGCTGAGCGAATGCCGCTATCCGCAGGACGACCCCAGTTCGGACGCCTTCGCGGCGCTGACGATCACCGATCTCAGCCGCAATGCGATCGTGTTTTCGGGGTGGATGGTCGCCTCCAGCCCGGCGCTGTCGGCGCTGGACGACGCGCGCTATGACGTCTGGGTGATTTCCTGCAACAACGCCTGACGGTCGGGCAGGGGGCGGCGGATGTCGGCGTCGCGCGTCAGGGCCTCGGCCAGCAGCAGGCGATAGCGGGCGCGCGGGATCTCGACCCCGCCCATGCTGGCAAGATGGGGGGTCAGATATTGCGTGTCGAACAGGCTGAAGCCGCAGCCGCGCAGGTGCATGTCCATCCACAGCAGCGCCATGCGCGAGCCGCTGGGAAGGGTCGAGAACATGCTTTCCCCGAAATAGGCCCCGCCAAGCACGACCCCGAAGATGCCGCCCGCAAGCTGGCCGTTCCGCCAGACCTCCAGCGCATGGGCGTGGCCGTGATCGTGCAACTGGCGGTAAAGGCGGCGCAGGGGGCGGTTGATCCAGGTCTCGGGCCGGGCGGCGCAGCGGGCCACCACGGCGTCGAAATCGGGGGCGTGGCGCGCCGACCAGTCCCCCCTGCGCAATTCGCGGATGAGCGAGCGCGAGGCATGGACCCCGCCCAGGGGCAGGATGCCGCGCGGATCGGGTTCAAACCAGAAAAGCTGGTCGTCGCCCGCATCCGCCGCCATCGGAAAGATGCCGCGCGCATAGCCCGCCAGCAGGTTCTGGGGCGTCAGCATCGCCGGGGCGGTCCGGTTGGCCGGGCAGGGCGCGATGGCGGCCCCGCCCGGCGCAGGGTCAGGACGCGGCTTTCGCGGCCAGCCATTTTTCCAGCCAATGGATCGAATAATCGCCCGACTGGATGTCGGGGTCCTGCACCAGTTCGGCGAACAGCGGGATGGTGGTGTCCACCCCGTCGATGATCAATTCGCCCAGGGCCCGCGACAGCCGGGCCAGGGCCTCGGGCCGGTCGGTGCCGTGGACGATCAGCTTGCCGATCAGGCTGTCGTAATAGGGCGGGATGCGATAGCCGTCGTAAAGCGCCGAATCCATCCGCACGCCAAGCCCGCCGGGCGCGTGATACTGGGTGATGGTGCCGGGGCTTGGGCTGAAGTTGGGCAGCTTTTCGGCGTTCAGCCGCACCTCGATGGAATGGCCGCGGATCTTGAGGTCCTCTTGCCGGAAATCCATCGGATAGCCTGCGGCGACGCGGATCTGCTGGCGGACCAGGTCGACGTCATAGATCGCCTCGGTCACGGGATGCTCGACTTGCAGGCGGGTGTTCATCTCGATGAAATAGAACTCGCCGTCCTCGAACAGGAACTCGATCGTGCCCGCGCCCGCATATGCGATGCGTGCACAGGCATCGGCGCAGATCTGGCCGATCCTTGCGCGCTGTTCGGGGGTGATGCAGGGGCCGGGGGCTTCCTCGAAGACCTTCTGGTGGCGGCGCTGCAAGGAACAGTCGCGTTCGCCCAGATGGACCGCCCGGCCCTTGCCGTCGCCAAAGACCTGGACCTCGATATGGCGGGGCCTTTGCAGGTATTTCTCGATATAGACGTCGGGATTGCCGAAGGCGGCCTTGGCCTCGGTCCTTGCGGTGCGGAAGGCCGATTCCAGCCCGGCCTCGTCCGTCGCGACCTTCATGCCGCGCCCGCCGCCGCCCGCCGTGGCCTTGATGATCACCGGATAGCCGATTTCCTGCGCGACGCGCAGCGCCTCATCGACATCGTTCACGCCGCCGTCCGAGCCGGGCACGCAGGGCACGCCCAGGTCGCGCATGGTTTCCTTGGCGGTGATCTTGTCGCCCATGATGCGGATATGTTCCGCGCGGGGGCCGATGAAGGTGATGCCGTGGTCTTCCAGCATCTGCGCGAAGCCCGCGTTTTCCGACAGGAACCCATAGCCGGGATGGACCGCCTGCGCGCCCGTGATCTCGCAGGCCGAGATGATGGCGGGCATCGACAGATAGCTGTCGGTCGAGGAAGGCGGCCCGATACAGACCGATTCGTCGGCCATGCGCACATGCATCGCATCCGTGTCCGCCGTCGAATGGACCGCGACCGAGGCGATGCCCATCTCGCGGCAGGCGCGGATCACGCGCAGGGCGATTTCGCCGCGGTTGGCGATCAGGATCTTGTCGAACATGCGCCCCTCACTCGACCACGACCAGGGCGGTTCCGAATTCGACGGGCGAGCCGTCGTCGACCAGGATGCGGCGCACCACGCCGGAACGGGGCGAAGGGATATGGTTCATGGTCTTCATCGCCTCGACGATCAGAAGGGTGTCGCCTTCGGACACGTTCTGGCCGATGGAGACGAAGGGCGCCGCGCCGGGTTCGGGCGCCAGGTAGACCGTGCCGACCATCGGCGAGGTGACCGCGCCCGGCAGCGAGGCCGGATCGGCGGCGGGGGCCGCCGCAGCGGGTGCAGACCCGGCGGCAGGTGCCGGGGCAGCGGCCAGCGGCGCGGGCGCCGCCGATGCGGCGGGGGCCTGGACCATCACCTGCTTGCCGTGCTTGGACAGGCTGACCGTCAGGCGGTCGTTTTCGCCATATTCGCGCTTGACCGAAATCTCGCTCAGCTCGCTGCTGTTGAGAAGCTGGGCCAGCGACTGGATGAAGGCGACATCGCCCTGGTGGCGTGCTTCCTGTTCTTCGCTCGTTGTCTTATCGTTGCTCATAAGGTCCTCTGCCTGATCCGGTCATGGCGATTTTCGTCTGTATAGCGTCCCAAACGGCGCAAGGAAAACGGAAATGCCTCATGTTTGCTGTTTCCAGCGCCGATGCACCCAGAGCCATTGGCCCATGTGGGCGCGGACCAGCTCTTCCAGCCGGTCGTTGAGAAGCTGCATCATTTCAGCCGGTTCCGTATGGGGAATCGGCTCGCCCACATGGATGTGGAAGTCCAGGCCGTCCGGCTGGCGGATGCTGAAGACCGGCACCAGCAGCGCGTCGTAGCGGATGGCGAGTTCGGCAGGCGTCAGCACGGTTTTCGTGGGCAGGCCGAAAAAGCGCAGGTCCGCGCCGCGCCCGTCATACTGGTCGAAGCCGATGGCCAGCCAGCCCCCGCCTTTCAGAAAGCGCAGCATCGCCGCAAGCCCCGCGCGGCCACGGGGGAACAGGGGCTGGGAAATCGACTCGATCGCGGCGACGTAATGGCGGTTGAATGCCTGGTTGTTCATCGGTCGGTAAAGCCCGCCGACCGGCCAGCCGCGCGCGCGCATCGCGGCGCGCATGGCGTCGTAATTGCCGAAATGCGCGCTGGCCAGAACCACGGGGCGGCCCGTCCGGGCGACCTCTTCCAGCGCCGGCAGGCCGGGACCGATGAAGGGATCGCGGGCGCGGATGCGGGCGCTGAACGCCTCGCCCGAATAGGTTTCGGCCAGGCTGCGGCCCGCATTGTCGGGAACCGCGCGCTCCAGCCGGCGCACCTCGGCGGGGTCCAGGTTGGGGCAGGCCAGCGCAAGGTTCTGGCGGATACGCTTGCGCCAGCCAGCCGCCGGGGCCAGCACATGTGCAAAGAGCCAGCCCATCAGCGCGATGCGCCGGTGATAGGGCAGCGCCTGCGCCAGCCGCATCAGGGCCAGAAAGGCGCCGTTCGCGATGCGGTCGCGCAGCGGCGGGGTGTCGGCTTGTTCGTTCGGGTCCTGCGTCATTCCTGCCCTTTCATTGCGCGGGCCTCTCGGGTCCAGACATAAAGGCCGGCGCCGGCAATGATAAGTGCCCCCATAACGGTCCAGCGGTCGGGCAGCACGCCCCAGAACAGCCAGCCCCAAAGGCTGGCCCAAAGCAGCCCGGTATAGACGAAGGGGGCGATCATGCCCGCCTCGGCCAGTGCGAAGGCGCGAATCAGCAGGACCTGCGACAGGGTGCCCAGCATTCCCACCAGCGCAAAGGCCCACAGGTCGCCCGCCGCGACGGGCGTCCAGAAGAACGGCACCGCCGCCGAGGTCAGCCCCGCCCCGATCATCGCGGTCCACAGGATCGAGGTCATGGTCCCGTCCACCCGCGCCAGCCGCGTCAGGATCGCCCCCGCCGCGAAGGTGAAGGCCCCGATCAGCGGCAGCAGCGCCGCCGGATGGAACACGCCCGATCCGGGCCGGATGATGATGAGCGCCCCCACCAGCGCCGCGCCGATCCCCATGATGCGGCGCGGCCCGATGCGCTCGCCCAGAAACAGCGCGGCGAAAAGGGTGATGAGAACGGGATTCGTGTCCATGATCGCCGTCGCCTCGGCCAGCCCGATATAGGCCAGCGAGGCGAAGAACAGCATGACCGAGGCCAGTTGCGCCAGCCCCCGCAACGCCTGCACGAGGGGCGCGTTCGATCGCAGGACGCGCGGCAATCCGCGCCCGACCAGCGCCAGCACGATCAGCAGGTTGACGGTATAGCGCACCCAGACGATTTGCACCGTGTCATAGCGCGGGGCAAGGTATTTGGCCGTGGCATCCATCAGCGTGAAGGCCAGGATCGAAAGCAGCAGCAGCAGGATGCCCAGCTTCTGGTCTTGCAACAGGTTGGGTGCGGGTTGGGATGCCATGATCGCCTTGCAGGCCCGTTACGGGAAAACCCGCCCCTTGCCGGGACGGGTCGTCTTGTCATCGGCGCCCGGTGTCAGCCCAGCAGCTTGCGGGCCAGTTCCACCGTCGCCTCGGGCGTGATGCCGAACTGCCTGTATAGCTCGGGCGCGGGGGCCGAGGCGCCGAAGCCGGTCATGCCGACGAAGCCCGATGCCGCTTCGGACCCGCGCTCGCCCATCAGCAGCCAGTCCCAGGGCTGGCGCACGGCGGCCTCGATGGCGATGCGGATGGCGCCTGCGGGCAGGACCTCGCTGCGATAGGCGGCGTCCTGATCGCGGAACAGCTCCATCGAGGGGACCGAGACGACGCGGGTGGGCACGCCCTGCGATTCCAGCACCTCGCGGGCGGCGACGGCGATTTCGACCTCGGACCCCGTGGCCATCAGGATGACCTGCGGCGCGGCAGATGCCTCGCGCAGCACATAGGCGCCGCGTGCGGTCAGGTTTTCCCCGGTGTGATCCACGCGCAGCGTCGGCAGGTTCTGCCGCGACAGCGCCAGCACCGAAGGGGTCGCGTCGGTGGTCAGGGCCAGTTCCCATGCCTCGGCGGTCTCGACCAGATCGCAGGGGCGGAAGACCCAGGTGTTGGGTGTCGCGCGCAGCATCGCCAGATGCTCGACCGGCTGGTGGGTCGGGCCGTCCTCGCCCAGACCGATGCTGTCATGGGTCATCACATAG
>NZ_CAMEFG010000055.1 GCF_945915435.1 uncultured Paracoccus sp. | reverse complement strand
TTGCGGGCTTCAACGGGGTCGATCTGCTGGACGGCCTGCCGATGCGGCTTGCCACAGCCGATGCACGGCGTCTGGATATCGGGCGCCGTGCGGCGCGGATTGTGGCAGGCAAGGAGGCGCGGCCTGCGGACGGCGTCATCGCGCTGGAACCGACCTTCATCCCCGGCGACACGATCCGCCGGGGATAGCGTCGGGACCGGCCTGCCGACCGCCTGGAAGTTCGCCAGGCTCGACAGGCATGCGCAGGGCTTTGTCATCCGCGCTGGTCCAAGGCCGCACAGGTGCATCAATATGGACCGCCTGTGGCAGACGCCTTTGACCGCAGGTTTCGTTATCGATATCATCCATCCGATCACAGGGAGCATCATGCCGTTTCGACTTTCTCGATTTCGGCATTTTCCCGTGGATGCATGATCCGAAAGCAAGGGATGACAATGACGACTGAAACTTCGACCGGCCTGATCGGCCTGGGGACGATGGGGGCCGCGCTGGCGCTGAATATCGCCGAGAAGGGCTTTCCCATCGCCGTCTGGAACCGCACGCCCGCCGTCACCCGCCGTTTTCATGAGGACGCGGGCGGGCTGACAGATCGCGTGATCCCGACCGAGAGCCTCGAATCGCTGGTTGCGGCCCTTGCCCCGCCCCGCACGATCATCCTGATGGTTCCGGCAGGACAGGCGGTCGATGACCAGATCGCCGCGCTGGCGCCTTTGCTTGGCCCCGACGATCTGGTCATCGACGCGGGAAACGCCAATTTCCACGACACAAATCGCCGCGCGGCGGCGGGCCTGCCAATGCGCTTCCTGGGCATGGGCGTCTCGGGCGGCGAAGAGGGCGCGCGCCACGGCCCCGCCATCATGGGCGGCGGCGACCGGGCCGATTGGGACCGCGTGGCCCCGATCATGGAGGCCATCGCCGCGCGGGCCGAGGATGGCACGCCCTGCGCGACGTGGATGGGCGAGGCGGGCGCGGGCCATTTCGTCAAGACCGTCCATAACGGCATCGAATATGCCGACATGCAGATGATCGCCGAGATATACGGGCTGATGCGCGACGGGCTGGCCATGCATGCCACGCGGATCGGCGACGTTTTCGCCGGTTGGAACGAAGGCGCGCTGAAATCCTACCTTGTCGAGATCTCGGCGGCGGTGGCCCATGCCCGCGATCCGCTGACCGGCGACGGGATGCTGGACGTGATCCTGGACGCGGCGGGCCAGAAGGGCACCGGGCGCTGGACCGCGATCGAGGCGCAGCATCTCGCCTCGCCCATCCCGGTGATCGAGGCGGCGGTGATGGCGCGCAACGTCTCGGCCCGTCTGGATGAGCGTCGCGCGGGACAGGCGCGTTTCGGGGCCGCCCCGCAGGAGGTGACGCTTGAACCGGCGGAACTGGAAGCGGCGCTGATTGCGGGCAAGATCCTGTGCTATGCGCAGGGTTTCGCGATGATCGACGCCGCCGGTCGCGCCTTTGGTTGGCGGCTGGACCTGCCGGGCATCGCGCGGGTCTGGCGGGCGGGCTGCATCATCCGCTCGGCCATGCTGAACGACATGGCGGCGGCACTGGCCGACGACCCCTCGCGCAACCTGGTGCTGGCGTCTTTCTTCGCGGACAGGCTGGAGGCCACGGTTCCCGCGCTGCGCCGGGTGGTGTCGCAAGGGGTGCTGCATGGCCACGGGCTGCCCGCGCTTGCCTCGGGGCTGGCATGGTTCGACATGATGCGCACGGGCCGGGGCACCGCGAACATGATCCAGGCGCAGCGGGATTTCTTCGGCGCGCATGGCTTCGACCGCATGGACGGGCGCGACAGCCATCACGGGCCTTGGGGAAAGGCGGGCTGAACCGGGACCGACCAAGGGGCGCGGCGGGCCTGCCGCTGGTTGCGCCCCTTGCGCGATCAGGTCAGTTGTGCGCAGGCCCTGGCGATGGCGGCGCAGGCGCCCTCGATCACCTCCATCGAGGTCGCGGTCGAGATGCGGAAATACGGCTCCAGCCCGTAAGCCCCGCCGTGGACCGAGGCGACGCTTGCCGCCTCCAGAAGATACAGGCTGAAGTCCAGATCATTGGCAATCACCTTGCCGTCGGGGGTCTTCTTGCCGATCAGCCCGGCGCAGCCCGGATAGAGATAAAAGGCACCGTCGGGCAGGCGACAGGTCAGGCCGGGGATCGCGCTGATCAGCGCATGGGCGCGGTCGCGGCGCTGGCGATAGACCTCGACGGTCCGGGCGACATCGCCTTGATCGGCGGTCAGGGCATGGGCGGCGGCGGCCTGGCTGATCGACGAGGGGCAGGACGACATCTGCGATTGCAGCTTGTTGATGGCGTCGATCAGCGCCTGCGGGCCTGTCGCATAGCCGATCCGCCAGCCGGTCATCGCGTAACTTTTCGACACGCCGTTCACGACCAATGCCTGTTCCTTGAGGGCGGGGACCACGCCGAGGATACTGCACGGCGCGAAATCGGCGAACCAGATGCGGTCATAGATCTCGTCGCACATCACAAGCACATGGGGGTGGCGCAGCAGCACCTCGCCCAGTGCCTGCAATTCGCCCGCCGTATAGGCCGCGCCGGTGGGGTTCGAGGGCGAATTCAGGATCACCCATTTCGTGCGGGGCGTGATCGCGGCCTCCAGCGCGGCGGGGGTCAGCTTGAAGCCCACATCCTCGGCGCAGGGGACGATGACCGGCGTGCCGCCGTTGGCGATGACCATATCGGGATAGCTGACCCAATAGGGCGCGGGCACGATTACCTCGTCGCCCGCCTCGACCGTGGCCATCAGGGCCACGAACAGGACCTGCTTGGCGCCGCCGCCGACGCAGATCTCGTTCAACGCGCACTCGATGTTCAGGCGGGTCTTGAAGTCGTGGCGGATCGCCTCGCGCAGGGCGATGGTGCCATTGACCGGGGTATATTTCGTGTCGCCGCCTTCCATCGCGGCAATCGCGGCGGCCTTGATAGGGGCGGGGGTGTCGAAGTCCGGCTCTCCCACGGTCAGGTTGAAGATCCTGCGGCCCCCGGCTTGCAGGTCGCGGACCTTCTGCGCGGCGGCAGTGCTGGGGGACAGGCGGATGCCGGTGACGCGGGACGCCAGTTTGATGTCGCTCATGGGATATGCTCCGGGTTGGCCGGTTACTTGTTGCCGGTCAGGATGACCTTGTCGCCCTCGCGCCGGGCCGTGCGCAGGCCGCCAGGAACCTGAAGGGTCGGCAGCAGCTCGATCAGGCCGATATTGACATATTGCGGGGCGCCGACCGCATATTCCACGGCATCGGCGATGTCCGAGACCTGCGGCATCTCGAAACCCTCGTAATATTTGCGCTTGGCTTCGGCGGGGTCGATCTTTTCGACCTTGGCGAAGATATCGGTCTCGACCCGGCCGGGGCTGATCTCGGTCACCCGGACGCGGCGGCCGAAGGCATCGACGCGCAACTGGCGCGACACGGTATGGACCGCCGCCTTGGTCGCCATATAGGCGATATGGCCGCCGAATTCGTAATGACCGGCCATCGAGCCGATATTGACGATATGGCCGCGGTCGCGTTCCATCATGCCGGGCAGGACCAGCCGCGACAGGTGAAGCACGGCGCGCAGGTTCACGTCGATCTGTTCGTCGATGTCGAAGGCGTTCGATTGCAGGATGCTGCCGGGCCGCGACACGCCCGCGTTGTTGACGAGGATGTCGATTTCCATATCGGCAAGCAGGCCGGTCAGCGCATCCGTATCGGTCACGTCCACGACCTGCGGAATCGCGCCGAAGCGGTCGGCGAGTTCATCCAGCTTTTCGGCGTTACGCGACAGGGCATAGACGGTCAGCCCCTTGGCGCAAAGGCGCTCGGTGATGGCCGCGCCCATGCCGCCGGCGGCACCGGTGACGAGGGCGGTCTTGTAGTCGGTAAAAGGCATGTGCTTTCCTTGTGTCAGATATGGCGGGACAGCGGCGTGATCTCGACACCTGCGCGGGTCATCCCGGTGCGCAGCAGCCCCGCCAGTTCGACGGCACCCGCGGTGTCGGAATGGATCAGGATGGACTGGACCGGCATTGCGATGGGCTGGCCGTCCACCGTGTCGGTTTCCTTGTCGCGGATGACGCGCAGGACGCGGGCGAGAACCTGTTCGGGGTCGTGGATGACGGCGCCCGGCTGGCCGCGCGGGGCAAGCTGGCCGTTGGAAAGATAGCCGCGATCGGCCAGAAACAGCCGGACGGCCTTGCCCCCCGCCGCCTCGGCGGCCTGTTCAAGCGCGCTGCCGGGAAGGACCAGAAAGGCGATCTCGGGGTCGAAATCCATCGTCGCGCGGGCAACCGCTTCGGCCGTGGCAGGATCGGCGCTGGCAAGGTTTCCCAAGGCGCCGTGGGGGTTCATATGGGTGATCCTGTGGCCCGCACGACCGGCAAGCCCCGCCAGCGCGCCCAGTTGATAAAGGATATGCGCCTCCAGTTCCGCCAGGTCCATGTCGATCCTGCGCCTGCCGAACCCCATGCGGTCGGGAAAGCTGACATGGGCACCCAGATCGACCCCGTGATCCTTGGCCAGACGGATGGTGCGATCCATGATGACGGGATCGCCCGCGTGATAACCACAGGCGACATTGGCCGAACTGACCTGCGCCATCAGCGCATCGTCGTCGGCGATGCGATAGGGGCCGAAACCCTCGCCCATGTCGGAATTGATGTCGATGATCATGGCTGCTCTATCTCCAGAACGGTGTCGCCAAAGCCCAGGATCGTGCCGGGCGTGGGGGGCGCGCCCGCCACCCGCCCGGAAACCGGCGCGGTGACGGCCACGCGGACCGGGCCGCGCGCGACATATCCCAGCACCTCGCCCGCCTGAACGCCGTCGCCTTCGCCAAGCGCGGTCAGCCCGTCGTCGCCGCCGCGCGGCAGGAAGGCGCCGATATCGCGGCTGCGCGCGGCCTCGCGCTTGGGGGTGGACGCCGGCGGGGGGGCGGCCTGCGCAGGCAGGACCAGCCGCAGCATTGCCCCGTCGGTTTCGATTTCCAGCGTGGTGACGCCGTGGCTGCGCATCGCGGCAATCAGCCGGTCGGTGTCTTGGTCGTCGAACATCTCAGGCCCAGCCTTTCTGACGATTTCGGAAATCGTCGATGCGCATTTGCAAATCGTCGAGCCATGCCTGCTGGTCCCGCGCCGCCTGCGCGGCCTCGGACAGATCGACGCGGCGGAAGTGCAGCACGTCGCCGGGACGCGCCTGTCCGATGCGCCACAGGTCGGGTTCGATGATCGCGGCGATCTTGGGGTAGCCGCCCATCGTCGCGGAATCGGCCAGTTGGACGATGGGCTGGCCGCCACCCGGCACCTGCACGACCCCCGGCCCGATACCGTGAGAGCGCAGCTCCCCACTCGCCGGACGGTCCAGCGTCTCGCCGTCAAGGCGGTAGCCCTGACGGTTGCTCTGCTGGGTGACCGTGTAGCCGGTGGACCAGAAGGCTCGCCGGGCGCTCTCGCTGAAATCGCCGTGTTCGGTCGAGGGCAGGGCGCGCAGCACGATGCCGCCGCCCGCGTCGTGCAGCAAGGGCATGGTCAGGCTGAAATCCCGCGCGGCAGGCTCGGCGGCCGGATCGCGGGCGCGCAGGGTGTCGCCCGCCACCAGAAACCGGCCCTCGTGCCCGCCGAAGGCTTCGCGCAACTGCGTGCTGCGCGAGCCAAGCACCACCGGCACGTCGATCCCGCCCGGCAGCGCCAGATAGACGCGCGCGCCCTGGGTCATGGGGCCGAGGTCGAGCACCTCGCCCGCCTTGGCCATCCCGGCCCAGACAGGCGGCAGGGGGCGCCCGGCCAGCCTTGCGCCGCAGGCTGCGCCCGCCAGCGCAAAGGCACCGCCCTGGGGAAAGAGTAACCTTGCCGGGGTCAGCGCGATCTCGACCGTCGCGGCATCGGCGTCATTGCCCAAAGCCATGTTGGCGATGCGATGGGCCAGCGGATCCATCGCCCCGGCGCGGCCAAGGCCCTGAGACCAGAAACCGTCGCGGCCCAGATCCTGGACGGTGGCGCCAGGCGGTATGAAAAGCACTTCGATCACGCCTGCACCCTCACCGGATTGAAGCGGATGCGGTCCCCCGGCGCCAGAAGCGCGGCGGGCTGGCGGGCCGGGTCGAAAAAGCGGGTGCCCGTGCTGCCGATGGTGTTCCACCCGCTTGGCCCCATCGAGGCCGAAACGCCGGTCTGCAACCCCGCCACCGACAGCGACCCTCCGGGCAGGCGCGGCAGGGGAACCTTGCGGCGCGGCGTTTCCAGCCGGGGATTCAGCCCGCCCAGATAGCAGTAACCCGCATGGCTGCCGACTGCATAGACCGTATAGTCGGGCGCCGAATGCAGACGCACCACCTCGTCGATGGCCAGCCCGGTCAGTTCGGCGACCTCGGCCAGATGCGGGCCGTCATAGGCGATGTCGATGGGCAGCAGACGCCCCTCGACCTCCTTTCGGATGCCGCTGTTCCACAGGGCGGTCAAGTCGCACGACAAGTGGTCGAGGTCGGGGGGCACGTCCTTCAGAAGAAGGGTGACATTGGTCATGCCGGGCACGGCTTCGCGCACGCCCTCCCATTGGGCGGCATGATCGGCAATCGCCCAGAAACGCTGCTGATGGGCCAGATCGAAGGGGCAGGGCGCATGAAACAGAACGGCGCGACTGCCGATCATCGAGAGGCTGGGGCTAGCCATCCGATGCCCTCCTTTCCGTCAGCCATCGTTCGAGGTGGTGGATGCTGACGCCGCCCGCCGAAAAGCCGGGATCGTCCAGCAATTGCCGGTGCAGCGCGATATTGGTCGGCACACCTTCGATACGTGCCTCGGCCAGTGCGGCACGGGCGCGGGCCAGCGCCTCGGCGCGCGTCGGGCCGTGGGCGATGATCTTGCCGATCATCGAATCGTAGCTGGCCGGGATCTCGGCGCCCGCCGCGGCATGGGTATCGACCCGGACGCCCGGCCCACCCGGCATGTGCATGGCGGTGATGCGGCCGGGACCGGGGGCAAAGGTTTCGGGATCCTCGGCGTTGATGCGGCATTCGATGGCATGGCCGTCGCAGCGGATCTGGTCCTGCGTCAGTTCCAGGGCATTGCCACGCGCCACGTCGATCTGCATCGCCACGATGTCCAGTCCGGTGACCATCTCGGTCACGGGATGCTCGACCTGGATGCGGGTGTTCATCTCGATGAAATGGAACTGCCCGTCCTCATAGAGGAACTCGAACGTGCCCGCGCCGGTATAGCCGATCTCGCGGCACGAGGCAGCGCAACGCGCGCCGATTTCGGCGATCAGGGCGCGGTCGATGCCGGGGGCCGGGGCCTCCTCGATCAGTTTCTGGTGGCGCCGCTGCATCGAACAATCGCGGTCGCCCAACCACAAGGCATTGCCGTGGCGGTCCGCCAGCACCTGGATTTCGACATGGCGGGGCTTTTGCAGGAATTTCTCGATATAGATGCCCGGATTGCCGAAGAAGCGGCTTGCCTCCTGCCGGGTGACGACAAGGGCGTCGGCCAGTTCGGCATCCTTATGGACCACGCGCATGCCGCGCCCGCCGCCGCCGCCCGCCGCCTTGAGGATGATCGGATAGCCGATTTCGGCGGCGATCCGGCGCACGTTGGCGAGGTCGTCGGGCAGCACGCTGTCGGGACCGGGCACGCAGGGCACACCGGTTGCGAGCATGGCGCGCTTGGCCTGAACCTTGTCGCCCATCATCGCCATGACATCCGAGGATGGTCCGACCAGCACGCGCCCCGCCGCCTCGACCGCGCGCGCGAATTCGGGGCGCTCGGACAGGAAACCATAGCCCGGATGGATCAGCCCCGCGCCCGTCACCTCGGCGGCGGCCATCAGCGCGGGGATGTTGAGATAGCTTTTCGCGGCAGGCGCGGGTCCGACGCAGATCGCCTGATCGGCAAGCCGCAGCCAGGCGGCGTCGCGGTCGGCTTCGGAATGGGCGCAGACCACCCGCAGGCCCAGACGGCGGCAGGCGCGGATGATGCGCAGGGCGATCTCGCCCCGGTTGACGACCAGCAGGCTGTCCATGTCGATGCCGGTCATGGGCGGACCCTCATCAAGGGGGTGCCAGCGGCGATGGTTTCGCCATCGGCCACGAGGACCGCCTCAATGGTGCCGCCGGTCTCGGCGGGGATGGGGGTCATCATCTTCATCGCCTCGATGAGGCAGATGGTCTGGCCGGGCGCGACCTGATCGCCCGGCTGGACGAAGGGCGCCTCGCCGGGTTCGGGGCGCAGGTGGCACAGCCCGCCCAAGGGGGCGCGGACCGCGGCATCCGGGCTTTCCGGCAGGGGCGTAGTTTGCACGGGCGGCGGCGGGGGCGCTGCGCCTTCTGCCAGCGCGCGCTTGATGGTGATCCGCTGCCCGTCCACGCATGTCGTGTATTCGGCAAGCTGGCCAAGGGCCGCCCGCTCGATCTGCGCGATTATGGCCTGGATCGTTATCGGCATGCCAAAGAAATCTTTCCTGTTGCGCGTGGTCTTGTCGTTGACGGAAAGCCTATCACCGCGCCCGCGCGATGATGTCAGAACGGTTTCGCATGACAGGGCATCGCAAAACCCGATCACATCAGACCCAGACGCTCTTATGCACGGCGTGGCGGGGCGCCTAGACTGGCGCCGACCACAGCGAGGAACCTGTCATGCCCCATATCATCACCCGGATCGAGCGCGCGGCACCCGCCGACGTCACCGCGCTTGCGCCATTCGGCAGCGCCACGATCCACGAAGCGCAGGGCCGGTTGGGGGCGCTGAGTTCAAGGATCAAGCCGATCCATCGTTCGATGTCGGTCTGCGGCCCGGCATTCACCGTGTCCAGCGCGCCGCGCGACAACATCATGCTGCAACTGGCGATCCACTATGCCCAGGCGGGCGACGTCATCATCGTGTCGGCAGGCGAATACGAAGAGGCCGGCAGTTTCGGCGACGTGCTGGGCAATGCCTGCATGGCCAAGGGCATCGCGGGGGTCATCACCGATACCGGCGTGCGCGACACGCAGGAACTGATCAGGCTGGGCCTGCCGGTCTTTTCGCTGAGCAAGTGCATCAAGGGCACGGTCAAGGAAACCCTGGGACAGATAAACGGCGATATCGTCATCGGCGGGCAGGTCGTGCGTCCGGGCGATGTCGTCAAGGGCGATGCCGACGGCGTGGTCGTCGTGCGCCGCGAGGATGCCGCCGAGGTGGCGCGCAAATCCGCTACCCGCGAAGAGGCCGAAGCGGGTTTCATCAGGGCCTACAAGGAAGGGCGGACCATCATCGAGGTCTGCGATCTGGATGCGGTGCTGAAGGCCAAGGGCCTGACCACGGACCTCTAGGATCAAGCGCCGGGGGCGGTTCAGCGCGTGGATTCGCGCAGGATCAACTCGGCCCCCACATCGAAACGGACCGGCGTTTCGGGTGCCTCGCCTTTCAGCAGGCGGAGGATCAGGCCGGCGGCCATGCTGCCGATCCGGCCGGCATGCGCGTCCGTCGTCGTCAGGCGCGGCACGCAGATCCTGGCGATGTCGTAATTGCCGAAACCCGCCACTGCCAGTTGGCCGGGCACGGCGATGCCCCGGCGCTGGCAGGCGGACAAGAGGCCGAAGGCCACCAGATCGGACACGCAGACCACCGCCTGAACCGTGGGACGCAGTGCCAGCAGCCGGTCAAGCGCATCGGCGCCCTCGGCCATGCCGACGGGTGCCGGGCCGGTCGGGACCAGCGCGCTGCCATCCAGCCCGTGCCGCCGCATCGCGGCAATGAACCCTTCGCGGCGCTGGCCACCGCGCGGATCGTGGGGGGAATCGCCGCCGACAAAGGCGATGCCGCGACAGCCTTGCGCCACCAGGTGATCGACCAGCCTTCCCGTGCATTTGGCGTTGGAAAAGCCGATCACATGCTGGATCGGCTCGGCCGGAAGGTCCCATATCTCGATGACCGGGATCGCCGTTGCGCGCAATATCTGGCGGGTCCTGCGGGTGTATTGGCCGACCGTCAGCACGATGGCCTCGGGTTTGCGGCGCAGCAGTTCTCCGATCAGGCGCTCTTCTTCCAGCGGGTCGTATTCGGTATTGGCCAGCAGGATCTGCAACCCGTTTTGCGACAGTTCGCCGGAAAGCTGGCGCACGGTCTCGGCGAAGTTGGCGTTGTTGATCGAGGGGACCGTGACCGCCACGAATCCCGATCGGCTCTGCCTCAGGCTGGCAGCCGTCGCATCGAAGACATAGCCAAGCTCTTCCGCCTTGCGCAATATCCTGGCGCGGGTTTCGGGGTTGATCCCGGCCTTGCCGCGAAACGCGCGCGAGACGGTCATGGTGGACACGCCCACGGCCTTGGCCAGATCGGCCATCCTGGGGGGTCTGCGACCGTGTCCGTCCGTCGTCATATGCCTGCCATCCGTTGCCACCGTGCAATCTGCACGGCCATCACGCTCGGGGCAAGCCGTTAACCAAGGGTGGGAAGGCGGCGCAGGATCAAGGCCGCGATATCGGCGACGGGTTTTTCGATATCGACCGTTATCGCATTTTCGTCGCCGGACGGACGCTCCAGCGTCGCCAACTGGCTTTGCAGCAGCGTCAAGGGCATGTAATGGCTCTGCCTTTCACCCATCCGGCGGTGCAGCAACTCCTCACTGCCGTCCAGGTGGACGAACAACAGATCCGGCAGGCCCGAGTTCTGACGCAGCACGTCCCGATAGGCCCGGCGCAAGGCCGAGCAGCCAAGGATCAACCCCCGAGGGTGCCGCCCGAGCGCCTGCCCGCATCGTTCGAGCCAGGGCCAGCGGTCGGCATCCGTCAGTGGCGTTCCCCGGCGCATCTTGGCCACGTTCGCGGCGGAATGCAGGTCGTCGCCGTCCATATAGGGGATGCCCGTGCGTGCCGAAAGCTTTGCCCCGACCGAGGACTTGCCGCAACCCGCAACCCCCATCAGGACCAGATGAAAGGGGTCAGAGCGAGACACTTATCGCCCCGTCCACGAAAAGCGTATGCCCGTTCACGAAGCTGGATGCGTTCGACGACAGGAAGATGCAGGCGCCGACAAGTTCATCGACAAGGCCCCATCGCCCTGCGGGCGTGCGCCGGGCCAGCCAGTCCGAGAACTCCGCATCCGCCACCAGCGCGGCGTTCAGCGGCGTCTCGAAATAGCCGGGCGCGATGGCGTTGCATTGCAGCCCGTGACGCGCCCAATCCGTCGCCATCCCCTTGGTCAGGTTGCCCACGGCCCCCTTGGTGGCGGTATAGGGCGCGATGCCGGGCCGGGCCAGCGCGGTCTGGACCGAGGCGATGTTGATGATCTTGCCCCGCCCGCGCCCGATCATATGCCGGGCGACGGCCTGCCCGACATGGAAGATCGAGGCGATGTTGGTCTGAAGCAGTTGCTCGAACCGTTCGGCGGGGAAATCCTCCAGCGGGGCGCGGTGCTGCATGCCGGCGTTGTTGACCAGGATGTCGATGGGTCCCGTTTCGGCTTCGAAACCATCGATTGCCTTGCGCACTTCTTCGTGGCGGGTCGCATCGAAGGGCAGGGCGTCGATCCGCGCATCGGGCAGTTCGGCGCGCAGTTTCGCGCAGGCCGCTTCCAGCCGCTGCGGATCGCGCCCGTTCAGCACCACGTCCGCCCCCGCCCTGGCCAATCCGCGGGCCAGCGCATAGCCGATCCCCTGCGACGATCCCGTGACCAGCGCCCGCTGGCCGGACAGGCCGAAAAGGCCCTCGATGAAACCTTGTGGGGTCGGCATGGTTGCTCCTTTTGGGACTCGACATCTGCGTGTCCACTGGTTTAGTTATCGATAACATTAAAAGTCAAGGCTCATGATCCGGACAGCCGGGCGCATTGTTGCCATGCAGGAGAATCAGATGAATAAGCCGGTCGTGCTGCAGATGGGCGCCTATCCCGAATGGGACGAGGGGCCGCTGAACGAACAATATGATGTTCGCCGCTATTTCGAGGCAGCGGACAAAGCCGCCTTCCTGACCGAATGCGGCCCGCGGGTGCGCGCCATCGCGACCCGCGGCGAGCTTGGCGCCAGCCGCGAGGTGATTGGGGCCTGCCCGAACCTCGAAGTGATCTCGGTCTATGGCGTCGGCTTCGATGCGGTTGATCTGGAAGCCTGCCGGGAACGGGGCATTCGCGTCACGAATACGCCCGATGTCCTGACCGGCGACGTCGCCGATCTGGGTGTTGCGATGATGCTGGCGGTGTCGCGCGGCATCGTCGGAGCCGAAAGCTGGGTGCGCAACGGCGATTGGGCCACCAGGGGCAATTATCCGTTGCAGCGCCGCATCTGGGGCAAGCGGGCGGGCATCCTGGGTCTTGGCCGCATCGGGTTCGAGGTCGCGCAGCGCCTGCGCGGTTTCGGCATGGATATCGCCTATAGCGACGTTTCGGCAAAGGACCATGCCCCCGACCTGACCTTCATCGCCGATCCGGTCGCATTGGCGCGCAGGTCCGAGTTCCTGTTCGTCACCCTGGCGGCCTCGAACGAAACGCGCCATATCGTCGGCGATGCGATGATCGAAGCACTTGGTCCCGAGGGCGTGCTGATCAACGTCTCGCGGGCCTCGAACATCGACGAGGAGGCGCTGATCCCGGCGCTTCGCGACGGCAGGCTGGGCGCCGCCGCGCTGGACGTGTTCGCGGGCGAACCCGCGATAGACCCGCGCTTCCTGCAACTGCCCAATGTCCTGCTGCAACCGCATCACGCCTCGGGCACCGTCGAGACGCGCAAGGCGATGGGCGCGCTGATGCGCGACAACCTTGCCGCGCATTTCGCAGGCAAGCCCCTGTTGACCCCGGTTGCATGAGGCGGACATGAAAGCCCTTGTCATTCACGCCGCCAGGGATCTGCGCATCGAGGAACGCACGCCCGAACGCTTGGGTCCTGGGCAGGTCCGTATCCGCACGGCAGCCGGCGGGGTCTGCGGGTCCGATCTGCATTATTACAATCACGGCGGTTTCGGCACCGTCCGCTTGCGCGAGCCGATGATCCTCGGCCACGAGGTGTCCGGCCATGTCGTCGAAGTGGCGCCGGGGGTGACCGGCCTCGCCGAGGGCGATCTGGTCGCCGTGTCCCCCTCGCGCCCCTGCGGCGGTTGTGGCTGGTGCATGAAGGGCCTGCCGAACCACTGCGAGAACATGCGCTTCTACGGATCGGCCATGCCCTTTCCGCATATTCAGGGCGCGTTCCGGCAGGATCTGGTCGCGGATGCCTCCCAATGTGTCCGGGCCGAGGGCCTGACGGCGGGCGAGGCCGCGATGGCCGAGCCGCTGGCCGTCACGCTGCACGGCGTCCGCCGGGCGGGCGAGATGCTGGGCAAGCGGGTTCTGGTGACCGGCTGCGGACCCATCGGCCTGTTGTCGATCCTGTCCGCCCGCATGGCGGGCGCGGGCGAGATCGTGGCCACGGACCTGTCCGATTTCACGCTGGAGATGGCGCGGCGATGCGGTGCCGATGTCGCGCTGAACACCGCCGTTCAACCGGATGCGCTGTCCCGTTATTCGGAGGGCAAGGGCAGTTTCGACGTCCTGCTGGAATGCACGGGCGTCGCGGCAGCCGTCGCCCCGGCCATCGCGGCCATGCGTCCGCGCGGTGTCGTGGTGCAACTGGGACTTGGCGGCGACATGGCGCTGCCGATGATGGCGGTCACGGCAAAGGAACTGGACTTGCGGGGTTCATTCCGCTTTCACGAGGAATTCGCCACCGGCGTCGCGGCCATGCAGGCGGGCCGGGTGGATGTCAAACCCCTGATCACCCATCAGGTGGCGCTTGACGAAGCCGTCTCGGCCTTCCGGCTGGCGTCGGACCGAAGCCTTGCGATCAAGGCGCAGATCCTGTTCGCTTGAACTTGGCCCGCACCCCGCGCCGTGGCGGGTCAGCAGGAAAGCTCGGTCGCCAGCCGCGTAAGGTGATCGCGAACCACGCGGCCCGCCTCGGACAAGGGAAGCTGCGCGGATGTGCAGATGGTCATGTTCACCTTCATGTTCGGCCGCCGCACAAGCATGCGGCGCGCTTCGGGAACGCGCCGCATCACGGCCAGCGCGGCGGACGAGGGCAGGATGGTGCAGCCCAGCCCCTCGGCCAGCGCGTTGGACAGGATCGAGATCGATTCCGTCTCGGCCACCACCTGCGCCGTGGTGCCGACCCGCGCCAATGTCGTGTCGATGACCTGGCGTATGGTATGGATCGCGCTTGGCAGGATAAGCGGGTGCGAAACCGCCTCGGCAAACGAGATTTCGCCGTCGGCCTCTGGCAGGGCCATGCCGACGAAGAACATTTCCTCGGTGCAGATCGGATCGAAGATCAGGCTGGGCACCTTGCCCGGATCGAATATCAGGGCCGCGTCCATCTTGCCGGTCATGACCTGCTCGCTGATCGCGCCTCCGCCGACGGGTTCGTTGATGTAAAGCGCGATGCCGGGATGCGTCTGGCGGATCGACTGGACCAGCTTGGCCGCCACCAGCGAGCCGAGGCCAAGCGGCGCAAGGCCGACGCGGACCGATCCGGTGATCTCTTCGGACGAGGTGGCGATATCGGCCTCGGCTTGGTTCATCTGCCGGATCAGCATCTGGCAATGCTTGTAAAGCACCTTCCCGGCCTCGGTCGGGACGACGCCGCGCTTTGACCGTATCAGCAGCGCCTTGCCGAAATGGGCCTCCAGCGCGGCGATCTGCTGGCTGAGCGCGGGCTGCGCGATATGCAGGATCGCCGAGGCGCGCGTGATACTGCCGATATCCACGATCTTGACGAAGGCGCTGAGCCGCCTGATGTCCATCATCGTCTCCGGTGAATGGTTGCCTTGCCGCATTATACGCGGCGCAGAAGGCGGGCGCATCAATCCATAAGAAAACACGATCATGTCAGATCGGAACGCTTTGCGCGGCGGACAACGACCCGTGCGCCGCGGCGGCGTGGTTGAAAGGGCAGAAAGGCCGGCGGGCGGCAATCGGGGGCAGGGGGCCGAAAACCGGCTTGTCCGCCGCGGCGGATCGGATTAGGCAGCGGCGAACCGCAAGGACTCGGGTGCGACTCCCGAGTGGCTCTTCCGGCCGCCGATCCGCCGGACAATTCTGGACAAGCCCGATGCGACAGGCCGGTATCATCCTGCCGCGATCTTCGTTCCGGGCATGGATCACGCATGAATTCGCTTTCTTCCTACCGGCACGAATGGCTGGGCAATATCCGCGCCGACCTGCTGTCGGGGCTTGTCGTCGCGCTTGCCCTCATCCCCGAGGCCATCGCGTTTTCCATCATCGCCGGGGTCGATCCGAAGGTGGGGCTTTACGCCTCTTTCTCGATCGCGGTCATCACCGCCATCGCGGGCGGGCGGCCCGGCATGATCTCGGCAGCGACGGCGGCGACGGCGGTGCTGATGGTGACGCTGGTGCGCGATCACGGGTTGCAATACCTGCTGGCCGCGACGGTGCTGGCCGGGCTGATCCAGATCGCAATGGGGTTGCTGCGGCTGGGGTTCGTCATGCGCTTCGTGTCGAAATCGGTGATGACCGGCTTCGTCAACGCGCTGGCGATCCTGATCTTCATGGCGCAACTGCCGGAACTGGACCCGGCGCGCGTGACGCCGCTGACCTATGTTCTGGTCGCTGCGGGGCTGGCGATCATCTACCTGTTCCCGCTGCTGACCCGCGCCATCCCCTCGCCCCTGGTCACCATCGTGGTGCTGACGGCGCTGAGCCTCGCCTTCGGCTGGGATGTGCGCACCGTGGGCGACATGGGCGCGCTACCCGATACGCTGCCGGTCTTTCTGCTGCCCGACGTGCCGCTGAATCTGGAAACGCTGACGATCATCCTGCCCTATTCGCTGGCGGTTGCCGTGGTCGGGCTGCTGGAAAGCCTGATGACCCAGAACCTGGTGGACGAGTTGACCGACACCAGGACCAGCCGCAATCAGGAATGCATCGGCCAGGGGCTAGCCAATACCGCGACCGGCTTCATCGGCGGCATGGCCGGTTGCGCAATGATCGGCCAGTCGATGATCAATGTCAGATCCGGCGGGCGCGGGCGGCTGTCGTGCTTCGTCGCGGGGGTGTTCCTGCTGATCCTTGTCGTGGGGCTGGGCGATCTGGTGGCGCGTATCCCGATGCCCGCGCTGGTCGCGGTGATGATCATGGTTTCGGTCGGCACGTTTTCCTGGACCTCGATCAGGGATCTGCGGGTGCATCCGCGTTCGTCGTCGGTGGTGATGCTGGCGGTGGTGGCGGCTGTGGTCTGGACCCATAACCTGGCCATCGGCGTGCTGGTCGGCGTGCTGCTGTCAGGCATCTTCTTTGCCGCCAAGATCGCGCGGCTGTTTCGCGTGACCTCGACCCTGTCGCCCGATGGCCGCTTGCGGACCTACCGGGTCGAGGGACAGCTTTTCTATGGCTCGGTCGAGGATTTCGCGGGCGCCTTCGATTACCGCGAAATGCCCCAGCGGGTGGTGATCGACGTCCGTGCCGCCCATATCTGGGACATATCCAGCGTGCAGGCGCTGGAAAGTGTCGTGCTGAAGTTCCGCCGCGGCGGCACCAAGGTCGAGATCATCGGGTTGAACCGGGCCTCGGCGACCATCTTGGACCGCCTTGGCGCCCACGACAAGCCGGGCAGGCTGACGGCTCATTGAAACGGGCGCGGCGGCGTCCCGAGCCATATGATTTCGTTATCACGACAGTCCGGGTTCGTCTTTGTGTCGTGCCGGGATAGATGCAATCATGGGATATCAGGTGATCGGTGCGATGCCCGGCCACTGCTGCAAGCAAGAGCCGCATAGCGGTCGAAACACTTTCCTGAACAGGGAGCTTCTCATGCCCAATATCCGTTCGGTTGCCCGCCGGACAATGATGGCCTGCGCCGTCTCGTCCATCGTCGGAACCGCCGCATTCGCGCAAAATGTCGTCGTGGCCATCGATCCCGGCTCGGCCGAGTCGAACCTCTACTGGGAAACCATCGGCGGCCTGATCCCGCCGAACATGCAGTCGCTGGTCGGAAACGATCCCGAAACGGGGGTCTACGACGCCTCGGGGCTGGCGGAGTCATGGGAGCATGACGAGGATTTCACCCGCTGGACGTTTCATCTGAAACCCGGCGCGGTCTTCAGCGGCGATTGGGGTCCGGTCACGGCCGAGGATGTCGTTCATTCGGTCGCGCTGCATACCGGCGACGATTCGCGGCTCAGCGGTATCCAGAGCCTGCGCGCCGCCACGGTGACCGCAGACGGGGACCATACCGTTCATTTCGACCTGCCGAACCCGGACCCGGATTTCCTGTTCCTGCACGCCGGGCGCGCGGTTCTGGTCGTCTATTCCAAGGCCCAATACGATGCCGAGGGGCTTGAGGGCTATGCCCGCAATCCCGCAGGCAGCGGCCCCTTCACCTTCGTCAGCCGCGATCTTGGCAATACGCTGAAATACGACGTCGCCAAGGATCATTGGAGCGGGTCCTCGCCCCGTTACGACAGCCTTGAACTGCGCTTCGTCGGCGAGCCTGCCACCCGGCTGGCCATGCTGCTTGCGGGCGAGGCCGATATCGTCAGCCTGCCGCGCGAATTGCAGCCCGAAGCCGAGGCGCAGGGCCACCAGACCATCAGTTCAGCCCAGGCTTCGGTCCAGACGGCATTCGTGCTGTCGGGCCTTTTCATGGACCCCGAAGGGCCGGGCGCCGAGATGGGCCTGCCCTGGCAAGACGTCCGCATCCGCGAGGCGATGAACCGCGCGCTGGATCGCGAAGCCTTGATCGACGTCCTTTACGAAGGCCGGGCCGAGCCGCTGGTGGTGTTTTCGATGGACCCGCGCTTCGACGGCCACGTTCCCGAACTGGCCAGGCGGTTCGAGGCCGAATATGGCCATGACCCGGACCGCGCCCGCGAATTGCTGGCCGAAGCGGACTATCCCGGCGCATTCGCCAATCCTGTGATCCCCATCGCGGCGACGGCGCTTGGTGGCAGCCCCGAATTCGGGCTGATGGCCGAACTGGTCCAGGCCATGTTCGCCGACGCAGGCTTGCAGACCGAGATCCGCGAAATGGACTGGCCAACCTTGCAGAATGCGCGCCTGGGCTTTACCGCGGATTTCGCGCATCCGATGCGCAATGCGCCCGTGCGGCCCAACGGGATCGGCGTTCTGGCGTCCTATACCGAACAGCTCAGCCCGGCCTACAGCATCGGCAGCCGCGAGCTGGACGGGATGGGCGACAGGCTGATCGAGACCAAGGACCTTGAAGAACGCGCCGCGCTGATCCGCGACATGTTCACCTATGTCTTCGACAATTATGCCCATATGCCGATAGCGACCATTTCCGCCGAGGTCGTGGCCAATCCCCAGCGTGTTGCGGGTTGGACCTTTCCGGGGTCCTCCTCCAGCGGTTTCAGCCATTTCGAACTGATCGAAACCGCAGACTGACAACGACGCCACCCGGACCGGAAAGCCGGTCCGGGCATGCCACGGAGTCCCTCATGCAACGCTTTTTCCTCGTCAAGCTTGTCGAATCGGCCATTGCCCTTTGGGTGATCACGCTGATCGTTTTCGGGCTGACGCATTTTTCCGGCAATCCGGTCGGCGCGCTACTGCCCGACGATGCCTCGCCGGAACAGGTCGCCTTCCTGATCAACAAGCTGGGCCTGGATCAGCCGATCCATATCCAGTATCTGCGTTTTCTGGGCAATGCCGTGCAGGGCGATTTCGGCCTGTCGATGAAATGGCCGGGCCAGTCCGCGATGGACGTCGTCCTCAGCCGCCTGCCTGCGACGCTGACGCTTGGCGGCATGGCGATGCTGATCAGCGTGGTGATCGCCATTCCGCTTGGCGTCGCCTCGGCCACGCGCAAGGGCACGATTGTGGACAGCTTCGCGCAAGGCATCGCGCTGATCGGCCAGTCGATGCCCAGCTTCTGGCTAGGGATCATCCTCATCTGGGTCTTTGCGGTGGGCCTGGGAATGTTTCCGACCTCGGGCAGCGGAACCTGGGCGCATCTGGTCCTGCCGGCGATCTCGATCGCGTGGTTCCAGATCTCGGCCCTGACGCGGCTGACCCGCTCGGCCATGCTCGAGGTTCTGGACGCCGAATATGTCAAGCTGGCCCGCGCCAAGGGCGTGTCCGAGCCGATCATCGTCTGGAAGCACGCGCTGCGCAATGCCGCCGTCGTGCCGCTGACCTATTTCGGGGTGCTGGCCGGCTCGGTGCTGACCGGATCGGTCGTGATCGAAACGGTGTTTTCCTGGCCTGGCCTGGGCTGGACCGCGATCGAGGCGATCAAGGCCCGCGATTTCCCGGTCGTCCAATCCGTCGTGATCGTCTTTGCGGTCATCTTCATCCTCGCCAACCTTCTTGTGGATCTGCTCTATGCCTATATCGACCCCCGCATCCGCTGAGAGCGTGGCGCCGGTTGCCCGCAAGCGGCGCAGGAATTTTCTGCGGCCGGGCGGCTATCCCGCCCTGCCCATCGCCATCCTGATGATCACGCTGATCATTCCGGCGCTGTTCTCGCAATGGCTGGCGCCCTACGGTCCCGAGGCGACCAACCTGCGCGCCCGCCTGCAACCGCCCGTCTTCTTCGGGGGCGACTGGAGCCATCCCTTCGGCACCGACAGGCTGGGCCGCGACATTCTCAGCCGCACGATGCACGGGGCCTGGTATGCGCTGTCGATCTCGGTGGTGGGGATCTTCGTCGGCGTCGTGATCGGTTCCTCCCTCGGCCTGATCGCGGGATATTTCCGCGGCTGGTGGGATACGATCATCATGCGGCTGGTAGATATATCGCTGGCGCTCCCCGCGATGCTGCTTGCACTGGCGCTGGCCGCGCTTTCGGGGCCAAGCTTTCAGTCGGTCATCATCGTCGTGGCCTTCGTCCTTTGGGCCTATTTCGCCCGGCAGGTCCGCGCCGAGGTGCTGGGCCTGCGCGAGCGCGACTTCGTGGCCCGCGCGGTGGTGGCGGGCAGTTCGCACCTGGCCATCCTGCGGCGGCATATCCTGCCCAATGTCGTCAACACCATAGTCGTGCTGGCGACGTTGCAGGTGGGCATCGTCATCACGCTGGAGGCCTCGCTCAGCTTTCTGGGTATCGGCATCCCCCGTCCCATCCCGACCTGGGGCCTGATGGTGGCGGACGGACGGCAACTGCTGACAAGCGCGTGGTGGGTGTCGTTCTTTCCCGGCCTTGCGATCCTGCTGACGGTGCTTTCGGTCAACCTGTTCGGCGACTGGCTGCGCGAGAAGATCGACCCGAAATCGAGGAGGGTCTGAACCGTGAGCATGAACGAGAACCAGCCGATCCTGTCGGTCCGCGACCTTGAAACCATGATCGAGACCAAGCGCGGCGAATTCGCTGCCGTCGATGGCGTCAGCTTCGATCTCTATCCGGCGGAAACGCTTGGCATCGTTGGCGAATCCGGCAGCGGCAAGTCCCTGACCGGCCTGTCGCTGATGCGGCTTTTGCCGCGCGGCATCGGCCGCATCTCGGGCGGTTCGGTCGAACTGGACGGGTCTGATCTGACCGCCATCCCCGAGGCCAGGATGCGCAAGGTCCGCGGGCGCGACATCGCGATGATCCTCCAGGATCCGCAGACCTCGCTGAACCCGGCCTTCACCATCGGCGACCAGATCGTCGAGGCGATGCGCCTGCACCGCAAGCCGCAGCCCGAGGGTTTCATGGCGATGGCCGTGGACACGCTGCGCAAGGTGCGGGTCGCGGCGCCCGAGATGCGCGTGAAGGCCTATCCCCACCAGATGAGCGGCGGGATGCGGCAGCGGGCCGTTGGCGCGATCGCCATTTCCTGCCAGCCCAAGGTCATCATTGCCGATGAGCCCACCACCTCGCTGGATGTCACGGTTCAGGCGCAATACCTTCGCCTGCTGCGCGAATTGCAGGAACAGACGGGGATGGGCATCCTGTTCATCACCCATGATTTCGGCATCGTCGCGCGTGTCTGCCATCGCCTTGCGGTGATGTATGCGGGGCAGGTGATCGAAACCGGCCCGGTCAAGCGCGTGTTCGACCGCCCCTCGCATCCCTATACGCAGGCGCTTCTGAACTCGGTTCCCAAGCTTTCCGGCCATCAGGGGCGGCTTCCCGCCATCGAGGGGCAACCGCCCGCCCTGTGGGCCAAGCCGAAGGGGTGCCGCTTTTCGCCCCGTTGCCCCTATGCGGATGACCGCTGCCGCGCCGAGCAACCCCCGGTGACGCATCTGGGGGGCGAGGGTCGCGACAGACATACCGCAAGTTGCTGGAGGCTGCTGCCATGACGAATGCAAACACTCCGGTTCTGGAAGTGCGCGATCTGACGCGGCATTTCGACATTACCTCGGGGCTGTTTTCGCGCCAGCGCCATGTCGTCAAGGCGGTCGATGGGCTGAACTTCGCGATCCCGACCGGGCAGACCCTTGCGCTGGTCGGCGAATCCGGCTGTGGCAAGACCACGGCCACGCGGATGATCCTGCGGCTGGACAAGCCGACGCAGGGGCAGGTCCTGGTGGACGGACAGGACGTCCACTCGTTGAAAGGCGCCGGGCTGCGCGGGTTGCGTTCGCGCGTGCAGGCGGTGTTTCAGGATCCGTGGTCATCGCTGAACCCGCGGATGCGCGTGCGCGACCTGATCGCCGAGCCGCTGATGGCGCAGGGCCGCCCGAGCCGCAAGGAAATCGACATGCGGGTGGCCAAGGTGCTGGACGACGTGGGCCTGCGTCCCGACCATGCCGGCAATTTCCCGCATGAGTTCTCGGGCGGGCAGCGCCAGAGGATCGCCATCGCCAGCGCGCTGATCTCGCGTCCCGGCCTGATCGTTCTGGATGAACCCGTCTCGGCGCTGGATGTGTCGATCAGGTCGCAGATCATGAACCTTTTCAAGGATATACAGCAGGAATACGGCGTCGCCTATCTGTTGGTCGCGCATGATCTGGCGACGACGCGCTATCTGGCCGACCAGATCGCCGTGATGTATCTGGGCAAGATCGTCGAGATCGGACCCTCGGAAGAGGTCTTCAACAACCCCCGCCATCCCTACACCAAGGCGCTGTTCTCGGCCGCGCTGCCGGGTCACCCCGACGATGCGCATGACGAGATCGTCCTTGAGGGCGAGATGCCCTCGCCCCTGGCCGTCCCGTCCGGCTGTGCGTTCAACCCCCGCTGTCACCTCAAGATCGGCGAGATTTGCGAGCGCAGGACGCCCGCGCTGAAACCGATCGGCGATACCGCCGCCGTCTCGTGCCATCTCTATTGATGCGGGACAAGTTCAGGAAGGAAAGAAGATGAAGATAGCCGCCGTCACAAACGAGGTCGTCCCCGGAACGCAGCCGGGAACGCTGCGCCGGGTATTCGAAACAGCCGTCGAACATGGCGTGACGACATTCGAGGCCCGCACGGTCGAAGGACGGCGCTTTCCGCTGGTGGCGCCCGATGTCTGGGATCAACTGGTAGTGGCGCGCAAGGAATTCGGCGTCACCTATTCGGCGGTCTCTCCGGGCATATTCATCCGCGCGCGCGCCGACAGCGACCTTGTCGGCATCCACGCCGATGAACTGCTGTCGATGAGCCTGAAGATGGGCGAGAAACTGGGCGCGGATACGCTGATCGTCTTCGCCCCCGACCGTGCGCCCGAGGCGCCTGATGCGGATTTCAGCAAGGTCGTGGATCTTCTGGGCGCAGCGACCGAACGGGCCGCAGGGCAGGGGTATCAGGTGCAGCTTGAGAACCTGCCCGGCTCTTACGCCGATACCAGCGATGCCTGCCTCGCGCTGCTCGAAGCGGTGGGGCACAAGGGTCTGGGCTATGTCTGGGATACGGGCAACCTCTATGAGGCCGAGGGCCAAAGCTTCGAGGCCGGTCTGGAAAAGCTGACGCCTTACATTCGCAACGTCCACCTCAAGGACGGGCGACTGATCGACGGCAGGATGGTCTGGCAGCACTTCGGCAAGGGGGTGACCAACGTCAAGGGTCAGGTCCAGGCGCTGAAGGCGATGGGCTACGGCGGAACCCTGGTTCTGGAAGCCGCTTGCGATCCCCATGCGCCCGAGGATTTCGCGACCTCGCTGGCCTATCTGAAGAATCTGGTGGCCTGACCACTTCGCAGCTTGGGCCTGCGGCAGGCGAATGGTCCGGGTCGCAGCCCCACGACCCGCCTGCCATGCACGCGCGTTCTTACCGGGCAGCAGCGCAGGCGTTGGCACCCAGAGCAGATGACGCTTAACGAGGTGTTTAGGGGTGTTGTGAAAACTCCTCTGCTGCAAATTTGCGTGCAGGTCCTGAAGAAATATCAATCACGCCACAATCCAACAACGAAAGCGCGCCTCGATCCGGGCGCGCTTTTTCGGTTCTTTCCAGCGTCCGAACTCGGACGCTCGGACGGACAAGATATTTCTTGACAGCTAAGTGTTTGAAATTTCTAGAAAATTGGCTCCGGCGGTAGGGATCGAACCTACGACCAATTGATTAACAGTCAACTGCTCTACCGCTGAGCTACGCCGGAACACG
>NZ_CAMEFG010000054.1 GCF_945915435.1 uncultured Paracoccus sp. | reverse complement strand
TGGTCAGGTCGCTCTGCGGCGGCAGGCCCGCGACGGGACCGGCGTAGGGGCGGGGTTGCGGATCGGTCATGCCGGTCTCCTGTCCGGTTGCGTTTCGGGGATGGTCATACATGCTGCGTTCCTTCGGCTTCGCTCAGCGGAGCGGGTTCTTCCAGAATGTCCAGGCTGCTCATGTCCTCGCCATCAAGGACGCGCCGGGCGCGGTCGCGGTCGATGTCGCCGACCCAGGAGCCGATGGCCACGGTCGCCACGCAGTTGCCCAAATAGTTCCCCAGGGCGCGGGCGATGCCCATGAACCAGTCCACCGACAGCACCAGCACCAGCCCGATGGCCGGGATCGCGGGCACCGCGGTCAGGGTCGCGGCCAGGATCACGATGGCCGAACCGGGCACCCCATGCGCCCCCTTCGAGGTGATCAGCGCCACGCCCAGGATCGTCAGCAGGTCGATGAAGGCCAGTTCGGTATTGGTCGCCTGCGCGATGAACAGCGCCGCCAGAGTCAGGTAGATCGAGAAGGCGTCCAGGTTGAACGAATAGCCCGTGGGAACCACCAGCCCGACCGTCGAGTCCTTGACGCCCAGGTGTTCCAGCTTGCGCATGGTCTGGGGCAGCACAGCATCGCTGCTGGCGGTGCCCGCGACGATGCCGATCTCGGTGCGCATGTAGCGGATCAGCTTGAACAGGCTGAACCCCGAAAGCCGCATGACCAGGCCCAGGATCGCCACGACGAAGATCGCCACCGTGACGTAGAACAGCCCGACCAGATAGCCCAGTTGCGCCAGCGAGCCGATGCCGTAGCTGCCCACGGTATAGGCAATCGCGCCGAAGACGCCCAGCGGCGCCAGCCGGACGATGAAGCCCATGATCTTGAAGACGGTGTCGCCCGCCAGTTCGATCATCGTCAGCAGAGGTTTGCCGCGTTCGCCCAGCAGCGACAGCGCGCAGCCGAACAGCACCGCGACCACCAGCACTTGCAGGATGTCGCCGGTCGCGAAGCCGCTGAAGACCGTGGTCGGGATCAGCTTCATCAGGAAATCGACGGTGCCGCCCTCGCTGACCTCTTGCGCGCGGTCGACATAGGCGCCAAGCGCCGAGGCGTCGAGCTGGCTCGTGTCGATGTTCATGCCCGCGCCGGGCTGGAACACATAGGCCAGCACGATGCCCAGCACCAGCGCGATGGTGGTGATGACCTCGAAATAGATGATCGCGCGCACGCCCACCCGGCCGACCTTCTTCAGGTCGCCCGCACCGGCGATGCCGTGGACGACGACGCAGAACACGATGGCGGGGATCAGCATCTTGATCAGCTTGATGAAGCCGTCCCCCAGCGGCCTCATGCCCGATGCGAATTCCGGCGCGAAGAAACCGGCGATGATTCCCAGCACCAGCGCAATACAAACCTGACCGAACAACGATCTGGACCAACTCGGCATTATTTCCGTCCTCCCTGAAACGGGCGGTCCGCTGCGGAAGGGCCGGACCCGGCACCAGGTTAGCCGCGTCCACCGGCACGTCCTGACGGGCCGCTTTTTAGAGTGACGGGATGTTTGGCCGAATCGTTATCCGAGTCTAATATCGTTTTACCGTGGATCCATTCGGTTTCGATATGAAAATACGTCAATTGCAATGCTTCGTCGTTCTGGCCGAAGAGTTGAACTTCACCCGTGCCGCGCAGCGCCTGAACATGTCTCAGCCTCCGTTAAGCACGATGATCCAGTCGCTTGAGCGCGAGGTGGGGGCGGAATTGTTCAGCCGCACCAGCCGCAGGATGAACCTGACCCGCGCGGGCGAGGCCTTCCTGCGCCATGCCCGCGTCATCCTGGCCCAGCATGAGCACAGCCTGCTGGAAATCCGCGAAATCGGCGCCGGACAGCATGGCGTAATCGAGATCGGGACCACCGGATCCATCCTGCGCGGCGGCCTTGCCGACCTTCTGGCGGGGTTCTGCCGCGACCATCCCCGCATCACCGTGCGGATCCACGAGCAGTCCCCCGCGATGCAGATCAACGAGGTGATCAGCCGGCGCGCCGATATCAGCTTCAACCGCTCGATCCCCTCGGACGGCGAACTGGCCTATGAATTCGCATGGCGCGAGGAACTGGTCGCGCTGCTGCCCGACACCCATTTCGCCGCCGGGCAGGACAGCGTTTCGTTGCAGGATTTGCGCCGCGACCCCCATGTGGTCCTGCGGCCGGACAGTTCGGATTTCGCGGCCTATGTCATGTCCCGGATCTCGGGGGGCGGTTTCCGGCCCCGCATCTCGCAGCAGGTGATGGATGCGCAGTCGATCCCCAGCCTGATCGTCGCGGGCTTCGGGGTCAGTATCGTTCCCGCAGCCATCGCCCGGCTGACCTCGGGTCCGCTGGTCTTTCGCCCGATCCGCCCCGATCCGCCGGTCTCGGACGTATTCGCGGTCTATCGCCAAAGCGACCGGACACCCGCGCTGAACGCCTTTCTGGACGCCATGCGGGCGGCATTGGAAAGCGGCTGAGGAACGAACCGGGCCGCCACCGCCTTGCGGTCCTTTGTCTGGCGGAACGGCTTGACCTGACGCCCCCGGACAAGGCGGTGGATCAGCGCCTTTCGATCCTGAACGGCCCGACGGGGGCAAGGTTGGGCAGATGCAGGAAAGCCTCGGTCACGTCATGGTGGGGGGCGACGAAAGCGGCCTGCCAATGGCCGACCTGCGGACCGTCGCCGACACGCAGTTCCAGCCGGTCGGGAACCATTGCCTTGCCGCCCTCCAGCCACAGCGGAAAACTCTGGTCGCCCTTCATGACGTAGATCATCGCGTTCAGCCGGTCGGCGGGGATGTGGTCGTAAATCCGCTCTCCCGGATAAGCCGGATGGTCGGTCAGAAAGCGCAATTCGACATGCAGGATACCGTCCTGCGCGACGGCGCGGCTGACCTCGGCCCAGGCCTGGCCGCTGGCGGTCGC
Source organism: uncultured Paracoccus sp. (assembly GCF_945915435.1). Lineage (GTDB taxonomy): Bacteria > Pseudomonadota > Alphaproteobacteria > Rhodobacterales > Rhodobacteraceae > Paracoccus. The sequence continues at coordinate 21,305 of NZ_CAMEFG010000054.1, read as the reverse complement.
CGCGCGGGCATCCTGGGCAAGGGCCGGGGCGGCGGCGGTTCCGGCGGTCAGGAAAAGCGCGATCAGCAGGGGTTTCATCGTCGGTCCTTCGCGAAAGGGAATGCGGGACCGTCCTGCGGCCCCGCATCGATGGCCCTAGCTATTGCCCGGCTGGATGCCGAGCGCATTCAACGAGGCGCGGAAGACATCGGTATTGTCCACCCAGATCTGGCTGTCCTCGCCGACTTCGTAGATGGCAAGGCCGCTTTCGCTCGTGGCATTGTCGATGAAATAATCCGCGCCCGCGCCATGTGCGTAAAGCGGCACCAGCTCGCGCGTATGGTTGTCGGAATGCCAGCGCACCAGCGGCATCGCGCCCGCGCCCTGGTTGACGATCGGCTCATAGGCGACGCGGTCCGAGTTGGGGCCTTGCAGCAGCCCGTTGCCGTGGTCGGTGGTGACGATGACCAGCGTTTCCTCCCACGAGCTGTTTTCCTCGACCCAGTTCACGGCGGTCTCGACGGCCTCGTTGAACTCGACCTGTTCCTCGATCAGGCGAGGCAGGTTGTTGGCATGGGCGGCCCAGTCGATGGCGCCGCCCTCGACCATCAGGAAGAAGCCGTTTTCCTGCGCCCCCAGCACGTTCAGCGCGCCCTGCGTCATGGTGGCAAGGTCGGGCGAGGTTTCCAGCTTGTCGCCAAGGCTCACGCCGGGGCGGTTGAATTGCAGCGTCTGGATGTTCTGGACCAGCCCCATGATCTTGCCGCCTTCGGGCAGTTCGCCATTGGCCAGCGCCTCGAACTGCTCGCGGCTTTCGATCAGGGTATAGTCGGTCTCGCCGCTTTCCAGACGATGCCAGATGTCCTGCCCGCCGACAAAGCGGAAGTCGTTTTCCGTCGGGTTTTCGACCCGCTGGCCCGCGCCGTCGTAATAGGGATGGCCGGTGCCCATGACCACGGTGGCAAGGCCGGATTCGACGATCTCGCGGCCGATGGCGGCATAGTCGTTGCGGCTGACGTTATGGGCCAGGAAGGCCGCGGGCGTCGCATGGCTGATCTGGACCGAGGAAACCACGCCAAGCGCGCGGCCGCTTTCGACGGCATATTCGCCGATATGCTTCAGCGGCGTGTCGTCGTTCGACCAGTTGATCGCGTTGTTGTAGGTCTTGTGACCCGAGGCCAGCGCGGTCCCGGCGGCGGCGCTGTCGGTGAAATCGCTGCGGGCATAGTCGTAGCCGGTGAAGAAGCCCTTGTAATCGGCGATGTTGCCTTCATAGGTGCTGTCGGACGCCTCGTCCTTCCACAGTTCGGACGGCTCGAATGTCACCGCGCCCTCGTCGCTCAGGGTCGGTTCGTTCGAGGTGTTCAGCGGATGGGTGGCCATGAACAGGCGCGCGTCGAAACGGTCATAGGCTTCGTGCCCCAGCGCGCCGTGGCGGAAATAGCTGGCCGCCCGGAAGGTCTCGATCCCGGTGCCGTCGGTGATCAGCAGGATCACGTTGCGCGCGCTGCCGTCCTGCGCGAATGCGGGCGCCACCAGCGCGGATGAGACCGCCAGCGCGGCAAGGATTTTCCTGTGGATGGTCATGGGTCGCGTTCTCCGGTTTCCAAAGCGGCCTTCCTGCCGCCGGTGAGCGTGACCTAATCGGGCAACATGTCGCGCCGGTGACATGACCGTGAACTTTCCGCGACGGGTTCATTCCATCCGCGAGCGCCATTCCTTCCAGCGCATATAGGCATTCGCGCCGATGCTGTCGAAGGGATGGAGGGGCAGGCGGCCCGGCTCGGCGTCGGCGGTGAAGAAATCGGTGATCGTGCTGGTCTCTCCGCAGATCAGTTCCGCCGCGCCGATGCCCATCAGCGTGCTGCGCGTGGTGCCAAGGCCGTTGTCCACGCAGGCTGCAAACAGCCCCGGCTCCAGCTCGCGCATGACCGAGACGGCGTTTCGCGACAGGCACAGATGCCCCGACCAGCAATGTGCGAAGCGCAAGCCCTTCAGCATCGGAAAACGCGCGTCGAATTTCCGGCGCATCTGCCGCGTCACCCGTGCCAGGTCGGCGGCGCTGGTGCGCATTTCGGGGCGGTAATAGCCGCCCTGCCGGATCACGATGCGGTTGCCGCCCTGCGCCGGGCCGATCCTGCGCAGGGTGGTGCCCATCGGGTCGGCGGGCGTCAGGCCCCAGCATTCGCGGCCGCCAAGGGCGCGCAGCGCCTCGGGCGGCAGTTCCTCGGTCATGCAGGCGTTCAGCATGATATGCATCAGCCGCCCGCGCTTGAAACCGAAGCTTTCCAGATGGCCGTTGTTGGCCAGAACGACCCGCGCCGCCTGAATATGGCCCTGCGCCGTGTCCAGACGCCAGCCCTGCGCATTGCTTTCCAGCCGGATCACCGCCGAATTTTCATGGATGCGCACGCCCGCGCGTTCCAGCCCGGCGGCGAAGCCCCGCACATAGCCCGCGGGCTGGATCATCGCCGTGCCGGGGGTGAAAAGGCCGCCCTGATAATAGCCGGTGCCGGTGATTTCGCGCATCGCCTGCGCGTCCAGTATCTCATGCGCCTCGCTCAGGTCGTGCAGATGCCGGGCATAGCTGACATTCGCCGCCATGCCGGGGGTTGATGCCGCCGCATTGATCTTGCCCACCCGCTGGAACCAGCCTTGGGGAATGGCGTATTCCGCCACCGCCCCGGCGACGAAATCGATGGCAAGGCGGTTGAGCCGGGTCAGTTGCCGGTCGCGCCCCTCGCCCGAACCGGCGTAATCGGATGAGGTCAGGTCATGCGGCAGGTCGATCATGAAGCCCGAGTTGCGCCCGGTGCCCCCTTCGGCGATCCGCGCGGCATCCAGGACGACCACATCCAGCGCCGGGTCGATCTGGTGCAGGCGGCGCGCGGCGGACAGCCCCGCGAAACCCGCGCCGACGATCGCCACATCGCAGCCCTGCGCCCCTTCCAGCCGTGCGCGCGGCGGGACGGGGGGCAGGATCTCGGCCCATCCGGCGGGGCCGTTGAAGACCGGGGTGCGCGTGGCGAGATGCGTGGTCATCGCCGTGTCACCGGATCGCGGCCACGGTGGCGCGCAGCGTCGCGATCACGCCTTCCAGTTCGGCCTTTTCATCCGCGTTCAGCCCTTGCAGGGGCGGGCGGACGGGTCCGGCGCGCAGGCCCGCCGCCTCGACCCCGTGCTTGACGCATTGGATGAACTTGCCGCCCTGCTCCAGCACGCCCATCAGCGGCATCATCGCGGTCATGATCTTGCGGCCCTTGGTGAAATCGCCCTCGACCGCGCAGGCCCGATACAGCGCGACATGTTCCTCGGGCAGGAAGTTCGAGCCGGCGCAGATCCAGCTGCGCGCGCCCCAGGCGAAGAACTCCAGTGCCTGATCGTCCATGCCGCAGCTTAGCGGGATATGGGGATAGTCGCAGGCCAGCGTGTGGATGCGGTTCACATCGCCCGAGCTTTCCTTGATCCCGATCAGGTTCTTCGAGGCGCTGACGATGTCCAGAAACTCGCGCCCCATGCTGACGCCCATCCGGCCCGGATAGTTGTAAAGGATCACCGGCAGCCCGGCGGCGCGGTCGATTTCCAGCGCGTTGGCGGCGTTCTCGGCCTCGGTCGGGACGGAATAGGGCGGCGTCGCCAGCAGGATCGCATCGGCGCCCATCTCGCGCGCGCCTGTCGCCAGCGCGATGGAATCGGGCGTGCGCATCGCGCCGGTGCCGACGATCACCGGCAGGCGGCCCTTGTTGCGATCCGCGATGAAGCGGGCGATCTCAAGCCGTTCCTCGACGGTTTCGGCATAGTTCTCGCCGGTCGAGCCGCCCGAGATCAGCCCGTGGACGCCTGCGCCGATCAGCCGCTCGACCAGTTCGGCCAGCGCGTCGTAATCGACCGCGCCATCGGCGTCGAAGGGGGTGATCAGGGGGGTATAGATGCCTTCCAGAACCATTGCAGATGCCATGACGGCCTCCTTGTTTTTCATATGGGTTTGTCGGTCAGGGTTCATGCGAACCATGTGTCGTTCAGGCGGTAGCCCTCGGGGAAGGGGTCGTCGGGGTCCACGCCGTATTGGGAAATGCCGGTCAGCCATGCGCGGCCTGACACCTCGGGCACCACCGCCGGGCCGCCGCCCACGGTCGCGCTGTCTACGACGCGGCTGTGGAATTCGGTGTCGATGATGGATTCGTGGATGAAGGTCTCGCCCGTCGCGATCTCGCCCCGCGCGTGCAGCAGCGCCAGTCGGGCCGAGGTGCCGGTCCCGCAGGGACAGCGGTCCAGCCGTCCGGGCGAGACGACGACCGTGTTCCTGGACCGCTTGACGCCGCCCTCGCTGCGGATCGGCCCGGCGAAAAGGACCTGGTTGATCGTGTGGATCTGGGGGTTTTCGGGATGGGCGCAGGGAAGCTGCACGGCGGCGGCGGCCTTGATCCGTTCGCCCAGATGGACCAGATCGCGCGCCTCGTCGCGGGCCAGCGCCGATCCGACATCACCGGCGTCGATCATGCAATAGATCATCCCGCCATAAGCCACGTCGGCGCGCAGCGTGCCGATCCCCTCGACCTCGACATGGGCGTCGCGATGCATGACGAAGGACGGCACGTTGCGAAAGCTGACCCGGCGGCAACGCCCGTCCGCGCAGTCGCAGACCGCCTCGACCAGCCCGGCGGGGGTATCGACGCGGACCACGGTCTGCGGTTCGCGCATGGGGATGAAGCCGGTTTCCAGCGCCACGGTCACGGTGCAGATCAGGTTTCCGCCGGACATGGGGACGTAATAATCCGGCTCCATCACGATCATGCCGATATCGGCATCCTCGCGGATGGGCGGCATCAGCAGGTTGACCGCGCAGTTCACGCTGCCGCGCGGGTCCGACAGCATCAGGCGGCGCAGCCAGTCGTGGCCGCGCTCCATCGCCTCCATCCGCTGGAACATCGAAGGCGCGCGGGGCGGGTTGAAGCCGCCGGTGATGACGCGGCCCACGTCCCCTTCGGCATGGGCGCCGACGACGGTGATCATTCTGTCAAGCCGCATGGTGTTCCCCCTTCAGGCGATCTGGAAGCCGTGGCGCAGCGGGTCCGCGTCGTCCACGAGGATGGTGTTATGCCCGGTGATCCTCGCCCAGCCGCCGATGCTGGGCAGGATGCCGGGGTATTGCCTGACCGTGGCCGCCTGTTCGGCGCGGCCCTCGAAAACGGTGCCGATCAGGCTCTTGTTGCGGAAGGTTTCGCCCACGGCCACCCGGCCCTTGCCATGCAACTGCGCCATCCGGGCCGAGGTGCCGGTGCCGCCGGGCGAGCGGTCGATGGCCTTGTCGCCATAAAAGACCGCGCCGCGCCCGTCGCAATCCGGCCCGTCGGGGCTGTCGCACCAGATCGCGTGATGGACGCCGCGGATGCGGGCATCCTCGGGGTGGACCACGGTTTCGCCGACCTCGGCCAGCGCCTCGCGCAGGGCGCGGCTGTGGGTGACGATTTCCGCTGCGCTCATCCCGGTCAGGCCGGGCCAGTTTTCCTGCGGCTCGATCACCGCATAGAAATTGCCACCATAGGCGATATCGACCATCAGCGGGCCGAGGCCGGGCACATCGACGCGGATATCGGCGCTGTGCAGGAAACTGGGGACGTTGAACAGGCGGACGCTGGCGACACGCTCGCCCTGCATGATATATTCGACGTCCACCCGGCCCGCAGGCGTCTCGATTGCCAGCCTGCCGGGGGTGCGGGGCGTGACCAGCCCTTCCTCGATGGCGACGGTGGCCAGCCCGATGGTGCCGGCGCCGCACATCGGCAGGCAGCCCGAGACCTCGATGAAGAGCGCGGCAAAATCGCAATCCTCGCGATGGGCGGGATAGATGATCGCGCCGGACATGATGTCATGGCCGCGCGGCTCGAACATCAGGGCGGTGCGGACCCAATCGTGTTCGCGCAGGAACAGGTCGCGCCGTTCGAAGATCGGCAGGTGGGGCAGCAACGGCGCGCCGCCCGCGACGACCCGGACCGGGTTGCCGCAGGTGTGGCTGTCGATGCAGAAGAAACGATGGCGCATGTGGTGATCCTATTCGATGCCCGCGCGGCGTTCGCGGATTGCCAGCGTGGCCTTCACCCCGATCAGCGCCAGCGGCTGCGGGGGCAGTTTGCGGGGTGCGGCGAAGCCCTGATGGATGCGGGTCAGTTCGGTCGCGACACCCATGATCTGCTCGGCCGCCGCCAGCCCCGAGGCGGTCGCGTTCGACGCCCCCAGCCCGTTGCAGCCGCAGGCGGCGAAGATGCCGCGCTCGACCTCGCCCCAAGCTGGGACGCCGTTCCATGTCAGCGCCATGATCCCGCCCCAGCGGTATTGCATCGCGACGTCGCGCAGGCCGGGGAAGCGGTGGGCGAATTTCCCGTCATGGACATGCCCGGCCCGCCGCAGCGTGCCCGCGCCCACCGTCATGGCGGGGTCGTAGGTATAGCGCGAGCGCACCAGCAGCCGGTCGCCATCCGCGCCCGAGACCCGCCGCAGCGTCGTGCCCATCGGTGACGATGGCGTCGCCGCCCAGTCCCGCAGACCGCGAAGGCGATCCGGCGCGAAGGGCGCGGTCATCGAGGCATAGGTATGGACATGCAGCAGCCGCCCCCGGAAGAAGCCGAAGCGTTCGGCATGGCCGTTGTTCGCGAGGACGATCCGCCCGGCCTCGACCGCGCCCTCGGGCGTCCCGATCCGCCAGCCGTCGCCCTTGGGGGTCAGCGACATGGCGGGGGTGTTTTCGTAAAGCACGACATTGCCGGGCAGGGCGTCGGCCAGCCCCCGTATATAGGCGGCGGGCTGGACGATCGCCGTGCCCGGCATGAAGATCGCGGAACTGAACGCCTCGGATCCGGTCACGCCCGCGATTTCCGCGTGGTCCATCAGCCGGTAGTCCTCGCCCAGCCGGTCGAGTTGGGCCGCGTAGTCGCGGATATGCCGGTTGCCCTCGGGCGACATGGCGACGTTGTAGCGGCCGGACATGTCCAGCACCTCGCGCGGCCAGCCCTGCCTTTGCGCCAGTTCCACGGCGAAATCCACCGCGCGGCGTTGCAGGGCGATATGATCGCGGCTTTTCTGCAGGGCCGCGCCGCCGTAATCCTGGGATGAGACCTCATGCGGTAGGTCGATGATAAAGCCGGAATTGCGCCCGGCGGGTCCGTCGCCGACCACCCCGGCCTCCAGCACCGCGATGCGCAGGGCGGGGTCGATCTGCGCCAGCCGGTGCGCCGCCGACAGCCCCGCGAAGCCCGCGCCGATCACCGCGATATCGGCGGTGATCGCCTGCTTCAGCGCCGGGGTCGGCTGGCGGGGCGGCAGCATGGCCACCCAGCCCGACACCCCCGGATGGCGCGGCAGGTCCGAAGGGGCGATGCGGCGGGTCGTCACGCGGCCCTCTCGGTCTCGATCAGCCCGCCGAGTGCGGCGCACAATGCCTCGCGCCTGTCTGCCGCCAGCGGGCTGAGCGGGCGGCGCGGATGGCCCGCCCCGTAGCCGGTCATCTCGGCTGCGGCATAGACGGACTGGACGTAATCGCCCTGCCAGATCAGGTTCATCGCGGGTTCCAGCGCGCGCCAGAGTTCGCGCACGCGGTCCCATTCGCCGCGCCCGGCGGCCTCGACCACCGCGACGCAGGACCGGGGCGCGAAATTCGCTCCGCCCCAGATCAGCCCCGAGGCGCCCGCATAAAGCGCATAGGGCATCAGCGGATCGGCCCCGTTCATCACCGGCAGACCGGTGCGGATCAATTCGGCCTGCGCGGCCAGATCGCCGCCGCTGTCCTTGACGGTGACGAAATTCGGGATTTCCGACAGCCTGCGCAGCAGGTCGGGAGAGATCGCGACCCCGATCGCGCCGGGCACGTTGTAGCCGATGATCGGCAGCCCACCCTCGCCCACGGCCTCATAGAAGGCGAAGATATCGTCGTCCTCGGTCGGTCCCTCGAAGAAGGGCGGCAGCACCATCACCCCCTCCGCGCCGCAATCGGCGGCGTGGCGGGTGCGGGCGACGACATCGGGGGTCATCAGGGCCGAGGTCTGGACGATCACCCGCGCCCGCCCGCCGATGATTTTTGCGCCGCGCGCCACCAGCTCGTCCGATTCCTCGCGCGAAAGATAGACGTGCATCCCGGTGCCGGAACTCAGCACGAAACCGGGGATGCCCGCCGCGATATAGCGTTCAAGGTGATCCTCCAGCCGGTCGAAGGCGATGCGGCCATCGGCGTCGAAAGGGGTCGTGACCGCCAGGTTGAGGCCGGGAAAGGGAAATCCGGTCATGATGCGGCCCTTATGCGAGATCGAGCCAGATCGTCTTGACCTGGGTATATTGGTCATGGGCGTGGATGCCATTGTCGCGCCCGCCGAAGCCCGACCGCTTGAAGCCGCCGAAGGGCGTGGCGCCGTCGCCCTCGCCATAGGAGTTCACGGTGACGGTACCCGCCCGCAGGGCGCGGGCCGCACGCAGGGCGGCCTTGCCGTTGGCGGTGAAGACCGAGGCCGCAAGGCCGTATTCCGTGTCATTGGCGATCCCGATGGCCTGATCGAGGCTGTCCACGGTGATGACCGACAGCACGGGGCCGAAGATTTCCTCGCGCGCGGGGCGGGCGTCGTTGCCCGGCACTTCGAAGATGGTCGGGTGGACATAGCGGTCCTCGCTGGTCTCTCCGCCATGCAGCACCTTGGCGTCGCCCAGATAAGAGGCGACCTTGCCGTAATGCTCGGGCGAGACCAGCGGGCCGATGCGGGTCGCGGGGTCCAGCGGATCGCCCACGGGCCAGTCGTCCAGCGCCGCGATCAGTTTCGCGACCAGCGCATCCTTGACGCCCCGATGCACGATCAGCCGCGAGATGGCCGAGCAGTTCTCGCCCATGTTCCAATAGGCGCCGTTCACGACATGCTCGGCCACGGCATCCAGATCCTCGGCGTCGTCCATGACGATGCAAGGGTTCTTGCCGCCCATTTCCAGCGTGATTTCCTTGATGTTGCTTTCCGCCGAATAGGACAGGAAGCGGCGGCCCGTCTCGGTCGAGCCGGTGAAGGACACCGCGTCGATGCCCGGATGGCGGCCGATCGGCTCGCCCACATCGGGACCCGAGCCGGTGACGATGTTCAGCACGCCCGCCGGAACCCCGGCCTCGATCGCCAGTTCGCCCACGCGCAGCGCGGTCAGCGAGGTCTCCTCGGCCGGTTTCACGACCAGCGTGCAGCCCGCCGCCAGCGCCGGGCCGATCTTCCACGCCAGCATCAAGAGCGGGAAGTTCCACGGCAGCACCAGCCCGACGACGCCGACCGCCTCGCGCACCACAAGCGCGACATGTTCGTTCGAGGAAGGGGCCACCTGATCATAGATCTTGTCGATCAGTTCCGCGTGCCAGCGCAGGCATTTGACGGTTTCGGGCAGATCGACCGTCATGCAGTCGAGGATGGTCTTGCCGCTGTCGATGCTTTCCATCACTGCCAGATCGGTCAGGTTTTCCTCGATCAGCGCGGCAAGGCGCAGGATGATTTCCTTGCGCTCGGACGGGTGCAGCCTGGACCAGCCGTCGAAGGCGGCGCGGGCGGCATCGACCGCCGCATCGACATCGGCGCCGTCGCAGGCGGGAAGGCTGGCGATCACCTGCCAGGTGGCCGGGTTCACCGTCTGGAAGACGCGGCCCGAAGCGGCGGCGCGCCTTTCGCCGCCGATGATGCAGGCGTCGGGCAGGGTCAGGGCGCCCGCGATGCGGTGGTAGTCGTCTTTGCCGAGAAGGTCGGTCATGCTTTTCTCCTGTTGGCTGGTTCAGAATCCGGGGGGCAGTTCCATCCCCTCGGGCACGGCATAGGCCGCCATGTCGCGGCGCGAGATCTCCATATGGGCTTGGACGATGCCGCCCGCGGTTTCGGGATCGCGCCGCGCGATGGCGTCGATGATCTGGTCGTGCTGGTCGGCGGCGGTGGCAAGCTGGCCGCCGTCCGAGAAATCGTCGCGATAGAAGGTCCGCGCGATCCGGGCGTGGTCGATCAGCAGCCGCCGCAGGCTGGGCATCAGATAGACGTTGCGCGCCATTCGCCCGATTTCCAGATGGAAGGCATCGTTGGCGAAGATGCGCGCGTTCAGATCGCCCGCCTTGATCGCCGCGCGGAACTGGTCCTGGATCGCGCGCAGCCGGGCGATGGCCTCGGGGCGGGCATGTTCCGCCGCCAGTTTCGTCGTCGCGATATAGATCATCGGCGCCACCAGATAGAAGTCGCGGAGCGCGTGATAGCTCATCGCGGTGGCGCGGGCGGGGCGATTCGCTTCCAGATCGATATAGCCCTCACCGGCCATCTGGCGCATCAATTCGCGGATCGGCGGACGCGACAGGCCGAATTCCCCGGCCAGTTCGACCTCGTCTATGACCGCGCCGGGGGCGATCTCCATCGTCAGGATGCGCTGGCGCAACGCCGACGCAAGGCGTTGTTTTCTGTTGTCATTTTCTGGCTTCAGCATCACGCTGTCCGGCTTTTTCGGCATGAAAGGCTCTCCACGATCATATGCTGACAATCTGTAGGCCATTTGCCGAATGCCGTCCTTGCTGAATTTATAGTAGACAGAATGTCTATCAATCGTAGTATGTCAATATAATCTTCGCGCAGATGGCGAAGGTTTGATCCGCCGCTCATCCGATGATGCGGTGTTCCGTCACAGGCCGCGCCCGAGGAGCGAAGCGCGGCCGGACAACGAAGGGAGTTGAGATGAAGACACTGGTGAAGGCGCTTGCCGCCGCGGCCGTGGTGGGGCTGGGCAGCATGGCCGCCCATGCGCAGGACAAGGTGATCAAGCTGGGCGGGATGGCATGGGAAGACATGCAGCCCATCACGGGGATCACCAAGAAGGTCCTTGAGGAAAAGGGCTATACGGTCGAACTGACCGAGTTTTCCGAATGGGGCATTGCCTATGCCGCGCTGGTGCGGGGCGACGTGCAGGTGATGACCTCGCAGATCGACTATGTTGCCCATGACTACTGGGAGCGCAACAAGAACCGGCTCGAAAAGATCTCGATCGCGTCGCACGGGCTTTATCAGGGCTTTTCGGTGCCCAGCTACGTCGATGTCAATTCGATCGAGGAACTGGCCGAGAATGCCGAAATGCTGGGCGGCCGCATCATCGGGATCGAGCCGGGGTCGGGCCTGATGCGCGAAGCAGCCGATGCGGTCAGCGAATACGGCATCAACATGCCGCTGGTCGAGGGCAGCACGGCAGGCATGACGGCGGCGCTGCAATCCGCCGTTGACCGGCAAGAGCCCATCATCGTGACTCTGTGGACCCCCACCTGGATGGCGCAGAAGTTCGACATGAAATTCCTGGCCGATCCCAAGGGCATCTTCGCGCCGCCGCAATCCTACAACCTGATTGCGCAGGCCGGTTTCTCCGAGGCCAACCCCGAAGCGCGCGAGATCCTGGCGGGCGTCTTCGTGCCCATTGCCGACGTCGCCGCGATCAATACGGCGGTGGTCGACGGGAAAGGCATGGACGACGCCATCCAGGAATGGATCGACAACCATCCCGTGCTGATCGAACGCTGGGGCAATATCAAGGACTACTGACGCCACCCGAGGGCCGCCGACACATCATCGGCGGCCCCTGTTCTTATTTCGTGAGGAAATTCGTAGTGACGACAGGGAACATGACCGCCGAAGACACCTTGCTCGACTGCCAGTCGGCATGGAAGATCTTCGGAAAGCGGGCCGCCGAGGCGATGGAGGCCGTCAAGGGCCGCAACCTGAGCAAGCGCGACGTCTTGCAGGAATTCAACTGCGTCGTGGGCGTCTCGGACGCCAGCTTTCAGGTCCGGCGGGGCGAGATCTTCTGCATCATGGGCCTGTCGGGCAGCGGCAAGTCCACGCTGATCCGCATGCTCAACCGGCTGATCGAGCCGACCAACGGCCGGATCGAGGTCAAGGGCCGCGACATCGGCGCGATGAACGACGCCGACCTGCGCGAATTGCGCGCGAAACATATGGCGATGGTCTTTCAAAGCGTTGCGCTTCTGCCCCATCGCACGGTTCTGGAAAACGCGGCCTTCGGGCTTGAGGTCCAGGGCATTTCCAAGGCCGACCGCAACGCCACCGCGCGCGAGGCGCTGACCACGGTGGGCCTTGGCGACTGGATGGACCGCTATCCGACCGAACTCTCGGGCGGGATGCAGCAGCGGGTGGGGCTGGCGCGCGCGCTGACCTCGGACCCCGAGATCATCCTGATGGACGAGCCGTTTTCCGCGCTGGACCCGCTGATCCGCCGCCAGTTGCAGGACGAATTCCGGCAGTTGACCAAGGATCTGGGCAAGTCCGCGATCTTCATCACCCACGACCTGGACGAGGCGATCCGCATCGGCGACCGCATCGCCATCATGAAAGACGGCGTGATCATCCAGACCGGCACCGCCGAGGACCTGATCCTGAACCCCGCCGACGATTACGTCGCGGAATTCGTCTCGTCGATTTCCAAGCTGCACCTGATCAAGGCCCATTCGGTGATGGTCCCGGTCGAGACCTTCCTGCGCGACCATCCCGGCGCCTCGGCCGATGATCTGGCCCAAGCCTCGCCCGAGACCGACATCGACGATCTGATCGACCTGATGGTGGGCCAGAAGGGCGCGGGTCTTGCGGTGGTCCGGGACGGGCAGGTGGCCGGCGTCGTGACGCCCGCCAGCCTGCTCTTGGGGGTCAAGGGATCGCAGGCGTCGGAAGGGGGGCATGGCTGAGCATGATCGACACAGCAGCTTTCGCCCGCAGCTTCGACCGCGTGATCGACGATGCGCTTTTCTGGGTCAGCGACAACGCCGCCTTTCTCTTCGACGGGCTGCGCCTGCTTTTCGAGGGGTTCTATGGCGCGGTCTATTGGGCGCTTGGCGCGCTGCCGTGGTATGTGCTGGCCGTGCTTCTGGGACTGGCGGGCTGGCGGCTGATCGACGCCCGCGCCGGGATCGCCATCGCCATCGGCATGGCGGCCTGCGCCATGATGGGCCTGTGGTCCGGCACGATGAGCACCTTCGCGCTGGTGCTGAGCGCGACCTTCCTTGCCCTGCTGGTCGCGTTGCCGGTGGGCGTGCTGGCCGGGCTGAAGCCGCGGCTGAACCGCGCCATCGAGCCGGTGCTGGACCTGATCCAGACCATGCCGCCCTATATCTACCTGCTGCCCGCCATCGCGCTTCTGGGTTTCGGCCCCGGCACCGCGCTGGCCGCGACGCTGATCGTCGCCATGCCGCCCGCGATCCGGCTGACCGCGCTGGGGATCGGGCGCACGCCCACCGAGTTCCTGGAACTGGGCAAGTCGCTTGGCATGACGCGCGGCCAGATGTTTCTGAAAATCCGGCTGCCCTTTGCCGTGCCCAGCATCATGGCGGGCATCAACCAGACGCTGATGATGGCCTTCGGCATGGTGGTGATCGCGGGGATCGTCGGCTCGGGCGGGCTTGGTCAGGCGATCTATGACGCGATCCGCACGCTGGATATCGCGAAATCCATCGACGCGGCCATCGCCATCGTCATCCTGACCATCGTGATCGACCGCCTGACGCAAAGCCTTGTGCAGAAGAAAGAGGGGACCGCATGAATTTCCAGTTCTCGATCGGCGCATGGCTGGCCCCCTCGGTCAGTTGGCTGAACCGCAACCTGCATTGGCTGTTCGACGCCATCGGCCGCACGGTCGAGGGGGTGCTGGGCGCATTCCAATCCGTGCTGCTCTACCCCCCGGCCATCGTGGTGATGGTGGTGGTGACCGTGACGGTGGCGCTGCTGACCAGCCTGCGCGTGGCGGTGCTGGCCTTCCTGTGCCTGGGCTTTTGCTGGCTGGTCAACCTCTGGCCGCAATCCATGCAGACGGTGGCGCTGGTCTTTACCGCCGTCGCGGCGGCGGTGGTGATCGCGGTGCCGCTGGGCATCATGGCGGCGCGCAGGCCCCGGCTCGAATCCTTCCTGCGCCCGATCCTCGACATCATGCAGACGGTGCCGCCCTGGGTCTATCTGATCCCGGCGGTGATCCTGTTCAGCCTTGGACAGGTGCCCGCGCTGATCGCGACCGTGGTTTACGGCATCCCGCCGATGCTGCGGCTGACGACGCTGGCCTTTCGGCAGGTGCCGAACGACCTCTTGGAACTGGGGCAGGCCATCGGCGCGCCACCCCGCACCATCCTGACCAAGATCGAGTTTCCCGCCGCCCTGCCCACGCTGGTCGTGGGGCTGAACCAGTGCATCCTGTTGTCCCTGGCGATGGTGGTGCTGGCGGGCCTTGTCGGCGCGGGCGGCCTTGGGGCCGAGGTCACGCGCGGGCTGACGCGGATGGAGATGGGCCTGGGCTTGCGCGCCGGCCTTGCCATCGTCGCCATTGCCCTGTTGTTCGACCGCGTATCGCGCGCGGGGCTGCAACGCCGGGAGCGCAAACCGGCCGGATGAACGGAAAGCCGGACGGATGAACGCAGGAAGCCGGGCGCATTGCCCGGCTTCTTTGCATTTGCAGATCGGTAGCCAGGTCCGGGCAGCAGCCTACAACGGGCGTTTCAGCCAGCGGGCGATGACGCCGACGATGCCCTGGCGGAACAGCAGCACGCCAAGCACGAAGATCACCCCTTGCAGGACCGTCACCCATGCGCCGAAGCTGGCGAAATAGTTCTGCATGGTCACCACCACCGCCGCCCCTGCGATCGGGCCGAAGATGGTGTTCATGCCCCCCAGCAGGGCCATCAGCACGACCTCGCCCGACATGCTCCAATGCACGTCGGTCAGCGATGCAAGCTGGAACACCAGCGCCTTGGTCGCGCCTGCCAGCCCGGCCAGCGCCGCCGACAGCACGAACAGCGCCAGCTTGTAGCTGTTGACGCGATAGCCAAGCGAAATCGCGCGCGGCTCGCTTTCCCGGATCGCCTTCAGGACCTGTCCGAAGGGCGAATGGATGATGCGATAGATCAGCAGCAGCCCGGCAAAGACGACGGCCAGCACGAAGTAATAGAAGTTGATGTCCGACGAGATGTTGAACACCCCGAACAAGGCCCGGCGCGGGATGGCCTGAATCCCGTCCTCGCCCCCGGTGAAGGGCGCTTGCAGGGAAAAGAAAAAGACCATCTGCGCGAAGGCCAGCGTGATCATGGCGAAATAGATGCCCTGCCGCCGGATGGCGAAAGAGCCGATCACCAGCCCCAGAAGGGCCGCCGCCGCCGTGCCGCACAGCACCGACAGTTCCGGCGTCAGCCCCCAGACCTTGGCCGCATGGGCCGAGACATAGCTGGCGCCCCCGAAATAGGCCGCATGGCCGAAGGACAGCAGCCCGCCATAGCCCAGCAGCAGGTTGAAGGCGCAGGCGAACAGCGCGAAACACAGGATCTTCATCAGGAAGACCGGGTAAAGCACGAAGGGCGCGACGGCGAAGACCACCAGCAGGCCGACGAAGATGGCCCGGTGCAGCGGCGGCATCCCGCCCCGGGGCGTTGCGGTGTCAAGGGTCTTGTCGGTCATCATGCTCTCCCGAACAGGCCGGCGGGTTTGACGAGAAGGACGATGGCCATGATCACGAAGATCACCACCGAAGAGGCTTCGGGGTAGAAGACCCGCGTCAGCCCCTCGACCAGGCCAAGGCCGAAGCCGGTGATGATCGCGCCAAGGATCGAGCCCATGCCCCCGATCACCACCACGGCGAAGACGACGATGATCAGGTCCGCGCCCATGTTGGGATTGACCGAATAGACCGGCGCGGCCAGCACCCCGGCCAGCGCGGCAAGCGCCACGCCGAAACCGTAGGTCAGCGTGATCATGCGGGGCACGTTGATGCCGAAGGCCCCGACCAGCGTCGGGTTTTCGGTCGCCGCGCGCAGATAGGCCCCCAGGCGGGTCTTTTCGATCATGAACCACGTCCCCAAACAGACCACCAGCGAGAAGACCACCACCCATGCCCGATAATTGGGCAGGAACATGAAGCCAAGGTTCTGCCCCCCGGCCAGTTGCGAGGGGATCGAATAGGGCATCCCCGAGATGCCGTAGGCGTTGCGGAACAGCCCCTGTATGATCAGCGCGATGCCGAAGGTCAGCAGCAGCCCGTAGAGGTGATCCAACTTGTAGAGCCGCGACAGCATCAGCCGCTCGATCACGACGCCGAAGGCGCCGACGATGACCGGCACCAGGATCAGCGCCCACCAATAGCCGATGCCCAGGTAATGCAGCAGCATCCACGCCAGGAACGCGCCCATCATGTATTGCGCGCCGTGGGCGAAGTTGATGATGTTGAGCAGGCCGAAGATGACAGCAAGCCCAAGACTGAGGATCGCATAGAACGACCCGTTGATCAGACCCAGCAGAAGCTGTCCGAACAATGCCTGCGGTGGAATGCCGAGTAGTTCAAACATGAAGGTTCCCTAACGTCGAAGCCGGGCCGGGCCGGACCGGGCGGGGTCGAAAGGGCGCCCGACGGCGCCCTCCGCATGATTATTCGACCAGCGCGCAGCCGCCGCCTTCCATGGGCTTGAAGGCGCTTGCCGCCGGGATGGTCGAGACCAGTTCGTAATAGTCCCAAGGCCCTTCGGAATCGCCGGGGGCCTTGACGCGGAACAGATACATGTCATGCAGCTTGCGGCCATCGGCGCGGATCTCGCCCTCGCCGAACAGCGGGTCCGAGGTCGGCATTTCCTTCATCGCCGCCACGACCGCGGCACCGTCGCTGTCGTCGCCCGTGGCCTCGATGGCCTTGAGGTAATGCAGCACGCCGGAATAGACGCCTGCATGGACCATGGTGGGCTTCTGCCCGCTCATCCGTTCGGCGAAGCGGTCGGACCATTCGCGGGTGCCGTCGTTCAGGTCCCAGTAGAAGCTTTCCGTCAGCACCAGCCCCTGCGCGGCCTCAAGCCCAAGGGCATGGACGTCGGTGATGAAGATCAGCAGCCCGGCCAGCGATTGCCCGGCCTGGGTGATGCCGAATTCGGCGGCCTGCTTGATGGCATTGACCGTATCGCCGCCGGCGTTGGCCAGCCCGATCACCTGCGCGCCCGAGGATTGCGCCTGAAGCAGGAAGGACGAGAAGTCCTGTCCGGGGAAGGGGTGGCGCACCTGTCCCAGAACCTGCCCCCCGGCCCCTTCGACCAGGGCGCGGGTGTCGCTTTCCAGCGCATGGCCAAAGGCATAGTCGGCGGTCAGGAAGAACCAGGTATCCGCCCCGGTTTCCACCATCGCCCCGCCGGTGCCGTTGGCCAGCGCCCAGGTGTCATAGGTCCAGTGGACGGTATTGGGCGAACATTGCGCCCCGGTCAGTTCGGTCGTGCCTGCGCCCGAGTTGATGAAGACCTTGTTCTTTTCGCGCGTGATCTCGGCCACGGCCAGCGCTGCGGAAGAGGTCGGCACGTCGACGATCAAGTCGACATTGTCCTGATCGAACCATTGCCGGGCCAGCGTGGCGGCCACGTCCGGCTTGTTCTGGTGGTCGGCCGAGGTGATCGTGACGTTGATGCCCTTGGCCTCGGCGTCGAAATCCTCGACCGCCATGCGCGCGGCCACGACCGAGCCTTCGCCCGAAAGGTCGGCATAGATGCCCGAGCGGTCGTTCAGCACGCCGATCCGGACATCCTGCGCCTGTGCGCCCGCGGCGAACAGCAGGCCCATCGCGGCGCTCGTCAACAGATATGAAGTTTTCAACTCATTCCCTCCCTGCGGAAAAACATTGCCGGGCTAGACACCCAGATAACCTTGAATCCTGGCGGTATTGGCTTCCAATTCCCGGTTGGGGATCTCGTCGATCACGCGGCCCAGTTCGACCACGTAATGCCGGTCCGCGACCGAGGCGGCGAAGCGGAAATTCTGCTCGACCAGAATGATGGTGAAGCCCTGTTCCTTCAGCAGGCCGATGGTGCGGCCGATCTGCTGGATGATGACGGGGGCCAGCCCCTCGGTCGGTTCGTCCAGAAGCAGCAGGTTCGCGCCGGTGCGCAGGATGCGCCCGATCGCCAGCATCTGCTGTTCGCCCCCCGACAGCTTGGTGCCCTGGCTGTTCAGCCGTTCCTGCAGGTTGGGGAACAGCTCGAAGATCTGCTCCACGCTCAGCCCGCCGGGACGGACGCGGGGCGGCAGCATCAGGTTTTCCTGCACCGAGAGGCTGGCGAAGATGCCGCGTTCCTCGGGGCAGAAGCCGATCCCGGCCCGCGCGATGGCGCGCGGCGACATGCGGATCAACTCCTTGCCGTTCAGCGTGATGGAGCCGCGGCGCTGCGCCAGAATCCCCATGATCGCCTTCAGCGTGGTGGTCTTGCCCGCACCGTTGCGGCCCAGCAGGGTGACGACCTCGCCTTCGTTGACGTGGAAGTCGATCCCGTGCAGCACATGGCTTTCGCCATACCAGCCTTCGAGGTTGCGGACCTGCAAAAGGGGGGTGGCTTCAGTCATGGCCCACTCCGATATAGGCTTCGATCACGCGCGGGTCCTTCGAGATGGACGCATAATCCCCTTCCGCCAGAACCTGGCCGCGCGCCAGGACCGTGATCCGGTCCGACAGCGAGGACACCACGGAAAGGTTATGCTCGACCATCAGCACGGTGCGGTTGACCGCGATGCGGCGGATCAGCGCGGCGGTGCGTTCGATATCCTCGTGCCCCATCCCGGCCATCGGCTCGTCCAGCAGCAGCATCTCGGGCTCCAGCGCCAGCGTGGTGGCGATTTCCAGCGCCCGCTTGCGGCCATAGGGCAGTTCGCCCGCCGTCAGATGCGCCATGCCGGCAAGGCCGACCTCGTCCAGACGCTCCATCGCGGCGGCGTTGTTCGCGGCCAGCACGGTTTCCGAACGCCAGAAGTCGAAGCTTTCCCCCCGGCGGCGTTGCAGCGCGATGCGGACGTTTTCCAACAGCGTCAACTGCGCGAAAACGGCCGAGATCTGGAAAGAGCGCACCATCCCCAGCCGCGCGATTCCGTCCGGGGTCATCGAGGTGATGTCGCGGCCGTTGAAGGTGATGGTTCCGGCGGTGGGTTGCAGGAACTTGGTCAGCAGGTTGAAACACGTCGTCTTGCCCGCGCCATTGGGTCCGATCAGCCCGTGGATCGAGCCGCGCCGGATGTCCAGATCCACATCCTTCACGGCCATGAAGCCGGAAAACTGCTTGCTGATCCCCCTGGCCGAGAGAATCACATCGTCGGATCGCGTGTCATGCAAGTGGGGATCCCTCCAAGCATCAGTAATATGGAAAATACGCCCTGAAACCCGGTCGGTTTTCCGACCGTTTTCACGGGTTATCCAGTCGCAACTGACATGAGGGCCTCCCTGATTGTCGCGCCGGTTTTCCGGTCTCCTCTGAAAAACCGTAGCAGAGCGGGCCATGATTTGCCAAGCGCCAGAATGCATAAAAAGATCATTAAATATCAATTGACTGGCTTTTACTGCCTTGACCTTGCGTCACCATGTTTCCCCGCTGGATTGCCCCGGCGGCAGGAAGCCCGCCCGCCGGGCCGGGCAAGGCGCGATCTTTGACCTCGCATCCGCCCGCCCACGCTGGTAAGAGAACGCGAATCCGCGTGACGCGGATGGATGCGGGTGTGGCGAAACTGGTAGACGCACCAGATTTAGGTTCTGGCGCCGCAAGGCGTGGGGGTTCAAGTCCCTCCACCCGCACCACGATTTTCCGACAACGGGTTCTGGACTGGTTTTGCGGGCGGTTATGCAGCCCGAACGGGAACTGACGCTTGACAGCTCATCTTGCGCCTTGCAACCTCGCATCCCAGCCATCTGTCGCATAACCTCTGCAAGGTCAGACGTTTAGGAGCCGTGAAATGTCCCTTTCCCTTCCCGCCCGCAGCCTGGCGGCCGCCAGCCTCGTGACCCTTGCCGCCACGGTGGCGCAGGCGCAGACCTCGATGCCGTTCACGCTGGACTGGAAATTCGAAGGGCCTGCCGGGCCTTACACGCTGGCCATCGAAAGGGGCCATTACGCGGATGAGGGCCTGACGGTCGAGATCAGCGAGGGCAACGGTTCGCTCGACGCGATCCCGAAGGTCGCGACGGGCGCCTTTCCGGTCGGGTTCACCGACATCAACTCGTTGATGAAATTCCTGGACCAAAACCCGGACGCGCCGGTGACCGCGGTGATGATGGTCTATGACAAGCCGCCCTTTGCTGTGGTCGGGCGCAAGTCGCTGGGGATCGAAACCCCCAAGGACCTGGAGGGCAGGGTGCTGGGCGCCCCCCCGACCGACGGCGCATGGGCGCAATTCCCGATCTTCGCCGCCGAGCAGGATCTGGACATGGACCAGATCACCGTTGACCCCGTGGGCTTTCCCGTGCGCGAGCCGATGCTGGCCGAGGGCAAGGTCGCGGCGGTGACGGGGTTCTCGTTCACCTCGACCCTTTCGACCCAGCGCCTTGGCGTGGCCGAGGAGGACATCTCGGTCCTGCTGATGGCCGATTACGGGGTCGCGCTTTACGGCAATGCGGTGATCGTGAACACCGATTTCGCCGAGGCCAACCCCGAGGCCGTGACCGGCTTCATCCGCGCGACCGCCAGGGGCTGGAAGGACGCCATCGCCGAGCCGGAGGCCGCGGTGGAAAGCCTTGTCTCGCGCAACCCGGCTGCCGACAAGGAGCTGGAACTGCGCCGCCTGCAACTGTCGGTCGAAGGCAATGTCCTGACCGATTATGTCAAGGAACACGGCATGGGCGGGATCGACGACGAGCGATTCGCCCGCTCGATCGAGCAGATGAAGCTGGTCTATGATTTCCAGAACGAACCCGACGCGGCCCGGTATTTCGATGCCTCGTATCTGCCCGATGCCGAAAACCTGATGCTGCAATGACCATACCGGGGCAAGGCGGGCCGCCGCCTCGCCCCCCCCTTTTTCCCAGCAGGCGAATCCCCAGATGCAGAACCTGATCGAGATCACCGGCGTCAGCCATTCCTATCGCACGAAACAAGGGCTGTTCCCCGTTCTGGACGATCTCGACATCTCGATCCCCAGGGGCGAGTTCTGCGCGGTCGTCGGCCCTTCGGGTTGCGGCAAGTCCACCCTGACGCGGCTGATTTCCGGGCTGATGAAGCCCGACAGCGGCAGCGTCGTGCTTGAGGGCGAAAAGGTCACCAGCCCGCGCAAGACGGTGGGGATGGCCTTTCAGAACCCGGTCCTGCTGGAATGGCGCTCGATCATCGACAACGTGATGCTGCCCCTGGAAATCGTCGCCCCCCGCATGAGCAGGGCCGAGGGGCGCGCGCGCGCCATGCACCTGCTGCGCATGGTCGGGCTGGAGGGATTCGCCGACAAGCGCCCGTCCGAACTGTCGGGCGGGATGCGCCAGCGCGCCAGCCTGTGCCGCGCCATCGTCCACAAGCCCAGCGTGCTGATCATGGACGAACCCTT
>NZ_CAMEFG010000053.1 GCF_945915435.1 uncultured Paracoccus sp. | reverse complement strand
GCGAAGCGTCAGCGGGCGGTGGGGGCGTTTCAGGGGCATGGGCGCCTCGTGTCAATGCCGTTATCGTTAACGCAAGCAAGGCAGGATGGCAATGTGAAGTGATGCGTCGATGCCGTCTAAGATGCGCTTTCATGACGGCAAGTATCGGAATGCCGGCGCTCGGCCCGTCGAGGGGCAGCAGGCGCCTACGAATGCCACCTGGAACCCGCGCCCATGATCCGACAGCCGCTTGCCTTGTCCCTCAGATCGCCGAAGAGATCAGGGCGAAGTTCGAATCACGGCTGACCCGTCCGAATCCGCTACGGGCGGGATCGCATTCAGCAATACCTGAACCCGTTCCACGATACGGTCGAGTATCGCGATATGATGCGCGCCCGGCGGGCGGATCGCGTAATAGGAAACCGGGATCGCCGGCATCAGCGGAATGGTGGCAAGACCGGCTTCGGCGGCATGGATCGATACCTCGTCGGCGATGGCGATTCCCATGCCGTTTGCAGCAAAGTGGCAGCAATTGAGCATCGAGGTCTCCACGATGCTTTGCGGTGATCCGCTGGCCGTGGACAAGGCATTGTCAAGCGCGATCCGCACCGGAGAATTGCGGCCCGGTATCAAAAGCCGCTCGCCCGCCAGATCATCCGCCGTGCAGACCGTTTGCCTTGCCAGCGGGTGGTCCGGCAACACCCCCACCACGGCGCCAAGATGCCGCAGGGGAACCGCACGCATGTCCATGCGCTGCCTGCCGTAGACGAAACCGGCGTCATATTGCGCGTTCTCGACCATTTCCCAGATATGACGGCTGTTTTCGACATCGATCACCAATGGCAAGTCCTTGCGGTCGCCGATGATCTCGTGGATTGCCTGTTGCAGATACGGCCGCATCAGCGAGGTTACCGTGCCGATGCGGATCACGATGTTCTTGTGGCTGCGGATATCCTCGGCCGCTTGCGCGATCTGGTCCAGCCCAAGATAGAGCCGTTCCACCTCTCGATACAGCATCGTTGCTTCGGGCGTCGGGTCCAGACGTGCGCCCCGGCGTTCGAACAGTTGCAACCGCATCGACTGTTCCAGATCGCGGATCAGCCGGCTGACGGCGGGTTGGGTCACATGCATCGCTGCGGCGGCAGAGGTGATGCCGCCCGTCATCATCACGTTGCGAAACGCCTCTACCTGCCGGTGGCTCAAGCGCATGGCATCACTCCATCATAATATTGGGTTATACCAAGAGGACTAAATACAATTTCTCAACAGATTGCAAACTGGCTAGTTTTGACTTTGCCCCGGAGGAACATGGGGGTTTTTATCAGGAGGAACTCTCATGAAACGCGTCGCCACGGCTACGATCCTCGCGGCCAGCGCCGCCTTTGCGCCCACTATCCTTTGGGCGCAGGACCTGACCATAGGCCTGGCGGCCTCGACCACCTCGATGGACCCCCAATTCTATGTCGTCGGGCCCAACAGCGCGATGGCGCGCAACATCTTCGACGGGCTGGTCAACCAGGACGGCAAGCAGCAGATCGAGCCGGGGCTGGCAGTATCCTGGGAAGTCCTTGACGACACGACCTGGGAATTCAGGCTGCGCGAGGGCGTCAGGTTCCACGACGGCAGCGACTTCACCGCCGAAGACGTGGTGGCAAGCATCAACCGGGTGCCCCTGGCCTCGACCAACAGCCCCAGTTCCTTCATGCCCTATGTGAAAGCCATTACCTCGGTCGAGGCGGTGGACCCGCTTACCGTGCGCATCACGACGGATGAACCGACGCCGCTGCTGCTCAACAACCTCAGCCGGATCGCCATCCTGCCCGCGGAAGCGGAAACGACCACGACCGAACAGATGAACTCGGGCACGGACGTTATCGGGACCGGACCGTTCAAGTTCGTGTCCTGGACGCCCGACAGCGAAATCAGGGTCGCCCGCAACGACGATTACTGGGGCGAGCCTGCCGCGTGGGAAACGGTCCGGTTCCGCATCTTCAAGAACAACAGCGCCCGCGTCGCGGCGATTCTGGCGGGCGATGTGGATATGATCGAAAGCATTCCGACCGCCGACACCCGTCGGCTGGAAGGAAGCGGCAACATCGAAGTGGTTTCGGTCGCGGGCAACCGCGTCATGTATCTGGCGATGGATCAGGATCGCGGGGAATCGCCTTTCTCGAAGGATGCCGAAGGCAGCAATCCGCTGCGTGACGCAAATGTGCGCCGTGCGCTGTCGTTGTCGCTGAACCGCGAGGCGTTGGTCGATCGCATCATGGATGGTCAGGGCGTCCCCGCCGGCCAGTTGGTGCCAGAAGGCTATTTCGGCTACAATACCGACATTGCCGTCGATCCATACGACCCCGAGGCGGCGAAGGCGCTGCTTGCCGAGGCGGGCTATCCCGACGGCTTCGAACTGACTTTCCATGCGTCGAATGATCGCTATCCCAACGATTCCCGTGTTGCACAGGCGATTGGGCAGTTCTTCAGCCGCATCGGCATCGCTACCTCGGTCGAAACCATGCCGGGCAGCGTCTATTTCTCGCGCGCGTCGAATCTGGAATTCAGTTTCATCATGGGCGGTGCCGCCGTCGAAACCGGCGAAGCCTCGGGTGTGCTGGGGCCGCTTCTGGAGACCTATAGCGACAGCGCGGGCGCCGGAAACCGGGGCCGTTATTCCAACCCCGAATTCGATGCGGCCCTGATCGAAGCGCGCCAGACCCTTGACGAAACCAGGCGCGAGGAACTGCTTCAGCAGGCAACCGCCATTGCAATGGACGATCTGGGGGTCATTCCGGTTTTCTACCTCGCAAATACCTGGGCACTCAAAGACGGCCTGGCTTTCACGGGGCGTTCGGACGGCTATACCCTGGCCCATGACGTGCGGCCCGAGTGAGGGCTTGATAATGAACTTTCACGGCGTCTTCCCCTATCTGGTCACGCCCCTCGACCGCGACGGCAACCTGCGCGAGGATGTCATGGAGGCCCTGGTCGAGCGGCTGATCGGCGCCGGGGTCCACGGGCTTGCGCCGCTTGGCAGCACGGGCGAGTTCGCCTATCTGGATGCACCGCGCCGGTTGGAGGTGGCGAAATCGGTAATCCGGGCCGCACGGGGGCGGGTGCCGGTGGTGCCCGGCGTGGCCTCGACCTCGACGGCGGATGCGGTGGCGCAGACGCGCGCCATGATGGAAGCCGGGGCGGACGGCATCCTTGCCATTCTGGAAGCCTATTTCCCCATCGACGACGAAGGGGTGGAAGCCTATTTCACTGCCATCGCGCAAGCGGCGGATGGTCTGCCGGTGGTCCTGTATACCAATCCCAACTTCCAGCGATCCGACCTGACCCTGCCGGTGATCGAACGGCTGAGCCATGTCGAAAACATCCGCTACATCAAGGACGCCTCGTCCAATACCGGCAGGCTCTTGTCGATCATGGGCCGGGTGGGCGGCCGGATGCAGGTCTTCGCCGCATCCGCCCATATCCCCGCCTGCGTGATGATGATCGGCGGCGTCGGCTGGATGGCCGGTCCGGCCTGCATCGTCCCCGAGCAAAGCATCGCGCTTTATCAGGCCGCCCGCAGCGGCGACTGGACCCGCGCAATGGAGCTTCAGCGCCCGCTATGGCGGATCAACGAACTTTTCGCGCGCCACTCGCTTGCGGGCTGCATCAAGGCGGCGCTGGAATTGCAGGGCTTCGAGGTGGGCGATCCGGTCGCGCCGCAAAAGCCGCTGGACGGCGCTGCCCGTGACCAGATCGCCGCCGCGCTGCGCGAACTGGGTGCGCTGTAGGCGGCAGGACCGGAACGGATCATGGATACAACCCTTCCCGTCATCTTCGATTGCGATCCGGGGATCGACGATACGATCGCTTTGCTGGGCGCGTTCGTTTCGCCCGAACTCGACATCCTGGCCATAACGCCGGTATGCGGCAACCAGCCGCTGGACAAGACGCTGCGCAACGCCTTGCAGATCTGCGAGCTTGGCGGACGGCCCGAGATCCCCGTTCATCCCGGCTGCCATCGCCCGCTGTGCCGCGAGCCGATCCACGGGCAGTTCCACGGCAGCACCGGGCTTGGCAATACCGTTCTGCCCGAGCCACGCAAACAGGCCGAACCGACTTCGGCGGTCGAATGCCTGATCGACCATCTTGGCCGTGCCGCACGAGGCGCCGCGCCAAAGGTTACATTGTGCTGCCTTGGCCCCCTGACCAACGTGGCGATGGCGCTGCGCATGGCGCCCGAAATCGCCGGCGGGATCGCGCGGATCGTCATGATGGGCGGCGCCTTCCGAGAGCCGGGCAACCGGAGCATGACCTCGGAATTCAACATGCTGGCCGATCCGCATGCGGCGCGGATCGTGTTTTCCGCAGGCCTACCCATGACGGTGCTTGGCCTTGATGCGACCCATCAGGTGATGCTGCTGCCAGAGCATGTCAACGCATTCGCCCGGTCGAGCGGCCCCATTTCGCGGACGGTTGCGGAACTGATGGCGTTCTGGGACCGCAACGACGCACGGCGCTATGGTTCTCGCGGCGGGCCGCTGCACGATCCGCTGGTGACGGTCTGGCTGCTGCGTCCCGACCTGTTCCAAAGCAGTCCCGCGCGGGTCTTCGTGGAAACGGAAAGCCCGCTATGCCTGGGACAGACGGTCGCGGACTGGTTTGGGAAGTCGGGCGAACCCGCCAATGCCGACATCGTGACCCATGTGGATGCGCAGGGTGTCATCGACTTCTACCTGCATCTGCTTGCGCGTTACGCCCGGCGGGGCGCGGCATGACGGGGCATCGGATCATCATCGATACCGATCCCGGCGTGGATGATGCGGCGGCGATCCTGATGGCGCTCGCCTCGCCCGAAATCGACGTGCTCGGGATCACCACGGTGGCCGGGAACGTGCCCCTGAACGCCGCGCTTGCCAACGCCTGCCGGATCGTCGGCATCGCTGGCCGTCCCGATGTGCCGGTGATGGCAGGTGCGCAAGACCCGCTGCTGCGCGATCAGGTGTTGGGCAAATATGCCCTGATCGGGGCATTTCCGGAACGGCTGGTGGGACGCGGCGCGGTGGAACCGGCGGCGGAGCGCGCGGCTGGTTTCATCGCGCGGCAGGCCCGCGAGGCCGCGCGGACGGGATGCGCGATCACGATCTGCGCCATCGGCCCGCTGACCAATATCGCCCTGGCCTTGCGCCTGCATCCCGAGGTCTCGCAAGGGATCGCGCGCATCGTCTGCATGGGCGGGGCCTTTACCGCCCTTGGACACCGCGTCCCCTGGGCCGAATTCAACATCTACGCCGATCCCCATGCGGCACAAATCGTCTTTTCGTCGGACGTGCCGGTGGTGCTGTTTCCGCTGGACGTGACCATGCAGGCGTTGTTCGACGCGGCCCATGTCGCGCACATCCGCGATACCGGCGGCGAGGCCGGGACCGCGCTCGCAAATTTGCTGTCAGAATACGACCGCAGCGATCCTGTCCGCTATGGCCGTCCTGGCGGGCCGCTGCACGATCCGATGACCATCGCATGGCTGATCGCACCAGACCTGTTCGAAGGCCGTCGCGCAACCATAGGCGTGCAGGTCGACGGGCAAACCAGCGGCCATACCTATGCCGATTTCACGGACCATGACGCACGCACTACCGTCATGAGACAAGTCGATGAGGCGGGTTATATCACCCTGCTGACGGAAAGACTTACACATTACGGCACCGTGGCCGCCCTGTCGCACCGAGGGAGTAAAGGGAAATGAGCGGTTATCTGTTCAGCCGGTTCTTGCAGACCTTTGTGACATTGTTCGTCATGTCGGTCCTGGTCTTCGGCGGGCTTCACATGGTCGGCAATCCCGTGGACGTGCTGCTCAGCCCGACCGCCACCCCGGCCGAACGGCTGGAGGTGATCCGATCCTTCGGACTGGACCGGCCGGTCTGGGAACAATATTGGATCTTCCTCGGGAATGCGCTGAAGGGAGAGCTTGGGAACTCTTTCGTATTCAATCAGCCCGCCCTCGACCTGATCCTGCAACGAATGCCGGCAACGCTGGAACTTGCCGTGACCGCACTGCTGATGGCGCTGGTGATCGGCATTCCCCTTGGCATCCATGCGGGGCTTCGGCCGAACAGCGTGCTGTCGAAATCGATCATGACCTTCTCGATCCTCGGCTTTTCGCTGCCGACCTTCTGGATCGGGCTGGTAATGATCATGGTCTTTGCGGTGCAACTGGGCTGGCTGCCGTCGTCGGGACGGGGTGAAACGACAGAGGTGTTCGGGGTTCCGCTAAGCGTTTTCACCCGCGACGGACTGGCCCATCTGGCCCTGCCCGCCTTCAACCTGGCGCTGTTCAAGATCTCGCTTGTGATCCGTATCACCCGCGCGGGGGTGCTGGAGACGATGCAACTGGACTTCGTGCGCTTTGCCCGTGCCAAGGGCATGCCGGAAAGGCGCATCGTCAGCGTCCACGTCCTGAAGAATACCCTGATCCCTCTGATCACCGTCATCGGGCTGGAGCTGGGTTCGCTGATCGCCTTCGCCGTGGTGACCGAGACGATCTTCGCATGGCCCGGCATGGGCAAGCTGATCATCGACGCCATCGCCGTGCTGGACCGGCCCGTGATCCTTGCCTACCTGATGATCACGGTCGTGATGTTCAGCGTCATAAACCTTGTCGTCGACATCCTGTATTCCGTCGTCGATCCCCGTGTCCGGCTGGAGGGCAAATGACATGACCCTGCCCACTGAAAGCGCATCCTCGATCCACGCCCCCGCCGCGAAACCAGGCAAGCGCCGTTCCGTTTCCCCATTTGCGCAGGCGTTCGGCAAGCTGTTGCGCGACCCGCTGGCGCTGACCGGGATCGTGGTGCTGTCCGCCTTCGTGCTGCTGGCGATCTTCGCCCCCCTGCTCGCGCCGCAGAACCCTTACGACCTCTCGCAACTCGACATCATGGACGGGCGGCTGAAGCCTGGTTCCGAAAGCATGACCGGCACGGTCTACCTACTGGGCACCGACGACCAGGGACGCGACCTTTTCAGCGCAATCCTGTTCGGGCTGCGGACCAGCATTCTCGTCGGCCTCGTCAGTGCGGCCATCGCGCTTCTGATCGGCGCCTCGATCGGGCTACTCAGCGCCTATGCGGGTGGCAGGACCGATGCGTTCCTGATGCGGATCGTGGATATCCAGCTCAGCTTTCCGGCGATTCTCATCGCGCTGATCTTTCTGGCAGTCCTCGGACAGGGGGTGGACAAGATCATCTTCGCGCTGGTGGTCACGCAATGGGCCTATTACGCGCGCACGATCCGCGGTTCGGCCCTGGTCGAGCGCAAGCGCGCCTATGTCGATGCCGCGCGGTCGATGGCCCTGCCCGACCGCCGGGTGCTGTTCCGGCATATCCTGCCGAACTGCCTGCCGCCCCTGATCGTGGTCGCCACCATGCGCGTGGCCTATGCGATCATGCTTGAGGCGACGCTGAGCTTTCTGGGCATCGGACTGCCGGTGACGGAACCCTCGCTTGGCCTGCTGGTGTCGAACGGTTTCGAATACCTGCTGTCGGGCGATTACTGGATCAGCTTCTTCCCCGGCCTGGCGCTTCTGATCCTTATCGTGGCGATCAACCTGATCGGCGATTCGCTGCGCGACATTCTCAACCCCCGCAGGGAGGGCTGACCCATGACGAACCCCATCCTGTCGGTGCAGGACCTGACGACCTCGTTTCGCGTGGACGGCCAATGGCGCGACGTGATCAGGGGCGTCGCCTTCGACATCCAGCCCCGCGAAACCGTTGCCGTCGTCGGCGAATCCGGTTCCGGCAAAAGCGTGACCGCAATGTCCATCA
Organism: uncultured Paracoccus sp.; assembly: GCF_945915435.1. Lineage (GTDB taxonomy): Bacteria > Pseudomonadota > Alphaproteobacteria > Rhodobacterales > Rhodobacteraceae > Paracoccus. The sequence goes on along the minus strand of NZ_CAMEFG010000053.1, from coordinate 16,866 downwards.
TGCGGCTGCTGTCACCCGCCAATTCACGCAGCACCGGACGGATCGAGTTCGAGGGAAGGAACCTGCTCGACCTGCCCCTGCCGGACATGCAGGCGATCCGGGGAAACCGCATCGGCATGATCTTTCAAGAGCCGATGACCTCGCTCAACCCCGTCCTGAAGATCGGCGATCAGATCACCGAGGTGCTGCGGCATCATCGGGGCATGTCGGATGCCGGGGCAATGGCCGAGGCGGCCCGGCTGCTCGACCGGGTCCGCATCCCCTCGGCCCGCCAGAGGCTGGGGGAATATCCGATGAACTTCTCGGGCGGGATGCGCCAGCGCGTCGTGATCGCCATCGCCCTTGCCTGCTCGCCCCGCCTGCTGATTGCCGACGAACCGACGACCGCGCTGGATGTCACGATCCAGGCGCAGATACTGGAACTGATCAAGACCCTTCAGGAAGAAGAGGGGATGTCGGTCCTGTTCATCACCCATGATATGGGCGTGGTGGCGGAAGTTTCCGACCGAACCGTGGTCATGTATCGCGGGGATGTGGTCGAAACCGCAACGACCGAGGAAATCTTCCGGCGGGCCAGGCATCCCTATTCTCGTGCGCTCCTTTCGGCCGTGCCGCAGCTTGGCGCGATGAGGGGGCACGATCGGCCCCTGCGTTTTCCGCGGGTGGATATGACCACCGGAGAGATCGCACCGCCCCAATCGACCGCCGACACCGTGCGCCGCGACGCCGCCCCGATCCTTGAGGTCGCCAACCTCGTGACACGCTTTCCGATCCGCAAGGGAATCCTGCGCCGGGTCGTAGGCCGCATTCACGCGGTCGAGGATATTTCCTTTGAACTGCGCCAGGGGGAAACCCTGTCGCTGGTGGGGGAATCCGGCTGCGGAAAATCGACGACCGGACGTTCGCTCATCCGGCTGGAAGAGCCGACCGGCGGGACGGTTTCGCTGAACGGACACGATGTCCGCAAGGCAGGGCATTCCGAACTGGCCAGCATCCGCCGCGACGTGCAGATGATCTTTCAGGACCCGTTCGAGAGCCTGAACCCCCGCATCCGCATCGGCGCCGCCATCGCCGAGCCGATGATCGCCCACGGCCTGGTTTCCCGGCGGGACGCGCCGGCAAGGGTGGCCGGCCTGCTGGAACGCGTCGGCCTGTCGGGCGAGATGATGCAGCGTTTCCCGCATGAATTCTCGGGTGGGCAGCGTCAGCGGATCTGCATCGCGCGGGCCTTGGCGCTCGAACCCAGGCTGATCATCGCCGACGAATCCGTCTCGGCCCTGGACGTGTCGGTGAAGGCGCAGGTCATCAACCTGATGCTGGACCTGCAAGAGCGCTATGGCCTGGGCTATCTGTTCATCAGCCACGACATGGCGGTGGTGGAACGCATAAGCCATCGCGTCGCGGTCATGTATCTGGGCGAGATCGTGGAAATCGGACCTCGTGCCGCCGTCTTCGAAAACCCCCGGCATCCCTATACGCGCAAGCTTATCGCGGCGGTTCCCGTTGCCGATCCCTCGCGCAGGCAGCGGCGCGTCGCAACCGCCGAAGAGATCCGCAGCCCCTATCGTTCCGCCGATTATGTGCCGCCGAAGCGTCTCTTTCGCGAAGTGGGCGACGGCCATTTCGTCCAGATCGTCGATGACGAGGCCGCCGCATGATTGTCAATTTCGGGTCCATCAATGCCGATCTGATTTTCACGGTCTCCGCCTTGCCGGATGCCGGTCAGACCCTCATGGCGCAGGGCTTTCACACCGAAGCGGGCGGCAAAGGCGCCAATCAGGCGCTCGCCGCGGCTCTTGACGGGGCCAGGGTCGCGATGGCCGGGGCGGTGGGCGGCGATGCGCTTGCCGATATCGCCTTGCATGGGCTGAAGGGAAAGGTCGATCTGTCCCGCGTGGCCCGCCTGGATGCGCCGACCGGCTGCGCCTCCATCCACCGGGATGGCGATGGGCGAAACGTGATCGTCGTCGCCGGCGGTGCGAACCTTGCCGCCTCGTCGGATCTGGTCGAGGATGCGCTTTTGCGTGAGGCGAACATCCTCTTGCTGCAAATGGAAAACGACCCGGCAGAAATCGAACGCCTGATCCGCCGTAGCCGTGCCACGGGGATACGCAGTATCCTGAACCTGGCCCCGGCATTTCGCCTGCCCCGAGACGTGCTTGCGCTTTGCGACCTGATCGTGGTGAACGAGGATGAATCGCAGGCACTGGCCGACTGGCTGAATTGCGGCGCTTCGGCAAGCGAACTGGCCCGTGCAAGCGGCAGCGGCATACTTCGGACGCTTGGTGCAGAAGGGGCCGAACTTTGCTGGGGTGGAACCGAGGTTGTCGTTCCCGCCGTCCCTTGCGTGGTTCGCGATACGACTTCGGCTGGCGATTGCTTCGTGGGCGTGTTCGCCGCCGCTCTGGACCGCGGTGCCGGCGCCGAAGCAGCCCTTCACCGGGCCGCCGCCGCCGCGTCCATCGCATGCACCCGGACCGGCAGCCAGTCCAGCCTGCCCTCGGCGGCCGAGATCGACGCAAAGCAACGGATAGCCCGATAGCCGGAAGATATCGCAGCGCCGACAGGCTTGCCTTGTCGCACCAATGTCTTGCCGGTGGCGGGACCATGCGAATGGCAATGCATGCCGTCCACAACCATGCCCTGTATGAAGGTCGTGATCGGCACGATGGCGGAAGAGGGCATCCGCGGGGATTATGTCGCGCTGGTCGGCGGTGCGCCCCCTGTCTGTCGCACCCGGATCAAATCGCGATGAAGGACGATATGGCCAGCAGCGCAAGCGGAATGGCGGCCAGGGCCAGGACCGTCTGGACCGCGATGATGCCCGCCATCAGCGGTGCATCGCCACCCAACTGGCGCGCGGTGATATAGGAAGAGGTCGCCGTCGGCAGCGCCTGGAACATCAGCGCGGTCGTCAGCGCAGGGCCGGACAGGCCGAAGCCAAGGCCAGCCGCCACGGTAACGGCGGGCATCACCGCGAACTTCACGATGGATGAGGTCAGGATCGGCCCGATCCACCGCCGCGCGCCGCCGAATTCCAGCGCGGCGCCGACGCAAAGCAGGCCCAGCGGCAGCGCGGCGGCGCCCAGCGATTTCAGCGCAGGCTCAAGCCCCACGGGCAAACCCCAGCCGGATGCCTGCAATGCCACGCCGATCAGCGAACCGGCCACCAGCGGATTGGTCACGATATGCCGCACCACCCCCAAGGCCGTCAGCCGCGCCTGTCCGTGCCGCGCAAAGACGGCCACGCTGAGGATATTCACCGTCGGCACGATGGTTGCGTTGCAGATCGCGGCAAGCGCGATCCCCTCGGCGCCATAGACGCCTGCGGCCAGCGTCACGCCGACATAGTTGTTGAAGCGGATCGCGCCCTGAAAGACCGAGGTGAAGGCCGGGCCGTCCAGCGCGAAGGCCGGGCGCAGCAGGACAAGCACGGCGGCGACGACCAGGATGGACAGGATCAGCGTCAGGGCCAGCTTGCCGACCGGCAGCGCATCCAGCCGCGCGGTCGCAAGGCTGTGGATGAAAAGCGCGGGCAGCAGGATGTAAAAGCTGAGCCGCTCGGCCTGGGGCCAGAATGCGGGAGTCAGGAATCCGCTGTGCCTCAGCCCCTTGCCGAAGGCGATGAGCAGCACGATCGGCAAGAGCGCGATCACGACGAGACTGGTCATGCAGGGCCTTTCAACAGGAACGACCGGCCCCTTCTACCAGCTTTCCCGCATATGTAAATTTCCGCCGATCCCGCGGGCCGGGCCAGTTTGCGGCACTGCGTGCGGAAACAATCCGGGGGATCGCAGGTTGATATGTCTGCATCTTGCATCGAGGAGATCCCATCATGATGACCAGACGACAGGCAACGGCCACCCTCCTGGCCTCGGCGGCGATGGCGCGGCTTGGCTGGGCCGGGGCGGCCCATGCGCAGGACGCGGATGCGGCAAGCGCGCCCTTTTCGCTGCCCGACCTGCCCTATGCGGCGGATGCGCTGGCCCCCGTCATCGACGCCGAAACGATGGAATTGCACCACGGCAAGCACCATCAGGCCTATGTCGACAACCTCAACAAGGCGGTCGAGGGCGATGAGGCGCTGCAATCGCTGACCCTATCGGACCTGATCACAAATGCGGGCACCCATCCGCCCGCCGTGCGCAACAATGCGGGCGGGCATTGGAATCACAGCTTTTTCTGGAACCTCATGGCGCCCGAGGACCAGCGGGGCGAACCTTCGGCAGAACTGATACAGGCGCTGGAAACGGCTTTCGGCTCGGTCGAGGATTTCCGCACGGGCTTTGAAGAGGCGGGTGCGGCGCGATTCGGCTCGGGCTGGGTCTGGCTGATCGTGGATGAGGCGGGCCAGCTTCAGATCACGACAACACCCAATCAGGACAATCCGCTGATGGATGTGGCCGAGGTGCGCGGCACGCCGATCCTGGGCAATGACGTCTGGGAACACGCCTATTACCTGACCTACCGCAATCGCAGGCCGGAATATCTGGGCGCATGGTGGGACGTGGTCGACTGGGCGGCGGTTTCGCGGAATTACGCGAACGCCCTGGGCTGAAGTCGTGGCAGGGGCGCCGGCCCGCGACCGCGCATAGGGGCGAAGGTCCGCAACCTGCGGGGAACCGGCGCGGGCTGGCCGCCGGGCATGCCCTCTTGCCTGTCGTATCCCTGATGGCCTGTCGCCGTGCCCATGCGGTGGTGCAGGGTCAGGACCTTTCGGCATGCCGTCAGATTTTTTATAAATCACTTTACATATTAATTTTAACACCATGATTGATATTAAATATTTTTGATCAATTATCCCGTTCCGCCGGATGGTCCTTCGGTTTGGTCAGGGCATTCCCTTGGTCAAGGTCCCAGGGGGCAAGGCTTTCGCTCAGGGCGGCGGCGACGCCCAGATAGGTCTGCTCGCGCGGCGAATGCCTGCGCCAGATCAACGCGACATGGCGGACCGGCGCACAGGACGTCAGCGGGCGGGCCACGACCAGTTGTTCGCGCAGCACCTCGGACCGGACATAGAGCGCGGGCAGCAGCGAGATGCCCATGCCGATGGCCACCATCTGGCGCAATGTGTCCAGGGTGGTGCCTTCGTAATCGCGCGCATGGATGGCGCCCACTTCCTTGCACAGATGGACGATCTGGTCGTGCATCTGGTGGCCCCGCTCCATCGTCAGGACGGTTTCGCCGCCCAGGTCCGCCGGATCGACGCATTCCTTGGCGGCAAGGGGGTGATCGGCGGGCAGGACGACCTGCAGGGGTTCGGTCAGCAGACGCTTGCAGATGAATTCGGGGCGGGCGATCTCTTCGGGCAGCAGGATGGCGTCATGCGCCCCGTCGGCCAACTGCCGGATCAGGCTGTCGCGCCGATCCTCGCGCACCCGGACCCGCATGTTCGGAAAGCTGCGGCGCAATTCCGGCATGGCGATGGACAGGGCATAGGCGCCGATGGTCTGCACGACCCCAAGCTGCAACGCCGCCTGGGGCGCCGCCGGGTCGTCGCGCAGGGCGATCTCGCGGATGTCCTCGACCTGGGCGACGACGGCGCGGGCATGCCGGGCGACCTGCTGGCCGATCGGTGTCAGGACGACGCGCGCGCGGGTGCGTTCGACCAGCTTGGCGCCAAGGCGGTTTTCCAGTTCCTTCAACTGCATGCTCAGCGTCGGCTGGGCCACCCCGCACAGCTCGGCCGCGCGGCTGAAATTCAGGTGGTCCGCGATGGCGGCAAGGTAACGAAGCTGCTGCAAGGTCGGCATGACGCAGTTCATATAGATACAGGCTATAAGCGGCAATGTGATTTTCTATTTCTTTTTCGTCACATAACTGTGTAACCAGATCGGAATGCCTGTGCGGCGTTGCAGGGGAGGCAAAAACCGCATGATTTCCAAGGAAGCCGAACCGTCCGGCGGGCGGATCTGGGGCTATGCCGCCGCCCTGGCCGCCCTTGTCATGGTTGCGATCCTGGCGATGTGGATCCCCGAGGTTCAGGGCGGAGGCCAGGTTCACCTGACCTGGAACTGGGCGCCTTCGCTGGGTATTTCGCTGGGCTTTCTTGTCGATGGGCTGTCGCTGATCTTTGCGCTGCTGATCACCGGCATCGGGGCGCTGATCTTTCTTTATGCCACCGGCTACATGGGCGATCACCCGCAATTCGGGCGGTTCATCCTGTTCCTGTTCGCCTTCATGCTGTCGATGCTGGGGCTGGTGCTGGCGCGCGACCTGATCACGCTTTTCGTGTTCTGGGAACTGACCAGCGTCACCTCATACCTGCTGATCGGCTTCGACCACCAGAACCCGCAGGCGCGGCGCAATGCCTTGCAGGCCATGCTGGTGACGGCGGCCGGGGGGCTGGCGCTGCTGGCGGGCTTTGTCCTGATGGGGACGGCGGCGGGCAGCTATGATCTTGCGCAGATCCTGGCCGGGCCGGGCTTGCAGGATTCGGGGCTTTACGGCGGCATCCTGGTGCTGGTCCTGCTGGGGGCCTTTACCAAATCGGCGCAATTTCCCTTTCATTTCTGGCTGCCCAATGCGATGGCGGCGCCGACGCCGGTTTCGGCCTATCTGCATTCGGCAACAATGGTAAAGGCGGGCGTCTACCTGCTGGCGCGGCTGCATCCGGTGCTGGGCGGGACCGGCGCATGGGCCGCCACGCTGACGGCGGCGGGGCTGGTGACGGCGGTGATGGCCTCGGTCCTTGCGCTGCGCCAGACCGACCTCAAGACCGCGCTGGCCTATACGACCCTTATGGCGCTGGGCACGATCACGCTGTTCCTGGCGGGCGGCTCGCCCTATGCGCTGACGGCGGCGATCAGCTTTCTGGTGGTGCATTCGCTTTACAAGGCGGCGCTGTTCATGGTGGTCGGCGCGATCGACCACGGCACCGGTACCCGCGACGTGGTCCTGCTGGGGGGCCTGGGCCATGCGATGCCGCTGACTGCGCTGGCCGCGGCGCTGGCCGGGGCCTCGATGGCCGGGCTGCCGCCGATGATCGGCTGGATCGGGAAAGAGCTGCTTTATGCAGGCTCGGCCACCCTGGCCCCTTCGGCGCTGGTGACGCTGGGCGTGCTGGTCGCGAATGCGCTGATGTTCGCCGTCGCGGGCATCGTCGCGCTGCGCCCCTTCTGGGGGGCGCCGGGCGACCCGCCCCATGCCCCGCACGAAGCCTGCTGGCAGATGCTGGCCGGGCCGCTGGTGCTGGGCGGGCTGGGCCTGATCTTCGGGCTGGGCGCGGGCCTTTTGCAACCGATGATCGGGGCCGCCGTCACCGGCAGCCTCGGCCAGCCGCGCGCGGCGGGGCTGCACCTGTGGGCGGGGGTGAACCTGCCGCTTTTGCTGAGCGCCGCGACCTTCGCGCTGGGGGTGGTGCTGTATCTGCGCCGGCAATCCCTGCGCGGCTCCATCGCCGCGCTGCTGGAGCGCCTGCCCCGCTTCGATCCGGGCTGGGACCGCTTCCTCGACCACTTCCGCGCCTTTTGCACCTGGCAGGCCCGGCTGATCCAGAACGGGCGACTGACGCATTACCTTGCGGCCAGCTTTGCCATACTGGCGCTGTCGCTGGGGCTGACGCTGATCCTGAGGCGCCCCGTCCTGCTGCCCGGCCTTGCCGCGCCGCTGCCGGTCTGGGTGATCGCGGGCTTCGTCACGGCGGGGGCGATCCTGGCGCTGAACCCGCATTCGCGCATCTCGAACATCGCAGGGATCGGCACGGTCGGCATCGGCGTGGCGCTGATCTTCATCTATTTCGGCGCCCCCGACGTCGCCACCACCCAACTGATGGTCGAGACGCTTTCCGCCGTCCTCTTCGGCATCGCCATGCTGCGCCTGCCCGGCATCGTCGAGCGGCGGACAAAGTCCCAGCAATGGCGCCATGCGGCGCTGGCCGGGGCGGTGGGGCTGTGCATGACGCTGATCGTGCTGGCCGTCACCTCGCACCCGCTGGACCGCCATATCACGCTCTACTTCGAGGAATCCTCGTATCTCCTTGCGCATGGGTTGAACATCGTGAACGTCATCCTGGTCGATTTCCGCGCCTTCGATACCTTCGGCGAATTGACGGTGGTGCTGCTGGCCTCGATCGGGGCCTATGCGGTGCTCAAGCGCCGCTCGGCGAGGGTGCGCCGATGAACTCGCTGATCCTGACGACGGGCGCGCGCCTGCTGATCGCGCTGTTCCTGGTCTTTTCTCTTTACGTCCTGCTGCGCGGCCATAACGCGCCGGGGGGCGGCTTCATCGGCGGGCTGATCGCGGCCTGCGGGCTTGCCATCCACGCCTTCGCCAGCGGCGTGGCCGAGGCGCGGCGCGCCCTGCGGGTCGATCCGCGCACCATCGGCGTCCTGGGGCTGGTCTGCGCGCTGATTTCGGGGCTGATGGCCCTGCCCCTGGGCGCGGCCCCCTTTGCCGGGATCTGGGCCGAGGTGGCGGGCTATGCGATCTCCAGCGTGCTGCTGTTCGACATCGGCGTCTACCTGGCCGTGGTGGGCGGCATCCTCACCCTGATCTTCGCACTCGAGGAGACGCTCTGAATGGAAACCGTCCTTGCGCTCTTGTCAGGCGTGCTGACCGCCTGCGCGGTCTGGCTGATGCTGTCGGGCAACCTGCTGCGCTTCCTGTTCGGGCTGCTTTTGCTGTCGAACGGGGTGAACCTTGCCATCTTTGCCGCCGGGCGCCTGACCGAAGGCGCGCCGCCCCTGCTGGGTTCGGGCGGCACCCTGCCGGGGCACGAGATGGCCAATTCGCTGCCGCAGGCGCTGCTGCTGACCGCCATCGTGATCGGCTTCGGCCTGTTCGCCTTTGCGCTGGGGCTGACCATCCGCGCCTATCGCGCCTTCGGCCACCTGAACGTGGACCGGATGCGCCTGGCCGAGCCTGAGGACGATAAATGAGCTGGACCCTCGCGCTTCCGATCCTGGTGCCCTTCTGCGCGGCGGCGGCGGCCTTCCTGCTGCGCAATCGCCGCGGATCGGGCTGGATTTCCGTGCTTGGCGCCGTGGCCTCGGTTGTCCTTGCGATCCGCCTGCTGCTGGCGGTCGTGGAAAACGGCGTCATCGCCACGCAAATGAGCGCATGGGACGCGCCCTTCGGCATCACGCTGGCCGCCGATTACCTGTCGGCGGCGATGGTGCTGATCACGGCGATCATCAGCCTTGGCGTGTCGGTTTGGGCGATGGCCGAGGTCGGGCAGATTTCCACCCGCATGGGCTGGCACGGGCTGTTCCAGACGCTGATCGGGGGCGTGACGGGGGCGTTCCTGACGGGCGACCTGTTCAACCTCTATGTCTGGTTCGAGGTGCTGCTGATCTCATCCTTCGGCCTTCTGGTGATCGGCGGGCAGCGCAAGGCCGTGGACGGGGCGGTGAAATACGTCACGCTGAACCTGATCTCGACGGTGCTGTTTCTGTGCGCGGCGGGGCTGACCTATGGCGCGACGGGCACGCTGAACATGGCTGACCTGCATGCCGCGGTGGCGGCCCATCCCGACCAGGGGCTGATGACCGTCATCGCGATGATGTTCATGTTCGGCTTCGGGCTGAAGGCCGCGGTCTTTCCGCTGTTCTTCTGGCTGCCGGCGTCCTACCATACGCCGCATTACGCGGTCTCGGCGGTCTTTGCCGGGCTGCTGACCAAGGTGGGCGTCTACGCGCTGATGCGGGTCTTCACGCTGATCTTCGTGGGCGACCAGGGTTATACGCATGAAATATTGCTGTGGGTTGCCTGCCTGACCATGCTGTCCGGGGTTCTGGGTGCTGCGGCACAAAGCGATTTCCGCAAGATCCTGTCGTTCCACATCGTCAGCCAGATCGGCTATATGGTGCTGGGGCTGGCGCTGATGACGCCGCTGGCGCTGATGGGGGGCGTGTTCTATCTGCTGCACCATATCATCGTGAAGGCGAACCTGTTCCTGATCGCGGGCGTTTCGCGCCGGTTGACCGGATCGTCCGACCTCTATGCCATCGGCGGGCTTTACCGCTCGGCGCCCTTGCTGGGGGTGCTGTTCCTGATCCCCGCCTTTTCGCTGGCCGGTTTCCCGCCGCTTTCGGGGTTCTGGGCGAAATACGTGCTGGTCAAGGCCTCGCTGGACCTTGGGGCGTGGCTGGTCGCCTTCGTCGCGCTGCTGACCGGGTTACTGACGATCTTTTCCATGACCAAGATCTGGGCGGAAGCCTTCTGGAAGCCCCATCCTGACGGGCGCCAGCCCGCGCTGTCCACCATTCCGCCGCGCCAGCGCCTGCTGCTGCTGTCGCCGGTGATCGCGCTGGCGCTGATGACCGTGGTGATCGGGCTGTTCCCCCAGCCTTTCGTGGATTTCGCGACGGTGGCGGCCGAGCAGCTTCTTGACCCCTCGGCCTATATCGCGACCGTCCTTCCGGCAGGAGAAGCGCCATGACCTTCCTTGCGATGAATGTCCTGCTGGCCATCGGCTGGGGCGCGCTCTGGGGCAGCTTCGCGCCCCTGGACCTGCTGGCGGGCTTCGCCTTCGGTTTCGCGGGGCTGTGGTTCGCCCGCCGCCTTGTCGGGGCCGAGGATGCGCGCTATTTCCGCGCCCTGCCCCAAAGCTTCGTCCTTGCGGTCTATTTCCTGAAGGAACTGATCAAGTCCTGCCTGATGGTGGCGCGCGACTGCGTCTCGCGCAGCCCGCGCCTGCGGCCGGCCATCGTGCGGATGCCCATCGACTGCAAGAGCGACCTGGAAATCTTCATCCTCGCCAACCTGATCACGTTGACGCCCGGCACGCTGACGCTGGACGTGGCCGGGGACAAGAGCTTTCTCGTCGTCCATTCGATCTATGCCGATGACCCCGAGGCCCTGGTCGCCGACCTGAAATCCGGCATGGAACATCGTGTAAGAGAGGTCTTCCGCTGATGAACGCCGCTGCTTTCATGGACATCTGCCTGACCATCGGCCTTTCGCTGATCGCCCTTGCCATCGCGCTTGGCTTCGTCCGGCTGTGGCGCGGGCCGACGCTGGCCGACCGGGTGGTGGCGCTGGACATGATGACGGCGTCGGTCATCGCCTTTTGCGGCCTTTTCGCCGTCAAGGCGCAGGTCGAGGGCTATCTGGACATCGCCGTCGCGCTGGCGCTGGTCAGCTTCGTGTCGGTGGTGGCGCTGGCGCGCTACGCCGAACGCCTCGCCAGAAGGAGCGACAGCGATGATTGAGATCGTGACCGGCATCCTCGCCCTGCTGGCCGGGGGCTTCGCGCTGGTCGCCGCCGTGGGCGTGCTGCGTTTTCCCGATGCGCTCACGCGGATGCATGCCTCGTCCAAGGTCGCATCCTTCGCGGGCGCGCTGGCGCTGCTGGCGGCGGCGGTCGATATCGGCCATGTCAGCGCGGTGACGCGCGCCGTCTTCGCGATCCTGTTCATCTTCCTGACCGCCCCCATCGGTGCGCATCTTCTGGGCCGCGCCGCCGCATGGCGCAGCGGACAGGGCAGGAAATAGCGCCGCCCGGACCGGCACGGCGGGAAAACCCCGCTTTCCGCAACGTAACGCGCGCACCTTACGGATGGACCATTGCCCGGAAATACGCTTAGGCTGGCCCATGACCGCCGGAAAGGCGGCGGCAATTTCTCGTTTCTTGCTGGGAGGCAGATATGAAGCTCTTTTCGTTCAAGGCCATGGCGGGCGCAGCCCTTGCGGTCGGCATGATGGCGCAGGGCGCCGCGGCGCAGGAGATGTCGTTCTTCCGCATCGGCACCGGCGGCACCTCGGGCACCTACTACCCGATCGGCGGCCTGATCGCGAATGCGATTTCCAACCCGCCCGGCTCGCGCGGTTGCGATGAAGGCGGCTCTTGCGGGGTGCCGGGCCTGGTGGCGACGGCTGTGGCCTCGAACGGTTCGGTCGGCAACGTCAACGCCATCGCAGGCGGCGCGATGGAGGCAGGCTTCGCCCAATCCGACGTGGTCTATTGGGCGCAGACCGGCACCGGGCTTTGGGAAGACCAGACCGCGGTCGAAAGCCTGCGGCTGATCGCCAACCTCTATCCCGAAAGCATCCACCTTGTCGCGCGCGCCGATTCGGGCATCAGTTCGGTCTCGGATCTGGCGGGCAAGCGGGTTTCGCTGGACGAACCCGGTTCGGGCACGCTGGTCGATGCGCAGATCATCTTGGGGGCCTATGGCCTGTCCGAATCGGACATCACCCCGGAATATCTCAAGCCCGAACAGGCGGCTGACCGGATGCGCGACGGCGCGATGGACGCCTTCTTCTTCGTCGGCGGCTATCCGACGGGCGCCATCGCCGAACTGGCCAGCCAGTTCAACGTGACGATCGTGCCCATCGCCGGGGACGAGGCCGACGCCCTGATGGAGGAATACAGCTTCTTCGCCACCGACCTGATCCCCGCCGGCACCTATGAGGGCCAGGACGAAGACGTGAACACGATCTCGGTCGGTGCGCAGCTCGTGACCAGCGCGGACCAGCCCGAAGAGCTGGTCTACGGCATCACCCAGGCGCTCTATAACGACAACACGCAGGCGCTGTTCGCCGCAGGTCACGCCAAGGGTGCGCAGATCACGCTGGAAAGCGCCACGCAGGGCGCGGGCATTCCCTTCCATCCGGGCGCCGAGCGTTTCTATCGCGAGGCTGGCGCGCTCGAATGAGCCTGCCCCTGTAACAGCCAAAGGGACGCGGCCGGGCAATCCGGTCGCGTCCTTTCCCTGACCAGCATCGCAGGAACCCAGAATGACCGACGCCCCCCGCCAGCTTTCCGACGCCGAACTGCGCGCCCTGGAAGAGGAATACGATCCCGAATCCCGCTTCAGGACGGTTCTGCCTTCCATCGCCATCCTGTCGGCGGTGATCCTGTTCCTGCTGTCGTGCTATCACTATTATACTGCGGGCTACGGCATCCCGCGCGCCACGACCCACCGCGGGCTGCATATGGGCGTGTCGCTGTTCGTGGTCTTTCTCAGCTTTTCCGCTCTGGCGCGCAACCGTCACCGCACCGACGGTTTCGTGATCCTGGGCATCCCGGTCCTGGACTGGGTGTTTGCCATCGCCGGGATGGTCAGCGCCTTCTATGTGCCCTGGATCTATTCGCAACTGGCCTTCCGCGTCGGCAACCCGCTGCCCATCGACATCGCGATGGGCACGATCCTGCTGGTCACGCTGCTCGAGGCCGTGCGCCGCTCGATGGGCTGGCCCCTGCCGGTGATCGCGCTGCTGTTCATCGCCTATGCCTATTTCGGGCGTTCGATGCCCGGCATCCTCGTCCATCCCGGCGCGGATTGGGCCAATATCATCAACCACCTCTACCTGACCTCGCAAGGGATCTACGGCACCGCTTTGGGCGTGATCGCGACCTATGTGTTCCATTTCGTCCTGTTCGGGGTGATGGCGCAGAAGATCGGGCTGGGGCAGTTGTTCATCGACCTTGCCACCGCGCTGACCGGGCGCTTTGCCGGGGGACCGGCCAAGGTCTCGGTCGTGTCCTCGGCCATGCTGGGCACGATCACGGGGTCGTCGATCGCCAATACGGTGACCACGGGCGCGCTGACCATTCCGGCGATGATCAAGATCGGCTTCAAGCGCCACTTCGCCGCGGCGGTCGAGGCGGCTTCCTCGACCGGCGGGCAGATCACGCCCCCCGTCATGGGCGCGGTGGCCTTCCTGATGGTCGAATACCTGGGCATTCCGCTGCGCACCATCCTGATCGCGGCGCTGGTTCCGGCCTTCATGCATTTCTTCGGCGTGCTGGTTCAGGTCCATCTCGAAGCCAAGCGCCTCGGCATCCGCGGCCTGCGGGCCGAGGAACTGCCCAAAGCGTGGAAGGTCCTGCGCGAGGGCTGGCTGGCGATGCTGCCGCTGATCCTGCTGGTCTGGATGCTGATGTCGGGCCGCACGCCCTTCCTGTCGGCATTCTGGGCCATCACCGCCTGCATCGCGATCTATTTCATCCAGCGCATCATGGCCGCCGGTGTCGTCCAGGGGATCAAGGAAGCCGCCTCGGGCATATTCGAGGGCTTCGTGTCCGGTGGCCGCCAGTCGCTGTCGGTGACGGCTGCGGCGGCCTTGGTCGGGGTGGTCATCGGGGTGGTGACGCTGACCGGCGTGGGCTTCAAGATCGCCTTCATGGTCACCAGCGTGGCGCAGCAATGGGCGGTGGATTTCCACGGCTTCCTGGGTTTCCTGCCCTTTGAGCTGTTCAGCATCGAGGCGCTTTCGCTGCTCTTTACCCTTGTCATGACGGCGGTGGTCTGCGTGCTGATGGGTTGCGGCGTGCCGACGACGGCAAACTACATCATCATGGTCGCCGTCGCCGCCCCGGTGCTGGGCATGATGAACGTCGAGCCGCTGGTCGCGCATTTCTTCGTCTTCTACTTCGGTGTGCTGGCCGATGTGACGCCGCCCGTGGCGCTGGCGGCCTATGCGGCGGCGGGGATCGCGGGGGCCAACGGCTTCAATGCGGGCAACACCGCCTTCCGGCTGTCGATGGGCAAGGCGCTGGTGCCTTTCGTCTTCGTCTTTTCGCCCTCGCTGCTGCTGGTCACGGCGGATTTCACATGGCCGGACTTCGCGCTGGCCTTCACGGGGGCGATGCTGGGAATCATCGCGCTATCGGCGGCGATCACGAACTGGCTGCACGGCCCGCTGCTGCTGATCGAGCGCATCTTCCTGCCCATCGCGGCATTCATGATGATCGCGCCCGAGATCATATCGACCGTCATCGGTGCGGCGATCCTTGGCGCGGTGGTGCTGCGCCAGGTGCTGGCGGGCCGCCCGCCCAAGGCCCCCGCCCCGGCGTGAGCGGGGCCTGATCGGGGCCTGATCCCTAAAAATGCGAAAAACCCCGAGGATGGCGCCATCCTCGGGGTTTCATCGTGACGGAACGGGGCAGCGGGATCAGCGCATGCCCAGGGCTTCCTTGTAGATCTCCAGCACGGCCTCTTCCTCGGCGACCTGATCCTTGTCCTTCTTGCGCAGGCTGATGATCGCGCGCAGCGCCTTGGTGTCGTAGCCGCGGCCCTTGCTTTCGCTGTAGACCTCCTTGATCTGCTCGGCGATGTCCTTCTTTTCCTGTTCGAGATGCTCGATGCGTTCGACGAACTGGCGCAACTCGCCCGCGGCGATGCCGTAACTTTCTTCCGTGCTCATCCTCATACCCCTGCAAGGCGAAATCCGGGTGTCGGCCACGCCGGCGCGCGGCCCTTCGTGGATCAGGCTTATCCACGGCTTTGCCCCCTGAGACAAGGCCCGGCGCTTGCGGGCGGGGCAAAAGACCGCTAGGGCCATGAGGTCGAAACGGGACCGGGACAGGGGGCTGGCATGACCATCTGGGACATTCTGATCTGGGGCGGCGCGGGGCTGACCGTCCTTGGGCTGCTCACGCTGGTCTGGTGCATCCTGACCGTGATCCGCGCCCGCCGCGCCGGAACCGATGACGAGACGCTGCGCCGCGTCATGCAGCGCGTCACGGCGGTCAACATGGCGGCGCTGGCGGCCTCGGTGCTGGGGCTGATGCTGGTCGTCCTTGGCATCATCCTTGGACGCTGAGCCATGCGCGCGCTGATCCAGCGGGTGGCCGAGGCCAGCGTCACCGTCGAGGGCCGCACCATCGGCCAGATCGGGCCGGGCCTGCTGGTCCTGGTCTGCGCGATGCAGGGCGACGACGAGAAATCGGCCGAGGCGCTGGCCGGACGCATCGCCCGGCTGCGCATCTTCCGCGACGAGGCGGGCAAGATGAACCGCTCGGTCCAGGATAGCGGCGGGGCGGTGCTGGCGGTCAGCCAGTTCACCCTTGCCGCCGATACCCGCAGCGGCAACCGTCCCGGCTTTTCCAGCGCCGCCCCGCCCGACCGGGGCCGCGCGCTTTACGAACATTTCCAGCAGGCGCTGCGCCTGACCGGCCTGCATGTCGAAAGCGGCGCCTTCGGGGCCGACATGCGGGTGTCGCTGGTCAACGACGGTCCGGTGACGATCTGGATGGACAGCGCCGATCGTCCTTGACTTTGCGGCCCCGAACCCTCATCTGGGGCAAGTCGAAGCCGCTGGCGCGTGAGCAGCCGGGACCGATCCCAAGGCTCGACCCATGAATTTCGTATCCCATGTCACGCAGGGGTCCGGCGGGTTTCGTATCTTGCCCGCACCTTTGCAATGCAGGGCAGAAGACCCTGCCACGACCCGCCCTCGGGATACGCGGGGCCGGGTGAAAGACAATGATGAACGATTTCAAACGCCGTCCGCGGCGCAATTCCAATCCGCGCGCCGCGCGTCCCCATGACGATTCCGCAGTGGCCGAGCGCCGCCGCGCCCCGGTTCGCGACCCGCTGCCCACCGGCCCCTTCGCCGAGATGGGGATCGACCCGCGCATCAACGCCAACCTGCCCCCGCTTGGGCTGAACCAGCCGACGCCCATTCAGGTGCAGTCGATCCCGTCCATCGTCGCGGGGCGCGACCTGCTGGGGCTGGCACAGACCGGCACCGGCAAGACCGCCGCCTTCGGCCTGCCCATGCTGACGCGGCTGATACAGCATGGCCGCAAGCCCGATCCCAAGACCTGCCGCGCGCTGATCCTTGCGCCGACGCGGGAACTGGCGACGCAGATCGCCCATAACATCGACGCCTTCGCCGAGGGCACGCCGATCCGCAGCTTTCGCGTGGTCGGCGGCGCCTCGATCAACGTCCAGACCGAGCGTCTCTCGCGCGGGGTGGATGTGCTGATCGCGACGCCGGGCCGGTTGATCGATCTGATGGACCGCGGCGCGGTGGACCTGCGCCAGACCAGCTACCTGGTGCTGGACGAGGCCGACCAGATGCTGGACATCGGCTTCATCCACGCGCTGCGCCAGATCGCCCGCCGCCTGCCGCCGCAGCGCCAGACGCTGCTGTTTTCCGCCACCATGCCCAAGCTGATGGAGGAACTGGCCG
>NZ_CAMEFG010000052.1 GCF_945915435.1 uncultured Paracoccus sp. | reverse complement strand
GGGCAGCACCGCCCACCCAGTCGCCTGCGATCAGATGCTTGCCATGTGGGGTGAAGGGCATGAAGGAATCCTCAAGGTTCAAATGCTTCGACGGTATTGCGGCGGCCAAGGACAAAGGCATCCGCGACCAGCACCATCGGCGTCAGGTCCACGTCGCTTTTTCCTTCGCGCACCAGCCGCGCCATGCGGTGATAAAGCGCGGGGTATTCCCCCATGATGCTGTCCTCGCCGCCAACGCGCCGGCCGTCGATTTCCAGCAGGTTGCCGCCCATGCGCAGCGCAAGATGCCCGGCATCGGTCCGCAACTCGATATCCCAGGTCTGCGGCCCTTCCTGGCGGAAGTCGAGATCGGCGGCGATGCCGTGGCTGAAGGACAGCCGCGCGGCGATCGGTGCCTGGCGGTTCCGCGGAAAGTCCAGCTCGGCAGCGGTCAGGTGGACCGAGACCGGCAGGATTTCGGTCAGGATCGACAGGGCGTTGATGCCGGGATCGAACACGCCCATGCCGCCGGGATCGAAGATCCAGTCCTGGCCGGGGTGCCACCTGCGCACATCCTCGCGCCAGGTGATCCGGCCCGCCCGGATGTCGCGGTCCGCAAGCCATGCCTTCGCCTGCCCCACCGCATGGGCCATCCGCGAATGCCATGTCGTGTAAAGGCCGACACCGTGCGCCTGCGCCAGATCGCGCAGGACATGCACCTCGGCCAGCGTGGCGCCGGGGGGCTTTTCCAGCATCAGGTTGCGGCCCGCGCGCAACACCGCCTGCGCGGCGGCAAAGCGCGGAACGGGGGGCAGGCACAGGCTGACCGTGCCGATCTCGGGGTGGGCGGCCAGCATCCGGTCCAGATCGGCGAAGGCGGGGACGCCCTCGACCCGGCCCCGGCGCGAGACGGTGGCGGCCAGTTCCCAATCGGGGCTGGCGGCCAGCGCGGGAACGTGCTGGTCCAGGGCGATCTTGCCGATCCCGACGAGAGCGATCTTCATCAATGGCTGTCCTTTCCGACCGGGTTGCCGCGGCATCCGCGCAGGAAGTCTAGGTCCGCGCCGGTATCCGCGCCGGTCACATGCTGCTGGTGCAGCCAGGCATAGCCGCTGGCAGGCTGGTCGGGCAGCGGCCTCCATTCCGCCAGCCGCGCGGCCAGTTCGGCGTCCGGGATATCCAGGTGCAACCGGCGGTTCGGCACGTCAAGCTCGATCATGTCGCCGTCGCGCACCACGGCCAGCGGACCGCCCGCCGCCGCTTCGGGGCTGGTATGCAGAACCACGGTGCCATAGGCGGTCCCCGACATCCGCGCATCGGAAATCCGCACCATGTCGGTGATGCCCTTGCGCAGGACCTTGGGCGGCAGGCCCATGTTGCCGACCTCGGCCATGCCGGGATAGCCGCGCGGGCCGCAGTTCTTCAGGACCATGACGCAGGACTCATCAATGTCCAGCGCCTCGTCCTCGATGCGCGCCTTGTAGTCGTCGATATCCTGAAACACCACAGCGCGGCCACGATGGACCAGCAGATGCGGGCTGGAGGCCGAGGGTTTCAGCACCGCCCCCCTGGGGGCCAGGTTGCCGCGCAGAACGGCGATGCCGCCGTGATCGGTCAGCGCCCTGTCGGTGGGCAGGATCACGTCCTCGTTCCAGTTGACGACATCGCGCACCTCGTCCCAGATCGCCGCCCCGGAAACGGTCAGCGCATCCCTGTGCAGCATCCCCGCCTCGCCCAGGCGCTTCAGCACGACCGGCAGGCCGCCGGCATAGAAGAATTCCTCCATCAGGTATTTTCCCGAGGGCATCAGGTTCACGATGGTCGGCACGTCGCGGCCCAGCCGGTCCCAGTCGTCCAGCGTCAGATCCACGCCCACCCGGCCCGCCAGCGCCAGCAGGTGAACCACGGCATTGGTGGACCCCCCGATGGCGCCATTCGTGCGGATCGCATTCTCGAACGCCGGTTTCGTCAGGATATCGGACGGTTTCAGATCATCCTTGACCATCTGCACGATCCGCCGCCCCGAGATCTGCGCCATCACGCGGCGGCGGCTGTCCACGGCCGGAATCGCCGCATTGCCCGACAGGGCCATCCCCAGCGCCTCGGCCATCGAGGCCATCGTCGAGGCCGTCCCCATCGTGTTGCAGGTGCCCGTCGAGCGGCTCATGGATTGCTCGGCCTCGAGGAATTCGTCCTGCGTCATCTCGCCCGCCTTCACGGCCTCGCTGAATTTCCACAGATGCGTGCCCGAGCCGATCCGCTCGCCCCGGAACCAGCCGTTCAGCATCGGGCCGCCGGTGACGACGATGGACGGGATATCGGTCGAGGCCGCCGCCATCAGCAGGCTGGGCGTGGTCTTGTCGCAGCCCACCAGCAGCACCGCGCCATCCATCGGCTGGCCGCGGATGGTTTCCTCGATCGCCAGCGCGGCAAGGTTGCGAAACATCATCGCCGAGGGGCGGAAGGTGTTTTCGCTGGCCGAGAACACCGGCACCTCGACCGGAAAGCCCCCCGCCTCCCACACGCCCGCCTTCACCTTTTCGGCCAGTTCGCGCAGATGGCCGTTGCAGGGGGTCAGGTCGGACCATGTGTTCAGGATGCCGATGATCGGGCGCCCGTCGAACAGGTCATGCGGATAGCCCTGGTTCTTGAGCCAGCCGCGATGATAGATCGTGTCGCGCGAATTGCCACCATACCATTCCTGCGAGCGCAATCTGCGGGGCCAGGGTGCCGGGGTAAAGCTCATGTCTTGTCTCAAAGGGCTGCGACGGCGACCGGGATCGACTCATCTGGTTGCTGGATCAGGCGATTGCGCAAGGGCAGGCCGAAGGCGGGGCATTCGATCTCGAACATGTCGCCGGAAAGGACGCCGATGCCGTCGGCAAAGGACAGCGTGGCGGTGCCGAAGAAATGCACATGCAGATCGCCCGGCTGGCGGAACAGCGCATATTTGAAATGGTGGTGTTCCAGGTTGGCCAGGCTGTGGGACATGTTCGCCTCGCCCGACAGGAAGGGCTTTTCCCAGATCACGGCGCCGTCGCGGATCACCCGGCTGGCGCCCTCGACATGGTCGGGCAGATCACCCACCAGCATCTCGGGGCCGAAGCTGGCGGGGCGCAGCTTGGAATGGGCCAGCCACAGGTAATTGCCGCGTTCCGTCACATGGTCGGAAAATTCGTTGCCAAGGGCAAAGCCAAGGCGGAACGGCGTGCCATCCGCGCCGATCAGGTAGATGCCCGCGATCTCGGGTTCCTCGCCCGCGTCCAGGGCGAAACCGGGCGAGGCCAGCCCGGCCCCCGGTGCCACCGCCGCATGGCCGTTGCCCTTCCAGAACCATTCCGGTTGCACGCCGATCTGGCCTTGTCCGGGCTTGCCGCCCTCCAGCCCCATGCGGAACATCTTCATGCTGTCGGTCAGCGACTCGGGGTCGGCCTTGCTGTGCATCGCGTTGCGGGTCGAAGCGGAACCCAGATGCGTCAGCCCGGTGCCCGTCAGGTGCAGATGCGCGGGATCGGGGTGATCGACGGGCAGAAGCAGCCGGCCCTCGGCCAGCGCAGCGACAAGGTCCACCGGATCGCCCTGCCCGCGCGCCGCGATCTCGGCCCGCAGGCCGTGGCCCGCCGCGATGGCGGCTTGGGCCAGTTCAAGCGTGGTGGCGGCGCCGGGAACCAGGCGGGCGGCCTCGCCCTCGCGCGCGGCCACGGCGCGGCGCCCGTCGGGCAGCTTCAGTTGCGACAGGAACATCATCAG
Organism: uncultured Paracoccus sp.; assembly: GCF_945915435.1. Lineage (GTDB taxonomy): Bacteria > Pseudomonadota > Alphaproteobacteria > Rhodobacterales > Rhodobacteraceae > Paracoccus. Next base: position 23,443 of record NZ_CAMEFG010000052.1, on the reverse strand, counting down.
GCTTCCTTGTTCTTGTTGTAGACATCGAAGACGACGGCAGCCAGCAGCACCAGCCCCTTGATGACCTGCTGATAGTCGATGCCGATGCCCAGGATCGACATGCCGTTGTTCATCACCCCCATGATGAAGGCGCCCACGACCGCCCCCACGATCCGGCCCGAGCCGCCCGCCATCGAAGCCCCGCCGATAAAGACCGCCGCGATCACGTCCAGCTCGACCGCGAACCCGGCCTTGGGCGTCGCGGTGTTCAGCCGCGCGGCATAGATCAGCCCGGCCAGCGCGGCGAGCAGGCCCATGTTCACGAAGGTCAGGAAGGTCAGCCGCTCGGTGCGGATGCCCGACAGCTTGGCCGCCTTGGCGTTGCCGCCCACCGCATAGACGCGGCGGCCGATGGTCGTGCGCTCGGTCACGAAGACATAGATCACGGTCAGCACGACCATCGACAGCAGCACGTTCGGCAGGCCCCGGAACCATGCCAGCTTCCAGGTCACGAACAGCAGCGCCGCCGCGATGATCGCGTTGCGCAGCACGAACAGGCCCATCGGCTCATCCTCGATCCCGTAGCGGGCGTTGCGGGCGCGGGTGCGCAGGCCCAGCCAGACCAGCACCAGCACGGTCGCCGCCCCCACGGCCATCGCAAGCACGTTCGGGCGGCCCACCATGAACAGGTCGGGGATGAAACCGTTCGACAGCGCCTGGAAGCTTTGCGGAAACGGCCCGATGGACTGCCCGGCCAGCAGCCACAGCGACAGCCCGCGAAAGACCAGCATCCCCGCCAGCGTCACGATGAAGGACGGGATCTTCCAATAGGCCACGAAATAGCCCTGCGCCGCGCCGATCGCGGCCCCGCAGGCAAGGCAGGCGGCGATGGCCACGCCCGGCGGCAGTTTCCACGACACGATCATCACCGCGGCCAGCGCCCCGATGAAGCCCATGACCGAGCCGACCGACAGGTCGATATTGCCGCCGACGATCACCAGCAGCATGCCCAGCGCCATGATGATGATATAGCTGTTTTGCAAGAACAGGTTGGTGATGTTCACCGGGCGCAGCAGCACGCCGCCCGTCACGACCTGAAAGAACCCCATGATCGCGATCAGGGCGAACAAAAGCCCGTATTCGCGGATATGTTTCGCGATATACGCGCCGATGCCGATCCCGGCATTCCGGGCGCTGTCCGTCTGTGTCATGGCCGCCTTCCCTATTCCCTGACGATCAGCGACATGATGGCTTCCTGGCTGGCCTCGGCCGCCGTCAGTTCGCCCACGAAGCCGCCCTGGTTCATGACATGGATCCGGTCGCACATGCCCAGCAGTTCGGGCATCTCGGACGAGATCATGATCACGGCCTTTCCGGCTGCGCTCAGGTCGTTGATGATATTGTAGATTTCATATTTCGCGCCCACGTCGATGCCGCGCGTGGGTTCGTCCAGGATCAGCACGTCCGGGTCGGTGAAAAGCCATTTCGCCAGCACGACCTTCTGCTGGTTGCCGCCCGACAGGTTCATCACCTTCTGAAAGACCGAGGGCGTGCGGATCCGCAGCGCCTTGCGGTATCTTTCGGCCACCCCGGTCTCGCGTCCCTCGTCCACGACCCCGCGATTGGCGACCGCGCCCAGGTTGGCAAGGATCGTGTTGCGGCGGATGGTTTCTTCCAGGATCAGGCCCAGGGTCTTGCGATCCTCGGTCACATAGGCCAGCCCCGCCCGGATCGCCCGGTCCACGGTCGAGACATCGGCCACCCGGCCCTTCATCCGCACCTCTCCGCTGATGTTGCGCCCGTAGGAGCGTCCGAAGATGCTCATCGCCAATTCGGTCCGCCCCGCCCCCATCAGCCCGGCGATGCCCACGATCTCGCCCGCGCGGACCGTCATGGACAGGTCGCGGATCATCTGCCGGTCGCGCTGTTCGGGATGCCAGACGTTCCAGTTCCGCAGTTCGAACACCACCTCGCCCGCGCGCCTTTCGCGGTCGGGAAAGCGGTTCTCCATGCTGCGGCCCACCATGTCGCGGACGATGCGGTCCTCGGTCAGATCGCCGCCGCGCGCGTCGATGGTCGAGATGGTGGCGCCGTCGCGGATCACGGTCACGCTGTCGGCGACGCGGCGGACCTCGTTCAGCTTGTGGCTGATGATGATCGAGGTGACGCCCTGCGCCTTCAGCTCCAGCAGCAGGTCCAGGAGCGCCTGGCTGTCGGATTCCGACAGCGCGGCGGTGGGTTCGTCCAGGATCAGCAGGCGGACGTTCTTGGACAGGGCCTTGGCGATCTCGACAAGCTGCTGCTTGCCGACGCCAAGGCTGTCCACGCGGGTTCCGGGCGTTTCGCTCAATCCGACCTTGGCCAGCAGCCCCTCGGTCTGGCGAAAGGTTTCCAGCCAGTCGATCACGCCGCCCCTGGCGCGTTCGTTGCCCAGGAAGATGTTCTCGGCGATGGTCAGCAGCGGCACCAGCGCCAGTTCCTGATGGATGATGATGATGCCGCGATCCTCGCTGTCGCGAATGCCGGCGAAAGCGGCGGGCTGGCCGTCATAGACGATCTCGCCCTCGTAGCTGCCATGCGGATAGACGCCCGACAGCACCTTCATCAGCGTGGATTTTCCGGCGCCGTTCTCGCCGCAGATCGCATGAATCTCGCCTTCGCGGACCGAGACGCTGACATCGTCCAGCGCCTTCACACCCGGAAAGGTCTTGGTGATATTGCGCATTTCCAGAAGCGCGGACATCGCGAAGCTCCGTTGTGCGGGGCCATCCCGTGCGGATGGCCCCTGCCTGGATTACTGGACCTGCTCGGCGGTGTAATAACCGGATTCGATCAGGATCCCTTCCCAGTTCGACTTGTCCACGCCCACCGGCTCCAGCAGATACGAGGGCACGACCTTGACGCCGTTGTCATAGGTCTGGGTATCGTTGATTTCCGGCTCGCCGCCCTTCAGCATCGCATCGACCATGCCGACGGTGACGCGGGCCAGTTCGCGGGTGTCCTTGAACACGGTCGAATACTGTTCATCGGCAAGGATCGACTTGACCGATTGCACCTCGGCATCCTGCCCGGTCACGATCGGCATGGGCTGGCCGCCCGAACCGTAACCCACCCCCTTCAGCGAGGACAGGATCCCGATCGACAGCCCGTCATAGGGCGACAGCACCCCATGCACGTCCTTGTCGGTATAGTTCGCCGACAGCAGGTTATCCATCCGCGCCTGCGCCACCGCACCGTCCCAGCGCAGCGTGCCGACGGTCTGCATGCCCGTCTGCCCCGAGGGGATCACGATATCGCCCGCGTCGATCAGCGGTTGCAGGACCGATATGGCCCCGTCATAGAAGAAATAGGCGTTGTTGTCGTCGGGGCTGCCGCCGAACAGTTCCACGTTCCAGGGCTTGTCGTCGGGAAAACGCGCCTCAAGGCCGGAAACCAGCGAATTGGCCTGCTCGACCCCCACCTTGAAGTTGTCGAAGGTGGCGTAATAGTCGATGTCGGGCGTGTCGCGGATCAGGCGGTCATAGGCGATCACCTTGATGTCGGCGGCCTTGGCATTGGCCAGCGCATTCGACAGCGTGGTCCCGTCGATGGCCGCGATGACCAGCACGTCGACCCCCTTGGTGATCATGTTTTCGACCTGTGCAAGCTGGTTCGGGATGTCGTCCTCGGCATATTGCAGGTCGGTGTCATAGCCCGCTTCCTGGAACTGCTGCACCATGTTCTCGCCATCGGCGATCCAGCGCGCCGAGGACTTGGTGGGCATCGAAATGCCGACCGTTTCCGCCATTGCGCCCATCGCAGACCAGGAAACCCCGATCATCAGGGCAACCGCCGCAGTCTTGAATTTCATGTTGTCCTCCCCACGCAGCGCATTCGACGGCTGCGGTTCCTCCGTTGGTGGAATCACACTAGCAAGCGCAGATCATATCTGTAAAATGACTAATAAAGCATTTTGCATAACAGGATTGATATGCCATTCAACCGCCTGTCCCTGAAACCCGCGCAGCTTCGGCTGGTCCATCAGATCGCCACGCATGGGCAGTTGCAGCTTGCAGCGGAAAACCTGGCGATGACCCAGCCCGCCGCCTCGCGCATGCTGGCCGAGGTCGAGCGCCAGGTGGGCGCGCCCCTGTTCCTGCGCCTGCCCAAGGGGATGGAACCGACCGAGATCGGCGCGACCTTCCTGCGCCGCGCCCGCGTCATTCTGCGCGAGATGGACAGCATCGCGACCGACATGCGCGACCTGCGCGGCGGTCATGCGGGCGCCGTCCGGGTCGGCGCGGTAACGGGACCCGCCGTCAGCTACCTGGTCCCGGCTGTCCGGCAGGTGAAGCTGCAAGCCCCGGATGCGCAGATCAGCGTCGAGGTGCTGCCGTCGCGCGAATTGCTTCACCAACTCAAGGCGGGCAGCCTGGATTTCGTGCTGGCAAGGATTTTGCCGGAATTCGACAGCCGGGACTTCAACATCCTGCCGATGCGCGACGAAAAGGTCAGCCTGATCGCCCGCGCCACCCATCCGCTGGCCCGCGCCCAGGCGATCACGATGACCGAACTGGCCAGCTACGAATGGATCATGCAGCGGCGCGGCGCCCCGATCCGCGAGGCGAGCCTGGCCGCCTTTTCCGCCGTCGGCCTGCCCGAGCCTCGGGATATCATCGACACTCCCTCGATCCTGTGGACGATCGCCTATCTGGCGCAAAGCGATGCCATCGCACCGGTATCGGACGAGGTGGCGCAACTGCTGATCCGTCCGCCGCTTTCGGCGGGATTCACCATGTTGCGCAGCGCAAACGAAATCCGCGTCTCGACCTATTACCTGCTCGAACTCGTCCGAAGGCCGCTGTCGCCGCTGGCAATGCGGCTGCGCGACGAGGTGGCGCGCAGGACCCATAGCCCGATGCTGGACAAGCTCAGGCGCCAGCCGGGACCGCCCGCCACCCCGGCCCACGCCAGAGCGGGCCGTTCAACTGGCGGATGACCGCCGGGCGCCCGCGGTTTCGCGCCATTGCAGGTCATGACCGGGCGGCCGCGAACGCCTTCCTGGCAGCGGCGATGCCGTTCATGCAGGCGGGGACGCCCGCATAGACGGCGATCTGAAGCAGGATCTCGACGATTTCCTCGCGGGTGACGCCGACATTCAGGGCAGCGCGAATATGGAACTCGAGCTGACCGGGCGCGGTGCCCATCGCCATAAGCGCCGATACGGTCAGCATCTCGCGCGTGCGCATGTCCAGGCCCGGCCGCGACACCACATCCGCGAAGGCGAACCCCAGGACGATCCCAAGGAAATCGTCCGAAAGCGCGTCGAGATTTTCGGCAACGCGGGACGGCGCTTCGGGGTCGAGGCGTTCGAGAAGCGCAAGGGCTTTCGCGCGGCGATCCTGCGTCATGCGTTCAGCCCCTTCATGCCCTCGGCGGTATAGCGTTCCCCGGCGACGGGCAGGCTGGAGATGGCCCGTTCAAGGGTCTCTCTTTCCCTTTCATCCAGCAGGATCGACGCGGCGGCGGCGTTCTCTTCCAGGTATTTCAGCCGTTTGGTGCCGGGGATCGGCACGATGCCGTCGCCCTTGGACAGCAGCCATGCCAAGGCGATCTGCGCAGGGGTGCAGCCCTTTGCCGCCGCGATGCCGCGCACCACATCGACCAGGGCGGCATTGGTCGTCGCATTGTCCGGGGCGAAGCGCGGCAGGCCCGCACGGAAATCGCCATCCTCGAATTGCGCCCCCGCCTGAAACCGGCCCGTCAGGAAACCGCGCCCAAGCGGCGAATAGGCGACGAAGCCGATGCCCAACTCGCGGCAGGCGGGCAGGATTTCAGCCTCTGCCTCGCGGGTCCAGAGCGAATATTCGGTCTGCACCGCCGTCACCGGATGGGCGGCATGGGCGCGGCGCAGCGTATTTGCGCTGACCTCGCACAGCCCGACATGGTCGATCTTGCCTTCGCGCGTCAGGGCGGCCAGCCCTTCCATCGTTTCCTCGATGGGCTGCGCGCGGTCGATGCGGTGGACATAGTAAAGGTCGATCCGTTCCACCCCAAGCCGCCTGAGCGAAGCCTCGCAGGCGCGGCGCATGTAGGCGGTGCTGTTGTCGATGCTGCGGGCGTATTCGCCCGGCTGCCGCACGATGCCGAACTTGGTGGCGATCTTGACCGTGGCACCGCTTTCGGCAAGGAAGCGCCCGATCAGCTCTTCGTTGTGGTGCGGCCCATACATATCGGCGGTGTCGAGGAAGTCGATGCCCAGATCGACCGCCCGCCGCAGGACCGCCAGCGATTCCGCGTCGTCGCGGGGGCCGTAGAATTCGCTCATCCCCATGCAGCCAAGCCCCAGGGCGGAAACCGAAAGACCGGGGCCGAGTGTTCGCTGTTTCATCGTTTTGCTCCTTGTTCGTCAGGGGCAAGGATGCTTTTCTAATTCGATGAAGAAAACCGCCATAACCCGAAATTCGATTTCCGATAATGGAAAGCAAGAGGCTACCCGCCTGCGATGGGACGATGCGCGGGTGTTCCTGGCCATCGCGCGCAGCGGGTCGCTGAGCGGCGCGGCGGCCAGCCTCGGGAACGGCCTTGCCACCGTCTCGCGCCGGATCGAGCGGCTGGAGGCCGCGCTCGGCCTTGCTCTCTTCAGCCGCCACCAGAACGGCTACCGCCTGACCGACGATGGTGCCGCCCTGCTGGAGCGGGCGGAGGCGCTGGAACAGGCAGCCGAAGCCTTTGCGGAAGGGTCCGCCGCCCAAACCGAAATTGCCGGCCGGGTTCGTCTGGCCACGGCCGAGACGCTCGCCAATCACCTGATTATTCCCGCCCTGCCGGAACTGACCGATCACTATCCCGACCTGAGCCTGGAGGTCGTGACGGATGTTCAGACGGTCAACCTGCACCGCCGCGATGCCGATCTGGCGATCAGGATGGTCAAGCCCCAGCGCGGCAATGTCACGATCCGGCGCCTGGGAACGCTGGGCTATGGGCTTTACGCCTCTCGGGGTTACATGGGGCGCCGGATGCCAAGGCATGAGGACGCCCGTTTCGACAGCGACCCCCTTGTCGGCTGGTGCGAGACATATGGCCATCTGCCCGCCGCCCAATGGGTCGAGCGGATGTTGCGGGGCCGTGCGCCGGTCCTGACGACCACCACCCTTTCAGCGCAGGTTTCCGCCACCGTTGCAGGTGTCGGATTGGCCGTGCTGCCGCATTTCATCGCGCGGCAGAACGACCTTGTTTGCCTGCAAGGCGATCTTGGCATCGACCAGGGGATCTGGCTGGCCATTCACGCCGACCTCGCCCAGTCCCGCAGGGTCCGCGTGGTCGCCGAGTTTTTCGCAAGCCTGATCCGCGAAAGCCGAGAGAGGCTTGAAACTCACGCCTTCACCCGCACGGATTTCGGGTCATAAAGCGGCGCGAGGCTGGCCTCGGCGGCCACGATCCGGCCCGCGACGTCGATGGCGTAATCCGAGGCCAGCATCGCGGCCCCGGTCTCATCGCTGCGGCAGGGCACATAGCCAAGGCCGATGGCGCCGCCGAGCGCATGGCCGTAATTGCCCGAGGTCAGGAAGCCCACGATCCTGCCGTCGCGCAGGATCGGCTCGTTATGAAACAGCAGCGGTTCGGGGTCCTTCAGGCGGAACTGGATCAGGCGGCGGGTCAGCCCGGTCTCACGTTTGCGCAGCACCGCGTCGCGGCCGATGAAATCGCCCTTGGCGGGTTTGACGGCAAAGCCAAGGCCGGCCTCCAGCACATGGTCCTCGTCGGTGATGTCGTGGCCGAAATGGCGATAGGCCTTCTCGATGCGGCATGAATCCATCGCGTGCAATCCGCAGAGCTTCAGGCCCACCTGTTCGCCTGCATCAGTCAGCGCCTCGAAGACATGGGCGGCCTGATCGGCGCTCACGTAAATCTCCCATCCCAATTCACCGACATAGGTGACGCGATGGGCACGGGCCAGGCCCATGCCGATCTCGATTTCCCGCGCGACACCAAAAGGATGCGCCTCGTTCGAGAAATCATCGGGCGAGACCAGCGACATCAGCTCTCGCGAGCGCGGACCCATCAGCGGCAGCACGGCCTCGGACGCGGTGATGTCGGTGATCGTCACCCATTCGTCGCCCAGATGCCGGCGCAGCCAGGCCAGATCGCGCTGCAAGGTCGCGCCCGGCACGACCAGCAGGAAGGCGGTTTCGGAAAGCCGCGTCACCGTCAGATCGCATTCGATGCCGCCCCGCGCGTTCAGCATCTGCGTATAGGTGATCCGCCCCGCCGTCACGTCCATGTCATTCGCGCAAAGCCGTTGCAGGAAGGCAAGCGCATCGCGGCCCTCGACCCGGATCTTGCCGAAACTGGTCATATCCAGCAGGCCCACGCCCTCGCGCAGCGCCATATGTTCGGCGCGCTGGTTGTCGAACCAGTTCTGACGGCCCCAGGAATAGCGGTATTCGCGCGGCTCGTCCGGTCCGGCGAACCAGTTCGCGCGTTCCCAGCCCGCGACCTCACCAAAGACCGCGCCGCGCGCCTTGAGGTGTTCGTGCAGCGGTGAACGCCGAATGCCGCGCGAGGTCGCCATCTGCCGATAGGGGAAATGGTCCGCATAAAGCAGCCCCAGCGTCTCGCTGACCCTTTCGCGCAGATAGCGGCGGTTGCGCTGGAAGGGTTGGGCGCGGCGGATGTCCACCTCCCACAGATCGAAAGGCGGCTCGCCGTCGTCCATCCATTGCGCCAGCGCCATGCCGGCGCCGCCCGAGGACACGATGCCGATGGAATTATAGCCCGCCGCGACCCAATAGCCTTTCAATTCCGGCGCCTCGCCCAGGTAATAGCGGTCATCGGGGGTGAAGCTTTCGGGGCCGTTGAAGAAGGTGTGGATTCCGGCCTCGGCCAGCAGCGGCATGCGGGCGACGGCACTCGCAAGGATCGGCTCGAAATGGTCGAAATCCTCGGGCAGTTGGTCGAAGCAGAAATCCTCGGGGATGCCGGACATGCCCCAGGGCTTGGCCTTGGGTTCGAACGCGCCAAGCAAGATTTTGCCCGCATCCTCTTTGTAATAGGCGCATTCGTCGGGGACGCGCAGCACCGGCAGTTGCGCCAGACCGGGGATGTTCTCGGTGACGATGTAGAAATGCTCGCAGGCATGCAGCGGCAGGGTGACGCCGTTCTGGGCGGCGAGATCACGCCCCCACATGCCGCCGCAATTCACCACGTTTTCGCAGGCGATATGGCCGGTTTCGCCGCCAGCTTCCCAATCGACGCCGGTCACGCGGCCGTCCTTCGTCACGACGCGGGTGACCTTGACCTGCTCGACGATCTTCGCGCCCATCTGGCGCGCGCCCTTGGCCAGTGCCAGCGCGATATTGCCCGGATCGGCCTGGCCATCGCCGGGCAGATGCACGCCCGCGACCACATCGGAGATCTCAAGATGCGGATACCTCTGCTGCACCTCGCGCGGTGACAGTTCGTTCACGTCCACCCCGAAGGCGCGGGCCAGCGCCGCCTGCCGGAATATCTCCTCGCGCCGCTCCTCGGTCAGGGCGACGGTGATCGAGCCGCATTGCCTCAGGCCCGTGGCCAACCCGGTCTCGGCCTCGAGCCGCGCGTAAAGATCGGCGGAATATTTCGCCAGCCGGGTCATGTTCTGGCTGGCGCGCAACTGGCCGATCAGCCCCGCCGCGTGCCATGTGGTGCCCGATGTCAACTGCTTGCGTTCCAGCAGCACGATATCGGTCCAGCCCAGCTTGGCCAGATGATAAGCAACCGAGCAGCCCGAAATGCCGCCCCCGATGATGACGACACGGGCTTGGGTGGGGAGTGCGACCATTTTCGCTATCTTCCTGTTGGGGCCACCATCATCGAAGATGGCCGATCCGTGATGAATTCGTCTGGTGGGCCGTCGTCAGGCCCTGATGCGGGCATTTTCGGGGTCCCAAAGCCCGCCCTCGCCCACGACCTTCGCGGGATAGCGGCGGTCGAAAATCTCGACCTCGACCTCGGTGCCGGGGGTGTTCAGGTCGTTCTCGATCATCCCAAGCCCGATGCAGGCCCCGAGACGGTGGCCCCAGCCCGAGGACGTGAGTTCGCCCACGATACGCCCGCCCTGCCAGATCGAGGACATATAAGGCGCATCATATTCATCGCAGTCGATTGCCAGCGTGGCGAAGCTGGTCGGGCGCGGGTTTTCGCGCTCGGCCAGCAGGGCGGCACGACCCCGGAAATCAGGCTTCGTCCAATCGACGAAGCGGCCAAGCCCCGATTGCAGCACCGTGTAGTCGGTCGAAAGATCGCCCTTCCACGCGCGATAGCCTTTTTCGATGCGCAGGCTATCCAGCGCGAACATGCCGAAGGCGCGCAACCCCAGTGGCTGGCCCGCCGTCCAGACCGCATCCCAGACCACCGCCGTGTCGGCGATGCGCGTGTGCAACTCCCACCCCAGTTCACCGGCAAAGCTGACCCGCGCGAACCAGACCTCGCGGCCCGCGACCTTGCCCCATTGATGCGTCAGCCAGCCCTTCGTCAGATCGGCCTCGGCCCCGGCGGCCAGCAACACGTCGCGCGAGCGTGGGCCGGTCAGGATCTGGGTGGACCAGTCGGCACTCTCATCGGTCAGGGAAAGGCCCGGGTGCAGGTGCTTGCGCAGCCATTCGCCGTCATGCGACTGTGCAGAAGCGGCGGTAATCAGCAGGATCTCATCATCAGCAATCCGCGCCAGCGACATTTCCGTCACCACCCGGCCCGCGTCGTCGGCGAAGTAGCCCAGACCCAGCCGCCCGACCGAAGGCACCTTGCCGGTGATCTGGCGCGACAGCCAATCCGCCGCGCCCGGCCCGGTCAGCCGGAAGCGTGAGAAGCCCGGCAGGTCCAGGATCCCCGCCGCATCGCGCACGGCGGCGCATTCCCCGGCCACCGCGCCGAACCAAGGCCCTTCGCGGCACCATGTCCGTTGCGCGGCCTCGGCGGTATCGTCGCCGGAACGGGCGAACCATAAGGCGCGCTCCCACCCGTTATAGGGGCCGAACTGCGCGCCAAGCGCCGCCACGCGGTCGTGGACGGGCGAGAGCTTTTTCTTCCGCCCCTCGGGCCAGACATGATGCGGGAAATGCATCGCATATTCGTTGGCATAGATCTCCTTGCCCTTGGCGATGGCATAGTCCCGGTCCTCGAAGCCGGTGAAACGGCGCGGATCGCAGGACCACATGTCCCATTCGGTCGCCCCTTCGGTGATCCATTCGGCCAGCACCTTGCCCGCACCGCCGCCCTGGCAGATGCCGAAGGTAAAGACGCAGGCCTCGAAAGCGTTCGGCACGCCGGGCATCGGGCCGATAAGCGGGTTGCCGTCGGGCGTGTAGGGGATCGGGCCGTTGATGACGCTGCTCAGCGCACCCTTTTCCAGCAGCGGAACCCGCGCCATCGCGTCACTCATGTGCCATTCCAGCCGGTCCAGATCGTCGGGATAAAGCTGGAAGCTGAAGTCTTCCGGGAAAGGATCGTCGGGGGTGATCCAATGGGCGCGGCAGTTGCGTTCGTAAGGCCCGAGGTTGAAGCCGAATTTTTCCTGCCGCAGGTAATAGCTGCTGTCCACGTCACGCAGCAGCGGCAGCTTGTGGCCGACCTCCTTGGTCCATGCCTCGATCTCGGGGATGGTGTCGAACAGCAGGTATTGGTGGCTCATCACCACCATCGGCAGGTCCCGCCCGAACCAGCGGGCGACCTGCCCGGCATAATAACCCGCCGCGTTGACGACATATTCGCAGCGGATTTCGCCCTTGGGGGTGTCGATTACCCACTCATCGCCCTCGCGCCGCGCGCCGGTGGCGGGGCAGAAACGCTCGATCCGGGCGCCCATCTGCCGCGCGCCCTTGGCCAGCGCCTGGGTCAGTTGCGCCGGGTCGATGTCGCCGTCATGGGGGTCGTAAAGCGCGCCGGTCAGGTCATGGGTCGAGACGAAGGGATATTTCCCGCGCAACTCGTCCGGGGTCAGGATCTCAAGGCCCATGTCCCGCCGCCGCCCCATGCCGGTGACGCGGCGGAACTCGTCCAGCCGCTCGGCGCTGTGGCCGAGGCGAACCGAGCCGGTGACGTGGTAGTTCATCGGATAATCGACCTCATCGGCCAGCCGACGGTAAAGGTCCGCGGAATAACGCTGCATGTTCATGATCGACCAACTGGCCGAAAAGGTCGGCACATTGCCCGCCGCGTGCCAGGTCGAACCGGCGGTCAGTTCGTTCTTTTCCAGCAGGACGCAGTCGCTCCATCCTGCCTTGGCGAGGTGATACAGCGCCGAGACGCCGACCACGCCTCCGCCGATGATGACGACGCGGGCCGAGGTGGGAAATGACGACATGCAGACCTCCTGTCGAGTGAACGAAATGATGGTCGAATACGTTATCATGAAAATCAAGATAAAAATTTCATTCTGCTGATCGTGCGGCATTGCCATTGCGATCCTGCCGGGACATTCTTTGCCCGATATCAGGCCATTCGGGACCGCCGCCCTTGATCTTGAACACTCTTGTCGGAAGCGACATCCGGGCGCTGCGGAAATCGCGGGGCTTCACGATCAGGCAGTTGTCGGCGGCGCTTGGCCGTTCGGTCGGCTGGCTCAGCCAGGTCGAGCGGGGACAGACGGTTCCCTCGATCCAGGACCTGTCGGCCATCGCGGCGCATTTCGGGGTGAATATCAGCTTCTTCTTCCGCTCGGCCAACCAGCGCCCCGAGGAAAGGGGGCTGATCCTGCGCGCCGCCGACCGGACCTCGATCGGTTCCAGCGAGACGGGGCTGGTCGAGGAATTGCTGTCGCCCACCCTTGGCGGCAGTTTCGAGATGATCCGGTCCACCTTCGCCCCCCACTCCAGCAGCGGCGGGCTGAAGGCGTCCCGCAAGGCCGAGGACGGCGGCGTGCTGATCTCGGGGGCGTTGACCCTGTGGATCGGCGCGCTGGAGGTGCGGCTTGAAGCCGGGGACAGCTTCCAGTTCGCCGAGCGGGACTATGGCTGGCGCAACGACGGCGACACGCCCGCAGTCGTGATCTGGGTCATCTCGCCGCCGGTCTACTAGGGCCGCGCGGGTTTCAGCAATAACGCTCGACGAAGGACAGTTGATGATCGCCGTAGCGGTCGCCGTGGGCAAACCCTGCTGGCAGGATGCGCTCGATTTCCGCGAGATCCCCGGCATCGAGGTCGGGGAGTCGCCAGTCTTGCAGGTGATCCGCCGTCCTGGTGCCCGGAATCGGAATGATGTGGTCGCCTTGCGCCAGAACCCATGCCAGCGCCGCACCCGGAACCGACCAGCCCCGCGCGGCGCAAAGCGCGCGGAAGGGGACGATGGCGGCAAGGTTGGCCGAAAAGTTCGGCTCGACGAAACGCGGGTTGGTATCGCGAAAGTCGATGCCCGCGCGGAAATCGCGTTTCAGCGGCTCGCGCCCGAACATCCCCCGGCCCAGGGGGGAAAAGGCGATGAAGGCCACGCCAAGCTGGCGGCAGGTCTGGATCAGGCCAAGCTGCGGCAGCCGCGTCCACAGCGAGAATTCGTTCTGCACCGCCGTCACCGGATATTCGGCATGGGCGCGGCGCAGGGTCGAGGGCGCGACCTCGGACAGGCCATAGCCGCCGATCTTGCCTTCCTGCACCAGCTTCGACATGGTTCCGGCCAGCTCCTCGACCGGGATCTCGGGTTGGCGGCGATGGATGTGGTAAAGATCGACATGCTCGCGCCTCAGCCTGCGAAGCGAGCCTTCAAGGCATTGGCGGATATAGGCTTCGTCGTTGCGCACATGACGCGGCGGCCCGCTGACGATGCCGCATTTCGTGGCCAGGTGAATGTCCCTGCGCCCCCACCTGCCGATGATTTCCTCGGACAGGCCCATGCCGTAGATGTCGGCGGTGTCGAAATGGCTGATGCCCGCATCGAGCGCGGCGTCCAGGCAGGCCAGCGAACTCGCCTCATCCGTGGGGCCGAACATACCGCCGAAACTCATCGCGCCAAACCCGATGGCCCCGACGCTGCGATTGCCGATCCGCCTGTGTTCCATGCCTGCCTCCTGTGCCGCGGTGCGGCAGGGAAGCGCAGCCAGCCCCGCCAGTCAAGCGAAAGCGCCCTTCCGGCACGGCCCCGGCCTTCAGCCCGTGAAGCTGTTCTTGTATTCCTCGCGCAGCAGGTTCTTCTGGACCTTGCCCATCGTGTTGCGCGGCAGGCTGTCGGTCAGAACATAGCGCTTGGGCTGCTTGAAGCGGGCAAGTTGGGGGGCGATGGCGGCCTCCAGCGCCTCGGGCGTGGGGGCATGGCCCGGTTCGGGGACGATCACGGCCACGACGCCCTCGCCGAAATCGGGGTGGGGGGTGCCGATCACCGCGCTTTCCAGCACGCCGGGCTGTTCGTCCAGCAGCAGTTCGATCTCCTTGGGATAGATGTTGTAGCCGCCCGAGATGATCAGGTCCTTCTGCCGCCCGACGATCGAGACATAGCCATCCGCGTCGATCACCCCGATGTCGCCGGTGATGAAAAAGCCGTTCTCGCGCAACTCCTCGGCGGTCTTTTCGGGCATCTGCCAATAGCCCTGAAAGACGTTGTGGCCGCGCACCTCGATCATGCCGGGGGTGCCTTGGGGCAGTTCCTCGCCAGTGTCGGGGTCGGTGATGCGCAGTTCGACCCCCGGCAGGGGGAAGCCGACCGTGCCCGCCCGCCGCTCGCCCTCATAGGGGTTCGAGGTGGACATGTTCGTTTCCGTCATACCGTAGCGTTCCAGGATGCGGTGGCCGGTGCGATCCTCGAACTGGCGATGCGTTTCGGCCAGCAGGGGGGCCGAGCCCGAGGTGAACAGCCGCATGTGCCGCGTCAGGTCGCGGTCGAAGGCAGGGTCGTCCAGCAGGCGGGTGTAGAAGGTCGGCACCCCCATCATGGCCGTGGCGCGGGGCAGCAGTTCGACCACCTCGGCAGCCTTGAAGCCGGGCAGGAAGATCATCCGCCCGCCCGTCAGCAGCGACACGTTGGAGGCGACGAACAGCCCATGCGTGTGAAAGATCGGCAGCGCGTGCAGCAGCACGTCCTGATCGGTGAAGCGCCATTCCTGCGCCAGCACCTGCGCGTTTTCCAGCAGGTTCGACTGGCTGAGCATCGCCCCTTTCGACCGCCCCGTGGTCCCCGAGGTGTAGAGGATCGCGGCCAGGTCGTCGCGGCCGCGCGGCGTGGCGTCAAAGCTGGCGGGTTCGTTCGCCGCAAGATCGGTCAGGCTGCCCCCGCCCGCGCCGTCCAGCGTCTGGAACTGTGCCTTGAGGCGCTCGGCGACGGGGGCCAGCGTGTCGGCCCTGGCGGGATCGCCCACCAGCAGCGCCGCGCCCGAGTTCTCGACGAAATAGGCGACCTCGTCGGGGGTATAGGCGGTGTTCAGCGGCAGAAAGACGAAGCCCCCGGCAAGTGCTGCGGCGTAAAGCGCCAGCGCCTCGGGTGATTTCGCGATCTGCACGGCCAGCCGGTCGCCGGGTTTCAGCCCCAGCCCCTTCAGCGCATGGGCAAAGCGATGCGCCTGCGCGGCAAAGTCGCGGCCCGTCACATCGCCCCCGCCTTGCAGGTAAAGCAGCGGCGCATCGTTTTCGATCTGCGGGGCGATCAGGGCGTCGTAAAGCGGATTGGTCATGTCTGTTTTCCTTGTGCCGCGCCGGTCTGAAGCAGGGTCTTGATCTCTTTCGAGATTACGACCCGGTTTGCGGTCGCGAAACCCTCGTGATTGGCCTCGACCCGCGCGAGATCGTAGAGATAGCTCACCATCGCACCAGCCGACTGGCGGATGCCGTTGTCCGAGATGTCGGCGCCCGCATGGACCCGGTGGATCAGCGCGCCGTTGCCCAGATGGAAGCGCGCCACGGGGTCCAGCGGCGCCGCCCCGCGCTTGGCGTTCACCAGATAATCGGCGGCGGCCAGCCTGATCTGCGGACCCATCGCCTCAAGCCGCTTGCGGTCGCCCGCCTTCGCGGCGCGGGCGATGGCGCGGGGGGCCTCACCCTCCTGCGACGCCAGATGGCGCATCAGCCCCGGTATCGGCGACAGCGTGACGAAACTGTCCAGATGGGGCAACTCCTGCCGCAATTCCTCGACCACCTGCTTGATCAGCGAATTGCCGAAGGAAATGCCGCGCAGCCCCTCCTGACAGTTCGAGATCGAATAGAACACCGCCGTATCCGCCTGAGCCAGCGGCAGGGGCGTGCGGGTTTCGGCCAGCAGGGACTGGACCGAGCCGGGAATGCCCTTGCACAGCGCGACCTCGACGAAGATCAGCGGTTCTTCGAGCATGGCGGGGTGGAAGAAGGCGAAGCAGCGCCGGTCCTCGGGCAGCAGGCGGCGCTGGAGGTCGGACCAGTCGTTGATCGCATGGACCGCCTCATAGGCGATGATCTTTTCAAGGATGTTGGCGGGCGTGTGCCAGTCGATGCGGCGCAGGACCAGAAAGCCGCGATTGAACCACGACCGGAACAGGTGGATGAAGTCCAGGTCCAGCGGCGCGAGTTCCGGGTGATCGTGCAGGACGCCCAGCAGGTCCAGCCGCATCCGCACCAGTTCCAGCGTCGCCCCCGGCGCCTGGTTGAGCCGGCGCAGGAATTCCTGCCGCGGCGGCTCGGCCGCATCGGCAAGCCCGGCATAGCTGGCCCCGGTGGGGGCCTTGCCATAAGCCTCGGCCGCACGTATGACGGCCTTGGTGTCCACGTCCATCCCCTGCGCCATCAGGCGGAAGAAGGCCAGGCGTTCGCCCGCATCAAGCCCCTTGTAACGCGACAGGATATCCTGCGCCACGCGCTTGCCCGAGATCTCGCCCCGCCCCGACAGCAGGGCGTGGCAAAGCGCGTCGAGGGTCTGGTCCGTGCCCTCGGGCGCGCCGAAGGGGGTGCGCTCCAGCAGCCCGGTCACGATCTCGCTGAAGAAGCTGAACCGGCCCATGTCAGAACCCCCCGACCGCCGGACCCATCAGCAGATCGGGCAGCCCCGTCGCGATCCACGGGAAGAAGCACAGGATCACGATGGCCAGCACCATGCACATCACATAGGGCAGCGAGCCCAGCAGGATGGTGCGCAGCGAGATTTCCGGCGCGATCGAGTTGATGACGAAGAGGTTCAGCCCCACCGGCGGCGTGATCAGCCCGATTTCGAGGTTAATCGTCAGGATGACCGCGAACCAGTAGGGGTCGAAATCCGCCGCGATCAGGATCGGCATCAGGATCGGCGCGGTCATCAGGATCACCGCGACCGGCGGCAGGAAGAAGCCCGCGAACAGCAGCAGCAGATTGATCAGCCCCATCAGCACCCAGCGGTTGACCTCAAGCTCGGCGATCCATGCCGCGATGGTCTGGGTGATGAACAGCGAGGACATCATGTAGGCAAACACCCCCGCCCCCGCCATGATGAACAGGATCATGATGCTTTCGCGGGTGCTGTCGCGCAGCACGGCCCAGATCTTGTGCGGGCTCCACATGCGATAGATGATGATCGCCATGATCAGGCACAGCGTCGCGCCGACCGCCGCCGTTTCGGATGTCGTGGCGATCCCGCCATACATCGAATAAAGCACCAGCCCGACCACGATCAGGAAGGGCACGACGCGCGGCAGCACCTCGAGCTTTTCCGCAAGGCTGTAGCTGCGCGCGCTGAACACATGCACCCCGCCCGCGCGCCAGCTTGCAAAAATCGACCATGCCATGAAGATCAGCGCCAGCATGATCCCCGGCACCAGCCCGGCAAGGAACAGTCGCCCGATCGAGGTCTCGGTCGCGATCCCGTAGACGATCATCGTGACCGAGGGCGGGATCAGAATGCCCAGCGTGCCGCCCGCCGCGATGGACCCCGCCGCCACCCCGTCGGGATAGCCGCGCTTGCGCATCTCGGGGATGCCCATCTTGCCGATGGCCGCGCAGGTCGCGGGGGACGAACCCGACATGGACGCGAAAAGTGCGCAGGCGCCGATGTTGGACACCACCAGCCCGCCCGGCACGCGGGTCA
Organism: uncultured Paracoccus sp.; assembly: GCF_945915435.1. Lineage (GTDB taxonomy): Bacteria > Pseudomonadota > Alphaproteobacteria > Rhodobacterales > Rhodobacteraceae > Paracoccus. The sequence goes on along the minus strand of NZ_CAMEFG010000052.1, from coordinate 5,503 downwards.
GCCAGCGCTCGATGGCCTCGAAGATATCGGCGCCTGCGCGGGTCGAGGCGATGGCCGCGCCCATCACGATGAACATCGGGATCGACAGGATGGTGAAGGAGTTGAGATCGGCGAAGAAGATCTCGGGCATCATCTCAAGCGAGCGGGTGCCGTCGAAGATCAGCAGGAACAGCGCCGAGACGACCAGCAGGCCGACCCCCACCGAAATGCCGCTGAACAGGATCAGCACGGTCGCGACGGCGACCAGCGCGCCAAGGGTAAGCGGGTCCATCAGCCTTCCTCCAGCCAGAAGGGTTGGTCATGGCCGCGCAAGAGCGCGACGAAATCGGCGATCAGTTGCAAAAGCAGCAGCCCGAAGCCCAGCGGCATGGCCGTCCAGACGATCCACAGCCGCGGACCCCAGACACTGGGCGAGCGCCAGTTGCGCTGATAGGCCTGATGCCAGTAATCGTAGGAATACCACGCCATCAGCGCGATCACGGCCATCGTCGTGATCATCACCACGACCTTCCACCAGAAGCGCAGCCCCGGCGGCATCATCATCGGCAGCAGATCGACGTTCACATGCCCGCGCAGAAGCTGGACATAGGGCAGGCCCAGGCAGATCGCGGCGATGACCAGGAAGATCACGGTTTCCGTCTGCCAGATCGTCGAATTGCCCAGGAAATGGCGCGAGACGATCATCTGGCAGGTGATGGCAAGGCTGACGACCAGCAGCGCGGCGGCGGTCCAGCCCGAGACGGTCGAGACCATATGCACCGCGCGGATGAAGCGGTTGCCCCCGTCCCGCGCAGGGACGGAAATCAGTTTTCCCGACATGGACGGCCCCGCCTATTCGACCGAGGTGGCAAGATCCAGCCAACGCTGCCCGTCCGGCACCTCGCGGGCAAAGATCGCGAAGGAAGATTCCTGCGCAAGATCAAGCCAGGCCTGTCTGTCCTCTTCCGTCATCTCGGCGATCTCGACGCCCGCGTTGCGGAAGACCTCGACGGATGCGGCGTCCTCTTTCGCGGCTTCCTCGGCATACCAGTCCTCGGCGCGGGCGGATGCGTCGCGCAGGGCCTGCTGCTGTTCGGGGGTCAGGTCGTCGAAGGTGGTCTTGTTGATCAGGACCGGCTGATACATGAACCACAAGGCTTCATCCGTCGCGGGGGTGTAGCAGTCCACGATCTCGTAAAGGCGGAAGGACACGAAGGACGAGGACGAGGTATTCAGCGCCTGAAGGATCTTCTGCTGCATGGCGTTGTAGTTTTCCGACGACGGCATCGAGGCGATCGAGGCCCCGGCGGCGGCCAGCATTTCCTCGAACCCCTTTCCGGCGGCGCGGACGGTGCGGCCCTTCACGTCGTCGGGATGGGTCACGCAACCATCGACCGAGGCGAAGCCGCCCGCCAGATAACCGCGCGCCAGCGTCGTGATGTCGTCATCGTTCAGGACGGTTTCCAGTTCCTGCATGAACTCGGAATCGTTGACGCGGCGGGCGTGTTCGTGGCTTTTGATCAGGCCCGGAAACAGCGTCAGGTTATAGACCGGCTGCTGCCCGCCCGCATAGGACAGCGGAAGCAGCGTCATGTCCAGTTGCCCCCGGCTGAGCGGCATATACTGGTCGTTGGCCTTGAACAGCGAGCTTGCCGGAAAGATGCGGATCGACAGGTCCACATCGGCGGCGGCAACGTCCTGCGCGATCATCTCGGCGACCTTGTGGCGCAGGTCGCCCACGGCGAACTGATGCGACAGGCGCAATTCCTTGGCGCCGGCCTGCGCGGCAAGTCCGATGGTCAGGGCCAGCCCTGCGGCGGCCATTCTTGCGATACCCATGATTTTCCTCCCTGAAAGGGCCTCCGTTCCCTTATGTTGATATTAGTCATTGCCGCGTATGCGGATGTCAACTATTTTGTATACAAGGATCGCATGAAAGTATTCGAGATGGACGGATCACCCCTTCAGCGCCCTGCCGAGACGATCCGCGACGCGCTGACCGAGCGTATCGTGATGGGCCAGTATCGCCACGGCGAAAGGCTTGACGAACAAAGCCTTGCCGATGAATTCCGCGTCTCGCGCACGCCCCTGCGCGAGGCGCTGCGGATGCTTTCCGCCTCGGGGCTGGTGCGGCACGAACATCGCCGGGGCGTCTTCGTGCATTACCCCTCGCTGGAAGAGGTGATCGAGATGTTCCAGGTCATGGCCGAGGTCGAGGCGATCTGCGGCCGCTACGCCGCGCGGCGGATCGACGCGGACCAACTGGCCGAACTGAACGCGGCGCTGAACGATTGCGAAGATCGCGCGGATGCGCAAGACATTGCCGGTTACTATGCCGCGAACCAGCGTTTCCACGAGGCGATCTATCGCGCCTCGGGCAACTCTTTCCTGGCCGTCGAGGCCGCGCGGCTGCATCAGCGCCTGCGCCCCTTCCGACGGATGCAGCTGGACGTGCGCGGGCGCGTGGCGCAATCGCTGGCCGAACATCGCGAGATCTTCGCCGCATTGGAACAGGGCGACAGCGTCCGCGCTGCGCAGGCGCTGATGGCGCATATCTCGGTTCAGGGCGAGCGGTTCAACGATCTGGTCGCGAATTACCGCAGGCTGGCGGGAAGCTAGCCGCCGTTTCCGCCCGCCGTGCAAAGGCTTCCCCCGACCTTCCATTCCACCACGCAACAGTGCAAGGTCCCCAATTCCACATCCCGGGAACGATGATGACCCACAGGCCGGATTTGCTACGATTGATTGCGACCGTATTCATCGCGGTGACCTGCGTGGTCGTCGGGGATACGGCGGGCAAGCTGCTGACAGGCGGCGGCGTGGACCCCTTCATCGTGGCATGGTCGCGGTTCTTCGTGGGCGCGCTGATCCTGCTGCCGTTCAGCGGATTGTCCCGGCAGGAACTGCCCGCCTTGCTGAACCGGCGCGTGCTGCTGAGGGCCGCGCTGATCACTTGCGGGATCTGCTGCATCCTGACGGCGCTGAGGACCGAACCGATCGCCAATGTCTTCGGCGCCTTCTTCGTCGGCCCGGTGGTGTCCTATATCCTTGCGATCCTGTTTCTGGGCGAGCGGCCGTCGGCGCAGCGCAGCCTTCTGCTGGGGCTTGGCTTCGCGGGGGTGATGCTGGTGGTCAAGCCCGGTTTCGGCAGTTCCCTGGGCATGGGTTTCGCACTGGCGGCGGGCACCTTCTACGGCGCCTACCTCGTCATGACCCGCACCCTGGCGGGGGCGTTCCGGCCGCGGTTCCTGCTGATCTCGCAACTGCTGATCGGCACCATCGCCCTGACGCCCTTCGGCCTGCAGTCCGATTTTCCCGCGCCCGATGCGCCCTTGCTGTTGCTGCTTCTTGTCAGCGCGCTCGGCTCGGCCGTGGGCAATTACCTGCTGGTCATGGCCAGCCGCAAGGCCGAGGCCAGCCTGATCGCACCGCTGGTCTACAGCCAGTTGATTTCAGCCACCGGGATCGGGATCGTCGTATTCGGCGACTGGCCCGACCTCGTGTCGCTGGCGGGGTTGGTGCTGATCGCGGTTTCGGGGCTGGGGTCGCTGCTGGTTCACCAGCGCGCCACCGTGGCGGCCCGGCCGGGATAGGCCCTTCGCCGAAAACGCCGGGTTCCGATCAGGCTTCCGGAGTGGCCCGTCGCGGGCCACCCCTTTCGTCATCCCCGCGCCGCCGGGGTGGCCCATTCGGGCAACTCGCCCAGGGTGATGCCGAAGAAGGCGATCATCAGCCAATAGGCCAGCCCGCTGATGGCGATCAGCGCCAGCAGGTTCAGCCACAGCCCTTCCCGCGCCATTTCCCGGATCGTGACCTTGCCCGAGCCGAAGACGATGGCGTTCGGCGGGGTCGCCACCGGCAGCATGAAGGCCATCGAGGCCGCCAGCGCCGCCGGAACCGTCAGCAGCAGCGGGTTTTCGCTCAGGCTGACGGCAAGCGCGCCGACGATGGGAATGAAGGCCGCGGCGGTCGCTGTGTTCGAGGTGAACTCGGTCAGCACCAGCACCACGACCGACACCAGCACGACGATCCCCAGGATGGGCAGGACCTGCGCATAAGACCCGATCTGGGCGCCCACCCAGCCATCGACCCCGGTCGAGACGACCGCCGCCGCAAGGCTGAGGCCGCCGCCGAAAAGGATCAGCACGTCCCAGGGCAGGTTGCGCGCGGTGGACCAATCGACCAGCGCGCCGCCATGCCTGGCCCCCGAAGGGATGAGAAACAGCGCCAGCGCCGCGATGATCGCGATCGAGGTATCGGTCAGGCCGGGGATGTAGTCGTCAAGGAAGGTGCGGAACACCCATGCCGCCGCCGTGATCAGAAAGACGATGCCCACGCGGATCTCGGCCTTGCTCCAGGAACCCAGGCCGTCCAGTTGCGAGCGGAACAGCTCGTCCGCACCCTCGATCTCGCCACGCTCCAGCCGGATCGAGATGCGCGTCAGGAACAGCCACGACCCGGCCAGCATCAGCAGCATGACCGGCACGCCCACGATCATCCAACGCGCGAAACCGATGTCATAGCCATAGGACTGGTTCAGCGCCCCGGCCAGAAGCGCGTTGGGCGGCGTCCCGATCAGCGTGCCCACGCCCCCGATCGAGGCGGCGTAGGCGATGGACAGCATCAGCGCCAGCGAAAATTTGCGCGACCCGCCCCTGTCCTCGATCAGCTTGGCGACCGACATCGCCACGGGCAACATCATCACGGCGGTCGCTGTATTGGACACCCACATCGAACAGAAGGCGGTCGCGATCATGAAGCCGCCGATGATCCGGTGCTGCTGAGAGCCGGTGCGCGAGATGATGTTCAGCGCCACGCGGCGGTGCAGGTTCCACTTCTCCATCGCCAACGCCAGGAAGAAGCCGCCCATGAACAGGAAGATCACCGGATCGCCATAAGGCGCCGTCGCCGCCCCGCCGCTGGTCGCGCCAAGCGTCGGCAGCAAGGCCACCGGCAAGAGCGCGGTCGCGGGAACGGGCAGGGCCTCGGTGATCCACCACACGATCATCAGGCTGGCCATGGCGACGACCCGCCAGCCCTCGATCGTCAGCCCCTCGGGGGCGGGCAGGATCAGCAGCAGGGCAAAGACGGCAAGCCCGATCAGAATCGGGACCGGCTTCATCGGAAAGGATGGCCGCGCGGGCGGTTTTACTTGCTGGGACATTGTTCCCCCCAATATTTACCACGTTTCACCCCAGATCCCGCAGGGGCGCGATTTCCAAAGCCGGAAGGTGAGTTTGCAGCGGATTCCCGGTTCTGGCAACGGATCAAAACCCGTCTGGTAGCGCGTGGTCAGGACGGCGGCAAGACACCGCCGCAATATGGCCGGTTGGCCGGATCGCGGCATGGGGGGAATTGCCGCGCCAGCCGGTGGCGGATCGCCATGCCCGCAGCGATCGGGGCATGGCGATCCGTAGATATCGGGCCTGTAGATATCGGGCCAGCAGATAGGGGCCGATTCCGCGCTCAGCGCAGATCGTGGGGCAACAGTTCGTCGGGGATGTTCTGGTAGCTGACCGGGCGC
>NZ_CAMEFG010000051.1 GCF_945915435.1 uncultured Paracoccus sp. | reverse complement strand
GGATTCATCACAGGTTCCACAATCTCCGCCAATGGCGGGCAGTTCTTCGCGTAAGAACGGCAACCCACAGGTTTCTACGGCATTCCGGCGATTCAATAGATTGAAGAAATGCCGCAGATCACCGGACCCTGATCGCAAAACGGCCCGCAGTTTTCTGCGGGCCGTTCATGTTTTCCGTCATGGTTTTTCCGTCGTGGCGTCGATCAGTGCGACAGTCGGATAATCTCTTCCTTCAGACGCATTTTCTCTTTCTTCATCTGGTTGATGCTGACGCTATCCGCTGCGGGACTGCGTTCGGCAGCCTTGACCGCATCCGAGAGAGATTGGTGTTTCTTGCGAAGTTCCTCCACATGGGAAGCAACCGACATGCCGTCCTCCTGTTTTCTTGGTCGAACAGGATGAGTTCACCACAGTTTCATCTTCCTGTCACTTGATTTAGCGCAAGCCCAGATCGATTCCCCGGCCTTCGCGCAGAACCTGCTGCGCAGCCGATGTCAGGTCCTCAGCATCCTCGAAATGCTGGGCTTTTTCATGCATGACGAAAGGGGCGAGCAAGCGAAGCGGTGCTTTCCCGCCCTTGCACGCGATCACGATCGCTCGACCGGCGGGACGGCCCGCGCGCGCGGCAATGGGCAGGATCGTCACGCCCCCCGCCGCACCTTCCAGCGCCACCAGCAATTCGCCAAGCCGGTCGATTCGCTGGATGACGGTCAGCCAGCCGCCGGGGCGCAGGCGCCGCAGCCCGGCCCGGACCCAAAGCGCAAGCGCGGTGCTTTCGTGTCGCGCGGTGCCGCGGCCCTGATCGGGCGCTTCGGTCCCGGCGGTGAAATAGGGCGGGTTGGCGATGACATGGTCGAATGCCTGCTGGCGCAGCGCGGGGGGCATCTGCGCCAGATCGCCCTGATAGATTTGCGCCTCGATCCCGTTTTCCTGGGCATTCCGCCGCGCGAGACCTGCATATTCGGGCTGCAACTCCAACCCCGCCAGATGCAGGCCGGGGACGCGCGCGCCAAGGCAAAACAACGCCACCCCTGCCCCGCAACCCAGTTCCAGCACCCGCTCGCCCGGCCTGGCGGGGCATGCGGCAGCCAGCATCACCGCATCCGCGCCCGAACGATAGCCGCGCGCCGGTTGCCACAGCCGCAACCGCCCGCCCAGGAATCCGTTCGCGACCGACGGATTCATTCGATGCCGTTGTCGCGCAAGATCGCGCGCGCCATGAAGAAATCCCGGTCGATCACCATCAGCCGCCGCGGCAAGATCCCCAGCGAGCCTTCCAGCACGCTCATGTGCTGGTCCAGGGGAAAAGCGGTGATGCCCTCCGATGCCAAAAGATCGGCGGCCCGGGTCACAAGCAGGGGGTCGGTCGTGCGCAGCAATTCCTTCATGGCAAGAAAAGGTTACGCGGCAGTTGCGAAACTGTCCATGCCGTGGCAATGGCATGTCTGCGAAAGGAATGCTGATGGGTATGAACGATCAGGTCGCCAAGCCGCTGGACCGGCTTTCCGGGTTGCTTGCGCAGGACATGGCCGCCGTGGACGGGCTGCTGCAACAGCGCATGGCCAGCGAACACGCGCCCCGCATCCCCGAGGTCACGGCCCATCTGCTGGGCGCCGGGGGCAAGCGGTTGCGCCCGCTGCTGACGATCGCCTCGGCCCGGCTGTTCGGATACCGTGGCGATCATCACCACCTGCTGGCCGCCACGGTTGAACTGATCCACACCGCGACCCTGCTGCATGACGATGTCGTCGACGAAAGCCGGCAGCGCCGGGGTCGCCCAACCGCCAACCTGCTGTGGGACAACAAGTCCAGCGTGCTGGTGGGCGATTATCTGCTGAGCCGCAGCTTCCAGATGATGGTCGAGACGGGCAGCCTGCGCATCCTGGAAATCCTGTCCAATGCCAGCGCCACCATCGCCGAGGGCGAGGTTCTGCAACTCAGCGCCGCGCAGAACCTGCGCACGGATGAGGACACCTATATCAAGGTCGTGCGTGGCAAGACAGCGGCGCTGTTTGCCGCCGCGACCGAGGTGGGTGCGGTCATCGCCGGTGCGACCGAGGTGCAGATCCGCGCGTTGCGCGATTACGGCGACGCGCTTGGGATCGCCTTCCAGATCGTCGACGACCTGCTGGATTACGGCGGGGTGGCCGAGACGATCGGCAAGAACACCGGCGACGACTTCCGCGAACGCAAGCTGACCCTGCCCGTTATCAAGGCCGTCGCCGCCGCCGATGCGGAGGAGCGCGCCTTCTGGTCGCGCACCATCGAGGCGGGCGACCAGCGCGAGGGCGACCTGGAACATGCGCTGGAATTGCTGGCCCGCCACGGTGCGCTGGAGGCCGGGCGCCGCGATGCGCTGGACTGGGCCGCCCGCGCAAGGCAGGCATTGGACGCCGTCCCGCAGGGTGATCTGCGCGATATGCTGGCCGATCTGGCCGATTTCGTCACGGCCCGCGTCGCCTGAGGCCGTTCCAGCAGCCAGCTTGACGACAAGCGGGGCACTGTGACCGCCGCCGCGACGGGAATGCTGGATTTCCCGATCCTCGCGATCAACAACATCGCGCCCTTTTCGCCCTTGGCCGGCATGTTGACCGCTTTGCAGGCCCTGGGATGCCATCCGGCCCCGCAGGGATTACTGTTCGCGGAAGGCGCGGGTGAAATAGTCGGTCAGGGGTTTCATCAGATAGGCAAGCGGGCTGCGTTCGCCGGTCTGTATGTAGACCTCGACCGGCATGCCGGGGACCAGCGCGCGATCGCCCAGCTTGAGGATTTCCTGCACCGGGATCGAGACCTCACCACGGTAGTATGATACCCGCGTCACCTCATCCATCAACGCATCGGGCGAGACGCGCTCAAGCACACCCTCGATCTCGGGCGTGGTGCGCGAGGAAAAAGCCGAGAAACGCAGCACGACGTTCTGGCCCGCGTGAACCTCGTCGATGTTGATGGTGTTGATGCGCGCGGCGATGACCAGCGGGCGGTCCTGCGGGATCAGATACAGGATCGGTTCGGCCGCGCGAACGACCGAGCGCGGCGTGGTCACCTGCATTTCCTGGATGACACCCGACACCGGCGCGCGGATTTCCAGGCGCGAGATCTGTTCGCGCAGGCCCCGGCGCCGCTCGGCCAGTTCCAACTCGCGATAGCCGAGGTCGCGCAGTTCGGATTCGGCCTGCTCACGCCGTTCGGCGCTCTTTTCCAGCCGCAGCAGGTCGATTTCGGTCAGGCGCGTCACCGATTGCGCACGCTGCGCAGCGATTTCGCCCAATTGCCCCTCCAGCCGCGCGGCCTCGCGTTCAAGGCCAAGCACCCGCGCGGATTGGGCAAGTCCGCGGTCCAGAAGCGAACGCTGGCTTTCCAGCTCTTGCAGGATGAAGCCCCGCTGCTTGTCCAGCGCGGCGCTTTGCGCGTCGATGCCCTCGATCTGGGATGCGACCTGTTCGGATTGCTTGGCAAGCTGGCCAAGCGACTGTTCCAGCGTTTCGCGCCGGGCATTGAAAAGGCTCTGCTGTCCCGATATCAGCGCGGCCAGCGTGGGGCTTCCCGCCGCCTCGGCCAGCAATTCGTCGGGAAAGGCGATGCTGCCGCGGTCGGCCCGCTCGGCCTCCAACCGGCCACGGCGGGCAAGGATCTCGTAATATTGCCCCTCGACGATGGCCAGTTCGGTGTGCAGCATCGTGCCGTCCAGCACGATCAGGGGCTGGCCGGCCTCGACGGTCTGACCATCGCGGACGGTGATTTCCTGCACCACGCCGCCATCGGGGTGCTGGACCACCTGCCTGCGCTGCTCGACCTCGACTTGTCCCGAGGCGACGACCGCGCCCGCGATCCGCGCGGTCGAGGACCAGATGCCGAAGCCGCCGAACAGGACCGCGATCCCGATAAGCCCGACGATGATCGAGCCGCGCGCCGACCAGCGTTCCCGCGCCCGGGGGCCGGCAGCCTCGACGCTGTCGGCGGGCTTCGCGCGCAGGATGCGGTTGCCCGCGCCAGTGGCGGGTTTTTCGACCGGCGCCTGCCGGGTGGGGGGTGTCGGGGTCATAGCACGCCTCCGCCCTTGCCCTGGGACTGGCTGATCTGTTCGGCATTCCTGACCATCTGGCGCAGCACCTCGTCGCGCGGGCCAAAGGCACGCCGCATTCCGTGATCCAGCACCAGCAGCAATTCGCATTCCGTGATGGCGGCAGGACGATGGGCCATGATGATGACGGCGCCGCCGCGCGCCTTGATGGTCCTGATGGCGACGTTCAGCGCCTCGGACCCTTCGTTGTCCAGGTTCGAATTCGGCTCATCCAGAACGAACAGCACCGGGTCGGCGTAAAGCGCGCGGGCAAGGCCGATGCGCTGGATCTGCCCGCCCGACAGCCGCCCCCCGGTCTGCGTGATCTGCGTGTCGTAGCCCTGCGGCAGGTCCAGGATCATCTGATGCGCCGCAGCCGCCCGCGCGGCGGCGACGACGCGCTGCGGGTCGGGCGCGGGCGACAGCCGGGCGATGTTTTCGGCGATGGTGCCATCGAACAGCGTCACCTGCTGGGGCAGGTAACCGATCAGGCTGCCCAGCACGTCGGGTTCGTATTGGTCCAGCGTCGCACCGCCCAGCCGGATCGAGCCGGTTGCGATCGGCCATGCCCCGATCAGCGCGCGCGCAAGGGTGCTTTTGCCCGACCCCGAAGGCCCGATCACGCCCAACGCCTGCCCCGGCGCAAGGCCGAAGCCGACGCCGCGCAGGACGGGCGAGCTTTGTCCCGGCGGCACGACCGAGACCTGGGCGGCCTCGATCCGCGCCTCGGGGCGCGGCAGGGGGGTGCGGCCCACGACGGGCGGGCGGCGCGAAAGCAGGCCGGACAGGTGGTCCCATCCGTCGCGCGCGCGCTGGAACATCGGCCAGCCGCCGACGATCTGCTCGATCGGGGCCAGCGCGCGGCCCATCAGGATGGACGAGGCGATCATTGCGCCCGGCGTCACCTCTTGCTGCAAGACCAGCCATGCGCCGACGGCCAGCATGGCGCTTTGCAAAAACAGCCGGAAGGTGCGGGAAAACACCGTGAAGCCGGTCGCGCGGTCGCTGCCCAGCATCGTCGCCTCGGTCGCGGCATCGCGCGCCTCTTGCCAGCGGTGGAAGGCCGCGCCGCGCATGCCCAGCGATTCGACGATCTCGCCCTCTTGCCGGTAGAGGTCGGCCATCCGGTCCGCCCGCTGGCCCGCGATGCTGCCCGCTTGCAGCGGCACCCGGCCAAGCCATTGATTAAGCAGGGTCGCGCAGACCAGGATCACCATTCCGCCCAGCGCGACCACGCCCAGCAGCGGATGGAACATGAAGACGGCGGCCAGAAAGACGGGCGCCCAGGGAATGTCGAAAAAGGCCATCATCACGGGCGAGGCGATCATGCGCTGCACCGCCTCAAGGTCGCGCAGGCTGCCTTGCGTCACCGCGTCGCTGCCGCTGGCCGCACCGTCCTGCAAGGCGGCGGCGAAGACCCGAGGCTCCATCCGTTCCTGGAACCGGGCGGCGACCCGCGACATGATGCGGTTTCGCGCGACGTCGATCACGCCCATCAGCGTGAACAGGAAGACGACCAGGATGAACAGCGCCGTCAGCGTCTCGACCGAGCGGCTGGCCAGCACACGGTCGTAGACCTGCAACATGAACAGCGGCCCGGTCAGCATCAACAGGTTCACGGCAGCAGAGAAAATCCCGACGAACAGGAAAAGATGCCAGGTCAGGCCGCGTGCGCGACGCAGTTCCGCTTTGCCATCATGTCGCATCGGCGGCGTGGCCATAACCCGTAAACCTTTAACAACTGCACAAGGGCCATGCCCATGCGCCGTCCCTTATCCCATGCGGCGCCACCGCAAAAGCCTGCGCGGCGAAATCCGGCGCCCATTCGCGAATAATGGCGCATAAAGATTACGAAAGTCTTGCCCCAAGACGGCCCGACCCAAAAAAAAGACGCGCCTTTTCGTCAATAGACCCCGTCGATGCCCCGCAAGGCACGGGACAGGGCGTCGTCTTCGACCGGGGCGTCGGGCGTCAGCGGCGGCGGATCCTCGCCCCAGTCGCTCGATGTCGTCTCGCCGGGAATCTGGGGCGCCGTTACCTGACCGTCGGCAGGCTGCTCCTGGACGACGTTCTGCGGGGAGGGCTGGCCAAGCGCCTGCGACAGCGCGGCGGCCAGCGGGTCGGCGGTGCCGTCCGGCCCGGCGCTGATGACGTTGGGAACCGCGCGATCCAGATCGGGGTCGAAGCTGCCCAGGGGGTTGGCAGGCAGGCCCTCGTGGATTTCGGTCATGACGGCCTGCCAGATCTCGGCCGGAAGGCCGCCGCCGGTCACGCCTTGCAGCGGGGTGTTGTCGTCATAGCCCATCCAGACGCCGGTCACATATTGATCGGTAAAGCCGATGAACCACGCATCGCGATAGCTGGAGGTCGTGCCGGTCTTGCCCGCCGCCTCGCGTCCGGGCAGCCTTGCGCGCCCGCCGGTGCCGTTGTCGATCACCTGCTTCATCATCCCGATCAACTGCCGCGCCGAGTTCTGCGAAATCACGCGCGTCCCGATCCCGCCCGCCTGCCCGATCAGCGGCTGGTCGTCGCCCTGGATGCGCAGTTCGATCAGGCCATAGGGCTTGACGGCGGAACCGCCGTTGCGAATCCCCGCATAGGCGCCGGTCATTTCCAGCAGCGTCGATTCCGACACGCCCAGGCCCAGCGAAGGACCGCGCGCCAGGTTGCTGGCAAAGCCGAAATCCTCGGCCACGCGGCGCACGGCGTCGCGGCCCGCGGCCTCTTGCAGGCGGATGGTCGCGGTGTTCAGCGATTGCGCCAAGGCCGTGGTCAGCGTCACCTGCCCGCGGAAATTGCGGCTGTAGTTCTGCGGCGACCAGGGGCGCGAGCCGGGGACGTTGATCGTCAGCGGCCCGTCGGTCACCAGGTCGTTCGGGCCATAACCCTGGTCCAGCGCGGCGGCAAAGACAAAGGGCTTGAAGCTGGATCCCGTCTGCCGCTTGGCCTGCGTCGCGCGGTTGAAGACGCCCGCCACGGTGCTGTCGCGCCCCCCCACCATCGCGCGCACGGCACCATCGGCGGACATGACGACGACGGCGGCTTGCGCCTTGGACCCTTCGGCCACCTTTTCGTCGAAGATGCGGTTGAGCGCGCGTTCCGCCGCGTTTTGCAGGCGCTGGTCGAAGGTGGTCAGGATGGTGACATCCTCGGTCGTTTCGCTGGTCAGGAAGCCGGGGCCGGATTCCATCACCCAATCGGCGAAATACCCGCCCGCCCGCGCGGCGGCGGCGCGCGACAGGACCGCGGGATTGGCACGCGCTTCCTGATAGGCGGCGTCGTCCAGATAGCCCTCTTCGCGCATCACGCCAAGGATCACCTGCGCGCGGTCCTGCGAACGCTGAAGGTTCGCGGTCGGCGCGAAATAGCTGGGCGCACGCAGCAGACCGGCCAGCATCGCGGCCTCGGCCGCGTTCACATCGGATGCGGGCTTGTCGAAATAGCGCTGGCTGGCCGCCTCGAACCCGCGCGCGCCTGCACCCAGATACGAGCGGTTCATATAGATGTTGAGAACTTCTTCCTTGGAATATTTCGCTTCCATAGCAATGGAATAGGGAACTTCCTTGATCTTGCGCCAGATCGAGCTGCGGCGGCATTCGGCCTCGAACGCAGCCTCGTCCTTCCATTGGATCGGGTCGAAGGTCTCGCCCAGGCAGAGCAGCTTGGCCACCTGCTGCGTGATGGTCGAGCCGCCATGACCTTCCAGCGGGCCGCGCCCGGCGGCCATGTTGATGCGGATCGCGCCGGCGATGCCGCGCGGATCGACCCCGAAATGCTGGTAGAAGCGGCGGTCCTCGGTCGCGACGACGGCATCGCGCAGCACCGGCGCGATCTTGTCGGCGCTGACCATGCCGAAGGTCTCGCCCCGCCAGGCAAAGACGCGGCCCTCATTGTCCAGCATCGTGACCGAGCCGCGCGCGCGCCCGTCAAACAGCGCCGAAGCCTCGGGCAGGGTGGTATAGTAATAGAAGCTGGCGCCGCCCAGAATCAGCAAAAGCGTCAGGCCAAGCCGCCAGATCGACCCCCAGATCACCCGCCAGATCAGCGAGATGAAGCCCGCGAATCCTGACGTGACCGCGCTGCCGACGCGCTTCTTGTTGCGCTGGCGACGGGGTTTGCGGGGGCGCTGCGGGTCCGAGCCGCGCTTCTCTGCGACGACGCGCGAACTGCCATTGGGTTTTTTCATGCCTGTTATCCTGCCCGGCCTGTTCGTTGGCGGCCTTGTCCGGCGGAATATAAAGCAAGTTTGCGGGCTTGAGAACCTCGCTGAACCAGCCGTGATCGCGCCGTGCGCCGGACCGGCGGAAAAACGGCGATCCTGCGGGGTAATGAGGGCCGCGCGAACGACCCCCCTGCCCTTAACCCGCCATCTCGCCCAATTGGGCAAGGGCCGCGCGGGTGCGGGCGATGTCCTCGTCCAGCGCGGCCAGCTTGTCGCGGGTTTCCTCGACCACCTCATCGCCCGCGTTGGCGATGAATTTCGGGTTCGACAGCCGGCCACGCAGCCCGGTCGCGTCCTTTTCGGCCTTGGCCACGGCCTTTTCCAGCCGCGCGGTTTCCGCCGCCACGTCGATCACCTCGCCCACCGGCAGGCCGAAGCTGGCCCCCTGGACAGAAACCGAGATCATCCCGCGTTCCGCCACGCCTTCGCGCGCGGGATTGACGCGGGCCAGCTTGCCGATCAGCGGGCCGTTTGCGTCCAGCGCGCGGCGGGCGGCATCATCGGCCTGGGTCACGACCAGATCCAGCCTGGCGCCCGCGGGCACACCGATCTGCGCACGGGCCGAGCGGACCCCCTCGATCAGCGAAATCACCCAGTTCATTTCCCGATCCGCATCCGCGTCGATCAGTTCCGCGCCATATTCGGGCCAGTCGCCATGCACCAGCATCTTGGCGCGGTGCCCGGTCAGCGCCCACAGCTCTTCACTGACGAAGGGCATGATCGGGTGAGCCATGATATAGCACTGGTCCAGCACCCAGCCCATCGTCGCGCGGGTTTCATCCGCGAATTCGCCATCGAAAAGCGGCTTGGCGAATTCCACATACCAGTCGCAGACCTTGCCCCAGACGAAGGCGTAAAGCAGCGCCGCGCTGTCGTTGAAGCGATACGAAGCCAGCGATTCGTCCAAGGCCAGCCGCGTGCGCGCCACCTCGCCGACGATCCAGCGGTTGACGGTATGCGCAGGCTCGGGGCGCGAGACCCCGCCGCGCACGCCGTTCATCTGCGCAAACCGCGAGGCGTTCCAGATCTTGGTGACGAAATTGCGATTGGCCTCGACATGTTTCGGCCCCAGCTTGGGATCGCGGCCCATCGCGGCCATGCTGGTCAGGGTAAAGCGCAACGCATCGGCGCCGAAATCACCGATCAGCACCAGCGGGTCGATGACGTTGCCCTTGGACTTGGACATCTTCGCGCCCTTTTCATCGCGCACCAGCCCGTGGACGTAGACCGTGTGGAAGGGCACCTGATCCACCACCGCAAGCTGCATCATCATCATCCGGGCGACCCAGAAAAAGATGATATCAAACCCCGTCACCAGCACATCGGTCGGGAAATAGCGTTGCAATTCCGGCGTGTCCTCGGGCCAGCCGAGCGTCCCGATGGGCCAGAGACCGGAACTGAACCAGGTGTCCAGCACATCCGGGTCGCGCCAGACCGGATAGACCAGCTTCGTCGGGTCCTGTGTCACGTTGTATTCGGCCAGCCCTGCGGCAAAGGCGTCGATGGCGGCTTCGCGACCCGCGACCTCGATCACGCGGGCGGCCTCCAGCGGCTCGGGCAGGTCGGCCAGATCGGCGCGGAAACGGGCGACGACATCGGAAAACTGCGCGGCGGCATGGTGGAATTCGCCGCGCTGGACCAGCCCGTCGGCCAGCAGTTCAAAGATTTCGACCTCATCCAGCGCGCCATCGCCTTCGTCGTCCTGGAAACCGGGCGCGGCAAGGTCCAGCCCATACCACACCGGGATCTGGTGGCCCCACCAAAGCTGGCGGCTGATGGTCCACGGCTCGATGTTTTCCAGCCAGTGGAAATAGACCTTTTCATGCTGCGTGGGCAGGATCTTCGTCCGCCCGTCGCGCACCGCGTCGATGGCGGGGCCGACGATCTTCGGCGTATCGACGAACCACTGATCGGTCAGCATCGGCTCGATCACCACGCCGGAACGGTCGCCGAAGGGCTGCATGATCGGCTTGGCCTCGACCAGCGGGCGGCGTTCCAGATGCTCGGCCCCGGTTTCCTTGTCGATTTCCTTGTGCAGGTAGGTGACGGCCAGCCCCTCGGCATTGATCTGCTCGATCACGCGCTTGCGGGCGTCAAAGCGATCCAGCCCGCGCAGATCGTCCGGGACAAGATTGACGTTCGAGACGTCGCCCACATCCTCGCCCTTTGCGGCGCGGGTCGCGATCCCGGCGCTTTCTGCATAGGACAACCCGTCCGCGCGCATCGCGCCCTTGGTGTCCATCAGCGCGTAAAGCGGGATAGCGTTGCGGATCGCGACGCCGTAGTCGTTGAAGTCATGCGCGCCGGTGATCTTGACCGCGCCGCTGCCGAAGTCGGGATCGGGATATTCATCTGTGATGATCGGGATCAGGCGGCGGTGTTCCTTCGGCCCGACCGGGATCTCCACCAGCTTGCCGACGATGGGGGCATAGCGCGCATCGTCGGGGTGGACCGCCACCGCGCCGTCGCCCAGCATGGTTTCGGGCCGCGTCGTCGCGATACTGATATAGTCGCGCGTCTCGCGCAGGGTGACGTTGCCGTCGGCGTCGCGTTCCACGTATTCATAGGTCTCGCCACCTGCCAGCGGGTATTTGAAATGCCACATATGGCCCGCGACCTCGCGGTTCTCGACCTCAAGGTCGGAAATCGCCGTCTCGAAATGCGGGTCCCAGTTGACCAGGCGTTTTCCGCGATAAATCAATCCCTTGTCATACATATCGACAAAGACCTTGATCACGGCGTCGTGGAAGTTGCCTTCTTCGCCCACGGGCGCCCCGGGGGCGCCGGACATGGTGAAGGCATTGCGCGACCAGTCGCAGCTTGCCCCAAGGCGCTTCAACTGATTGACGATCGTATCGCCGGATTCCTGCTTCCACGCCCAGATCTTTTGCAGGAAGGCGTCGCGCCCGATCTCGCGGCGGCCCGGCTCGCCGCGTTCGGCCATCTGACGCTCGACCACCATCTGCGTCGCGATGCCCGCATGGTCCTGTCCGGGCTGCCAGAGCGTGTCGAACCCGCGCATCCGGTGCCAGCGCACCAGGATATCCTGCAAGGTATTGTTCAGCGCATGGCCGATGTGCAGGCTGCCGGTGACGTTGGGCGGCGGAATCACGACCGAGAAGCTGTCGGCGCCGGGCCTGGCATTGGCCCCCGCCGCGAAGGCATTCGTCTTTTCCCATTCCGCCGCAATCCGCGCCTCGGCGGCCTGCGCATCGAAGTTCTTGTCCATCGTCATCTGGCAATCCCCTTGCTTGCCCCCGGATTAGCGAAGCAAGCGGGAAAGGCCAAGAGAAAGGCGACGTTTTCCGCCGGCCCTCAGCCTTCGGGCTTCGGCCCGACGACAGCGAAATGCGCGCCCTGCGGATCGCGCGCCACGGCGATCAGCGCGGGACCGGGCACCTCGTGCGGCCCCGTGACGATGCTGCCACCCGCCGCCTTGATCGCCGCCATCGTCGCGGCAAGGTCGTCCACCCCGAAATAGGCCAGCCAAGCAGGTGCGGGCGCGTCCATCAGCCCCATCATGCCGCCGATGTCAGTGCCCTTGTGGCGGAAAAGCTGATAGCTGCACATCTCGCCCATATCCATCGCTTCGCCCTTCTGCCAGCCAAGCAGCGCGGCGTAGAAGTCGAAGCCCAGAGCGGGGTCGCTGGTCGAAAGTTCGATCCAGTTGCCATGCCCCGATTTCCGCTGGTTCCACGCGCCCGAACCTTCGGGCGGGGGCGGGTCCATCGGCAGCGGGCAGAGGATGCCGAAACCGGCCCCCTGCGGATCGGCGGCGATGGCGAAGCGGCCGGTGCCGGGGATATCGGCGGGTTCGCGGTGGATGGTCCCGCCCAACTCGCGGATGCGCGCGGCGGCAGCATCGGCGTCGTCCACGGCGAAATAGACCATCCAGAACGGCGGCATTTCCGCCACGTCCGGCGGCATCTCCATCAGCCCGGCAACCATATCGCCGCCGGATTTCGCAAGATGATAGGTGAAGCCATCCATCCCCGAATCGACCACCTGCCAGCCGAGGATCCCTTCATAGAACCCCCCGGCCCCGGCCAGCGCACCCTGCGCGGTGGCAAGCTCGAACCAGACGGGTTGACCGTGATATGACATGACCGCCCCCTCAGCTTTCGTCCACGACCGGGGCGAAGCCGCCCCAGAACATGCGCATCCCGTCGAAGGGCATTTCCGGCATCTGCTGCATCGAAGGATCGTTCATCATCTGCGCATAGGCCGCATCCGCCGTGGCGCGGTCCGGCCATTCGATCCAGGAAAACACCGGGGTTTCGTCGTCCCCGGCGCGGGTCGCGCGATGGAAGTCGGTTTCCTTGCCATGCGGCACGTCCTCGCCCCAGCATTCGACCATGCGCAGCGCGCCCTTCGACTTGAAATAGGGCCAGGCGCTTTTGGCGTGGTCGATATAGGCCTGCTTGTTGGCAGTCGGGACGGCCAGCACAAAGCCGCTGTAATAGGTCATGCTTTCCTCCTTGAGAGCGCGGAATACGCCCGCAAGGGATAGCGTGACGCGATCAGTAGCAAAAAACAACTGAAATTGAATGCAGGGGTGCAAACACGCAAAAATCCGCGCCCCCGCCGTAACGGGGGGGGGCGGACGCATTTGTTCCAGGACAGGGGCGCGGGCTTGCGCGGCGATCAGGCCGCGCGGGGGTGCCTCAGACCTGTTCCAGCAGCGATTCGCCCGAGGTGACCGAGCAGGTGCCGGGCGCTTCCTCGACCTCGATCCGCTCGACCGTGCCGTCCGACAGCAGCATCGCATAGCGTTTCGAACGGCCAAGCAGCCCCGCGGCAGCCGCGTCGAAGGACAGGCCGAGCGCCTTGGTAAAGCTGCCGTCGGCATCGGCCAGAACCTCGATCCCGGCATCGCTCGCGCCGGTGTCCTTGCCCCATGCGGCGGCCACGAAGGGGTCGTTCACCGTCACGCAGACGATCCGGTCGATGCCCTTTTCGCGGAAATTCGCGGCGTTCTTGACGAAGCTCGGCATGTGCTGGTTGGTGCAGGTGGGCGTATAGGCCCCCGGCACGGCGAAGATCGCCACGCGGCCCTTGGCCAGATCCGCCGCCTGCACCTCTTCGGGGCCGTTCGCACCCAGTTTCAACAGCTTGCCGTCGGGCAGCCGGTCGCCTTTGGAAATTGCCATTGCATCCTCCGTGAATTGCATCGCTTCCGTGGCGACTATAGGCTGCGGCGCGCGGGCAAACCAGCGCAAGTCGAAGGGATCGGGGACATGAGAATCGTGGGCGGCACCCTGCGCGGGCTGAAACTGGCCGAGGTCGGCCAGGGCGACGCAGGCGCCCATCTGCGCCCGACCAGCGACCGGGTGCGCGAATCGATCTTCAACCTGCTGATCAACGGCAACCACCCCAACCCCATCCCCGGCGCGCGCGTGCTGGACCTGTTCGCGGGCACCGGTGCGCTTGGGCTGGAGGCGCTGTCGCGCGGCGCCGCCCGCGCGGCCTTCGTCGATGACGGGACGGTGGCGCGCGCGCTTTTGCGCAGCAATATCGAAAAGGCGCGGGCGATGGGCGGGACCGATGTCTGGCGGCGCGACGCCACCCGGCTTGGGCCGAATCGCGGGCCGGGTTTCGGGCTGATCTTCCTCGACCCGCCCTATGGCAAGGGATTGGGCGAAAAGGCGCTGGAATCGGCGCTGGCGGGCGGCTGGATCGCCCCCGGCGCGACCGTGGTGTGGGAGGAAGGCACCCCCCCGCCGGTCCCCGTGCCCCTGACGCAGATCGACCAGCGCCGCTATGGCGATACGCTGGTCACGCTGCTGCGCGCGCCTTAACCCAATGCGCGGTCCAGCTTGGTGGACAGGTGGACCAGGCTTTCGCTGGACCTGACACCGGGCAATTCGCCGATCTGGTCCAGCACATCGTCCAGCCGGCTGGTGGATTGCGCGCCCACTTGCACCAGAAGATCGACGCGGCCGCTGGTGGTATGGACACGCTCGACCTCGGGCAGGCGGCGAAGCTGGGCGATGATCGCGGCTTGCGCGCGCGGCTCGATCGTCACAAGGCAGGTCGCGCGGATGCGATTCTCGCGCAGCCCGTCGCCCAGGCGCAGGGTATAGCCCGCGATGGCGCCGCTGGTTTCCAGCCGTTCGAGCCTTGCCTGCACGGTCGAGCGCGCGACGCGCAGCCGCCGCGCCAGCACCGCCACCGACATGCGCGCATCCTGCGCAAGCTGGGCCAGAATGCCCCGATCCAGTTCGTCCACGATTCTACCGTCATTTTGCTGAAAACCCTGTCAATCTAACGATTTTTTCATCCACATCCATCCTTTTCATGGTTGCATTCGGAACCCATAGCGCGCCTGATCCGTTCCGACGGGAATGCAGCATCACGAAAGGCGCATGCGCATGAGAATGAACGACGTCCCCGAAACAAGGACCGTCTGGCAGAACCCGGTCGAGGTGATCCGGGCGCTGAAACCCGAACATCCGGTGATGGTGTTCGCGCCCTCGGTCCTGGAAGGGATCGCCCGGACCTATTTGCAGGGCTTTCCGGGGATGGTGACCTATGCCGTCAAGGCCAACCCGGACGAATCCCTGATCCGCGCGCTTGTCGGGGCGGGGATCAAGGGCTTCGACGTCGCCTCGCCTTTCGAGATCGACCTGATCGGACGGCTGGCGCCGGGTGCGGCGCGCCATTACCACAACCCCATCCGCTCGCAGGCCGAAATCGCCCATGCGGTGCGCGCGGGCGTCACGGCGTGGTCGGTGGACTGCCATTCGGAACTGCAAAAGCTGTTCGACGCCGTCCCGCCCGAGGGGTGCGAGATTTCGGCCCGCTTCAAGCTGCCCGTCCTTGGCGCGGCCTATGATTTCGGCTCGAAGTTCGGCGCATCGCCCGAGGTCACCGCCGAATTGCTGAAGGCTGCGGCGGAACGCGGCTATACGCCCTCGCTGACCTTCCATCCGGGCACGCAATGCACCGACCCCGCCGCATGGGAAACCTATATCCGCATCGCGGGCGAGATCTGCGATGCCGCAGGCGTGCGCGCGCAGCGGCTGAACGTGGGCGGCGGCTTCCCCTCGCACCGCGTCATCGGGATCGAGCCGGACCGCCAGGCGATCTTCGCCCTGATCGCCGAGGTGACCGCCCAGGTCTTCGGCGAGAACGCCCCCGAACTGGTCTGCGAGCCGGGGCGCGGCCTTTGCGCCGACGCCTTTGCGCTGATCACCCGCGTGCGCGGGCTGCGCCCGGATGGCAGCGTCTTTCTGAACGATGGCACCTATGGCGGGCTGTCGGAACTGCCGCTGATCGGGAATATCGACCGGATCCAGGTCTTTACCCCCGAAGGCGCGCCGCGCCGGGGCGATCCGCACGGCCATGTCATCTTCGGCCCGACCTGCGATTCCGTCGACCGCCTGCCCGGCGAGGTCGCCCTGCCCGACGATATCGCGGACGGCGATTTCGTGGTCTTCCACAGCGCCGGGGCCTATTCCTCGGCCACCAATACGCGCTTCAACGGTTTCGGCCAGATGTCGCAACTGACGGTGAAAGAGCTGGAGTAACGCCATCCCCGCCACCCCGACATTGCCGCATGTGGTGCTGATCGACGGCACGCTTGCCTCGCTCGAACCGGGGCAGCGCAGTTCCATCGGGCGGATCCACACGGCGCTGTCGGGGGAATGGGGCGCGCTGCCTTGCCCGGTGCGGCTGCGCTACCTGCCGGGCCTGCAATGGGAACGGCTGAGCAGCCTGCCCGACCTGCTGATCGGGCAAGAGCTGGAAACCAGCATCCGCCTGGCCTACCTGTGGCTGGCACGGCGGTGGACGCCGGGCGATCCGATCTATCTTTTCGGCTATTCGCGCGGCGCCTTCGCCATCCGCTCGCTGGCCGGGATGATCGGGCAGGTCGGGCTGCTGCGGCGCGAATCGGCCTGCAAGCGGCGGATGGAACAAGCGTGGGAGCTTTACCGCCACGGCGGGCCGGACGACCGCATCGCGCTGTTTCGCCGGCAATATTGCCACGACCACACCCCCATCCGCATGGTGGGCGTGTTCGACACGGTGATGGCGCTTGGCATCCGCCTGCCGCTGCTGTGGATGCTGACCGAGCCCCGCTATCGCTATCACGACCAGCACCTTGGCCCCCATGTCGAAACCGGCGCGCAGGCACTGGCGCTGGACGAGACGCGAGCGGCCTTCCAGCCGATCCTCTGGGCCGACGACAACGGCAGGCCGCAGGTGCGGCAGATGTGGTTTCGCGGCGCCCATCCCGATATCGGCGGGCAACTCAGCGGCTTTGAACATGCGCGCCCGCTGGCCAATATCCCGCTGGTCTGGATGCTGGAACAGGCGGCCGAGGCGGGCCTGCCGCTGCCGCCCGACTGGCGGGCGCGGCTGCCCTGCGACCCCCTTGCCCAGCCGATCGGGTCGTGGCGGCGTTGGGGCAAGGCGTTCCTGGCGCGCGCCCCCCGCATCGCGGGCGCGAACCGGACCGAGGCGCTGCACCCCACCGTGCCCCTGCCCTACAAAGGTCCCGCGATCCTTGCCGGGGACCTTGCGCAATTCGCCCCGCCCCGGCCACGGCCCCCGCGCAGGCGGCGACGACGCAAACCGGCCTAGGCCACGCGGTTCAGCCCGTTCGTGGGACGGATGCCAAGCGCGGTGCAGACCTTGGCGGTCAGGTCGGGCTTGTTCAGCGTGTAGAAATGCAGCCGGTCCACGCCCCCCGCGATCAGCTTTTCGCACAGATCGACGCAGAGGTCGTGGGCCAGCGCGGCCTCACCGTCCTTGCCCGCCTTCGCGAAAGCCTCGTCGGCCCATTGCGGGACGGTGGTGCCGCAGCGGGCGGCGAAACGCTTGGTGCCCGCCCAGCCCTGCACCGGCAGGATGCCGGGGACGATCGGCACCTCTATCCCCGCCGCCACGCAGGCGTCGCGGAAACGGAAATAGGTCTCGGGCGCGAAGAAGAACTGCGTCATGGCCGAGCTTGCCCCCGCATCCACCTTGCGCCGCAGCCATGCCACGTCGGCGGCGCTGTCGGGGCTGTCGGGATGCGGCTCGGGGTAGGCGCCGACGCGAATCGTCATGTCGCCGCGCGCAGCGATGGCCGCGACCAGTTCGATGGAATCGGCAAAGCCCTGTGGGTGGGGCGTGAAGCGTTCCTGCCCCTGCGGCGCGTCGCCGCGCAGCGCCACGATCTCATGCACGCCCGCGGCGGCGTAATCGGCGACGATCTTCAGCGTTTCCTCGCGCGTGGCATCGACGCAGGTCAGATGCGCGGCGACGTTCAGCCCGTAATGGCTGGCCAGCGCCGTCACCGCTTCGTGCGTCAACTGGCGCGTGGTGCCGCCAGCGCCATAGGTCACGGAGACGAAATCGGGACCAAGCGGGGCCAGCGCCTTCGCGGTTTCCCACAGCCGGAACGACTGGTCGAGATTGCGGGGCGGAAAGAATTCAAAGCTGATGGCGGGCGGCGTGGTCATGGCGGTTTCCTTTGTCTGGCCCGGCTTGTGCCACGGCTTGCGATGTGAGACAAATTCATAATCCTCAATATGGTTATGAATCCGCTTCACCATGCACCTTGAGCTTCGCCATCTGCGCAGCCTGCGCGCGATCCATGAACAGGGCGGCCTTGCCCGCGCTGCCGAGGTGCTGAACCTGACCCAATCGGCCCTGTCGCACCAGATCAAGGCGCTCGAGGAACAGGCGGGGATCGAGCTGTTCCTGCGCCGCACCAAGCCCCTGCGCCTCTCCGCCGCCGGGATGCGCCTTCTGCGCACGGCCGAGGCCGTCCTGCCCCTGATCGAAGCCGCCGAGGCCGAGTTCCGCGCCGTCGAACAGGGCCGCGCCGGCCGCCTGCATGTCGCGATGGAGTGTCATCATTGCTTCGACTGGCTGCTGCCCGTGCTGGACCGTTTCCGCCGCGCATGGCCCGAGGTCGATCTGGACATCCGCAGTTCGCTTGCGCTCAAGGCCCTGCCCGCGCTGCAAAAGGGGCAGGTCGATATGGTGATCTCGTCCGACCCCGAAACCCTGCCCGGCGTCGCCTTCCAGCCGCTGTTCGACTATGCGCCGACGATGGTGGTGCCCGCCGCCCATCCCCTTGCCGCCAAGGGCCATGCCGAGCCGCAGGACCTGCTGGGCGAAACGCTGATCACCTATCCGATGGACCGCGCGCGGCTGGACGTGTTTTCCCAGTTCCTCGACCCGGCAGGGGTCGAGCCTGCCCATGTCCGACAGGTCGAGCAGACGGCGGTGGCCCTGATGCTGGTCGCATCGGGGCGCGGCGTCGCGGTCATGCCCGACTGGGTGCTGCGCGCGCAAGGATCGGACCCGGAACTGGCGACGATCCCGCTTGGTCCGCAGGGGATGCTGCGCCGCCTTTACGCCGCGCTGCGCCAAGAGGACCTGGCCCTGCCCTACATGGCCCATGTCCTGCGGCTTGCGCGCACCGAACCGATGCGCCTGATGCGTTAGCGCCCTTCACTTTGCCCCGATCAGCGACTATGACGCGGGCCAACCCCAGCAAGGACGGACCGATGGCCAGCGCCAATCTCAACATCATGATCAAGGCCGCGCGCAAGGCGGGGCGTTCCCTCGTCAAGGATTTCCGCGAGGTCGAGAACCTTCAGGTCTCGGCCAAGGGCGCGGGCGATTTCGTCAGCCGCGCCGACCGCGAGGCCGAGCGGATCATCAAGGAAGAACTGCGCGGCGCGCGCCCCAACTACGGCTGGCTGGGCGAGGAAACCGGGGCCGAGCCGGGCGAGGACCCCACCCGCCGCTGGCTGGTCGATCCGCTGGACGGCACCACCAACTTCCTGCACGGCCTGCCCCATTGGGCCGTCAGCATCGCGCTGGAACACAAGGGCGAGATCGTGGCGGCGGTCGTCTTCGACCCCGCCAAGGACGAGTTGTTCACCGCCGAAAAGGGCGACGGCGCCTTTATGAACGACCAGCGCCTGCGCGTTTCGGGGCGGCGCAACATGATCGAGTCGATCTTTGCCACCGGCGTTCCCTTCGGCGGGCGCGGCACCCTGCCCGCGACGCTGGCCGACCTGGCGCGGCTGATGCCGGTGACGGCGGGCGTGCGCCGCTGGGGCGCGGCGGCGCTGGACCTCGCCTATGTCGCCGCGGGCCGCTATGATGGCTATTGGGAACGCGGCATCAATTCCTGGGACGTGGCGGCGGGCATCCTGCTGGTCAAGGAGGCAGGCGGCTTCGTCGAGGGCCTGCGCGAAGGCGAAAGCGCGCTGGAATCGGGCCGCATCATCGCCGGAAACACCCAGCTTTTCGCCCCCTTCGCCAAGCTGATCCGGGAACGCGACTAGCCCTTGACCTTACGCCTGCAAGGGCGCAGGTCTGGGGCCTGATCCGCCCCTGCCCCGTAATCGAGCAATGTCCAGACAATCCAGCGAACCGGCGCCGCTGACCGCGCCGGCCCCCCGGCCTGCGCCCGAAGCCGCCCCCTCCCGCTCATCGCCGCCCTCGCCCGACCGTCAAGGCAAGGCCGCGCTGCTGATGTGCGTCACCGCCTTCATCTTTGCCGCGCAGGACGCGATCTCGCGCCATCTTGGCGGCAATTACCCGCCCGCGCTGGTGGTGATGCTGCGCTACTGGTTCTTCATCCTGTTCGTGCTGGTGCTGGTCGCCCGCGCGCCCGGCGGCATGGGCGCGGCCCTGCGCTCGCGCCGCCCGCTGACCCAGATCCTGCGCGGCGTGCTGCTGGTGGTCGAGATCAACGTCATCATCCTGGCCTTCGTCCGGCTGGGGCTGGTCAACACCCATGCGATCTTTGCCTGCGCGCCGCTGATCGTGACGGCGCTGTCCGGCCCGGTGCTTGGCGAAAAGGTGGGGTGGAGGCGATGGTGCGCCATCGCCGCGGGCTTCATCGGCATCGTGATCGTCCTGCGCCCCGGCAGCGGCGTCTTCAGCGCCGACGCGCTGCTGGCCGTCGCCTCGACGCTGATGTTCGCAACCTACCTGCTGGCGACGCGCCACGTGTCGCGCGATGATCCGGCGATCGTCAGCTTCTTCTGGACGGGGATCTGCGGGGTCGTGACGGCGACGATCCTGGGCGTAAGGAACTGGCAGCCCATCGCGGGCCCGGACATTCCGTGGATGGCGCTGCTGTGCCTTTCGGGCGCGCTTTCGCATTACCTGCTGATCCGCTGCTACGAGATGGCCGAGGCCTCGAGCCTTCAGCCCTATTCCTATACCCAACTGATCTGGGTGATCGTGCTTGCCGTCGTGATCTTTGGCGAAACCATCAGCAGCAACGTCATCCTGGGCGGGCTGATCGTGGTCGGCGCGGGGCTGTTCACCTGGTGGCGGGAACATCAGTTGCGGCGGGTGTCTGCGCTGCCCCCGCAAGGTCCGGCGCGCTGACGGCCCGCAGGACGGCCCGCAACACGCCCCCGGCGGCGGCCTCGGCAAAGACCTGCGCCGGGCGCGGCGGGCGTGGCGATGCGGCCAGCCTGACCTGCGGCACCGGCGGAGGCGGCATCACCCCGCCCCCCGTCAGGTCGTAGCTTGGCAGGATCGGCGCCGCTTTCCCCGCGATCCGCGCGCGATAGATGGGCAGCGATTCGGTCACGCGCATGACATAGTTGCGGGTCTCGTCGAAGGGGATCATCTCGACCCAGTCCACCGGATCGCTGTCCCGCCGCAGGTCGCCGAAATCGCCCAGCCAGCGCGCCGGGCGGCCCGGCCCGGCATTGTAGCCCGAGGCGATCAGCGCGACCGAGGTGCCGAAGCGGTCCTGCAACCCCTTTAGATAGGCCGCGCCAAGCCGGGCGTTATAGGCGGCATCAGAGGTCAGGCGGTCGATCTCGTAAGGCTCGCCCAGGGTGCGGGCCATCATCCGCGCGGTGTCGGGCATGACCTGCATCAGCCCAAGCGCGCCGACGGGCGAAGACACGGTATGGTTGAACTCGCTTTCGCGCCGGGCGATGGACATGACCAGTTCGACCGGGACGCCTGCGTGGTCGTCGCCCTCAAGCCCCGTCAGCGGGAAATAGGACGCCATGTAGATCCCGCCCCGCGCCGCCGCCGCCTTGGCCAGCCGCACCGCGTGCCAGGGCAGGCGCAATTCCAGCATCAGGCGCGACATGCGGGCGATGTCGTCAGGCTCGGCGGTTTCGGCCAGATGCAGGAAGAACCGCTGCCCCTGGTCGGGAAAGCCCGAGGCGATCTGCCAGACCCCTGCCTGCCACAGCGGATTCTCGGTCAGCGCGCTGCCGCGCCAGTCGGGCAGCGTCTCGACCGCCGGGCCGGGGATGGTCAGTTCGGGCTGCATCGGTGCGCCGATGCGTTCGGCGGCAAGCTGGCCGTAATAGGCGGTCTGGTGCTGCGCCGCGCGGGTATAGAGTTCATGCGCGCCGCCGCCGTCGCCCCGCGCCTCGGACGCGCGGGCCTGCCAGTAAAGCGCTCGGGCCTGCGTGATCGGGGCCGAACCCAGCGTTTCCAGCAGGCGGAAATGTTCCAGCGCACGGTCGGGCGCCCCTGCGCGCAGGGCCGCATATCCGGCCAGCCATTCCAGGTCGGGGTAATGGCGATGGCCGGCGGGCAGGAAGTGATTGGCGGCGAAACGCTCGGCCAGTGCCCAATCGCCCGCCCGCAGCGCGGCACGGGCGTAATCGACCCTGAGCGACGACCAGGCGCCCGGATCGCGCAACGCCTCGGCGCTGGTCGAGCGTTCCAGCATCAACTCGCGCGCCAGATCGCCCAGCCGGGCGCGGACGCGCCAGCGGAAACGGTCCAGCGCAAGCCCCGCGTCACCGCGCAGGTCGTCGGGCAAGGCCTGGATCAGGTCGTCGACACCCGCGCGCCCGGCCTGCAAGGCGATGCGGACCTGCGCAAGCTGTGCCGCGCGCGGGTCCAGCAGCGGGATCGTCGCCTCGGCGGCTTCCCATTCGCCCTGGTCCAGCATCGCCGCCGCGCGGGTGTCATGCAGATCGGCAACGCGCGCGCCATGCGCCTGCACGAACGCCTGATGTTCCTGCGCGCCAAGGGGGTGCGAGGTCCAGAAACGCCGCAACTCCTGCGTGGCGGCGGGCGGGTCGGTCGCATCCAGCGCCGCGGCCAGCGCCAGCACGCCGTTCAGCGTATCGGGGCGCCGGGTGCCGAACCAGGCGATCACCTCGGCGGGCGGCAGGTCGGCGCGCAGCAGCGCATCGCCCCGGCGATAAAGCAGGTCCATCCCCGGCCAATCGGCGTGGCGGGCGGCGAAGTCGCGATATTCGGGCCATGTGCCTTGCCCCGCCCGCAGCCGCTGCCAATCGACCAGGCTGACGGCCAGCGGGCCGGAACGCGCGGCGGCCTGCGCGGCCTCGGTCCAGTCGCGCCGCGCCGCCGACAGCAGCGCGCCGTTCATGTCGCGCAGGTTCTCGGCCCCCGCCGGGGCGCCCAGGGGGACCGCCATCGTCAGGGCCAACGCAAGAACCACAAGCCTGTCACGGATCGGATACAACATGGGCCAAGTTGTGACCGCCGGAAAGGCGGATCGCAACTCACATCCTTGGCAAGCGCATGACAGAGTTGTAAGGGCAAGGGGACACATCATCAGGATCGCGACATGTTCAAAGGCTCGATGCCCGCATTGGTCACCCCGTTCACGCCCGAGGGCGAGCTGGACCTGGCCACGTTGGAAAAGCTGGTCGAATGGCATGTCGCCGAGGGCAGCCACGGCCTTGTTCCCGTCGGCACCACCGGCGAAAGCCCCACCCTCAGCCATGACGAACACAACCTTGTCGTCAAGGAGGCCGTCCGCGTCGCGGCGGGCCGCCTGCCGGTGATCGCGGGGACCGGCTCGAACTCGACCCGCGAAGCGGTCTGGCTGACCCAGCATGCCCAGAAGGCCGGGGCCGATGCCGCGCTGGTCGTGACGCCCTATTACAACAAGCCCACGCAGGAAGGCATGATCGCGCATTTCAGCGCCATCCACGACGCCACCACCCTGCCCATCATCATCTACAACATCCCCGGCCGCTCGGTCGTGGACATGACGCCGGAAACGATGGGCGAGTTGGCCCGCCTGCCCCGCATCATCGGCGTCAAGGACGCCACCGGCCGGCTGGAGCGGGTGTCGCAGCAGCGCATGACCTGCGGAACCGGCTTCGTCCAGCTTTCGGGCGAGGATGCGACCGCGCTTGGCTTCAACGCGCATGGCGGGACCGGCTGCATCTCGGTCACGGCCAATGTCGCGCCGCGCCTGTGCGCCGAGTTCCAGAACGCCACGCTGGCGGGCGACTATGCCAAGGCGCTGGAATATCAGGACCGGCTGATGCCGCTGCATATCGCGATCTTCCTGGAACCCGGCCTTGTCGGGGTGAAATACGCGATGGCCCGGCTTGGCCTGTGCAACGAACGGGTGCGCCTGCCCCTTCTGCCCCTGACCGGGCCGACCCGCGACCGCATCGACGCGGCGCTGGAACACGCCGGGCTGCTGTAACGGTTCGCCACTTCCAAAAGCCGCTGGCCGATGTTCGCCTTTCGTGCTAACCCTTGCGAAAACAAGAGGACGGGCATGATCATTCTGGGCATCGACCCCGGCTTGCGGAACATGGGATGGGGCGTGATCGCGGTCGATGGCCCGCGCCTGAAACATGTGGCCAATGGCATCATCCGCTCGGACCAGGGCGAGTTGGGGGTGCGTCTGGTCACGCTCTACCGCGGGCTGTGCGCCGTCATCGCGCGTCACGAACCGCAGGCGGCGGCGGTCGAACAGACCTTCGTCAACAAGGATGCGGTGGGCACGCTGAAGCTGGGACAGGCGCGTGGCATCGCGCTGCTGGCCCCGGCCGAAGCGGGCATTCCCATCGGCGAATACGCCCCCAATGCGGTCAAGAAAACCGTCGTCGGCGTCGGCCACGCCGCCAAGGAACAGGTCCAGCACATGGTCCGCCTGCAACTGCCGGGCGTCGAATTCGCCGGGGCGGATGCTGCGGATGCGCTGGCCATCGCCATTTGCCATTCGCGCCACTTGCAGGGGCGCAGCTTGCGGATCAAGGCAGCCTCATGATCGGACGAATTGCCGGAATCATCATCCATCGCGCCCCCGACCACGTCCTGATCGACGTGCGCGGCGTGGGCTATATCGTGCATGTCAGCGAACGCACCGCCGCCGCCCTTCCCCCCGTGGGCCAGGCTGCGGCGCTTTACACCGAACTGGTCGTGCGCGAGGACCTGTTGCAGCTTTTCGGCTTTTCCAGCCTGCTGGAAAAGGAATGGCACCGGCTGCTGACCTCGGTGCAGGGGGTGGGGGCCAAGGTCTCGCTGACGGTCCTGGGCACGCTTGGGCCTGATGGCGTGGGCCGCGCCATCGCGCTTGGCGATGCGGCATCGGTGCGCCGCGCGCCGGGCGTCGGTCCCAAGCTGGCGCAGCGCATCGTGCTGGAACTGAAGGACAAGGCCCCCGCCGTCATGGCCCTTGGCGGCACGCTGACCGTGGATCCCGGCACGGCAGGGGTGATCGAGGACACAGCCCCCACCGCCGCGCCCGCCGCCCGTCCCGCACCGCGCCCCGACACCGCCGCCCTCGCCAGTGCCGAGGCGCTGTCGGCGCTGTCGAACCTCGGCTATGCGCCGTCCGAGGCCGCATCCGCCGTGGCCGAGGCCGCTGCCGCCGACCCCGATGCCACCACCCCCGCCCTGATCCGCACCGCCCTGCGCGCGCTGGCGCCGAAGGATTGACGGCATGGCGGTCCTGAACAATTCGTGCGTAACCTTTTCTTCACCCCTTGGCCGTCTAAATGATTCCCCGACAGGCAAACCACCGGCAAAGGGCGAATGAGATGACCGGAAACATACGCACATTCATCCTGATGGCAGCGATGACCGCGCTGCTGATGATCCTGGGCCAGATGATCGGCGGCACGGGGGGCATGGTCTTTGCGCTGGTCCTTGCGGGCGCAACGAACCTCTGGGCGTGGTGGAACAGCGACAAGGCGATGCTGCGCCAGCAAAACGCCGTCCCCGTCACGCGCGCGCAGTCGCCCCAGCTTTACGACATGGTCCAGCGGCTGGCGCAGCGCGCGCAGATGCCGATGCCCGCGTTGTATATCCTGCAAACCGAACAGCCCAACGCCTTCGCCACCGGCCGCGACCCGCAGAACGGGGCGGTCGCGGTGACCCAGGGCCTGCTGGGCGCACTGTCCCATGACGAAATCGAGGGCGTCATCGCCCATGAACTGGCCCATATCCGCAACCGCGACACGCTGACGATGACCGTGACCGCCACGCTTGCGGGCGCGATCGCCATGTTGGGCAACATGATGCTGTTCACCGGCGGGCGCGACAACCGCGGCGGACTGCTCGGCGGCATCCTGGCAATGGTGCTGGCGCCTGTCGCGGCCGGGCTGGTGCAGATGGCGATCTCGCGCACCCGCGAATACGAGGCCGACCGCCTTGGCGCGCAGATCTGCGGCAAGCCGCTGGCGCTGGCCTCGGCGCTGGCGCGGATCTCGAACATGGCGGGGCGGACGGTGAATATTCCGGCCGAAAGGAACCCGGCGGCGGCCTCGATGTATATCGTCAATCCGCTGCATGCGCTGCGTGCCGACCGGCTTTTCGCCACCCACCCGCCGACCGAGGAACGGATCGCAAGGTTGCAGGCGATGGCGCGATGATCCAGCCCGACCCTACGCTGCGCCCCGAACCGATGGAAGGCGACGGCGAAGACCGCGCCCTGCGCCCGCAAAAGCTGGGGGATTTCATCGGCCAGGCCGAGGCGCGGGCCAACCTGCGCGTCTTCATCGAAAGCGCGCGGATGCGGGGTCAGGCGATGGATCACACGCTGTTCCACGGCCCCCCCGGCCTTGGCAAGACGACGCTGGCGCAGATCATGGCGCGGGAACTGGGGGTGAACTTCAAGATGACCTCGGGTCCGGTGCTGGCACGGGCGGGCGATCTGGCGGCAATCCTGACCAACCTGGAAGCGCGCGATGTGCTGTTCATCGACGAAATCCACCGCATGAACCCGGCGGTCGAAGAGGTCCTCTATCCCGCGATGGAGGATTTCGAGCTGGACCTGGTCATCGGCGAAGGCCCCGCCGCCCGCACCGTCAGGATCGAGTTGCAGCCCTTCACGCTGGTCGGCGCGACGACGCGGCTTGGCCTGCTGACGACGCCGCTGCGCGACCGTTTCGGCATCCCGACGCGGCTGCAATTCTACACCACCGCCGAACTGGACCTGATCGTGCGGCGCGGGGCAAAGATGCTGGGGGTCGAGGCCGAACCCGAGGGCACGATGGAAATCGCGCGCCGCGCGCGCGGCACGCCCCGCATCGCCGGGCGGCTTCTGCGCCGCGTCATCGACTTTGCGCTGGTCGAGGGCGACGGACGCCTGACCCGCGCCATCGCCGATTCGGCGCTGACCCGGCTTGGCGTCGACGACATGGGGCTGGACGGGGCCGACCGGCGCTATATGGCGCTGATGGCCGAGAATTACGGTGGCGGCCCGGTGGGGGTCGAGACGCTGTCCGCCGCCATGTCCGAAAGCCGCGACGCCATCGAAGAGGTGATCGAGCCTTACCTGATGCAGCAGGGCCTGATCAGCCGCACCCCGCGCGGGCGGATGCTTGCCCATCGCGGCTGGCGGCATCTTGGACTGGATACCCCGAAAAACCAGCAGGACAGGCTGTTCGATGACTGAATTTTCCCCAAGGATCGAGGCGAAGATCCGCGACAGTTTCGCGCGCCAGAGCATGATGGAAACGCTTGGCGCAACCCTGTCCGCTCTGGCGCCGGAACATTGCACGATCACCGCGCCGATCCTGCCGCTGGCGCTGCAACAGCACGGCGCGGGCCATGCGGGGCTGAGCTTCTCGATCGGCGATTCCGCGGCGGGCTATGCGGCGGCGACCGTGATGCCCGAGGAATCCGAGGTGATGACGGTCGAAATGAAGATCAACCTGCTGTCTCCCGCCCTCGGCGACCGGCTGGTGGCCGAAGGCCGCGTCATCCGCGCCGGTCGGCGCATCGTGATCGTGGCGGCGGATGTCTGGGCCGAAAGCAACGCCCGAGACAATGGGGACCGCAAGCATGTGGCCGCCCTGCAAGGCACGATGATCCCGGTCTGAAAGCAGCGGGCATGACCGGGCAAGGTGAGCCGGAGACATTGCACGCGGCCAAGGAAAACGCCCGGCTGACTTCGCCCCCTGTCCCGAACCTGCCATCTCATCGCACGATACCCGTGGGCAGCGAAAGCCAAGCCAAGCCAAGCCAAGCCAAGCCAAGCCAAGCCAAGCCAAGCCAAGCC
>NZ_CAMEFG010000050.1 GCF_945915435.1 uncultured Paracoccus sp. | reverse complement strand
GTGACGATGCTGGCATAGGTCGAGGGGCGGCCGATGCCCAGTTCTTCCATCCGCTTGACCAGCGTGGCCTCGGTATAGCGGGGGGGGGCCTGGGTGAAATGCTGACGCGCCAGCGCGCCGCCAGCCTCGTCCATCACCGCCCTGCCCTCGTCTTCGGCGTTCAGCCGGGCCAGTTCCGCCGCGAAGTGACCACCGACGAAGCGCGTCGCCTCGCCCTGCGACATGGCGGGCAGGCGGGCGCTGTCCTCGCCCTCGTCGTCGTCGCGGCCCTGATCGTAGACCTTCAGGAAACCGTCGAACAGCATCACCTGACCGTTCGCGCGCAGCCCGACCTGATTGTCGGGGCTGGCGATCTCGACCGTGGTGCGCTCCATCCGCGCGGCTTCCATCTGGGACGCGATGGTGCGTTTCCAGATCAGGTCGTAAAGCGCCTTCTGATCCTTTTCGCCCAGCCGCAGCTTGTCGGGCGAGGCCATCATATCCGTCGGGCGGATACATTCGTGGGCCTCCTGCGCGTTCTTGGCCTTGTTCTTATACATCCGCGGGGATTTCGGCAGGTATTCCGGCCCGAAACGTGCCTTGATCGCGTCGCGGGCGGCCATCACGGCCTCGGGGGCCATGTCGATGCCGTCGGTCCGCATATAGGTGATATGGCCCGCCTCATAGAGCCGCTGCGCCGCCGACATGCAGGCCCGCGCGCCAAGGCCCAGCTTGCGGCTGGCCTCCTGTTGCAGGGTCGAGGTCATGAAGGGCGGCCACGGGTTGCGGCTGGCGGGCTTGGCGGTGACGCTGGCGACCTTCAGGTCGCGGCTTTCCAGCGCGCGCACGGCCAGCCGGGCGGCCTCCAGATTCTCCAGGTCGTAGCGTTCCAGCTTGCGGCCCGCATAGCTGACAAGCTGGGCATCGAACTCCTCGCCGCGCGGGGTGGCAAGGCGGGCGTGGACCGACCAGTATTCGCGGGGCTTGAACGCCTCGATCTCCATTTCGCGGTCGACGATGACGCGCAGGGCGACCGATTGCACCCGGCCCGCCGATTTCGCGCCGGGCAGCTTGCGCCACAGCACGGGCGACAGGTTGAAGCCCACCAGATAGTCCAGCGCGCGCCGCGCCAGATAGGCATCGACCAGAGGTTGGTCGATCTGGCGCGGATTGGCCATCGCCTCGGTCACGGCAGCCTTGGTGATGGCGTTGAAGGTCACGCGGCTGACCTCGGCCCCCTTCTTCAGCGCGGGGGCAAGGGCTTCCAGAAGGTGCCACGAGATCGCTTCGCCCTCGCGGTCGGGGTCGGTGGCCAGGATCAGGTTCGGGTCGCTGGCCAGCGCGTCCTTGATCGCCTTGACGTGCTTGCGGCTATCCGCGGCGATTTCCCATTTCATCGCGAAATCCGAATTCGGATCGACGCTGCCATCCTTGGGCGGCAGGTCGCGGACATGGCCGAAGGACGCCAGAACGGTGTAGTCGTCGCCAAGATATTTGTTGATCGTCTTGGCCTTGGCCGGAGATTCTACGACGACGACTGCCATGAAAATTCCTCAAATGATTCGGGGCGGCAAAATGGGCATGAGACCCGCATCTGTCAACGGCAGGCGGTCGCGCACCCTGCCCGCCCGGAACGCGAAACGGGGGCCGACAGCCCCCGCGACATGGTCAGGACAGGCGGGAAACGGTCAGACCCCGTCACCCACGAACGCCTTTTCGACAACGAATTCCTTGGGTTCGCTGTTGGCGCCCTCGCGCAGGCCGAAGCCTTCCAGCACCTCTTTCACATCCACGTTGAAGGCCAGGCTGCCGCAGATCATGGCGCGGTCGGTCGCCGGGTCCATCGGCGGCAGGCCCAGGTCCTGGAACACCTTGCCCGAGGTCATGTTGGCCGTGATCCGCCCCATCAGCGGCGATTCCTCGCGCGTGGTGGTGGGATAATACAGCAGGCGCTTGGCGAAATCCTCGCCGTAAAGCTCGCCCAGCAGGGGGTCGTGGCGCAGGTTCTCGACCAGTTCGCGGCCATAGGCCAGTTCGGCCCCGGTGCGGCAGGTGTGCATCATCACGACCTGCTCATAGCGTTCGTAGGTCTCGGGGTCGCGCATCAGGCTGGCAAAGGGCGCGATGCCGGTGCCGGTGGCCAGGAACCACAGCCGCTTGCCCGGCAAGAGCGCGTCCAGCACCAGCGTCCCCACGGGCTTGGGCCGCAGAATGATCTGGTCGCCGGGCTTGATATGTTGCAGCTTCGAGGTCAGCGGCCCGTCGGGGACCTTGATCGAATAGAACTCCAACTCGTCGTCCCAATTGGGCGAGGCGATGGAATAGGCGCGCAGCAACGGCTTGCCGTTGTCGCCCATCAGCCCGATCATCACGAACTCGCCCGAGCGGAAGCGCAGGCTTGCGGGCCGCGTCACGCGGAAGGAAAACAGCGCGTCCGTCCAGTGCCGGACCGAGGTGACGGTCTGCGCATCGGGCAGCGTCCGGGCGGGTTTGGTGGCGGCGTCGTCCAAGGGAAGATCCAGTGTCATGTCGTATTCCTGCGTTATCTAGTCGCTCGGCGTCCCGGATGAAAGCCCCTGCCTAGCCGGCAAGGCGCGACCTATGGTCCCATTCCTGCCAGTCGGCGCGAAACAGCCATTGCTCTTGCGGCTGGCGGGCGGCCAGTTCGGCGCTGATCTGGACCTCGTCGAAGCCGGTGCGGCGGGCCATCGCATATTGGTCGGCGATCAGCTTGCCCACGGCGCGCAGACGGCCCTGATAGCCGATCTCGCGCAGGCGGCGGGCCAGCGAAAAGCCGCGCCCGTCGGTCATGGCGGGAAAGTCGATGGCGATCAGGTCCAGATGCAGAAGATCGACCAGTTCCTCGGGCGGGGTGGCGGGCGCCAGCACCGGCGGCTCGGCGCCGTCATGGGGGTGAAAGCCGTCGTCGCGGACCAGAATCAGATCGCTCATGCCGTTGCTCCTGCGCGGACAGCACGTCCGCCGATAAAGTGAATGCCGCATTCGGTCTTGTTGCTGCCGCGCCAGCGGCCCGCGCGCGGGTCCTCGCCCGGCTTGATGGGCGAGGTGCAGGGCGCGCAGCCGATCGAGGCATAGCCGTTTGCGACCAGCGGGTGGCGCGGCAGCTTGTTTTCAGCCATGTATTCCTGCACGTCCTCGGGGCGCCAATGCGCCAGCGGGTTGACACGCAGGCGGTGGGGGGGTTCCGGCTCGAAGAATTCAAGCTGCTTGCGCTCGCCGCCCTGGAACCGCTTGCGGCCGGTGATCCAGGCATCGAAGCCCGACAGCGCACGTTCCAGCGGCACCGTCTTGCGAAAGTTGCAGCAGGCATCGGTGTTGAACTGATGCAGCGTGCCGTCGGGGTCGTTCAGCGCAACCTCGCGTTCGGTGGCGCGGATCACGCGCACATCGGTCAGTCCCAGTTTTTGCGTCACTTCAAGCTGGTAGTCCATCGTCTCGGCAAACAGCATCTGCGTGTCGATGAACAAGACCGGCGTTCCCGGCGCCACGACCGAGACCATATGCAGCAGCACCACCGATTCCGCCCCGAAGGACGACACCAGCGAGACCTGCCCAAGGTCGGGGTCGTTCAGCGCGCGGCGCAGGACCTCTATCGCCGCATGGTGCCGATAGCGGTCGTTGAGCCGCGCCGACCTGTCGTCGAGATTGCCGTCAAGCATGGGCCGTTTCCGGGTAGAGCGCGGCCTTGAACGGGCCGGTGCCAAGGCGGCGGTAGGCGTCGATGAACCGCTCTTCGGGCGTCTCGCGCAGTTCCAGATAGGCATCCACCAGCCGGTCGATGGCCGGGACGACCTCTTCGGCGGGGAAGCCCGCGCCCGCGCGCTCGCCGATGGCCGGGATGTCGTAGCCGTCGCCGCCAAGCGTGATCTGGTAGTTCTCGACCCCCGCCCGGTCCAGACCAAGGATGCCGACATGGCCAAGGTGGTGATGCCCGCAGGCGTTGATGCAGCCCGAGATGCGGATGTTGAACTGGCCGATCTCGTCCTCCAGCCCGCGCGCACGGAAATGGTCGGCGATTTCCTGCGCGATGGGGATCGAGCGCGCCGTGGCCAGCGTGCAGTAATCCATGCCGGGGCAGGCAATGATGTCGCTGATCCGCCCGGCATTGGCCGTCGCCAGCCCCGCGGCCAGCAATTCGCGATAAAGCGCGTGCAGGTCAGACTTGTGGACATGGGGCAGCACGATGTTCTGGTCATGCGCGATGCGGATGTCCGAATGGCCGTAACGCTCGGCCAGGTCGGCGATCAGGCGCATCTGCGCATCGGTGCAGTCGCCGGGGGTCACGCCGGGGGCCTTCAGC
This sequence comes from uncultured Paracoccus sp., assembly GCF_945915435.1. GTDB lineage: Bacteria > Pseudomonadota > Alphaproteobacteria > Rhodobacterales > Rhodobacteraceae > Paracoccus. Next base: position 23,292 of record NZ_CAMEFG010000050.1, on the reverse strand, counting down.
GTCACGGTGGCGCTGGCATAGCCCTGCACCCGGTGGGCCGACAGGTTGGTGTCGGTCCAGGCGCGGAAACCGGGGTTGGCGGCGCGTTGCGCATCATAGTCGCCCACCGGCGCATCGCGGAAATCAGGCGCGGCATAACGGCGCTTGAGGTCGGCCAGCACCCGCTGGTCCACGCCCTTGAAGACGGCGCGGCGGCGGGTGAACTCGGCCTCGATCTCGTCGCGCATGACGTCCAGTCCGCGCTCGGCCACGGTGATCTTGATGCGGGCCTTGTATTTGTTGTCCCGGCGACCGGCGAGGTTGTAGGTCATCAGGATCGCCTCGACATAGGGCAGCAGATCCTCCTCGGGCAGGAAGTCGCGCACGACCTTGCCCAGCAGGGGCGTGCGGCCAAGCCCGCCGCCGATCCAGACCTGGAAGCCCATCTCGCCCGCCTCATTGCGCACGATCCGCAGCCCGATGTCGTGGGCGGCGATCACTGCGCGGTCCTTCTCGCCTGCGGAAATGGCGATCTTGAACTTGCGCGGCAGGAACTGGAACTCGCCATGATCGGTGGACCACATGCGCAGCAGTTCGGCATAGGGCCGCGGATCGGCGATCTCGTCGGCGGCGGCGCCCGCGAAGGCGTCGGTCGTCACGTTGCGGATCGTGTTGCCCGAGGTCTGGATCGCATGCAGCTCCGCATCGGCCAGCACGTCCAGCATGTCGGGAATATCGACCAGCCTGGGCCAGTTGAACTGGATGTTCTGGCGCGTGGTGAAATGGCCGTAACCCTTGTCCCACTTCTGCGCCAGCAAGGCCAGCGTGCGCATCTGGTCGGGGCTGATCGTGCCATAGGGGATCGCGATCCGCAGCATGTAGGCATGCAGTTGCAGATAGACGCCGTTCATCAGGCGCAGGGGACGGAACTCTTCCTCGGTCAGGCTGCCGTCCAGGCGCCGCTCGACCTGCGCGCGAAACTGCGCGGCGCGGTGGCGGTAATAATCGATATTGCTGGGACGGACGTCAAACATGGCTGGCCTCGGCTTTCGAGATGGCGGCGGCATTGTCATTGGCGGCAGCGGAACCGGCCTGCTTGCCGTGGAAATAGTTGGACGGCCCCCGGCGGCGGAACTCCTCGCGGAAATGGGTCGGCTCGGGGCCGTCGGGGCCAAGGCGGACTTGCGCGACATAGGGGCCGACGACGACATGGCCCTGCGCCTCGGCCTCGATCAGCGCCAGGTCGGCACGGGCTTCGTCCTCAAACAGCGCGGCCTGGCGCGGATCGTCGGTCCAGCCGTCTTCGGTCATCCACACGCAATGACCCAGGCGCAGGTCGTTGGCGGTGACGACAGCGGGGGTTTCGGGCGAGGGCTTGAACGATTTCGACATTTCTGGGACCTTTTCGGAATACCTGTCGCAATATAGGAAAAAGTTCTGTAATTTGGCGAGTGCTTGGGAAAAATAAGGATGATATACGTCACAATGGCCCACAAACGGGATGAGGTTCCGAAATGAGCGCAGATAATCAGACCGTCTTCCGGCTGGATGACACGGATCGGAAAATCCTGTCCGTGCTGCAACAGGATGCCACGCTGTCGCTGGACGAGGTGGCGGCCCGCGTCGGCACCTCGAAGACCCCTGTCTGGAACCGCATCCGCAAGCTGCGCGAGGCCGGGGTGATCCGCGCCGAGGTGGCGATTCTCGACCCCGATTCGCTGGGGTTGGAGGCCTGTTTCTTCGTCCTGGTCCGCACCGCCGAACATGACCAGGACTGGGCGCAACGCTTCCTGAAAACCGTTCGCGCCCGCCCCGAGGTGCTTGAGGCGCACCGGCTGGCGGGCGACATCGACTATATCCTGAAGGTCCGCGTCCAGAACGCGCGCGCCTACGACCGCTTCTATCAGGCGCTGATCTCGCAGGTGAGGATCCACAACGTCACCGCGCTGCTCTCGATGGAAGAGATCAAGGCGACCACCGCCCTGCCCCTGCCCGCGTGATGCGGGACTGGCTGGAGCGGCACCAGATCGCGGTCTATTTCGGCTGCGTCGCCCTTGGCGCGATCGCGGCGCTGGCGCTGCCGGGCACGGGCGGATTGCAGGCGGCGATCAACCCGGCACTGGCGCTGATGCTGTTCGTGACCTTCTTGCAAGTGCCGCTGGCCCTGATCGGGCGGGCCTTCGGCGAATTGCGCTTCATGGCCGCGCTGCTTTGCAGCAATTTCGCCATCCTGCCCGTGCTGGCCTTCGCGCTGTCGCGGTTCGCGCCCGACGACGCGCTGCTGCGGCTTGGCGTGCTGATGGTGCTGCTGACGCCGTGCATCGACTATGTCATCACATTCGCCCACCTGGGGCGCGCGGACGCGCGGTTGCTGCTGGCCTCGACCCCGGTGCTGCTCTTGATGCAGATGGCGCTGCTGCCGCTATATCTGGCGCTGTTTCTGGGCGAAACGGCTGCGGGGCTGGTCCGGGCCGGGCCGTTCCTTCACGCCTTCGGCTGGCTGATCGCCCTGCCGCTGGTGTTGGCGGCGGTGGTCCAGGCCTGGGCACGGCGCAGGCCGGACGGCGCGCGGGTGGCGGATGCGCTTGGGCTGTTGCCGGTGCCCGCGACGGGGCTGGTGCTGGCGCTGGTCGTGGCGGCGACGGTGCCGGTGCTGGACCGCGCCTGGGGGCAGGCGCTGGCGGCGCTGCCGCTTTACCTCGCCTTCGCCGTGCTGGCGCCGGGGGTCGGCTGGATCACGGGCCGCGCCTTCGGCCTGGGCAGCGGGGCCTTGCGGGCGCTGTGCTTTTCATCGGCCACGCGCAATTCGCTGGTGATCCTGCCGCTGGCCTTCGCCGTGCCCGGCGCGGTCCCCGTCCTGCCCGCCGTCATCGTCACGCAGACGCTGGTCGAACTGCTGGCCCAACTGGCTTACATCCGGCTGATGCCGCTGGTCCGGGGGCGCTAGCCCGCCCGCGCGGCCCGCAACGCATGGGGCAGGGTTTCGGCCAACACATCCAGTTCGGCATCGGGACCGCAACTGACGCGAATGCAGCGGTTGAGGGGGGCCACGCCCGGCATGCGGACAAAGACGCCCTGCGCCGCCAACCCCTCCAGCACGCGGCGGGCGAAAGCGCCGTCCCGCCCGCAGTCCACCGCGACGAAATTCGTGGCCGAGGGCAGCGCGGACAGCCCGTTTTCCGCCGCGATGGTCCCGATCCGGCCGCGGGCGGCCCCCACCATCGCCACAGTCCGGCGCAGCCAGTCCTGATCCCTCAGCGCCGCCAACGCGCCGATCTGCGCGGTGCGGTTCATGCCGAAATGGTTGCGGATGCGGTCGAAGCCCGCGATCAGCCGCGCCGGGCCGATGGCATAGCCCACCCGCGCGCCCGCCATTCCGTAAGCCTTGGAAAAGGTGCGAAAACGGATCACGCGGTCGTCCTCGGGGTCGATCTGCGGGATCGCATCGGGCGGGGCGAAATCGGCATAGGCCTCGTCCAGGACCAGCAGCGCGCCGGGCGGCAGGGCGGCGGCTATCGCCTCGATGCGCTGGCCCGAATGCCACGTGCCCATCGGGTTGTCGGGATTGGCCAGATAAACCAGCCGCGCGCCCGTCCGCGCCGCCAGCGCAAGCAGCGCGTCGGGGTCCTCGGCATCGTCGCGATAGGGGGCGCGGTGCAAGACGCCGCCGAAACCCGCCACGTGATAGTCGAAGGTCGGATAGCCCCCTTCCGAGGTCACGACCCCCTCGCCCGGCGCCACCACCAGCCGCACCAGCAGGCCCAGCAACCCGTCGATCCCCTCGCCGACCATGATGTTTGGGGGCGCGACGCCGTGATGGGCGGCCAGCGCCTGGCGCAGGTCGTGGCTGTGGGAATCGCCGTATTTCCAGATCCCGCCCCCCGCATCGGCCATCGCCGCCACCGCAAGGGGCGAAGGGCCGAAGCCGTTTTCATTGGCCCCAAGGCGCGCGCGGAAAGCTGCGCCGCGCTGGCGTTCAAGCGTCTCGGGGCCGACGAAGGGGACGGTCTCGGGCAGGGATTGCGGGATCGGGGCAAAGCGCAGGCGGTCTGTCATGCCCATGACATTTGCCCAAAGCGGGACCGGCGCGCAAGATGCGCTCATGCCTCGCCGTCGTCGTCCCCGGCGTGGCTGTGGTGGGCCTTGCCGGATTCGATGATGCGCCGGTCCTCTTGAAATTCCAGCCACATGGCGTTGACGACGGCGAAACCGGCGGCCAGCGGAAGGCCCAGCATCCAGGCGAAATACCACATGTTCGGCCCTTTCTTCAGTAGGAATGACCCTTGGGGTCGTCGATATGATCGGGCGTGACCTTGCCCCACAGCACGCGATAGACCCAGGCCGTATAGGCCATGATCAGCGGCATGAAGATCGCCGTCGCCACCAGCATCACGAACAGCGACAGATGCGAGGCCGAGGCGTTCCACACCGTAAGCGAACTGCCCGGATCGGTCGAGGAGGGCAGGACCACCGGAAACATCACCAGCCCGACCGAGGAAATCATCCCGAAGATCGCCATCTTCGACCAGCCCAGCGGCGCGAGATCGGATGCGCGGCCCCCCGAACCCCGGCCCAGCGCCCGCCATGCCATGAAGGTGCCCAGAAAGCCCATCGCCGGGGCCACGGCGATCCAGGGGCGTTGGCCGTAGGCTTCCAGCCAGGACCCGCCCCGCACGATCGGGTGGATCAGCGGGTTCGACGGCCCGTCATAGGGCGGAGGGGCGGCATAGCCGTAACCCTCGATCCCCACGGCCAGCCACAGCCCGGCCAGCGTATAGCCCGCCAGCACCACCAGCGCGGCGGTGCGGCCATAGCGGCGCGCGCGTGCCTGCACCTCGCCCGAGGTCTTCAGCACCAGCCAGCCCGCGCCATGCATGACCAGCATGGCCAGCGACACCGCCCCGCACAGCAGCGCGAAGGGCCGCAACAGGCCGAAGAACCGCATCAGGGCCGAGGCGTCGGGGATCGGCATCAGGTCGGGCGTCAGGTGGAAGGGCACGCCCATGAGAACGTTGCCCACCGCCACCCCGAACAGCAGCGCGGGCGCCGCGCCGCCGATGAACAGCGCCCGGTCCCACATCTCGCGCCAGCGCGGATCTTCGCGCTTGCTGCGGTATTTGAAGGCGACGGGCCGCAGGATCAGCGCGGCCAGGATCAGGAACATCGCCATGTAGAAGCCGGAAAAGCTGATCGCATAAAGCGGCGGCCATGCGGCGAAGATCGCGCCGCCGCCAAGGATGAACCAGACCTGGTTGCCTTCCCACACCGGGCCGACGGTGTTGATGACGACGCGCCTTTCGACGTCGTTGCGCCCGACGAAGGGCAGAAGCGCACCCACCCCCATGTCGAAGCCGTCGGTCAGCGCAAAGCCGATCAGCAGGACCCCAAGCAGCACCCACCAGATCAGGCGCAGCATTTCGAAGCTGAGCAATTCGTGCAGGATCATCTGACCACCTCCGCCGACAGCCGGGCGCGGTGGTCGGCCATCCATTCCTCGGTTTCCTCGACATCGTCCTGCGGGCCCTTGCGGATGTATTTCAGCATCAGCATCACCTCGACCACCAGCAGGGCGGTGTAGAACAGGCAAAAGCCCAGCAGGGTCAGCGCGACCTCGCCCACGCCCAGATGACTGACGGAAAGCGCCGTGGGCAGGACGCCATCGACCGTCCAGGGCTGGCGTCCGACCTCGGCCACGATCCAGCCCAGTTCAGCGGCGATCCAGGGCGCCGGCATCAGCGCGACGGCCAGCCGCAGCGACCAGCGCGGGAACTGCATCTGGCGAAAGGACGCGCGCCAGAAGAAATAGCCCGTCGCAACGATCAGCGTCAGCCCGATTCCCACCATGATGCGGAAGGACCAGAAGACCGGCCAGACGGGCGGAATCGTGTCCGAAGCCGCTTGCATGATCTGCGCCTCGCTGGCCTGCCGGGGATCGTCCAGGTAACGCTTGAGCAGCAGCGCATAGCCCAGGTCGTCCCCCACCTCGTGGAATTCCTCGACCAGCGCGGGATCGACGCCGGTGGCGCGGCTGTCTTGTATCCTCATCAGCAGGTCATAGGCCCCGATACCGCTGCGGATGCGTTCGGCGGCCTCGGCCTCAAGGTCGTTCACGCCGCGGATTTCCTCGGTCAGCGAGCGGGTGCCGATCAGCCCCATGACCCAGGGCAGGTGGATGGCGTAATGGGTCTGGCGCGCCTCGCGGTCGGGCAGGCCGACGACGGTGAAGCTGGCCGGGGCGGGTTCGGTTTCCCACATCGCTTCGATCGCGGCCAGCTTCATCTTCTGGTTCAGACCCGCGTCATAGCCGGATTCGTCGCCCAGCACCACGACCGACAGCGCCCCCGCCAGCCCGAAGGCCGAGGCCACCGCGATCGAGCGCCGCGCCAGTTCGACATGCCGCCCCTTCAGCAGATACCAGGCCGAGACGCCAAGCACGAACATCGCCGCCGTCACATAGCCCGCGCTGACGGTATGGACGAATTTCGCCTGCGCGACGGGGTTGAAGATGACCTCGGCGAAGCTGACCAGTTCCATCCGCATGGTGACGGGGTTGAATTCCGCGCCCACGGGATATTGCATCCAGCCGTTCGCGATCAGGATCCACAGGGCCGAGAAATTCGTGCCGATGGCGACCAGCCATGCCACGATCATGTGCGCCCGCGCCGAAAGCCTGTCCCAGCCAAAGAACCACAACCCGACGAAGGTCGCCTCCATGAAGAAGGCCATCAGCCCCTCCAGCGCCAGGGGGGCGCCGAAGATGTCGCCGACGTAATGCGAATAATAGGCCCAGTTCATGCCGAACTGGAATTCCATCGTGATGCCGGTGGCGACGCCAAGGGCGAAGTTGATGCCGAAAAGCGTTCCCCAGAACTTCGTCATCTGCCGCCAGATCGGACGGCCGGTCATGACATAAACCGTCTCCATGATGGCGATGATGATCGAAAGCCCAAGGGTCAGCGGCACGAATAGGAAATGGAAGAGCGCGGTGGACGCGAATTGCAGCCGCGACAGTTCCAAGACGCCGATTTCCATCTCAGCCTCCTGCGGTGATCCCTTCTTGACTTATATCAAGAACGGCGGCTTTGCACCCGCTTGTGGCGCGGCGATGTGTCGCCATGACGATGCCCGCTTGCGGCAGCGCGGCGCGCAGCCCGGCCATGACGGCGTCGGCGGTGGGTTCGTCCAGCCCCTCGGTCGGTTCGTCCAGCAACAGCAGGGCCGGGCGGCGCAGCAGGGCGCGGGCAAGGGCAAGGCGGCGGCGTTCTCCGCCCGACAGGCCCTCGCCGCCGGGACCCAGGACGAGGTCCAGCCCGTCGCGCAGGTGATCCAGCCGCACGGCGCGCAGCGCGGCCATCATCGCGGCCTCGCCCGCGTCGGGGACGGCCAAGGCAAGGTTGTCGCGCAGGCTGCCCGCGATCAGCGCGGGACGTTGCAGGACAAGGGCCACCTGTTCGCGCAGCGCAGGCTCGGGCCAATCCCGCACGGCAATGCCGCCCAGGGTGATGCGCCGCCCGGCGGGCGGGACCACCCCGGCGACCTGGCCCAACAGCGTCGATTTTCCCGCCCCGCTCGGCCCCTTCAGGACAAGCATCCCGCCGGGGTGCAGCGCGTGCCCGTCGATGCGCAGCGGCAGGGGCGAGGGCGGCGCGGGACGGGCGGGCACGGATGGGGGGCCTTCGCGCAGCATGGGTGCGACACGCAGGGCGGCATCGGCGATGCGCCCGTATTCGGCGATGCCGCGCCGAAGGGGGGCGGTCAGTTCGGCCAGCGCCAGCGCCGCGAAGAACCCCATCGCCGCCAGCGCCGGGCCGATGCTTCCCGCCGCCACCGCCTGCGCCCCCAGCCCAAGCGCCCCCGCAGCCGAGGCCGCGCGGGCCAGTTCCTGCATGGCGCCCAGGTCGCGCTCGATCCCGTCCAGCGCGCGGGCGCAGGCGCGGGCGCGAGCATCATGGGCCAGCGCCAGTTCGCGGCGGCCCGGCAACAGCCCCGCCACGGCCAACTCATCGCGCGAGTTGATCAGTTCCAGCGCCGCGGCAGCATGGGCACGCGCGGCCTGCGCACCCGCGACCGACAGCCGCCGGGCCTGAGGCGCGGCCCAAAGCGCCAGCGCCAGCGCGACGCCCAGATGGGTGCCGCAGATCCACAGCGCCAGTTGCCAGCCAAGCAGCGCCCACAGCAGCGCGAAGGCAAAGGCCAGCGCCGCCCCGGCGCCCGTGCCGGGCAGGACCAGCCGCAGGGGCAGCCCGTCCAGCGCATCGCAATCGGCGCCGACGCGGTTCAGCGCAGTCCCCCGCCTCAGCCGGGTCAGACGCGGCCAGTCCGCCGCCGCAAGGCCCGACAGCACCCCCCCGCGTAGCGCGACGATGCCGCGCAGGGTGGCGTCGTGGCCCAGCCAGCGCTCGGCATAACGGGTCGCGGTGCGCAGGATCGCCAGCCCGCGCACGGCGGCGGCGGGGCGGAAGATGTCGAACCACGCGCCGGTCGCCGCCAGCCCCGCCAGCGCGGTCGCGGCGATGAACCAGCCCGACAGCGCCAGAAGCGACCAGCCCGCGACCAGCACCAGCGCCGAGGCCGCCATCGCCAGCCCCATCCCCCCGCGCACCCCGCCCGTCATCGCGCGCCAGACAATGCGCAGGTCGCTCATGCGTCCAGCCCCCCGATGCGCAGCCGCTGCCCCATGCGCACCGCCAGCGCCGGGTCGTGGGTGGCGACGACCAGCCCGGCACCCGCGGCATGTGCGGCCAGCAGCGCCTGCGTGATCTGCGCGGCGGTATCCGCGTCCAGATCCGCCGTCGGTTCGTCGGCAAGGATCAGGCCGGGCGCGCGGATCAGGACGCGGGCCAGCATCAGCCGCCGCGCCTCGCCCCCCGATACGCCCGCCCCGTTTTCGCCAAGCCGGGTGTCCAGCCCCTCGGACAGGTTCGCGACCACGCCATCGGCCAGCGCAGCGCTCAGCGCCGGGGCCGGATCGCCCGCGCGCCCCATCAACAGGTTCTCGCGCAGCGATGCGTCCAGGAAATGCGGCGCCTGTGCCATCCAGCCAAGGCCCGCGCGCCAGGCATCCGCGATCGCAGGGCGCAGGGGCCGGCCCGCGACCTCGATCAGCCCGGCATCGGGTTGCTCCAGCCCCGCGATCATGCGCAGCAGCGTCGTCTTGCCCGCCCCGCTTGGCCCGACCAGCGCGACCGAGGCCCCCGCCGACAGGTCCAGATCGGGATAGCGGATGCCGTGCCGGGTGACGCCGCGCAGCCGGACCGCACGGCCGGGCAAGGCCCGCGCCGGGCCGCCCTGCCCCGCCATGCGCGCCGCCTGCCCCTGCCGCTCGGCCACGACCGCGGCCAGCGATTCGGCGGCGGCGCGGTCGTGCCATGCGGCGGCGAAATCGCGCAGGGGCTGGAAGAACTCGGGCGCGATCAGCAGCAGGAACAGGGCGTGGGCGGGGTCCAGCGGGCCGTTCCCCCAAGCTGCGGGCCACGTCCCGAATCCCAACTGCCCCAGCAGGGAAAAGCCGCAGAACACCGCCATCATCGCCACGCCAAGCGCCGCGAACAGCTCCAGCACGCCCGAGGACATGAAGGCGATCGTCAACACCCGCATGGTGCGGCGGCGCAATTCGTCCGCGCTGGCGGTGAACTCGGCCACCAGCCTCTGGCCCGCGCCCATCAGGCGGACGTCGGGCAAGGCGGCGGCGCGGTCGGCCAGCATCCCGCCCATCGTGCCCATCTGGTCAAGCTGCCTGCGACTGGCACGGCCTGCCGCCTGCCCGATCAGCGCCATGAACAGCGGAATCGCGGGACCGGCGACCAGCAGGATCAGCCCCGGCGCCCATGCGATCCAGAAGCTGGCGGCAAGGATCGCCGCGGGGATCGCCCGCAGCCGCGCGCTGGCTTGCAGATAGCGCGCGGCATAGGGGCGCAGGACCTCGGCCTGGTCCTGGACCAGCGAGGCCGCCTGCCCGGCAGGCAAGGGCCGGGCCAGCAGGCTTTCGCGGGTCAGCAGCCGCGCGCGCAGCCGCCCCACCGCAGCAAGGGCGGCGTCCTGCGCGCCCCGCTCGGCCCGGTGGGACAGGATGACGCGCAACGCGGCAAGGGCCAGGAACAGCGCCAGGGCCAGCGGGCCGGGCGCCCTGCCCGCCAGCAGCGCGGCAAGGGCCTGCGCGGCGATCCATGCCTGCGGCAGCCACAGCAGCCCCGCCACGACCGAGCCTTGGGCCGCGCGGCGCAGCGCGGGCAGTTCGTCTTGCAACAGCGCCATTGCGCCGGTGGGTTCCTTTGCGCGGCGGGCCATCGCTTGCCGTCATCCTTGCCGTTTCGCGGGCAGGCTACGCAAAGCCGCCGGGCGGGGGAATGCGTCAGAATGCGCGGAAGGTCATCGTCGTCAGCGTGCGGCTGATATGGGGAATGTCGAAGAGGTTTTCGGACAGGAAATGCCCGATGTCCTGATCCTCGGGGATATAGACCTTGGCCAGCAGGTCGTAATCGCCCGAGGTCGAGTAAAGCTCGCTGACCACTTCGCGGTCATAGATCGCATCGGCGACCTCGTAGGTCTTGCCGGGGGTGCATCGGATCTGGACGAAGACGGGACGCATGGCGGGCCTTTCTGTTCGGAATGCCGCCAGCCTAGCGCGTCTGCGCGGGCAGGGTCCAGTCCCGCATGAAGCCGCCCCAGAAGCGCCGCATCAGCAGCACCGCCGCACAGCCCAGCCCGAACAGCAGCCCCAGCCACAGCCCGCCCGGCCCGACGCCAAGCGGAAAGGCCAGAAGCCAGGCCGCGGGCAGGCCGATCAGCCAATAGGCGACGACGGCATAGACCATCGGGCGCCGCGTATCCTGCAAGCCGCGCAGCATCCCCAGCGCGATCACCTGCTGGCCGTCGGCAAGCTGGAACAGCGCCGCATAGACCATCAGCCCGCCGACCAGCGCCACGATGGCCGGGGTCTGCGGATCGCCCGCGTCCAGGTAAAGCGCGGCCAGCGGCTCGGACGCGGTCAGGAAAACCGCGATGGTGAACGCCGCGAAGAAGATCGAGACCCCGATGGCCGTATGCCCCGCCAGCCGCATCCCCTCGCGGTCGTTCCGTCCGTGCAGCGTGCCGATGCGGATCGTGACCGCATTGGCCAGCCCCAGGTGCAGCATGAAGGCGATGGACGACAGTTGCAGCGCGATCCCGTGCGCGGCCAGTTCCTGCGCGCCGAACCAGCCCATCAGCACGTTGGTTCCCGCGAACATCCCGGTTTCGGCCACCAGCGTCAGCCCGACCGGCATCCCCAGCACCGCAATGGCGCGCAGGGCCGCCCAATCGGGGTTCCACATGCGGCGGAAAAGCTGGTAGGGCCGCGCCTCGGGCAGCCAGACGGCGAAAACGGCCAGCGCCACGAATTGCGCCAGGTTGATCGTCAGGCTGGCGATGGCCGCGCCCTGCACGCCCAGCTCGGGCGCGCCGAAATGGCCGAAGATCAGCATCCAGTTCAGCACGATGTTCAGCGGAATCCCCGCCACCACCACCAGCATGACGATATTGGGCCGCCCCAGCGCCGCAAGGAACGAGTTCAGCGTCAACCCCCACAGCGCGGGCGCCATCGCAAAGCACATGATCCGCAGGTAATCCTGCACATGGGCGGCGATCTCGGGCTTTTGCCCCATCGCCAGCATGATCGCGCCGGAAAACCACAGCACCGGCAGGATCAGGGCCGCATACAGCGCCGAAAGCCACAACGCCATGCGGGTGGCGCGGCGCACCTCGGTTTCGTCGCCGCGCGCCACGGCGGTGGCAAGCAGCCCCATCACCCCGATCCCGAAGCCCGAACCCAGCATGAACAGTACGAAGAAGAACGAGGTCGCCAGCACCACCGCCGCCAGTTCATCGACGCCATACCAGCCGATCATCACCGTATCGGTGACGCCGATCGCCATACGCGCCAGATGCGACCCCGTCAGGGGCAGCGTCAGCGCAAGCATGGTGGCCAGATGGGGGCGATAGCGGGCAAGTGTCATGGCCTTGCCTTATCCCCGACCCGAGGGGCAGGCAAGCCGCCGCCGCCACGGCTTTCGCAAAGACAGTTTCAAGCTTTCGGGCGGGCGCATGGGCTGCCTTCCACCGCCCTGCCTCCAGCGAACCGGCCCCCAGTGAACCGGCCCCCGCCCCCGAGGATGGCTCAGGGCCTGATCTCGACCTCGGTGCCGATGCGGGCCATCGCATAGATTTCCTCGATCTCGTCGTTGGTGACGGCGATGCAGCCCTCGGTCCAGTCGCCCTTGACGCGGTAGCCCTGCGGGATCTGGTTCGGCTGGCCGTGGATCATGATGTCGCCGCCCGGATCGTAGCCGCCCGCCCGCGCCGCCTGCCGGTGGCTGGCCTGCGGATAATCCAGCCCCAGCGACAGGCGAAAGCGGCTTTGCGGGTTCAGGCGGTCGATGCGAAAGACACCCTCGGGGGTGCGGCCGTCGCCCTGCCGGGTCTTGGTGCCCTCGGGCGAAAAGCCGAGCTGGACGGTGTAGGTCCTGGGCGGGCCGTCCTGCTGCCAGACGGTCATCCGTCGCGCGCCCTTTTCGATCAGGATGCGCCGGATGGGCGAGGTCAGGGCCGCCGGGGCCTCTTGCGGGCGGAAGATGCCGGGCAGCGCGCGTCGCAGATCCTCCAGCGGGAAGGGGCCGCGGCTGCCCGGCGCGGGGTCGGGCAGGGTCGACTCGGGGCGCGGGGCGGGGCGACGGTCGGGCAGTTCGGGCGCGACGATCAGCCAGATGCCCCACAGGACCGCCACGATGGACAGGACCGAGAACAGCCGCGCCAGTTTCCGCATTGCCCCGCCCCCTTATTGCAGATCGCCGAAGGCCCGCCCCAGCCGCTGAACCGCCTTGACGACGCGCGCGCGGGGCGTGGCCAGGTTGAAGCGCATGAAGCCCTCGCCCCCCAGCCCGAAGGTCGCGCCATGATTGGCCGCGATGCGGGCGTCGGCGGCGATGCGGCGGGCGATCTCGGCCTGCTCCATCCCGGTGCCGGAAAAATCGACCCAGGCCAGGTAGGTCGCCTGCAAGGGCATCGAGCGCAGGCCGGGGATCGCATTCACCCCTTCGTCGAAGATCCGGCGGTTGCCGTCCAGGTAGGCAACCAGTTGATCGACCCATTCCGCGCCCTGCGGCGAATAGGCGGCGGCCACCATGTCCAGGCCGAACAGGCCGGGCGAGATGCCAAGCGCCGCCATCCGCCCCGCGATCCGCCCGCGCAGGCCGGGATCGGCCACGATGATATTGCCGATATGGGCGCCCGCGATGCTGAAGGTCTTGGTCGCCGCCGTCAGCGTCACCAGCCGGTCGGCGATCTCGGGCGCGGCCAGCGAGGTGACGGTATGGCGCGGCGCGCCGGGCATGACCAGGTCGTGGTGGATCTCGTCCGAGACCAGGACCAGGTCGTGGCGGCGGCAGAAATCCGCGATCCCGCGCAACTCGTCCGCCGACCAGACCCGCCCGCCGGGGTTGTGGGGCGAACACAGGATCATCATCCGCTCATTGCCGGTCAGACGCCCGGCCCAACCGTCGAGGTCGAGCTGGTAGGTCCCGCCCTCTTGCGCCAGCGGCATCTCGACCACCTGCCGCCCGGCGGCGCGGATGACGCGGGCAAAGGCGTGATAGACCGGCGTCATCAGAACCACGCCGTCGCCCGGCCGGGTCAGCGCATCGATGCAGATCGCGGTGCCGTTGACCAGCCCGTGGGCCGTCAGCACCCAGTCGGGCTTGACCTGCCAGCCGTGGCGGTTGGCCATCCACCAGGCAATCGCGTCGCCATAGGGGCGATGGGTGCCGGGATAGCCGTAGATGCCATGCGCCGCGATCCGCTCGACCGCCTGCTGGACCACGGCGGGCGGGCGGAAGTCCATGTCCGCCACCCACATCGCGATTCCATCGGCGGGATCGACGCCGTAGATGCCGCCCATGTCGTCCCACTTGGAACAGTTGGTTCCCAGCCGTTCGATCTCTTCGTCGAAATCCGCAACCGTCATCGCTTTCTCCTGATCTTTGTGCGCAAGAATAGCGACTTGTTGCGCATGTCCAACCCTTCGCCTAAGTGATACGCATGAGCCTGCGAAATATTCTGATCCATCCCGATCCGCGTCTGAAGAAGACCTGCGATCCCGTCGCCCGCATCACGCCCGAGATCGAGACCCTGGCGGCGGACATGCTGGCGACCATGTATGAAGCCCCCGGCGTCGGCCTTGCCGCGCCGCAGGTGGGCGTGCTGTCGCGCCTTTTCGTGATGGATTGCAACAAGGACCCCGAGGTCGAGCCGCAGCCGCTGGTGATGGTCAACCCCCGGATCACTTGGTCGTCCGAGGGGCTGAACAGCTACGAGGAGGGCTGCCTGTCCATCCCCGACCAATACGGCGAGATCACCCGCCCCGCCGAGGTCCGCGTCGAATGGCTGGGCCTTGACGGCAAGACGCACCAGCGCGAGTTCGACGGCCTCTGGGCCACCTGCGCGCAGCACGAGATCGACCACCTCGACGGCAAGCTGTTCATCGACTACCTCAGCCCCCTGAAACGCCAGATGATCACCCGCCGCATGGTCAAGCTGAAGCGGGAAAAGGCGGCGGGCTGACGCCCTGACGGGCTTCCCCATCAGGGCCGCCCGCGCAGGGACGTGCCAGCCAATCGGAGTCGCAGATGATGCCCTTGAGGTGGGGGCTACACACCCCCACACCCGCGCCTTTCATGTGGGGGTTTCACACCCCCACACCCCCGTGGGGTATTTGGATGATGAAGAAAGCGGGCGATGCGTCGAATTCCCGCCGTCATGCGCCTGCCGGTCAAGCCCAACATCCATGCGAACACGCCCGAGGGCTTCCCCAACCTGTTTTCCGAAGTTGTCGCGTCGGGCGCGGTCGAGTTCGCCGTGGACAGGTCCGCGATGCGCCAGGATATTCACCGGCGGCAAGGGGGGCGACCGCCGAAAGGCGGGGTTTCCCGGTCTTACGGTTTTCTGCCTTACGGAGCGCCCGCGCAGGGACGCGCCAGCCATTCGGGGTTGCGCAACGCAGGGTTGGCGACATTGCGCCAGCCGCACGGCGGCAGATACGGCGGCGCCGCGCCGTCCAGCAGCAGGGCGGGACCGATCCAGGCCGTATAATAGCCGTTACACCCCCGGCAGGCGAAAGCAGCGCGCCCGGATCCTGCGAATCCGCCACCCGCCCGCCGGTTTCGCCGTCATACAGCCCGGAATGAGCGCGCCGATAGGCATGGACCCGGACATGGCGGTCGTCGAAGCAGGTCAGTTCGACCCGCGGAGCCAGCAGCGTCTTGCCATCCGCGGCGAACAGCCCGAATCGCGGCGAAAGCGTCCAGCCCGGTGCGCGCCTGAACATCATCCCGTTGGGCAGTTCCACCACCGCGCGGGTCTTTACGATCCTGTTGGTGCCCGCCAGCAGCGCCCACAGCAGGACAAGGCCCGCCATAACGAACAGGGACCACGGGACGGTCCGACCGGAAGGCTTCACCCTCACCAGCCATCCCCCGGCCTGAAATCGCTGCGGGCGGCGCCGTTGAAAACCTCTGCCAGAGCGGGCGCATTCCCGCTGCCGGTCAGGCGCAGGGCCTGCCTTGGCCTGTGAGCCCCATATCCAGCGGACCGGTCGTCATGTCGCGCAACCGCAGGCTGCTTTTGCCGGAAACGACAGGCGCACCGCTGCGAATCGTGCAAGCGGCCCGGTTGGGCACTGAAGGAATACGGCCTGCCGAAAGACGTGGGGCGGGGTGGTTCCCGGTCTGCCGGGCTTGCATATGGCGGGTCTCGGGCGGCGGTCGGGCGTGTCCTGTGGGCAAGGTTCATCTGCGGGGAGCCTTTTGCGGATATCGGAACCATCTCTGCCATGAAAGGAATAACATCCGCTTAACGGCAGGGCATTGCGCGCAGGGCGGCGCTCTGCCAGCCTTTCCCCATGTGTGCGGCAAAGCTTTTTCAGGAATGGCGCCACCGGGCGGATCGCGACGAGCGGGCGGTGATCTTTCCCGACGGCTGCCGGGATGTGCTGATCGCCAGCGCGCCCGGCGCGGCGGCGCGGGTCACGCTGACCCCCTTCGATTTCCGGCCCCGCCTTGTCGCGCTGCCCAGGGGCACCCGCATGAGCGGCTATCGCCTGCGCCCCGGCGCCGTCGTCGGCCAGCACGTCCTTGACCGGATCGCGGCGGACAGCGACGGCATTGCCGAAATCCTGGGCAATGAACTGGGCGAATGGGACGAGACGGACGAGGCGATCCTTGCCCTCGCCACGGCGGGGGCCACGGCGGCTGATGTGGCAAAGGGGCTTGGTATCTCGGCCCGCAGCCTGCAACGGCATTTCCGGCAGTTGGGCCTGCCGCCGCCCGATTACTGGCGGCTGCTGGGACGCGCGCGGCGGGCGGCGGGGATGCTTCCGACAGGTGCGCCGCTGGCCGAGATCGCGCTGGATTGCGGCTTCAGCGACCAGGCGCATATGACGCGCGAGTTCATGCGCTGGTTCGGGCGCACCCCGGCGCAACTGCGCCGCGACGCGCCCTTGCTGGGGTTGCTGCGTCAGCCCGCGCTTGGCAACTGGACGGGCGAACAGATCTCGACCAGATAGCCGTCGGGATCGCGGACATAGGACACCACCTGCCCCCACGGCTGATTGCTGGGCGCGGTCACCGGCACGGCGCCCGCCGCCACGGCGCGGTCGAAGGCGGCGGGCACGTCATCGGTCTCGAAAGCGATCTCGAAGACGGGGGCGTCGGGGCGCGGCTTGCCCGGCGTCTTGCCCAGTTGCCGCATCAGCGCGGTGGACGAAAAGGCCAGCTTCGTGCCGCCGGTCGCAAGCTCTCCGTAATCGCCGCCTTCGTGCAAAAAGGCGCAGGTCAGGCCGAAGGCGCGTTCGTAAAACCCGATCGCGGCGGCGACGTCATCGACGTAAAGGATGATATATCTAAAGATCATGGTGATTCCCTGTGCTTGTCCGGTCAGCATGGGCCCTTGCGCGCCCCGCGTCTTGAAGGATCGCGACAGGCGCCTGCACTTGGCAAATTTACCTTGGCCCGCGAAGATGCTACCCCTTGCGCGCAACCTTGACGGGACCCCATGACGATCCGCGCCTTCATCCCCTATGACGACCCGCGCCTGCACCGCCCCGCCGATGCCGTGGCGGGCGTGACCGAGACCGTCCGCATGATCTGGGACGACATGATCGACACGATGGACGCCATGCCCGGCGTCGGCCTTGCCGCGCCGCAGATCGGGATCGCGATGCGGCTGGCGGTGGTCGATGCATCCGACAAGCGCGGGCAGGCGGTGCGCATGGCCAACCCCGAGGTGTTGCACGCCAGCGTCAAGATGCGCGCCCATGACGAGGCCAGCCCCAACCTGCCGGGCGTCTTCGCCCGGATCGAGCGGCCCCGCGCCGTCACCGTCCGCTTCCTGAACGATCAGGGCGAGATCGAGGAGCGCGACTTCACCGGCCTCTGGGCGACCTCGGTGCAGCATCAGATCGACCACCTGGACGGCAGGCTTTACGTCGACCACCTGTCGCCCCTGCGCCGCAGGATGCTGGTCGCGAAATCCGCCAAGCTGCAAAAGAGATAGGATGCCGCGCTACCTTCCCGTCAGATACCTTTCGGCCCGGCTGTCGGTGATGCCGCTGCTGGTGGGGCTGCTGCTGGCCGCGGCCTCGCTGACGCCTTCGCTGATCCCGCGAAGCTGGCCGATGCAGGGCTTTCTTGCGGGGCTGTCGATGGCGGTGGGCTACGGGCTGACGCAATTCGTCCTGGCGCTGTGGCGGTCGCTGGAACTGCCGGTGCTGCGGGGACGGCCGGCGCGGATCAGCCACGCCATCCTTGCGGTGCCCGTGCTGGCCACGCTGGTCTTTTGCGTCGCCAGCGCGCGCGAGTGGCAGAATGGCATCCGCGAGCGCATGGGCCTGCCCGAGGTCGAGGTCGCCCATACCACCAAGATCCTGCTGCTGGGGGCGGGGGTCTTTCTGGCGCTGTTCGTGATCGGGCTGCTGATCCAGGGGCTGTTCGACGTGCTGCGCCGCCGCCTCGCCCGCCGCATCCCGGCCCGCAGCGCCAATGTGCTGGGGCTGCTGCTGGCGGCGACGGTGGTCTTCGTCGTCACCCGCGACGGCGTGGTCAACGGCACGATGCGGGTGCTGGACCGTTCCTATGCCGCCGCGCAGCACCTGACCGACGTCAGCGTGCCCGCGCCGGAACAGGACTGGCGGACAGGCTCGGACGCCTCGCATGTGGACTGGGCGCTGACCGGGCGGCCGGGGCGCGAGTTCATCCTTGGCGGCCCCGGCCGCCAGGCGATCGAGACCTTCAACGCCCGCCCCGCGATCGAGCCGCTGCGCATCTATGTCGGCCTTGCCCAGGACAGCGACCCGCGCGCCCGCGCGCAGATCGCGCTGGACGAGATGATCCGCACCGGCGCCTTCCAGCGCAATGTGCTGGTCGTCGCCAGCCCCACCGGCACCGGCTGGATGGACCCGGCCAGCTACGACGTGCTGGAATACATGCATGACGGCGACGTGGCCACGGTGGCGGTGCAGTATTCCTATCTGCAAAGCCCGCTGGCGCTGATCGCGGAAACCGAATCGGGGCTGGAGCAATCCGCCGCCCTGATGCAGAAGGTCTACGAATACTGGTCCGCCCTGCCCCCCAACCGCAGGCCACGGCTTTACATGCACGGGATCTCGCTTGGGGCGTGGTCGTCGATGTATGCCTTCAACCCCTTCCTGATGATGGATGAACCCATCGACGGCGCGCTGTGGGTGGGACCGCCCTTCCCCTCGACGCTGTGGCAGCAGGCCAATGCCGCGCGTTCCGACGCCAGCCCCTTCATCCTGCCCGAGGTGGACGGGGGCCGTGTCATCCGCTTTGCCAGCCAGTTCGCGCGCCCCGACCGCTCGGGCGAGCCGTGGGGACGCATCCGCATCCTGTTCCTGCAATATGCCAGCGATCCCGTCGTGTTCTACGACGCGACCTCGGCCTGGCGGGCGCCGCCGTGGATGCGCGAACCGACGGCGCCCGACATCTCGCCGCAACTGTCCTTCACGCCCATCGTGACGCTGCTGCAACTGGGCGTGGACATGCTGCTGAGCAATACGACCCCGCCCGGTTTCGGGCACAACTACCACACCCATGACTATATCGACGCATGGGCCGCCGTGACCGACCCCGCAGGCTGGTCCGAGGAACGCGCCCGCGCGCTCAAGGCCCATTGCGGGCAGGGAATCCTGGGATGTCCAGACGGCTGATCCTGCGCATCGGCGCGCTGCTGCTGATCGTCATGGCGCTGGTGGGCATGAACACGCTGCGCAATGCCGCGCGCTGGCAGCCCGTCACCGACACCGTGGACGAACGGCTGGCGCTGATCCTGCCCGGCATCCGCATCCTGGCCCCCGATGGTCCCGGTCCCCATCCCGCCGCCGTGCTGCTGTCGGGCTGCGACGGGGTGCGCGACAACATGGACTATTGGGCCGGCCGCATGGTCGCGCTTGGCCGCGCGGCGGTGATCGTGGACAGCCACCATCCGCGCGGCCTGGACCAGTTGCAGGCATGGCGCGCGGTCTGCGCCGGGCAGGTCATGCCGGGTGCCGAGCGCGCGGGCGACCTGGCCGTCACCCTGGCATGGCTGCGCGGCCATCCGGGCATCGACGCGGATGACGTGGCGCTGCTTGGCGCCTCGCATGGCGGCTGGACGGTGATGGAGTTCCTGGACCTCGCCTCCACCGGCGCCGTGCCTCCGGGGCTGGCGGAATGGCCCGCGCCGCCGGACGGGCTGCTGGCGCAACTGGGGCCGGTCTTTCTGCTTTATCCCTATTGCGGCGTGCTGAACGGCGCGGGCAAGGCGCGCTGGCCCGCCCGTGTCGCCGGGCTGATGATCCTGGGCGACGACGACAGCATCGTGGATACCGCCAAATGCGCGCAGATGGGGCAAGAGCTGGCGGATCGCGGCGCGCGCTTGCAGGTCGTGACGCTGACCGGGGCGGATCACGGCTTCGACCAGAAGGAACGCTCGACCCTGTCCTTGCTGGACTACGACGCGGAACTGACCGCCGAGGCGACGGGGCTTTTCGACGATTTCATGCGCGGCACGGATGGTCTGGCCGCCGCCTCCGGGATATGAAGGGTCGTTCCGGCAACAGGGGGATGGGATGCGCGTCGTTTTCATGGGAACTCCGGACTTTTCGGTGCCTGCGCTGCGGGCCATCGCCGCACGCCACCAGGTCGTCGCGGTCTATTCCCAGCCCCCCCGCGCGGCGGGACGCGGGCAGAAGCCCCGCCCCTCGCCCGTCCATCGCGCGGCGGATGAACTGGGCCTGCCCGTCCTGACGCCCGAGCGGCTGAAATCGCTCGAGGATCAGGCTGCTTTCGCCGCGCATGGGGCCGATGTCGCGGTCGTCGTCGCTTACGGTCTGATCCTGCCGCAGCCGGTGCTGGACGCGCCGCGTCTGGGGTGCCTGAACATCCATGCCTCGCTTCTGCCGCGCTGGCGGGGGGCGGCGCCGATCCATCGCGCGATCCTGTCGGGCGACGCGGAAACCGGCGTCGCGATCATGCGGATGGAGGCGGGGCTGGACACCGGCCCCGTGCTGGCCGAGGCGCGCACCCCCATCGGCGCGGGCGACACCACCGCCGATCTGCACGACCGGCTGGCCGCGATGGGGGCCGGTCTGATCGCCGATGTGCTGGACCGCCTGCCCCTGCCCGCCGTGCCGCAAGCCCCCGAAGGCGTCACCTATGCCGCCAAGATCGACAAGGCCGAAGCCCGCATCGACTGGACCCGCCCGGCGGTTGAAGTCGACCGCCAGATCCGCGCGCTGTCGCCATTTCCCGGCGCGTGGTGCATGGCGGGCGGCGAAAGGCTGAAGCTGCTGCGCTCGCGTCTGGCGACGGGCGAGGGCGCGCCGGGTCAGGTGCTGGAGGGTTTCACCATCGCCTGCGGCACCGGCGCGGTCGAAATCACGCAGGCGCAGCGCGAGGGCAAGCGCCCCCTGCCCGCATCGGAGATCCTGCTGGGGCTGGAACTGCCCGCGCGGCTGGACTAGCCTGAGGCGCAGGCCGCAGATGTTGAGACGAATCCTCAGGGCGCTGGCCGAGGCGGGAATTGGCTGGGCGCTCTTCGCATTCGGCGGGCTGGCAATCGCCGTGGGCGTGCAAATCGGCTGGTGGTGGCTGGTCGTCGCCGGGATCGCGATGATCCTGGCCGTTTTCTGAATGGACGCAGTTTGGATTCGGATAATATCATGGAAGACAAGGCATTTTCGACGTTCCGCCGCTTCTGGTGGGTGCTGCTGGTCCGCGGGATCGCGGCGGTGCTTTTCGGCGTGGCCGCGCTGTTCTGGCCGGGGCTGACGGCGCTGGTGCTGCTGATCGCCTTCGGCGCCTTCGCGGTGGTGGACGGGGTTTTCGCCATCGTCACCGCCTTTCAGCGCAAATCGCATGACGAGGGCTGGTGGACATGGCTGTTCGACGGGGTGCTGTCGCTGGCCATCGGCATGATGGCGCTGTTCTGGCCCGCCGCCACCGCGCTGGCACTGGTGATCTGGATCGCTGTCTGGGCCGTGATCGCGGGCATCCTGCGCGTGATCGCCGCCATCCGCCTGCGGCATGAGATCGAAGGCGAGTGGGCGCTTGCTCTCTCGGGCCTGCTGCTGGTGATCTGGGGCGCGCTGCTGGCGCTGGTCCCGGCGGCGGGGATCCTTGGGCTGGCGTGGATCTTCGGGGTCTTCGCGCTGGCCGTGGGCGTGGTGATGGTGGTGCTGGCCTTCCGCGTGAAGGGCTTGCCCGATTAGGTGCCGCGCGGCTTGGCGCGGGTGGTCGGATCGGCCTGCCGCGGGTCCTCGGGCCAGGGATGGCGCGGGTAGCGGCCCCGCATGTCGCGGCGCACATCGGCATAGCCCCCGGCCCAGAAGCCCGGCAGGTCGCTGGTCACCGCGACGGGCTTGCCGCCGGGCGACAGCATGGTGATGCGCAGCGGGCGGCTGCCCACCGTAGGGTGGCGGGTCACGCCGAACAGCTCTTGCAGGCGCAACTCGATCCCCGGCACCTCGGCGTCGTAGTCGATGGGAACGCGCCGCCCCAATGGCGTCGTGAAATGCGAGGGCGCGGCATGATCCAGCCTGCGCATCCCCTCATATCCCGCCCGCGCGCGCAGGGCCTCGGTCAGGTCCAGCGCGCGCAGGTCGGCCAGCGTGCGCGCCTTGCCCAGCCACGGCAGCAACCAATCGGCATCCGCAAGCAGCGCGGCATCGTCCACCGGCCCCAGTTCCGGCATCAGACCCATGCGCGCGCGCAGCCGCGCGGCGGCGCGGGTCCAGGGCAGGCCGTTCTGGCGCAGGCCTTCCAGCGCGGCCAGCGCCATCGCGTCAGGCGGCGGATCGTCCAGAGGGCGGTCGGACAGCACCAGCGCGCCAAGACGCTCCTGCAAGCGCGCGAGGATGCGGGTCTCGCGGCGCGACCATTCGACGGTTTCGGCCAATTCGATCCGGTCGGCATAGAGGCTGCGCAGCTCGCTTTCCGACAGGGCAACGCCCATGCGGATGCGGGCCTCGCGCGCGTCGCCGTCCAGATCGGTCGCGACGATCAGGCGGTTCGCGCCAAGCGGATCGCCGGGCGCCAGATAGGCCCCCTTGCCGCCCGACAGGATATAGCGCGGATCGTCACCCTTGCGGCGCAGCCCGATGCGGTCGGGATAGGCCAGCGCGGCCATCTGGGGCAGGCTCAGGCCCCGATCCGGCGGGGCCAAGGCGCGCAACCGGCGGGCATCGTCACGGATGCGCTGAACCCCCGCGCGGCTGGCCTCATGCGGGGTGCTTGCGGGGTCGCGCAGGGCCTTCAACCGCAAGGACAGATCGGCGGGGGCGCCCTTCAGCGGATCGCGCTCGGCCAGCAGGGCGGCGGGGTCGGCGGCGCCCTTGCCCGCCACGACCAGCATATGCGCCAGGCGCGGATGCAGGGGCAGCGCGGCCAGCGCCTGCCCGTGGGGGGTGATCCGGCCGTCCCGCAGCGCGCCAAGATCGGCCAGCAGGGCGCGGGCCTCGGCCAGCGCGCCCTCGGGCGGGGGCGTCAGGAAGGCCAGCCCCTGCCCGTCCGCGCCCCATGCCGCCAGTTCCAGCGCCAGCCCGGTCAGGTCGGCCACCGCGATTTCGGGGGGCGCGAAGGCAGGCAGCGCGCCCTCTTCGGCCCGCGCCCACAGGCGATAGCAGATCCCCGGCGCAACGCGGCCCGCACGGCCCCGGCGCTGCTCGGCCTCGGCGCGGCTGACGCGCTCGGTCACCAGCCGCGACATGCCGCTGCCCGGATCGAAGCGCGC
>NZ_CAMEFG010000049.1 GCF_945915435.1 uncultured Paracoccus sp. | reverse complement strand
CTGGAAGAAAGCCGCGCCGAACAGCGCGCCGAGGTCATCGCCAACCTGACCGAAGGCCAGACCGTCGAGGGTGTCGTCAAGAACATCACCGAATACGGCGCATTCGTCGATCTGGGCGGTGTCGACGGCCTTCTGCACGTCACCGACATGGCATGGCGCCGCGTCAACCACCCGTCCGAGATCCTGTCGATCGGCGAGACCGTCAAGGTCCAGGTCGTCAAGATCAACAAGGACACCCACCGCATCAGCCTGGGCATGAAGCAGCTTCAGGCCGATCCGTGGGATACGGTTTCCTCGAAATTCCCGATCGGCTCGGTCCATACCGGCCGCGTGACCAACATCACCGACTACGGCGCCTTCGTCGAGTTGGAGGCCGGTGTCGAAGGCCTGGTCCACGTTTCGGAAATGTCCTGGACCAAGAAGAACGTGCATCCGGGCAAGATCGTCTCGACCAGCCAGGAAGTCGAGGTCATGGTGCTGGAGATCGACGAGGCGAAACGCCGCGTCTCGCTGGGCATCAAGCAGACCCAGCGCAACCCGTGGGAGGTTTTCTCGGAAACCCATCCCGCAGGCACCGTCATCGAGGGCGAGGTCAAGAACATCACCGAATTCGGTCTGTTCGTGGGTCTCGAAGGCGATATCGACGGCATGGTCCACCTGTCGGACATCTCGTGGGATGCGCGTGGCGAAGATGCGATCCAGGACTTCCGCAAGGGCGACATGGTCAAGGCCGTCGTGCAAGAGGTCGATACCGACAAGGAACGCATCAGCCTGTCGATCAAGGCGCTGGAAAACGAAGCGATGGCCGAGGCCGTTGATGGCGTGAAGCGCGGCGATGTCGTGACCGTGACCGTCACCGCCATCGAAGACGGCGGCGTCGAGGTGGAATACAACGGCGTCAAGTCGTTCATCCGCCGCAGCGATCTGGCCCGCGACCGCCAGGACCAGCGCCCCGAGCGTTTCCAGGTCGGCGACAACGTCGATGCGCGCGTCACCAACATCGACAGCAAGACCCGCCGTCTGGGCCTGTCGATCAAGGCGCGCGAAATCGCCGAGGAAAAGGAAGCCGTCGAGCAATATGGTTCGTCCGATTCGGGCGCCTCGCTGGGCGACATCCTTGGCGCCGCGCTGAAGAACCGCAACTGATGCAAAGCGCAGGCCGTCCTTGCGGATGGTCTGCGAAAAACCGCTGATCCCGGCGCGATATTGCCATCGCGCCGGGATTTTCTTATGCAATGACAATATTTTGTGCGGCCCGGCCGGCGAATCTATGCAACCCTGTCGCTTACCGCGCGTTCGTTGTTTGCTTCATCGAGAAAGAACACTATGTTCGTCTCTCCACAATGCTGAGTGGCAAGGATAAACCATGATCCGTTCCGAGCTGATACAGAAGATCTCCGAAGAAAATCCCCATCTGTTCCAACGCGACGTCGAACGTATCGTCAACACGGTTTTCGAGGAAGTCATCGCCGCAATGGCGCGCGGCGACCGGGTCGAGTTGCGCGGTTTCGGGGCCTTTTCGGTCAAGAAACGCGATGCGCGGACGGGGCGGAACCCCCGCACCGGCGACGCCGTGCAGGTCGAGGAAAAGTTCGTTCCCTTCTTCAAGACGGGAAAACTGCTTCGCGACAGGTTGAACGGACAGGCCGAATAGGCGAGATTGGGCCGCGTCCCGAACCTTGAGGCTGTCCCATGCGCGTGATCCGTCTGGCTTTTGTCATTCTTCTGGCTGTGATCCTGATCAGCATCGCGATGGCCAATCGCGGGATGATCACCATCGGCCTGCTGCCCGCCAACCTGGGACAATACCTGGGCGGCACCTGGTCTGTGACCCTGCCGGCTTTCCTTGCGCTGTTCCTGGCGATCCTGTTCGGCGTGCTGATCGGTTTCATCTGGGAATGGTTGCGTGAAGCCTCGATCCGGACCGAGGCCCGCCGCCGCGCGAACGACGTCGCCCGGCTGGAACGCGAGGTCGCGCAACTTCGCGATGCCCATGCCGCGCCAAGCGACGACGTGCTGGCGATCCTGGACAACGGCACCCCGGCGCGCCCCGTGCCCGTGGCGACCGTTCCCGCGACCCGTCCTTGAGCGCAGCCGTCAAGATATGCGGGCTGAGCGACGCGGATTCGGTCCGCGCCGCCGTCGCGGCTGGCGCGCGTTTCACCGGCTTTGTCTTTTTCCCGAAATCCCCGCGCCATGTCACGCCGCAACAGGCGGCGGCGCTTGCGGGACATGTGCCGGCGGGCGTGGCCCGTGTCGGCCTGTTCGTGAACCCCGGCGACGGTGCGCTGCGCGAGGTTCTGACGCACGCGCCGCTGGACGTGATCCAGCTTCACGGGGACGAGACCCCGCAGCGGGTGGCCGAGGTCAAGGCCCTGACCGGCCTGCCCGTGATGAAGGCGGTCGGCGTGGCGGGTCCCGCCGATCTGGACCAGCTTTGGGATTTCGGCCTTGCCGCCGACATGCTGCTGGTCGATGCCAAGCCCATGCCCGACGCCGATCTGCCCGGCGGCAACGGCATCGCCTTCGACTGGCGGTTGCTGGTGGGGCGGCGCTGGCTGCGCCCCTGGCTGCTGGCCGGGGGGCTGACCCCCGACAATGTGGCCGAGGCGATTCGGTTGACCGGGGCGCCTGCCGTCGATGTGTCCTCGGGCGTCGAATCGGCGCCGGGGGTGAAGGACCACGGCCTGATCCGCCGCTTCATCGACCAAGCCCGAGGAGCAGCCCCGTGAACCCCGAGCGCGAGACCCTCGCCTTCCGTCCCGCCCGCCGGGACGAAGTGCCTGCCATCATGGCCCTGCTGGGCGACGACATCCTGGGCAAGACCCGCGAACAGGCCGACCCCGCCATCTACCTTGCCGCCTTCGACGCCATGCGGTCCGAGGGTGTCAATCAGGTCATCGTCGGCGTGGTCGGCAAGGAAATCGTTGCCTGCTATCAGCTTACCTTCATCTCGGGCCTGTCGCTTTCGGCCACGCGCCGC
This sequence comes from uncultured Paracoccus sp., assembly GCF_945915435.1. Lineage (GTDB taxonomy): Bacteria > Pseudomonadota > Alphaproteobacteria > Rhodobacterales > Rhodobacteraceae > Paracoccus. The sequence goes on along the minus strand of NZ_CAMEFG010000049.1, from coordinate 25,308 downwards.
GCGCAGGTCGAAGGCGTCCGCGTCGCCCGCACCCACCGCGGGCAGGGCATCGGCGAGGCGATGTTCCGCGATGCCGAGACCCGTGCCCGCGCCGCCGGATGCGGGCTTTTGCAGTTTACCACGAACAAGAGCCGCGCGGATGCGCAACGCTTCTACGACAGGCTCGGCTTTACCCCTTCCCATATCGGATATAAGAAGGCTATCTGACCGAGTTGCAGGGAAAAATCATGGCCGACGACATTCCGAACAGCCTCATGAACGGCCCCGACGAACAGGGGCGCTTCGGCATTTTCGGGGGCCGTTTCGTCAGCGAGACGCTGATGCCGCTGATCCTGGACCTGCAGGCGGAATACGACCGCGCCCGCAACGACCCTGCCTTTGCGGCCGAGATGGAGGCGCTGCGCACCCATTACGTCGGCCGCCCCAGCCCGCTTTATTTCGCGCCGCGGCTGACCGAACGGCTTGGCGGCGCCAAGGTCTACCTCAAGCGCGAGGAACTGAACCACACCGGCAGCCACAAGATCAACAACGTGCTGGGGCAGATCCTGCTGGCGCGCCGCATGGGCAAGACCCGGATCATCGCGGAAACCGGCGCGGGTCAGCACGGCGTCGCCACCGCGACCGTCTGCGCGCGCTTCGGGTTGAAATGCGTGGTCTACATGGGCGCGACCGATGTGGAACGGCAGGCGCCCAACGTCTTCCGCATGCGCCTTCTGGGGGCCGAGGTCGTGCCCGTGACCAGCGGTCGCGGCACGCTGAAGGATGCGATGAACGACGCGCTGCGCGATTGGGTGACCAATGTGCGCGACACCTTCTATTGCATCGGCACGGTCGCCGGGCCACATCCCTATCCGGCGATGGTGCGCGATTTCCAGACCATCATCGGCCATGAAACACGCCAGCAGATGATGCAGGCCGAGGGGCGCCTGCCCGACAGCCTTGTCGCCGCGATCGGCGGCGGCTCGAACGCGATGGGGCTGTTCCATCCCTTCCTCGACGAGCCTTCGGTGCGCATCATCGGGGTCGAGGCGGGCGGCAAGGGCGTGGATGCCCGGATGGAACATTGCGCCAGCCTTTCGGGCGGGCGTCCCGGCGTGCTGCACGGCAACCGCACCTACCTGTTGCAGGATGCCGAGGGGCAGATCCTCGAAGGGCATTCGATTAGCGCCGGGCTGGACTATCCCGGCATCGGTCCCGAACACGCCTGGCTGAAGGAACAGGGCCGCGCCGAATATGTCAGCGTCACCGACGATGAGGCGCTGGCCGCCTTCCAGCTTCTGTGCGAGACCGAGGGCATCATCCCTGCGCTGGAACCCAGCCACGCGCTGGCGCAGGTCGCCAAACTCGCGCCCGGCCTGCCGCGCGATCACCTGATGGTCGTCAACCTGTCGGGCCGGGGCGACAAGGACATCTTCACCGTCGCCCGCCATATGGGCGTCGAGATCTCGGGCTGACGTAGGCCGGGGCGGACCCTTCCGCGCTATCGCCGAAGCTGTCCCGGTCCCTTTCCCGTCCATCGCTTCAGGGCCTTGCGGAAACTGGCGGCGTCGCTGAAGCCGAGCAGCATGGCGATGTCCATCGTGCCCATTCGGGTCGTCTTCAGGTATTCGATGGCCAGCGAACAGCGAACGTCGTCCATGATATGGCGATAGGTCGTCCCCTCGGCCTCCAGGTGGCGGCGCAATGTCCGGGTGGTCATGTTCAGGCTGTCCGCGACGGATTCCATCGACGGGAATTCGCCCGGATGATCCATCAGGGTGCGATAGACATAGCCCGACGTCCCGGCGGATGACTTGGCGCTGCCGATCAGCCGGTCGCAGGTTTCCTGCACAAGCGCGGCGGTCAGGCGATGCGCCATCTGCGACTTGTGGTCCAGAAGCGCGGCATCATAGATCAGCTCGAACTCGGGCTGATCGAAAAGGCAGGGACATGCGAGATAGCCGGAATAGAGATCCGCATGTTCCGGTGCGGGATAGGTGAAGCGCGCTTCGAGCGGCGGGCAGCTTCGTCCGGCCACGTCCTCGAGATGCGTGACATGCAGGCTGAACTGCTGCTCGATCAGGAAGCGCCGCAGGTTCTGCGACGGATTGGTGACGAACATGTCGGGAAAGGTCCAGACAACGGTATCGGGGTTTTCGGCCCATTCGATGGAAAGGGGCGGTGTGGCCAGCCGGCGGTATTGGACGGCCAGCCTGAAATAATCGCGCAGCGTCAGGCAGGACAGCAGCGCATAGCCATACATGCCATAGGCCGAGACATGCAGCCGCGCCCCGACCTCGAAGGGCGTGGCGGCGTTGCAGCCCAGCGTTATCGCGTTCATGCAGACGATCATGTATTGGCGCACCGAGGTCAGCGCATATGGGTTGCCGAGTTCGTCGGCGCTTACCCCGCTGCCCCGCAGGCTGTCCCTGGCGGGAATGCCCTGTTCGGCCAATACCTCGACCAGCGCGCCGATCTTGTAGGGGGCGTAGATGCGTTCATCGGGGGACGGCAGCATGGATCGCGCGGAAGTCGTCATAATGTCCTCTTGAGACATGTTCATGTCCGGTCACGAACTTATGCGGATGACCCTAGCCCGTTAACATATCGGCTGCAATCGCGCTGCCGGACGGTATCCCGGCAGCGGGTCGGCGGGGGGAGATGACGGAGGAGGAGAGACGGCGCCGGTGCGCCGGGACCTGAACCGCGAGAACCCCCGATGACCCAAGGGCAGCGGCCCCGGCAATGGCCGGGCGCATATACGAATGGAGGAGGCATCAAATGCTGATTGCATTGTTGTTCTGGGGGGCGAGCATCGTGTTCTGCATCGCGCTCTCGCTTTGGCTGTGCCGAAAGATCGAGGCATCCGGCGTGCGCCGCTGGGGCGCGACCGGCAACCTTTTGCGTTATGAGAGGAAAGACGGATGACCATCTGGCATTACATCATCTTCGGCGGCTACATGGTCTTTCTGTGCTGGGGCTGCATCAAGAGCCTGGGGCAGGTCGAATCGCTGTCCGACTTCACCACCGGCGGCCACCGCATGGGGCTGCTGCTGGGGGTCGGCACCTCGGTCGCGACCTGGGTCAGCGTGGCCTCGGTCATGGGCGTGCCGGGCCAGCTTTACAGCACCGGCGTAGCGGCGATCATCGGCTGGGTGGCGGGCTGGTTCCTGGCCACGGCGCTGATGCCGCTGCTGGCCTGGAAGGTGCGCCGTCCCGAACTGCCCGCGCGGACCTTCCCCGAATTCATCCGCATGCGCTTCGAGCCGTTCGTACGTATCAGCAACCTGCAACTGATCGTCGCGGTGCTGATGTTCATCGGCTATTTCATCTTCTGCCATCTTCAGGTCGTGGGCTTCGGCATCGTCTTCAACACGATCACCGGGATCGACTATGAATATGCGATCTTCGCCTTTCTTGCGGTCCTGCTGCTGACCTCGATCGGCGGCTTCTGGTCGGTCGCGGCCACCGACATGCTGAACGCGCTGATGATTCTGGTCGGGCTGCTTCTGGCCACCGGGACGATCCTCTATTCGACGGGTGGCATCGGGTCGATCATGGATGCTGTCGCGACCACCACCGCGCCGACCAATATCGGTGGCCCGCCGCTGGAACCGGGCATCCTGCTGACGCCCGCCGGCACCTTCGGCTGGTCGGTGTTGATGGGCATCTTCATGGCCAACGCGCTTGGCGCCGCGGTTGCGCCGCATTGGATCAACCGCTTCATGGCGCCCCGCAACAGCAAGGCGGCGGTGCTGCAAATGATGTGGACGCTGGTCGCGCTGATCCCGATCTTTGCCTGCCTCATCATCATCGGTCTTGGCGCCAAGGCGCTGATCCCCAGCCTGCCCGAAGGACGCAGCACCGACTATATCATGCCGCTGATCGTGCAGGATTACGCGCATCCCTTCATCGCAGCCATGACGCTGATCGCGCTGCTGGCGGCGGCGGTTTCGACGGCGAACTCGATGTTGCTGAATTGTGCGACCTCGATCTATTACGATGTCTATCGCTCGTGCTATCCCGAACGCGAATTCGACGACGCCCGCGCCACGCGCCAGTTGCGCTATTCGGTGATCGTGCTGGGTTTCCTGTCGGTGGTCAGCGCGATCAAGCCGCCGCTGTTGCTGGCGATGGGCTTCACCTATGTCTATGGCGCCTTTGGCGCGGCCTTCATGTGGCCGGTCTGGCTGGGCCTGTTCTGGAAGCGGATGAACCGCGCGGGCGCCTATGCGGGCATCATCGTGGGCGCGGCGACCTTCATCGTGGCGCGGGTCATGGGGGCGGACAACCCCTTCCTGATCGGTGCCGCCCTGTCGCTGGTCGCGACGCTGATCGCGGTCTACCGCACCGCGCCGCCCCCGAAAGAGGCCTATGAGGCCTATTTCGACGCCGATGTCAGCCCCTCGACCCGCGCCGTCGCGCTGCGTATCCGGCGCGAGGCCAACAAGGCGCATGAGACCGCCGCCCCCACACAGGAGGCCAGGGCATGAGAGCCGCAATCATCGGTGCCGGATCGCTCGGCACCATCATCGGGGCGTTGATGACCAAGGGCGGCCACCCGGTCGACCTGATCGACACCAACCGCGAACATGTCGATGCGTTGAACAGCGTCGGCGCGCGGATCACCGGCGAGATGGACCTGCTGGTCCCGGTCCACGCCCTGACCCCCGACGAGATGGAGGGCCAGTATGATCTGGTCTTCCTGCTCAGCAAGCAGACCGCCAACCAGGCCGTGCTGTCGCATCTGCTGCCCTTCCTGCATGAGGACAGCACCGTCTGCACCTTGCAGAACGGCATCCCCGAGCCTTCGGTGGCGGCGGTCGTGGGGCAGGGGCGCACCATCGGCGGCGCGGTGGGCTTTGGCGCGACATGGATCGGACCGGGCGTGTCCAGGCTGACCACCACCGCCGAGGCGGTCGCGAAGTTCGCCTTCGAGATCGGCGAGATGGACGGGGTGATGCGTCCGCGGCTGGCCACGACGCAGGATTACCTGTCCTGCGTCGGGCGGACCGAGCTGCTGGACGACCTGATGGGCATCCGCTGGTCCAAGGTGCTGATGAATGCGACCTTCAGCGGCATGTCGGCGGCGCTTGGCTGCACCTTCGGCGAGGTCATGGACGATCCGCGCGCGCTGCTTTGCGTGGCCTTCATCGCGGATGAGACGGTGCAGGCCGCCCATGCGGCGGGCCATCCTATGGCCCCGATGCAGGGCGAGGATTTCGAGCGTTTCGCCCTGGCCTCGCCCGCCTCGGTCCCGGATGTGCTGCCGCTGATCCACAAGATCTGGACCCAGCACCGGCAGTTGCGCGCCTCGATGTTGCAGGACCTGGAAAAGGGCCGCGATACCGAGATCGGCTTCATCAACGGCATCGTCTGCCGGACCGGGCGCGAACACGGCGTCGCGACCCCCTTCAACGACCGCGTGGTCGAACTGGTGGCCGAGGCGCAATCCGCCCGCAGCGTGCCCGATTTCGCGAACATCGACCGCTTCGACGACCTGCTGCGCCCGCATCGGGCGCTGCTCGATTCCCTTTCGTAAGGAGACCCATCATGGCGAGACAACCCGTCGTCATCACCTGCGCCATCACCGGCGCGATCCACACCCCCACCATGTCGGATGCGCTGCCCTATACGCCCGACGATCTCGCCGCGCAGGCCATCGCGGCGTCCGAGGCCGGTGCCTCGATCCTGCACCTGCATGCGCGCCGCCCCCATGACGGCGGCGTCACCATCGACCCCGAGGCCTTCGCCGCCTTCCTGCCGCGCATCAAGCAATCGACCGATGCGGTTATCAACATCTCGACCGGCGGCAGCCTGACCAACACCATCGACGAGCGCGTCGGCCCCGCGCTGCGCTTTTCGCCCGAGATGTGCAGCCTGAACATGGGCAGCATGAATTTCAGCTTTCACCCGCTGGCCAAGCGTTACGATAGCTGGAAATTCGATTGGGAACGCGACTATGTCGCCAATTCCGACGCCAACATCTTCCGCAACACCTTTGCCGATATCGAGAACGCGGCCAACCAGCTTGCCCCCCACGACATCAAGTTCGAGCATGAATGCTACGACGTGGGCCACCTCTACAACCTGAAGTTCTGCATGGATATCGGGCTGTTCAAGGCGCCGATCTTCATCCAGTTCATCTTCGGCATCCTGGGCGGGATCGGGGCGGATATCGACAATCTGATCTTCATGAAGCGCACCGCCGACCGTCTGTTCGGCGACGATTACCGCTGGTCGGTCCTGGGTGCGGGCGGCGCGCAGATGCCCTTCGCCACCACCGCCAGCCAGATGGGCGGCAACGTCCGCGTGGGGCTGGAGGACAGCCTGCTGATCTCGCGCGGCAAGCTGGCGGAATCCAACGCCCAGCAGGTCGCCAAGATCCGCCGCATCATCGAGGACCTGGGCGCCGAGGTCGCCACCCCCGACCAGGCGCGCGAGATCCTGGGCCTCAAGGGCGGGGATCGGGTCAACTTCTGATCGGGCTTTCGACGCGCGGCCATTGTCCCCGGCCGCAAAGACGGCCCACTCCGCACCGTCCCGGAACAGCGCGCCCGGCGGCACCAGCAGCGCATCGTCGTCACGCTCGACCACGATGCGCACCATCATCCGGTAGTCGTGCCCAAGCCGGCCGCGCCCCTCTTGCGGGATAGGCATCTGGGCCTCGGCGTGTTAGGTTGCGGACATATTGATTTTTTGTATTGCACCAGCCCGGATGACCTCATCGACTGATAACCACTTTTTTCCCCCGTGGCTGGACATGGTGGCGCCACATGGCGATGGAACCAGCGATACCGCGTCCGCCGGGTTACAGGTTGAGACCATCGAAAATGTTGTTCCCCTGGATGCGCAGACGGGGGCGTTATCCAGGAAAACCGTGCCGGATGTGCTGTGGGATGCGGTCTTCGGGCAGCCAGCGCCGTCTGGGGCCGAGATCGAGGCAGCGGGCGGCGCGATTTCCGCCGTGCCGCCGATGAGGACTTACGCCATTCTGGACGCCGCCAGAATCACGAACCTGCCCGAAGTTCTGGAAGACAGCGAGTTGGCGCATCGCTGTCTGTTCAAGGGCAGGGCCTATGACGATCTCAAGAACGTCGCCCCGTGGATCGTGCGGCTGGAGGACGGCAACAGTTTCACCCGCAACCTGTTCACCCGCAGCGATGCCTATTGGCACCTGTGGGACAATGAAGCCGGGATTTACATGCGGTCACGCGCCTCGCTTGATGACATGTGGCGCCATTTCAGGAAGTTCACCAGAATACGGGATGAGGCCGGCAAATGGCTCTATTTTCGTTTCTGGGAACCTCGTTGGGCAAAGGTGATTCTGCGTGATATGCCGCCCGCCGATGCCGAGCGGTTCTTGTCCGGCATCGCCCGGATTGTCGCGATTGATGCGAGGGGCGGCGGCGCCGACGTTATCTCTCGGCGGTCCGGCAGAAAGGATATGATCTGATGCGCCTGTCCAATGATTTCAGAAGCCGGATGCGGGACGAAGCCGATTTGCGGGCGGACCGGGACATTGCCGAAACCTTCCGGGGCAGAAACGCGGTCGAGGTCGCCCATCTGGACGATGAGGCGCTTCTGGCCGCGATCCGCAGCGCCCGTGCGACCGCCAGCCGGTTCGGGATCGCCGATGCCCGGCTGCGGATGCGGTTCATCATGCTGGATGTGTTTCGCCTGCCTGGTTTCTGGCGGGAAAGCGTGGTGCAAACGCTGATGAACGCCAGGACCGGCACCCCGGATTCGCGCTTTGGCGATGTGTGCGCGCTGCTCAGGCTGGGCGCCGCCCGGACAGGAAAATCTGCATATGTGTGGTGGTCATGAGCATCAGCCATCTTCTGAACGCCGTCGGCCGTGCGCTTGGACCTGGGTTTCTTCCAAAGCCGGGCGGGGTGCCGCTGAAGGGTAATCCGAGTGACTGGATCGTCCCGAAGCCGTCGCGCATTCCTACGGTGCCACGGCCCTCGACGATCCCGCCCCCGCAACCCCAGCCCCAACCCGAACCACCGGGGCCGCCCCGCCTTCCGAGGCGTGGCGTTCCCCGTGTGGATGAGGGCAGCCTGCCCGACCCGGAACCGCAGCCGGAAGAACTGCCCGCCGAACCCGATCCTGAAACGGATACCGGAACTGAAGGCACGAAGGCCGCGAATGTCGAGGACGAACAGGAATGCGCGACATGCGAAGAATGCGATCCAAGGCAGCAGGGGGCCGAAATGCCCCAATCTGCGCCGCAAAACCGCCCCGAGCAGAAGCGCGGCTACGATTACCAGCATTGGGTCTGTCCGTGGCATGCCTATGATCCGCCAGGCGGGCGGATCTGGGAATGGAACTGGTTCGGGGTGAGTTTTGACGGGCTGCATCCCGCAGAATGCCACCTATTCGAGGCCAAGCACGGCTATGACGGATTTCTGAAGCAGGATGATTGGTCGCCGAGCGGTAGGCCGGATTTGCAGAAGTGGGTTAAGCATTCGGACAGCACCGTCTTTGACCGTATGGTGAAACAGGCACGCCGACAACATGCGTTGGTCAAGCCGCATTACCCTAACGTCCGGCTGTCATGGGTGTTCAGCAGCATGATGACCAAGCTGTATGTGTATGAGGTTTTCACGGATAGTGGCTGGACCCCCATCATCGAAGCCGAAGTGCGACCCTTTGGATAGGAGAGAGATGGCAATGAGAACTGATCTTGCGCTAAGTGTAAAGCTGCCACTCCAGAATTACGGCTTCGAGGAAGGTGCCGCAGATTTCATCGCGCTGTTGACACAGTTGCGCCGGGTGCGCGGGTTCAATGTAGATTGGGCGGTGCAGCCAGAGCGGGATGGGCCGCTGATCAGTATCTGGAGCGACCGAGACGCCTATCTTGAAATATTCCGGGAAAACAACGCGGGAGAGACTGACCTCTTCAGCATCAAGGCCCCGGAAGCCAGTGATGAGGTGCTGTATGATTTGACATATCGCTGGCACGACTGGTCACCGGATCACCTGTCCGGCGAGATCTACCGCCCGCACCCACAATACGGCACCCAGTTCCAGCTTTATGTCGGCCTGATCGACGCTATCGTCGCCTGGAAACGTCCGCAGCATCTGGCTTTCGGGCCGTTCGTTTATTTTCGCGACCAGCACCCGCTTGATCGTTCCCGCGTGGGCATCCGCTGGATCGGCTGGATTCCCTTCGCCCTGAATCCGTCCGATGTGCCCGAGGCCGAGAACGTGCAACCGATGCATGGCGGGACCCTGATCGCGACGCAATCGCAATACTGGCAGGCATGGGAAGCCAACCCGGATTATTCCCGCGAAGCCATCGAACGCGCGCAAGAGGTCGAAATCCGTCTCAACCTGTTGGGCGTTCTGCCCACCAGTCTTGAACTGGAACGGGGCGATTGGGGGCAGTAATATACCAGCATTGGGTCTGTCCGTGGCATGCCTATGATCCGCCAGGCGGGCGGATCTGGGAATGGAACTGGTTCGGGGTGAGTTTTGACGGGCTGCATCCCGCAGAATGCCATCTGTTCGAAACCAAGCATGGATATGATGGATTTCTGAAGCAGGATGATTGGTCGCCGAGCGGTAGGCCGGAGTTGCAAGACTGGTTTGTGCGCTCTGGAAGTACAGCTTTTGCAGACATGATTGATCAAGCAGATCGGCAGCACGCTCTTGTTGCGCCCCATTACCCGAAGGTCCGGCTGACATGGGTGTTCAGCAGCATGACAACCAAGCTCTATCTGTATGAGATTTTCATGCGTAGCAGGTGGGTTCCGATTATCGAGACCGAAGTTCGGCCCTTCAATCAAGGAACTAGCGATGCGGATTGATCTGGCATTGGATGTAGATTTGCCCCCCCAGAATTACGGTTTTGAGGAAGGTGCGGCTGACTTCATCGCGCTGCTGACCCAGTTGCGCGGGGTGCGCGGTTTCGACGTAGATTGGGCGATGCAGCCAGAGCGGGATGGGGCGCTTTACAGTATCTGGCATAACCGGAACGATTATCTTGAAATATTCAGGAAAAACAACGCCGAAAAGGAAGATCGCTTCAGCCTCTGGGCCCCAGAATCCAGCGATGAGATGTTGTATGTCTTTACGTATCGCTGGAACGGCTGGTCTCTGGATCACCTGTCCGGCGAAGTTTACCGCCCTCATCCGCAATATGGCACGCAGTTTCAGCTTTATGTCGGCCTGATCGACGCCATCGTTGCGTGGAAGCGCCCGCAGCATCTGGCCTTCGGACCGGGCGTTTACATGCGCGACCATCACCCGCTGGATCGTTCCCGCGCGGGCATCCGCTGGATCGGCTGGGTGCCGTTCGCGCTGAACCCCTCGGACGTGCCCGAGGCCGAAATCGTGCAGCCGATGCATGGCGGCACCCTGATCGCGACGCAATCGCAATACTGGCAGGCATGGGAAGCGAACCCGGATTATTCCCGCGAAGCCATCGAACGCGCGCAAGAGGTCGAAATCCGTCTCAACCTGTTGGGCGTTCTGCCCACCAGTCTTGAACTGCAACGGGGCGATTGGGGGCAGTAATATACCAGCACTGGGTCTGTCCGTGGCATGCCTATGATCCGCCAGGCGGGCGGATCTGGGAATGGAACTGGTTCGGGGTGAGTTTTGACGGGCTGCATCCCGCAGAATGCCATCTGTTCGAGGCCAAGCACGGCTATGACGGATTCTTGAAGCAGGATGACTGGAGTCCAAGTGGCGGGCCAGAATTGCAAGACTGGTTTGTGCTTTCGGAAAGCACCCTCTTCGAAGACATGGTTGCTCAGGCGCGCCGACAAAAGGCTGTGGTTGCGCCCCACTACCCGAAAGTCCGGCTGACATGGGTATTCAGCAGCATGACAACCAAGCTGTATGTATACGGGCTTTTCTTAGAGAACGAATGGGTTCCTCCGATTGAGGTCGAGGTTCGCCCCTTCGATAGAGGAGCTATTGGCGATGCGAATTGACTTGGCGCTAAATGTGAAGCTGCCCCCCCCAGAATTACGGATTCGAGGATGGTTCTGCGGACTACTTGGCGCTTCTTGCGCAGTTACGTCAGACGCGTGGCTTCGACGTGGACTGGGTCGTGCAATTAGAAGAGCAAGGGGCCATTTATAGTGTCTGGGATAATCGCGATGCCTATCTTGCAGTGTTTCGTAAAAACAACGCAAGAAAGACGGAACTTTTTAGTATCTGGGCCGGAGAGCACAGCGATAAAATATTGTATACTCTCAAGTATCGCTGGAACGACTGGGCTCCGGATCACCTGACAGGTGATATCCGCTGGTCCCACCCGCAATATGGCACGCCGTTCCAGCTTTATGTCGGTCTGATCGACGCCATCGTTGCGTGGAAGCGCCCGCAGCATCTGGCCTTCGGACCGGGCGTTTATCTGGCCTTCGGACCGGGCGTTTACATGCGCGACCATCACCCGCTGGATCGTTCCCGCGCGGGCATCCGCTGGATCGGCTGGGTGCCGTTCGCGCTGAACCCCTCGGACGTGCCCGAGGCCGAAATCGTGCAGCCGATGCATGGCGGCACCCTGATCGCGACGCAATCGCAATACTGGCAGGCATGGGAAGCGAACCCGGATTATTCCCGCGAAGCCATCGAACGCGCGCAAGAGGTCGAAATCCGTCTCAACCTGTTGGGCGTTCTGCCCACCAGTCTTGAACTGCAACGGGGCGATTGGGGGCAGTAGGCATGTGGCTCCGCCATCCGCCCCACCACCACGTTATGCGTGATGACCAGGACGGTCGTGCCCAGGTCGCGGTTGACCGCTGCCAGCGCCTCAAGCACGCGGGTGCCGGTCCTGGAATCCGGCGCGCGGTTGGTTCGTCGCATAAAAGCACCTCGGACTTCTTGGCGATGGCGCGGGCGATGGCCACGCGCTGCTGTTCGCCGCCCGAAAGCTGTGCGGGGAAATGGTCGTGCCGGTCGGCAGGCAGCCCGGCTATCCCAAGCGCCTCGCCCGGCTGGGCGGGTCCACGGCAATGGGTAGCACGGCCGCGCGCTTTTCGCAGCATGCGCCGATGCCGCTTCCTTGCCCGCAAGGATAGGGCCGGACCGCGAGGGCGGTATTGACCCAGCGCAAACCATCCGGGTTTCGGCGATGGGTCCTTGCCTTCACCGTCCCGGCGGCGGTATTTCCCTTGCGACCCTGCCGCCAGCTTTCGCCAGCCAGACCCCGATCCAAGGACCATCGCTTTGGCAATGCTGACCCGCCGTGCCCTGCTGGCCGCGCTATCCGCCGCCTGTCTGGCGCCGCCCCTTGCCGCGCAGGACCGTTCCGGCGGGCCGGCCCGATACCCGCTTTTCGACGACCCGCCCGATACCCATGCGCTGACGCGCTTCGACATGACGGTCGAGGGGCAGGGGTATCGGATGTTCATGGCGATTCCGACCGGCGCGCCTTCGGCTGAAGGTTGGCCGTCGCTGTGGATGCTGGACGGGAATGCGGCCTTCGACCGGCTGGGGGCGGGCGATCTGCGCCGCCATGCCGGGCTGGCCGTCATCGGCATCGGCTACCCGGTCGATGAACGCTTCGACACCACCGCGCGGGCGCTGGATTACACCCCGGCCAGCGCGGTCCCCGACACCGAAACCGCGCGCGGGCGCCCCACCGGCGGCGCCGACGCCTTTCGCGCCCGGCTGACCGGACCGTTGCGGCGCGCCGTCGGGGAACGCGCGCCGCTGGACCCGGCGCGGCGGGTTCTTTGGGGGCATTCCTACGGCGGGCTTTTCACCCTGCATTGCCTGTTGTCCCAGCCGCTGGCCTTCGCGGGCTGGGTCGCCGCCAGCCCGTCGAGCAGCTTCGGCGGCGGTGTTCTGCACCGGATGGCGGCCACCGCCCCGCATCTGCCGCCCGGCCGGACCGCGCCCCTGCGGATCCTGCTGGGCGACAGCGAACACCGGCGCGGCAGTGCGCCGCCGGACGGTCCCCGGCCCTCGCCCCAGACCCTTGCGCTGGCGGAACTGCTTGGACGGCGCACGGATCTGGACGTGCAACTGACCGTGCTGAAGGGGCTGGGACATGGCGAAACCTTTGCCGCCACCTTCCCGCAGGCGATGGCGCTGGCGGCGGGGCGGGATTAGGCGTTCCCCCTGCGCAGGCCGGCAAGCCGGCGGCGCCTTGCGGGTTTTGTGATTTGTCCCCGCCACGCCCGCAGCGTAAAGCGGGACCCATGCGCCGCTTCGGGTTTGTTCTTCTGTCCCTGCTTTCGATCCTCCAACCGTGGCGGGCCGAGGCGCATCCGCATGTCTTCATCGACACCGCGCTGACCTTTCGCTTCGATGAGGCGGGCAGGCTCGCGGCGGTGGAGGTGGTCTGGGCCTTCGACGATTTTTCCTCGATGCTGATGATCGAGGACATGGAGATGGACCCCGATGGCGACGACATGCTGACCGGAGATGAGATCGCCCGCCTTGCCGCCATGTTCGGCGACTGGCCCCATGATTTCGCGGGCGATCTTTACATCACCCATGACGGCGAACCCGTCCGGCTGTCGGGACCGCTGGAAACCGCCGTGCGCTATGACGGTGGCCGCCTGATCGTCACCCATATCCGCACCCTGCCGGACCGCATCGGTCCCGAGGGCGGGCGGATCGAGGCACAGGTCTACGATCCGACCTATTACACGTTTTATGAACTGGACGGCACGCCCCGGATCGACGGAAGGAAGGGCTGCCGTTTCCAGATCGACAAGGCCGACATCGCCGCCGCTCAGCGGATGTATGGCGATGCGCTGGAAAAACTGACCAATGACGAGATCATGGAAGAAGGCAAATACCCCGAAGTCGGCGGCGCCTTCGCCGACCACATGAGGCTGGAATGCGCAAGCTGATCGTGATCACCCTGCTTGCGCTGGTGGTGGCGGCGGGCCTGATCCTGTGGACCGGGCTGGACGACCGCCTTGCCCGGATGGCCCTGGGCTGGCAGCGCGATTATCAGAACGCGCTGGCCCGCGCCTTGCGTGCCCTGCGGGGCGGCGAGACGGGGGCGGTCAGCGCCTTTCTGGGGATCTGTTTCGCCTATGGCTTCCTTCACGCCCTGGGACCGGGCCACGGCAAGGCGCTGATCGGGGCCTACGGGATGGCGAGCGGCCTGCCGATGAGGCGCATGGCCGGGCTGGCGGCCATCACCAGCCTTGCGCAGGCGACGGTGGCGGTGGTGCTGGTCTATGCGGGCGTCTGGCTTTTCGGCGGCGCGCGCGAACGGGTCGAGGGCGCCTCGGCGGGGTTGGAGCCGTTCTCGGCGGGGGCGATCGCGCTCTTGGGGATGTTCCTGATCTGGCGCGGGTTGCGCAGGCTGGCCCCGCGCCGCCACGCGCATGGCCATGCCCATTCTGAAACCTGCGGCTGCGGCCATGCCCATATGCCGGATGCGGACCGGGTAATGGCGGCGCGGTCCTGGCGCGAAACCGCCGCGCTTGTGGCCGGGGTGGCGCTGCGGCCCTGCACGGGCGCGCTGTTCCTGCTGATCCTGACCTGGCGGCTGGATCTGGACATGATCGGCATCGCGGGTGCCTATGTCATGGGAATCGGCACGATGATGGTGACGGGCCTTGCCGCGATCCTGGCCGTCGCCTTACGCAAGGGGGTGTATCTTTCGCTGCCGGGGCTGGGGCGCGCGGCGGTTTTCGCCAGCCTGATCGAGATCGCCTTTGGCGGCATCGTCGCAATTCTGGCGGTCTCGACCCTGTTGCGGCTGATCCAGACCCCGATGTGACCCCCGGCGCTGCCCCCGGTCTATCCGAGGGCAGCCGGGGTTCAGGCCGGGACGATCTTTCCGGGCAGGTCGTTCACCCGCATCGTGTCGTCGGGCCGGTAGTGGATGACCGAGCGGATCGATTCCCCCGCATGCAGCAGATCGAACGCGGTGTTGATCTGCTCATGCGTCATGTTGTGGGTGATATAGGGATCGACGTCGAAATCGCCGCGCAGCCATTCGTCCACCATGCCGGGCAACTGGCTGCGCCCCAGAACCCCGCCGAAGGCCGAGCCGCGCCAGACCCGCCCGGTGACAAGCTGGAAGGGACGGGTCGAGATTTCCTCGCCCGCGCCGGCGACGCCGATCACGGTGCATTCGCCCCAGCCCTTGTGGCAGCATTCCAGCGCCGAGCGCATGACGCCCACATTGCCGATGCATTCGAAGGAATAATCCACGCCGCCATTGGTCATGTCGATGACGACCTGATGGATCGGCTGCGGGAAATCCCTGGGGTCGATGCAATCATGCGCGCCCAGGCTGCGGGCCAGCGGGAACTTGTTGGGGTTGGTGTCGATGCCGATGATGCGGCCTGCGCCCACCATCTTCGCCCCCTGGATCACCGCCATGCCGACCGCGCCGAGGCCGAAGACCGCAACCGTCGCGCCCGGTTCCACCTTGGCGGTATTCCGCACCGCGCCCATGCCGGTCGGGATGGCGCAGCCCATCACGCTGGCCTTGGCAAGCGGCGCCTCGCGCGCGATCTTCGCCACCGCGATTTCCGGCAGGACGGTATATTCGCTGAAGGTGCTGGTGCCCATATAATGGTGGATCATCCGGCCCTTGTAGGAAAAACGTGACGTGCCGTCGGGCATCACGCCGCGTCCCTGCGTCTCGCGGATGGTCTGGCACAGGTTGGTCTTGCCCGACTTGATATAGGGGCAATCCGGGTCCTCGGGCGTATAAAGGGGAATGACATGGTCGCCAGGGCGCACTGAGGTCACGCCGCGCCCGATTTCCTCGACCACGCCGACGCCCTCATGGCCGAGGACGGCGGGAAACAGCCCCTCGGGATCGCGGCCCGAAAGGGTGAACATGTCGGTATGGCACAGGCTGGTGGTGACGATGCGGACCAGGACCTCGCCCTCCTTGGGGCCTTCGAGGTCGATTTCCTCGATCTCCAGCGGGCGGTTGGGTTCCCAGGCGACGGCGGCGCGGGTTTTCATGGGGATGCTCCTCGGCTTGCTTTTATAAATGTAATAATATTACGTTAACTGCCTCGGTTGAACCTGCCCGGCCGGTCGATTTCGGACAGGATTCACAAGGATGCGGACAGGAAGCGGGAAAGCGGCATGAGGGACAGCCACCGGGTGCATATGGTCATCTATCCCGGCTTCAAGTCGATGGAGGCTGTCGGCCCCGTCAATGTGTTCAGCTATGCCAACCGCCATCTGGCCGCGCGCGGCGATCCGCGCGGCTACGAGATCGTGCTGGCCGCGCCCGAGCCCGGCATGGTGCCCTCGGATACGCCGATCTCGCTGGAGGCCGGGCCTTTGCCCGAAGGCCCGCTGGCGACGGTCATGGTGGCCGGCGCGCTGGACATCCAGGCGGCGCTGGCGCGGGAAAGCGGGCTGGTGGACTGGTGCCGCAGGCGGGCGTTTCAGGCCGAACGCTTTGCCGCGCTGTGTTCGGGCTCGTTCTTCCTTGCGGCAGCGGGGCTGCTGGGCCATCGCCGGACGGCGACGCATTGGAGCGTGGCGGATCTGTTGCAGCGCCGCTTCCCCGAGGTCCGCGTGGATGCCGACGCGATCTTCGTGCAGGACGGCAGCCTGTGGACCTCGGCCGGGGTGACGGCGGCGATCGACCTGGCGCTGGCCTTCGTCGAGCAGGATTTCGGCCGCGATCTGGCCCTGGCCGTGGCGCGCGATCTGGTCATTTACCTGAAACGTCCCGGCGGGCAGTCGCAGTTCAGCGCTGCCCTGACCGGCCAGATGAGCGGCCCGCCGGGGATGCGCGACATCCGGTCATGGCTGCTGGCCAACCTGGACCGGCCCCTGCGCATCCCCGACATGGCCGCCCGCGCCGGGATGAGCACGCGCAACTTCACCCGCCTGTTCGCTGCCGAACTGGGCACGACCCCGGCCAGCTATCTGGAAAGCCTGCGCTGCGAACGTGCCAAGGCGCTCCTGCTGGACAGCGATTTGCCGCTGAAGACGGTGGCCTTCCGCTGCGGCTTCACCTCGGACCAGCAGTTGCGCAAGGCCTTCCTGCGCCGCTTCTCGCTGACGCCCCGGGACTACCGCGAACGCTTCAGGACGGCGCGGGGCGTGTGATCGTGGAAAACGGCATTGCAGGTCCCGGAGATTCCGGCTATTAAAGATATGTTATACTATAACAGATTGAGGATGCCATGCCCGCTAGCCAGCCGCGCGACGACAAGCGCCTGCCCGTCACCGTCCTGTCCGGTTTTCTGGGGGCGGGCAAGACGACGCTTCTGAACCATGTCCTGAACAACCGTGAGGGCCGCCGGGTGGCGGTCATCGTCAACGACATGTCCGAGGTGAACATCGACGCCGATCTGGTCCGCGACGGGGCGGAACTGTCGCGCTCCGAGGAAAAGCTGGTCGAGATGACCAACGGCTGCATCTGCTGCACCCTGCGCGACGACCTGCTGAC
Source organism: uncultured Paracoccus sp. (assembly GCF_945915435.1). Taxonomy (GTDB): domain Bacteria; phylum Pseudomonadota; class Alphaproteobacteria; order Rhodobacterales; family Rhodobacteraceae; genus Paracoccus. Next base: position 7,967 of record NZ_CAMEFG010000049.1, on the reverse strand, counting down.
CGAGGTGCGGCGGCTGGCCGCCGAGGGGCGTTTCGACTACCTGCTGATCGAGGGCACCGGCATCGCCGAGCCTCTGCCCGTGGCCGCCACCTTCGATTTCCGCGATGCGGATGGCGAGAGCCTTTCGGACGTGGCGCGGCTGGACACGATGGTGACGGTGGTCGATGCGGTGAATCTGACGCAGGACTTCTCCAGCCACGATTTCATCGCCGACCGGGGCGAGAGCCTTGGCGATCAGGATGAGCGCACATTGGTCGATCTGCTGACCGACCAGATGGAATTTGCCGACGTCATCGTGCTGAACAAGTCGACCGAAGCCGGGCCGCTGCGGCTGGATCAGGCCCGCAAGATCGTCCGTGCGCTGAACCCCGACGCCCGCCTGATCGAGACCGATTTCAGCCGCGTCGATGCGGGCGCGATCTTTGACACCGGCCTGTTCGATTTCGACCGCGCGCATATGCATCCGATGTGGGCCAAGGAGCTATACGGTTTCGAGGAACATGTGCCAGAGACCGAGGAATACGGCATTTCCTCTTTCGTCTACCGTGCCCGTCGGCCCTTCGATCCGCAAAAGATCCACGCCGTCCTGAACGGCGATCTGCCCGGCGTGATCCGCGCCAAGGGCCATTTCTGGCTTGCCAGCCGTCCGAACTGGGCGGTCGAGTTCAGCCTTGCCGGGGCCATGTCCAGCGTGCGTCCGCTGGGCGGCTGGTGGGCAAGCGTGCCGCGCGAACGCTGGCCTGCCCACCCCGAGGCGCTGGCCGAGATGCGCCGCAACTGGGTCGAACCCTGGGGCGACCGGCGGCAGGAACTGGTCTTTATCGGGGCGGAAATGGACCGCGACGCGATCTCTGCCCGGCTGGACGCGGCGCTGGTGATGGCCGACGGCTTCACGCCCGAGGCATGGGCGGACCTGCCCGACCCCTTCCCGAAATGGGGCCAAAGGCAGGTTGCATGAGCATGGGGCAAGGACGAGCGCATGGCCGCATGCCGCCCCGTGGCAGGTTCGATACGGTTCAAAGGACAACAGGCGCATGACGCAAACAGCACCCTCGCAAACCCGCGGCCCGGATATCGCCGAAGCGCGCGGCATCCTTGAATCCGACAGCGCGGCGGTCCTGCAACGGATCACGCAGCCGGGGGCGGCGGCCGTTCTGTGGCGGCGAAGCCTGCCGGATGCCCTTGCCGAATGGTTGAACGATATCCCCGCCGGTCAACTGCCCGCGCTGCGCGCCCTGGTGGATTGCCGCGCGGTCGAGGGCTGTATCCATGCGGCCTGCGACCTGTCCGGGCTGCCCGCCGGGACGATGCGCGACCTGCTGGCCAGCGACATCGGGGCGCTGGCGCTGATCTTCGCCCGGATCATGCGAAATCCGCTGATGCACATCCGACTTGAGGCCGTGACGACCGATGCCTGCCGCCGGTTCCATATCGACCGGATGTCCGCGCGGCTGCTTTGCACCTATCGTGGGCCGGGCACGCAATTCGGGACGGGGGACGCAGACGGCCAGGTCCTGCGGACAGGCGAGATGCGCAGCGCGGATGCCGCGATCCTGCGCGGATCGTCATGGCCCGGCGACGAGATCACGCGGCTGCTGCACCGTTCCCCGCCCATCGCGGGCAGCGGGGATGTGCGGCTGCTGCTGGTCCTCGACCCCGCCGAGCCGCCCGCCGACAGGAGACGGAGATTGCATTGATGCGCGGCAACCTTGCCACTTCGCTGCGCCGCCGCCGCAGGTCTTGCCCGATCACGCAATACGACCGCCTGCCCCCCGAATTGCGGCACTGGCTTGCGCAGGCCGCGCTGCCCTGGAGTCCGGTTTCCGCGTTGCGCTTGTGGCGCAAGCTGCTGGACGAGACCGGCAAGGACCCCGAGGCCGCCCGCGCGCGCCTGGACATGATCGAGGCCCGGATGCTGATGCGCGACGCGCCTGGGGTCTGGGGCGTGGCGCCGCCTGCCGGGCGGGTGGGTTCGGTCGCTCGGCCCGCGTCCGGGACCGCAAGCAGGGGCGCATGGGTGGCGAATTCCCCGCAAGGTGGGAACAAGCATATTGACATGTAATACCATTACGTTGTTTTGCTGAGGGCCGGGGTTTCCTGATGAAAAGGGTTTGGGATGTGCGGCCATGAGTGAATCGGCGATGCTTGAGGTCGAGGGTTTGCGGATCGCCTTTGGCCGGCGCGAGATCGTCGGGCCGCTGGATTTCTCGATCAGGCGGGGCGAGCGGGTCTGCCTGCTTGGCGCCTCGGGTTCGGGCAAGTCGATGACGGCGGCGGCGATCCTGGGGCTGATCTCGCCGCGCGCAGGGTGCAGCGGCCATGTGCGGGTGAACGGGCATGAGGTGCTGAACATCCGTGTCCCGCAGCGGCCCGAGGATGCGCGGGTGGCGATGGTGTTCCAGGATACGCAATCGGCGCTGAACCCGCTGGTCTCGATCGGCGCGCAGCTTGCCGAACCTTTGCGGCGGCATGGCGGGCTGAACGCGGCGGCGGCGCGGGCCGAGGCGCGCGAATTGCTGGTCTCCATCGGGTTGCCCGGCACGGATGCCTTCCTGCGCTCAAGCCCCGCCGAGGTTTCGGGCGGCCAGCGCCAGCGGGTCTGCATCGCTTTGGCGCTGGCCTGCCGAACCGGGCTGATCGTCGCCGACGAGCCGACGACGGCGCTGGACGTGGTGACGCAGGCGCAGGTGCTGGACGTGCTGAAGGCCAGGACCAGCGCCCCCGACAGCCCCGGCCTGCTGCTGGTCACGCATGACCTGTCGGCGGCCATGCGGGTCTGCGAGCGGGTGCTGGTGCTGGCCGAGGGGCGCATCGTCGAGGACGGCCCCATCGGCGACATCCTGAACCGGCCCCGCCATCCCTTCACCTGCGACCTGGTCGATTGCGCCTGCGAGGGCCTGCATCTTCCGCGCGAGGTGGCCTGATGTCCGCGCTTCCCATGAATCAGGACGGCTCTTTCCTGTCGGTCAGCGGGCTTGAGCGCAGCTTTGCGGTCCCGGCGGGCCTGTGGCGCCGGGCCGAGCGTCGCATGGTGCTGCGCGGCGTCGATTTCACGCTTTGGCCCGGCGAAAGGGTGGCGCTGGTCGGGGCCTCGGGCTCGGGCAAGACGACGCTTCTGCGCTCGCTTCTGGCCATCGAGCAGCCCGATTGCGGCCATATCCTCTGCCAGTGCCGCCCGGTCCAGCCCGCGGGCATGGCGGAACTGCGCTGGTATCGGCAATCGGTGCAATACATCCCGCAGGACCCCGCGGCCTCGCTGGACCCGCGCATGACCGTGCGCCAGCAGATCGCCGAGCCGCTGCGCCGGTTTGGCGTCGATTGCGACCACGATGCCCGGATCCTTGAGGCGCTGGAACTGGTGGGCCTGGGCCGCGACTTCCTGCCGCGCCGCCGGGGCGAGTTGTCGGGCGGGCAGGCGCAGCGCGTCGCCATCGCCCGCGCCATCGCCACGCGCCCGGCCTTCCTGCTGGCCGACGAACCGATGAGCGGGCTGGACCTGCCGATCCGCAGGCAGGTGGCCGAGGTGCTGCGCGAATTGTCGGTCACGCGCGGCACCGGGCTGCTGATCGTGTCGCATGACATCCTCGACGCCGCGCGCCTTTGCACCCGCGTCGCGGTGATGGACGAGGGCCGGATCATCGAGGACCGCCCCAGCGCGGACCTGCTGGCCGATCCGCATCATCCCCGCACGCGCGAATTGGTGAATGCCGCCCGGCCCCTGATGCCGCCCGCAGGGGCGACGTGATCCCCAAGCGCCGCGCCGCGTCCTTTCTGAACAATCCCAACCGGAGCTTACCCGATGCCGACCTGCCGAACCCCCCTTGTCCTGCCGCTTCTGGCCGCGCTGATGCTGTCTGCGGCCCCCGGCCATGCACAGCAGGTGCAGGACGGCGCCCGCATCCGGCTGGCGATGCTGCAACCGCCGCGCTCGGGGCTGACGCCGCTGTCGGACGACGCCTTCAAGCTGTCGCGCTGGAGCATGGCCGAAACCCTGATCCGGCTGGACCCGGACGGGCTGCCGCAGCCCTTCCTTGCGACCGAATGGGAACAGCTGGACGGCCACACCTGGCGCTTCGTGATCCGCGACGGCGTCACGTTCCATGACGGCACCGAGTTGACGCCGGAACGGGTCGTTGCCTCGCTGACCGCCGCCACGCAGGCCGCGCCGAAGCCGCGTATCCTCGACGGGGTGGAGCTTGAGATCACCGCAGACGGCGAGGACGCCGTGCTGGTGCGCAGTCGCGATGTCGATCCGCTGATCCCCAACCGCCTCTCCAGCCCGCAACTGGCGATCCTGGCCGAGCGCGCCTATGGCGAGGATGGCCGCGTGAATCCCATCGAGGCCGGCACCGGCCCCTTCGTCCTGCGCGAAATCAACGGCACCACCAGCGCCAGGCTGGACCGCTTCGACGGCTATTGGGGCGAGCCCGCGCTGGCCACCGGGATCGACGCCGATTATGTGCCCGACGGCACCGCCCGCGCCGCCGCCTTGCGCACGAATACCGCCCATATCGTCGAGGCGATCCCGGTCTCGCAGGCAGCACTTCTGGATCAGGACCTGATCCACGAGGTGCCGATGCCGCGCACCAACACGCTTTACCTGAACACCGAAACCGGCACCTTCGCCGACCCGGAAATGCGCCGCATCGCTGCCGCCGCCATCGACCGCGACACCATCGTGCGCATGGTCTATGAGGGCCGGGCCGATGTTGCGCGCGGGCTGCTTGGTCCGGCGCTGCCCTGGGCGGACGGGCTGCGCGGTGCGGTGGACGCGCCCGAGCCGGGCGATGCGGGCGGGGCTGCGATCACGCTGGCGACCTTCACCGACCGCGCCGAACTGCCCGAGGTCGCGGTCTTCCTGGAACAGCAACTGACAGCGGCCGGGTTCGACGTTACCATGGAGGTGCGCCAATACGCCCATATCGAGGCAGACGCGCTGGCGGGCCGTTTCGACGCCTTCATCCTGTCGCGGGCGACCGTCCTCGATTCCGGCGATCCGGTGGCCTATATGTTCAGCGATTTCGCCTGCGCGGGTTCCTTCAACATCGCGCAGCTTTGCGATCAGGACGTGGATGCCGCCCTGCAACGCGCCGCCGAGGCCCCGGCGGGCGAGAAACGCCAGCGCGCCATCATCGAGGCCGAGGCGGCGATCCTTGCCACCCATGCCGCCGTGCCCATGCTGCACGAACGGGTGATCCAGGGCGAGGCCGCCGGGGTCGCCGATGCCGTGCGCGACCCGCGCGAACGCGAACTGGTCGGCATCCGCACCCATATCCGGGCCGAGTGATGGCGGACAGCACCGTCATGGCGCGGCGCGGGGCAAGGCTTGCGCCTTTCCTGCCGGCCCTGTCGCGTGTCGTCACGCTGCTGGCGGTGCTGGTGCTGGTCGGGCTGCTGCCCTGGCTGACCGATCGCGACCCCGCGCTGTCGATCCTGCGCGCGCGGTCCGGCGATCAGGAGGCCACGCCCGAGGCGCTGGCCGCGATCCGCGCCCAGCTTGGGCTGGACCAGGGGCCGGCCGGCTATCTTCTGGGCTGGTTCGGCGGGCTGTTGCAGGGCGATGCGGGGATCTCGTGGATATCGGGCGCACCGATCCTGCCGGGGATGCTGAAGGCGACCGGCGTGTCGCTGACCCTGATGGGTTGCGCGATCCTGGTGGTGATCCCCATCGTCGCGGCGATCGTGGCGCCGGTCCTGCGCTCGGGCCTGCGCGGTCAGGTGCGGCGATCGTCGGGCGCCGTCGCCGCCGCCTTCACCGCGCTGCCGGAATTCCTGCTGGCGACGCTGCTGCTGGTGGTCTTCGCGGTCTGGCTGCGCTGGTTCGCGCCCTATGGCTGGACGCGCTGGTCCGATGCCGTCCTGCCCGCCGTCGCGATGGGCATTCCGGCGGGCGGGCTGCTGGGGCGGCTGTTCTCGGACGCGCTGGCCGGGACGTTTTCCGAACGTTGGGTCGCGACTTGGAGCGTGGCGGGGTTTTCGCGCGCCAAGATCGTGCTGGCGGTGTTCCGCCGGACCCTGCCGGGGCTGCTGCCGCAGGTGGGCATGGTGATGATCGGCCTGACCGGCGGCGCGGTCGCCGTCGAGCAGGTGTTTTCCATCCCCGGCCTTGGCCGCGCGACGCTGGGGGCGGCCTCGGCGCAGGACCTGCCGGCGCTTCAGACCGGGATCATGATCCTGCTGCTGATCGCGGTCGCCCTGGGCAGCCTTGCGAATGTGACCAGCGCGATCCTGCTTGGCCCGGCGCTGCGGGCGGGCGCCCTGCCGGTGGCGATGCCGGAAAGCGCATGGTCCCGTCGTGCGCTGATCGTGCCGGTGCTGGCCTTCGCCGCCCTTGCGGCGCTGGTGCTGATGGGCCTGCCGCGCGATCCCTTCACCTCGGCCCATATGCGGCTTGAGGCGCCCGGCCTTGCCCTGCCGCTTGGCGCCGACGGGATGGGGCGCGACGTGCTTGCGCGGGTGGCGCATGGGGCGGTCTCGACCATCTCGATGGCGGTGGTCACGACCTTCCTTGCGCTGTGCATCGGGCTGGTGGCGGGCACCGCGCCGCGGCTGATGGCCGGGCCGATCGAGATCACCAAGGCCACGCCGCCGGTCATCGCCGGGCTGATCGTGGCGGCGCTGATGGGACCAAGCGCGGGCGGGGCGATGATCGCGGTGCTGGCGGTGGGCTGGGCGCCGCTGGCCGCCCATGTCGCGGCGCTGGTCACGCAGGCGCGCGCGCAGCCGCATGTGCAGATGGCGCCGCTGCTGGGGGTCGGGCCGTTGCGGCTGGCGCTGCGCTATATCCTGCCCGCCGTCTTCGGCCCGGTGCTGCGCCATGCCACGCTGCGCCTGCCCGGCATCGCGCTGGCGCTTGCCGCGCTTGGCTTCCTGGGACTGGGCGCCCGCCCGCCGGCGCCGGAATGGGGTCTCGTGCTGGCCGAAGGGATGCCCTATCTGGAACGCGCGCCCTGGGCCGTCTTCATCCCGGCGCTGGCGTTGGTCTTGCTGGCCGTCCTCGCCGTGTCGCTGGCCAATCTGGAGCGCAGGCGCTAAGGCGGCATTCGCCCCTGCCCGATGATCGAGGGAGACAGCCTTGACGGCAGCGACAGCCCGATCCGTCGCCATCGCGACCTGCGCGGTCTGGCCCGAAATCGGGCCGGGCCTTTCCCCGCTGGTCCGGGCCTTCGAATCGCGCGGGATCGCCGTGACCTGCCTGCCCTGGCAGCACCCGGACGAGGACCGCTTTTCCACGGCCGGGCTGATCCTGCCGCTTTGCGCATGGGATTACGCCGCCGCCCCGCAGGCGTTCCGCGACTGGATACTGCGCATCGCCGGGGCCGGGGGGCGCTTTGCGAATCCGCCCGGCCTGATGCTGTGGAACATGGACAAGGGCTATCTGCGCGATCTGGCCGGGCGGGGCGTTGCGGTGCCCCCGACCGTCATGATCGATGATCCCACCGCCCCCGCGCTTGCGGCCATGATGGCGGATCGCGGCTGGGGCAGGGCGGTCCTGAAACCCGCCGTCGGGCAAAGCGGCAACGGCGTCACGCTGCTGGATCGCGACCGGATCGGCGACTGGCCCCACCCGGCAGGCGGACGGCATATCCTCCAGCCCTTCCTGCCCGCGCTGCGCGATCGGGGCGAGGTCAGCCTGATCCATGTTCGCGGCGCGTTCAGCCATGCGGTGCTTCGCCGCCCGGCGGCGGGCGAGTGGCGGGCGAACTCGCAATATGGCGCGGCGGTCGGGAAGGCGCGGCCCGACCCGGTCACGCTGGCGGCGGCGCGTTCGGCGCTGGATGCCCTGCCTGCCAGCCCGGCCTATGCGCGGGTGGACGGCTGCCTGTCGCCCGAACGCGGGTTCACCGTGACCGAGGTCGAGCTGATCGAACCGGCCCTGTTCCTGCATTTGTGGCCCGGCAAGGCGGAAGGGGTCGCGGATCTGCTTGACCCCGGCCCGGATTGGCTGGCTAGCCGCGTTGCCCCCT
>NZ_CAMEFG010000048.1 GCF_945915435.1 uncultured Paracoccus sp. | reverse complement strand
GGCCCGTTCGTCTATCGGTTAGGACGCCAGGTTTTCAACCTGGAAAGAGGGGTTCGATTCCCCTACGGGCTGCCACTTCTTCTTCTATATGCTTGATCATGGCGGTTCGATCGCCCTGAGATTTCGGCGTTTTTGCCGTTCCCGCGGGGCGTTGCGGTTATGCGGCCGTGCCGGCCATGATCAGAGCCCGCGCCAGCCCGCATTGCAGCCTGTCCGCCCGTGCCGCAGGCAAATTCCGGATTTTGAATATTCGGCCCCGCGCGAGGTGGGACTGTCGCGCGGACAGCCTTTTCCGGCCGTTTCCCAGCCGGGAAAAGGCCGTGTGCGGCATGGGTTGACCAAATTGCATCCAATAGGATACAAGCGGATGCAAGAGGATGACATGACCCGAATCGACGACTCCACCAAGCTTCCGCAAGGACAGGCCGTCTATCGTCAGTTGCTGGACCTGATCTCGACCGGCAGGCTGCTGCCGGGCACGCGGCTGCGCGAAACCGAACTGTCCGAAAGCCTCGGCGTCAGCCGCACGCCCATCCGCGAGGCCGTGCGGATGCTGGAGGCCGACGGGCTGGTCGATCACCTGCCCCGCCAAGGTGCGACCGTCAGCAGCCTCAGCTATGCCGAGATCATGGAACTTTACGAAATGCGCGCGGTGCTGGAAAGCACGGCGGCGCGTTTCGCCGCCCGCGCCGCCTCGGATATCGAGCTGGACGAGCTGACCCGCCTCAACGAGGAATTCGCCGAGGCCGCCGACGACAGCCACCGCGCGGCGGAACTGAACCGGCGCTTTCACCTGGTCTTGCAGGATGCGGCGAAGAACCGTTTCCTGCTGAAATCCATCGTCACTTTGCAAAAGGCGATGCTGATCCTTGGCCCGACCACGCTGATGGTCGGCGACCGCGCGGTCGAGGCGGCGGTGGAGCATCGGCGCATCCTGGATGCGTTGCGCGCCCGCGACGGCGCGCGCGCCGAGGCCGAGATGCGCCGCCATATCGAGGCCGCGCATCGCGTGCGGCTGGTCACGCTGGGCGACCGGCAGCGGCCGTTCGAACCCGGACTCCGAATAGCGAACAAGGGCGATACGCCCGCCACGGGAGAATAGACATGACAGAGACCGCAACCGAGGGGCCGGGTTCCGGCCCCTGGGACGTTATCGTCGTCGGCGGCGGCAATGCGGCGCTTTGCGCGGCGATCACCGCCGCCGAGGCGGGTTGCCGCGTGCTGCTGCTGGAAGGGGCGCCCAAGCCCTATCGCGGCGGCAACAGCCGCCATACGCGCAACTTCCGCTGTATGCATCGCGGCCCGCTGTCGGTGCTGACCGACACCTACGACGAGGACGAATATTTCCACGACCTGATGCTGGTCACCAAGGGCAAGACCGACGAGCATCTGGCCCGAATGACCATCCGCACATCCGAGGAATGCCTGCCGTGGATGGAGGCGCATGGGGTGCGCTTCCAGCCCTCGCTTTCGGGCACGCTGTCGCTGTCGCGCACCAACGCCTTTTTTCTTGGCGGCGGCAAGTCGCTGGTCAACGCCTATTACAACACCGCCGAGGATCTGGGCGTCACCACCGTCTACGAGGCGCAGGTCGGCCATATCCATCTGGAGGGCGACCGCTTCACGGGGCTGGACGTTTCCATCGCGGGCGCGCCCTCGCGCCATATTCAGGGGCGGGCGGTGGTGCTGGCCTCGGGCGGGTTCCAGTCGGATATCGAATGGCTGACGCGGGCATGGGGACCGGCGGCGGCGAATTTCCTGATCCGCGGCACGCCCTACAATCGGGGCACCGTCCTGCGCGACATGCTGGATCAGGGCTGCGAGCCGGTGGGCGACCCGACCCAGTGCCATGCCGTCGCCATCGACGGGCGCGCGCCGAAATACGACGGCGGCATCGTGACGCGGCTGGATTGCGTGCCCTTTTCGGTCGTGGTCAACCGCGACGCGCAGCGTTTCTACAACGAGGGCGAGGACGTCTGGCCCAAGCGTTACGCGATCTGGGGCCGTCTGGTCGCGGCGCAGCCCGATCAGGTCGGCTATGCGATCATCGACGCGAAATCGCTGGACCTGTTCATGCCCTCGGTCTTTCCGCCCAACAAGGCCGACAGCATCGAGGAACTGGCCGCGCAGATGGGTCTGGACCCTGCCGCGCTGCGCAGAACCATCGACGCTTTCAACGCCGCCTGCCGCGAGGGGACGTTCCACCCGACCGAGCTGGACGGGCTGGCGACCGAAGGGATCGAACCGCCCAAGACCAACTGGGCGCGTCCCATCGACACGCCGCCCTTCTACGGCTACCAGCTTCGGCCCGGCGTGACCTTCACCTATCTGGGGCTGAAGGTTTCGGACCACGCGCAGGTGCAGACGCCCGACGGGCCGCTGAGGAACGTCTGGGCGGCGGGCGAGATCATGGCCGGCTCGATCCTGGGGCAGGGCTATCTGGCCGGTTTCGGCATGACCATCGGCACGGTTTTCGGCCGCATCGCGGGACGGGAGGCCGCAAAGCATGTTGGATGATCGCATGAACATGATCGACGAGGCCCGCCGCCAGATCGAGATCTGCAACGCCTGCCGCTATTGCGAGGGCTTCTGCTCGGTCTTTCCGGCGATGACGCGGCAGCGCGCCTTCGCGGATGGCGACATCACGCAACTGGCGAACCTGTGCCACAACTGCCGGGGCTGCTATTATTCCTGCCAATACACCGCGCCGCATGAATTCGCGCTGAACCTGCCCGCCGTGCTGGCCGAGGTGCGCAACGACTCATGGCTGCGTTATGTCTGGCCCGCGCCGCTTGGCGCGCTGTTCCAGCGCAGCGGCGTGGCGATCACGGCGGCGCTGGTGGTCTGCCTTGGCGCGTTCTTCTGGCTGCTGGCCGCGCTGCGCCCGGAAGAGGGTGCAGGCTTCTACGCCTATCTGGCCCATAATGCCATGGTTGCGCTGTTCGCGCCCGCCTTCCTGCTGCCCCTGGCCTCGGTCGCATGGGGGCTGGTGCGCTATTGGCGCGACGTGGGCGGCCAGCGCATCAGGCTGGGCGACATCACCGGCGCGCTGCGTCAGGCGGCGGGGATGCGCAACCTGTCGGGCGGACAGGGGCAGGGCTGCAACTTCGAGCAGGAGGACCGCTATTCCAACACCCGCCGCTGGTATCACCAGGCGATGATGTATGGCTTCCTGCTGTGCTTCGGCGCGACCTCGGCGGGCACGATCATGCATTACGGCTTCGGGATGGAGGCGCCCTATGGCTTCTTCTCGCTGCCCAAGCTTTTGGGGGTGCCGGGCGGCATCCTGATGGTGATCGGCGCCTATGGTCTGGCTGCCGGCAAGCTGAAGGCCGATCCCAACCTTGGCGCGGCGAGCGCATGGTCGGGCGAGATGGCCTTCATCCTGCTGCTGGGCTTCATCGCCGCGACGGGTCTGGCGCTTTACGCCGCGACCGGCACCGGGGCGGTTCCGGCCCTGCTGGCGGTGCATCTGGGTTCGGTCATGGCGCTGTTCCTGCTGCTGCCGTTTACCAAGATGGTGCATGGCTTCTTCCGGCTGACCGCGCTGATTGTGGAAGAACAGAAACGCCGGTAAGAGGGCGCGGGCATCGCCGCCCGCGAAGCCCTCTGCGCGCTTTGGCAATGGGCGGCCCCGGTGGCCGCCCTTATGCTTGGCCCGACCGTTACGTCACGAACAGGACCTGATGAACAAGAAATATGCATTCCACGTCGCGCGCACCGTGCTGATCGGATGCCTTGGCGGGCTGACCGGCTATCTGCTGAACCTCCCACTCGGGTGGCTTGTCGGCTCGATGCTGACGACCAGCATATGCGCGATGTCGGGGATGCAGATGCCGGTCCTGTGGTCGCTGCGTTCGGTCATGATCGGGGTGATCGGGCTGATGGCGGGCAGCGCCTTCACGCCCGAGATCCTTGCCCATGCCCGGCAATGGAGCATGACGATGGCGGGCGTCGGCATCTACAGCCTGACCGCCTGGGGGCTGGGCATCTGGGTCTGCTGCAAGTTCAGCGGCCAGAACCGGGTGTCCGCGATCTTTTCATCCGCGCCGGGGGGCCTGAGCGAAATCCTGTCCATCGCACCGTCCTACGGGGCGGATGTGCGCGCGCTGTCGCTGATCCACGGGATGCGGCTGGCGGTGATCCTGGCCCTGTCGCCGATCATCGCAAGCTCGGTCGCGGGCGGGGCATTCTCGCTGACGCCGGTGCGCCCGCCGATTGATCTGTCGCTGCACATGCCGCTGCCGGACGTGGCGATCCTGGCGGCCTGCCTGCTTGCGGGCGCGCCGCTGGCGCGGGCGATCCGCCTGCCCGCCGCGCATCTGACGGGACCGCTGGTCCTGTCGGCCCTGGCGCATGGCGGCGGGCTGACGGCGGCCAATCCGCCGCAACTGGTCATCGTCGCGGCGCAGGTGGTCATCGGCGCCTCGGTCGCGCAGTTCTTCGCCAATACGACATGGCGGATGCTGGTCAGCTTCATCGCCATCGGCGGCGGGCTGACGCTGGTGAACCTTGGACTGGCGGCGCTGTTCGCGGCAGGTTTCGCCCATTGGCTGGACGTGCCTTTCGCCACCGCGCTGATCGCGCTGGTGCCGGGCGGCCTGCCCGAGATGAGCCTGGTCGCCATCGGGCTGGGACTGGACGCGGCCTTCGTCAGCGCGCATCACCTGTTTCGCATCCTGGTGGTGCTGATCGCCCTGCCCGTCCTGATCGCCAGATTCGCCGGCGGCCCCGCCGCAACCGAGGGCAAGAGCCGCCCTCAGGCTTGAACCCGCCGCCAAAGCGCCTAAGGCTGTCCCGCAGGAAAGGGACAGCCCATGCAGCATTTCGACGTCGTGACCGCGCGTCTGGTTCTGGCGCTTGCGCGCGACGGCTCGATCGGGCGCACGTCCGAACGCGAGAACATCGCCGCATCCGCCATCAGCCGCCGCATCGCCGACCTTGAGGCCCGGATGGGCGTCGTGCTGTTCGACCGCGTGCCCACCGGCGTCACCCCGACCGACGCGGGCCGCATCTATGTCGAGGGTTGCCGGCGCATCTTCCGCGAGATTTCCGATCTGGGCGATGCGATGGCGGATTTCGCGCAAGGCGCGGCGGGGCAGTTGCGGCTGGCGGCCTCAAGCTCGGCGCTGTCGGGGCGGCTGCCCGAATTGCTGGCGCTTTACGCGCAGCGCCACCCGGCGGTCGTCCTGGACATCCGCGAGATGTCGGGACAGGCGACGCTGCTGGCGCTGGCCGATGCGCAGGTCGACCTGGCGCTGGTCGCCGACAATTACGACCTGACCGCCTTTCAGACCGAGGTGCTGGAACCCGACGACGTCTGGGTCATCGCCGCCCCCGATCACCCGCTGGCCGCGTCGCTGGACGGCCGCAACCCGATCCGGTTCGAGCAGACCCTGCAACATGACATGGTCGGCGTCCATCACGCGGGCGCGCTGGACCGGCTGGTCAATTCCGCCGCGCGCCGGATGGGGCGCAGCCTGGGCACGCGGGTGCAGGTCGAGACCTTCCCCTCGCTGGTGCGCATGGTCGAAGCGGGTTTCGGCATCGGCTTCCTGCGCCTGTCCTCGCTGCACCTGATCGCGGGCACGGCGCTGGCCTGCGCACCTCTGGGCGAGGAATGGGCCGCGCGCAAGCTGCTGGCCGCGCGGCGCAGGCGCAGCCAGACGCCCCCGGCGGTCGAGGCTTTCCTGCACCTGATCCGCGACGCGCGCGGATAGGCGGGGCAGTCAATCGCGCAGCCGCACCGAATATTCGCTGCTCAGGATATCCAGGACATGGGCGCGGATGTCGGGATCGACATGGGTGCCAAGGCGATAAAGGGCCTCGGCAGCCTCGCCCGTCACCTGCGGATAGGCGCCCAGAACCTCGGACGCCCGCGCCTGATAGTCGGGATCGTCGAAGATTCGCCGCCATGTGTCTTGCCACGCCTGCCGGATCCGGGGCGGGGTGTCGCTGGGCAGCACCACCATCTTCTGCGCGGCGTAACCGGCGGTGGCAAAGGCGCGATAGGCATCGTAATCGGGGCCTTGGGGCGGGGCGCCGTGCAGCAGCTCATAGACTTCCTCGACCGTGGGCAGGTCTGGGAAGGTGGGGTCGCGGCGGACGTGGCCGTCCGCATCCAGGACGCCCCATGTCATCAGCGGCACGGCCTCGTGCGCCTGCACCATCGGGGCGACGTTGCGCAGGTAGGAAGGCGTCGTCTGATAGTCGATATCGACCTCGCCGCGCTGCATCGCGACCAGCCCGTCGCCCCGTCCGGTATAGCCAAAGACATAGCGCACGTCGAAACCCAGCAACCGGAAGGCCAGCATCGGCACCAGGTCCAGCGAGGTCGGCCCCTGGCTGGCGAAGATCAGCCGCCCGACCCGCAGCGCCGCCGCCTCGCGCCAGTCCGAGATGCCCAGTTCCGCCGAGACATAGACCACCCCGCCCGAGGGCGCGACCATCACCGGCGTCCAGTCCGCGTAATCGTAGCGCACCCGCATGTCGCCCAGCAGATAGGGAAACTGCGTCGAACCCGAGGTGCCCAGGACCGTCAGCCCGTCCGGTCCCGCCTCGCGCGCGAACTGGTTGGCCCCGCGCGTGCCGCCGCCACCGGCCTCGTTGCGGATGCGTATTTCAGGCTGGCCGGGCAGGTGGCGGGCAAGGAAGGGGGCGTTGAACCGCGACCATGTGTCCGACCCGCCGCCTTCGGAAAAGGGGATGAACCATTCGACCGTCCGGCCGCTGAAATCGACCGGGGCACCGTCCGCCCGCGTCTCGCCCGCGGCAAAGATGGCGGCGCATAATGCGATCATGCGCGCGGCTGTCTGTTGCATCCACGTCCTCCTTGCGCCGCCCGGACGGGCCACGCCCTGTCTTCGGGTTTATGCGCAATGGCGCGGATGCGCTACCCTTCCGGCGGGTTTTGCTGTTTATGCTACACTCGCCGCCACCGAAAGGAAGCAGCCGCGATGCGCATTGTTTTGATCGAGGACAACCGGATGCTGGCCCGCGCCGTCAGCCAGTCCCTGCGGCAAGAGGGGCATTCGGTCGATTGGCTTGAGGACGGCGAGGACGGCGCGTCCTTCCTGGCCAGCCACGGCGCGGACCTGGCCATCGTCGATATCAACCTGCCCCGCCGCAGCGGGCTGGAAGTGGTGCGAGACATGGTGATGGGCGGCGCGGCCATCCCCGTGCTGATCCTGACCGCCCGCGACGGGCTGGAGGACCGCATCGCCGGGCTGGACGCCGGGGCGGACGATTACCTGACCAAGCCCTTCGAGATGGCCGAGCTTTGCGCCCGCGTCCGCGCCCTGGGCCGCAGGCGGGGCCGCAGGCCGCAGATGATCGAGCGGATCGGCGCGCTCAGCTTCGACCGCGTCAGCCGCCGCCTGATCGGTCCCGAGGGCGAAATGGACCTGCCCCGCCGCGAAATGGCCCTGTGGGAGGTGCTGTTCGACAATGCCGACCGCGCGATCTCGAAGGCGGCGATCTGCGACAGCATCTATGGCACCGGCGCCGATGTGGAAATGAACGCGGTCGAATTGCTGGTGTCGCGCCTGCGGCGCAGGCTGGACGGCTGCGGCGTCACCATCAAGGCAATCCGGGGCCTGGGCTATATCCTGCGCCAGGACGACCCGTGACCATGCCCGGCCAACCCCCGACCCGGCCCCCGACCCAGCCACGGTCTCGGGCGCGAAGCCTGCGCACGCGGCTGTTCGTGACGATCATGCTGCCCTTGATCGTCGTCGCCGGGCTGTCCAGCGTAGTGCTGCATTGGCTGTCGCGCGAGATGTCGCACAACCTCTACGACGATACGCTGCGGGTGGTCGCCCATACCGTCGCGCGCGAGGTGGTGCTGACCAAGGGCGATCTGGTCACCGATTCGCTGCTGGATTCGCTGGTCGGCGCGCTTGGCGATCCGATCTATTACCAGGTGCGCGCCGATGGGGGCTATTTCCTTGCCGGTCATTCCGACGCGCCCCTGCCCGACAATCCGCCCGACATGCCGGGCGGCGTGCCGGTGTTTTTCGATGCGGTCTATCACGGCGAACCCGTGCGGGCGGTGATCCTGCGCGAATTCATCTCGGACCCCGATTTCGACGGCTGGACCACGGTCGAGGTCTGGCAGACCGTCACGCAGCGGCAGGCGCTGAGCATGCGGATGCTGGCGCAATCGGCGGTGGTGCTGGTGCTGCTGCTGGGCGCGGCGGCGGTGCTGATCTGGTTCGGCATCCGGCGCGGGCTGGCGCCGCTGACCGATCTGCGCGCGGCGCTGGCCCTGCGCGGCGCGCATGATCTGCGCCCGATCCGCCGTCCCGTCCCGCCCGAGGCCAGGCCGCTGGTCACGACCATCAACACGCTTTTCGCCCGGCTGAGCGCCGAGCTGGAACGGCGCAACGCCTTCATCTCGAATGCCGCGCATCAGTTGCGCAACCCCGTCGCCGCGATCCAGGCCCAGGCCGAGGCGGCGCGCGATTCGCGCACCCCCGACGATCAGGCCGAAAGGTTGCGCGACCTAACCGACACCGCGCGCCGCCTGTCGCGGATGAGCCGGCAGCTTCTGCGCCTCGACGCCGCCAATCAGCGCCGCCTGCCCGAGGATACGCCCCCCGCCGACCTGGCCGGGCTGGCATCCGAGGTCGCGCGCCGTTACGTCCCCGCCGCGCTGCGGGCGGATATCGAGATCGAATATGACGGCCCCCAGACCCCGCTGTTCGTGCGCGGCGACCCGGTGCTGATCGAGGAGTTGATCGACAACCTGATCGACAACGCGCTGCGCTATGGCTGCCCACCCGGCAGCAGCCTGCGCCTGGCGGTGGCCGAATCCGGCGGCAGGGCGGTGCTGAGTGTCGCCGACGAAGGCCCCGGCATCCCGCCCGACGCCGCCGAGAAGGTGTTCGAGCGTTTCGTCCGCCTGTCCCATGTCGAGGACGGCGGCTGCGGGCTTGGCCTGCCGATCGTGCGGGCGATCGCGCGGGGCGCTGGCGGCACGGCGCGCGTGGTGCCCACCCCCCGCGGATGCACCATCCGCGTCGCCCTGCCGCTGCATGGCGCGGGATGCGCACAAAGCGGGCGTTCCGCGGACAAGGCGCAGAAAATTCGGCTTTGACAGTTTGCCGACAGTTTCATGTGACAAGTTGCCGGAATTGTGTTGGCGGCACTATACTTCATTTGACCGCTATGTCTGGGAGGACACATGATGAAACTACCCATGCGCTTCATGCGCGGCACCGTCGTTGCGATGGCCGCAGCCGCGTCCTTGATGTTCGCAGCACCTGACCGTGCCGAGGCAGTCGATTTTTCGGGCAAGACCGTCGAATGGTGGATCCCCTTCTCGGAAGGGGGCGGGTCGGATGTCTGGGCGCGCTTCTATGCGCCCTACCTGGCCAAGCACCTGCCGGGACAGCCCAATGTCATCATCCGCAACGTGCCCGGCGGCGGTTCGATCACCGGCACCAACGAATTCGCCGCCCGGGCGCGCCCGGACGGGCTGGCGCTGGTCGGCACCTCGGGTTCGACGCAGTTCCCCTATCTGCTGGGCGACCGGCGCGTGCGCTATGAATATCACGATCTTGAGCCGGTGCTGGTCTCGCCCACCGGCGGCGTGGTCTATATTCCCGCCAGCTTCGGGATCGAGGACGCCTCGCAACTGGGTCAGTTGACCGACCGCGAGCTGGTCTATGCCAGCCAGGGCGCGACCTCGCTGGACCTGGTGCCGATGCTGGCCTTCGAGGTGATGGGGCTGAATGTCCGCCACGTCTTCGGCATGACCGGGCGCGGCGACGGCCGACTGGCCTTCGAGCGCGGCGAAGCGACCATCGACTACCAGACCTCTTCGGCCTATCTGACCAACGTGCAGCCGCTGGTCGACAACGGCACGGTGGTGCCGCTCTTCTCCTATGGCGTGCTGGACGCCGAGGGCAACGTGCAGCGCGATCCGTCCTTCCCCGATATCCCGCATTTCGTCGAAGCCTATGAGATGATGCATGGCGAGGCGCCCTCGGGCGTGGCCTTCGATGCCTATATGGCCTTCTTCGCATCGGGTTTCGCGGCGCAGAAACCCGCCATGCTGCCCAACGGCACCGATCCCGAGATCGTCGCGGCCTATCGCGAGGCCTTCGCCGCAGCAGCAGCCGACCCCGACCTGCAAGCCGCCAAGGGCGAGGTTCTGGGCGAATACGAACAGGCCGTGGGCGATGATGTCGAACCGCTTTATCATGTGGCGACCAGCATCGACCCCGAGGCGCGCGAATGGGTGCGCAGCTACCTGACCGAAAACCACAGCGTCATGCTGGACTGACGGACAAGACGGGCGGGCCGAACAGGCCCGTCCGCGCCGGATTGCGAAAATCTGAAACTGCCCAACGGACCTTCGGCCCGGCGCTGCCCGCCTGAACCGAAGCGTTCCCTGACCTCAACCCGACCCGCAACACCCCTCGCACTTCCGGGCGCGACCGGCGGGGCGGGCCTTATGGAAAGTCATGGTGCATCATGGTTACTGAAGCGCTGATGGAAGCGCTCGGCAATGTGCTGACGCTTCAGCATTTCACCTATCTCATGGTCGGCGTCCTGGTCGGCCTGATCGTCGGCATCCTGCCCGGACTGGGCGGGATCGTCGGCATGTCGCTGCTGCTGCCCTTCGTCTACGGCATGGACGCCACCTCGGCGCTGGCCATGCTGATCGGGATGCTGCCCGTCCTGGCCATCGCGGATACATTCGCATCCGTGCTGATGGGCATTCCGGGATCAAGCGCCTCGCAGGCGACGATCCTGGACGGCTTCCCGATGGCCAAGAAGGGCCAGGCGGCGCGCGCGCTGAGCGCGGCCTTCACCGCCTCGCTCTTCGGCGGGCTGTTCGGGGCGGCGGTGCTGACCATCTGCGTTCTGGTCGCGCGCCCGCTGATCCTGTCCTTCGGGGCGGCGGAATTGTTCATGCTGACGCTGTTCGGCCTGTCGATGGTCGGCGTGCTGTCGGGACAAAGCCTGGTCAAGGGCATCGCCTCTTGCGGGCTGGGCCTGGCGCTGGGCATGGTCGGATCGGCCCCCGCGACCGGCGAATACCGGATGGATTTCGGCACGCTCTACCTGATGGACGGGGTGCCGCTGGTCATCGTCGGCCTGGCGCTGTTCGCGGTGCCGGAAATCGGCGACCTGCTGCGCAAGAACAGCACCATCGCGGAAAAGAAATCCAGCCTCGGCACCGGCTGGCTGCAAGGGATCAAGGACACCTGGGCCTATCGCTGGCTGACGCTGCGCTGTTCGGGCCTGGGTGCGATCCTGGGAATGATCCCCGGCCTGGGCGGCAGCGTCGTGGACTGGATCGCCTACGGCCATGTCGTGCAGACCTCGAAGGACCGCAGCCAGTTCGGCAAGGGCGACGTGCGCGGCGTGATCGCGCCCGAATCGACCACCAGCGCCAAGGAAGGCGGGGGCCTCGTGCCGACGCTGCTCTTCGGGATTCCGGGGTCCGGCTCGATGGCGATCTTCCTTGCGGGGATGGTGCTGATCGGGCTTCAGCCCGGACCCGCGATGGTCGGCCAGAACCTGGGCATGACCTATACCATCGTCTGGTCGCTAGCCATCGCCAACGTGCTGGGCACGATCCTGTGCATCGTGCTGGCGCCCAATATCGCGCGCATCACCACGGTCCGCTATGCGCTGGTCGCGCCCTTCATGATCCTGGTGATCTCTTTCGCGGCCTTCCAGCCCAGCCGGTCCTACCTGGACCTGGTGGCGCTGCTGGTGCTGGGCATCGTCGGCATCCTGCTGCGCCGCTTCGGCTGGCCGCGCCCGGCCTTCCTGATCGGCTTCGTGCTGGCCACGCAGGGCGAGCGTTACCTCTACCAGGCGCTGCAATTTTCGGGGTGGAGCTTCTTCGGACGTCCCATCGTGATCGTGATCGGCCTCATCATCATCCTGTCGGTCTGGCTGGGCGCGCGCTCGAACAAGGGCGGCGGCTCGATCCAGACCGAGGGCAGCGGTGCGATCTCGGACACGACCCAGATGTGGCCGCAGATCGTCTTTACGCTGGGGGTCGCCGGTTTCTTCGTCTTCACACTTTATGAGACGGTCGGCCTGAGCTTCCTGGGCAAGGTCTTTCCCATCGGCGTGGCCTCGGTCGGGTTGCTGGCGGCGTTGCTGGTGCTTTGGCCGCAGATCCGCGGCAACCGTGCCAGCCGCGAGGTCTTCGACGGCGAGGAACTGCGCAAGACCGACGACGACGGCCCGGTCGGACCGCTGCGCTACATGGCCTGGCTGGCGGCTTTCGTCGCCGCCATCGGGCTGGTCGGCTATTTCCTTGCGCTGGTGATTTTCTTCGTGGCCTTCCTGCGCATCGTCGGCAAGTCCAGTTGGCTGCAAACCCTGATCCTGACGGCGGCCGCCGCCGGGCTGGTGATGGTGCTGGCCAATTCGCTGAACATGGTGATGCCCGAGGGGTTGCTGCAAGAACATTACTACCAATATCTGTTCTGGCCGCTACGTTAGAGCAGACCGAAACCTTCGCACCCCCGGCCCCGCGCCGGGGGTGTGTCCATCCAAGACCCTGCAAGGAGCCATCACATGACCAGACAAACCGCGATTCCCTGCATCCTGATGCGCGGCGGCACCTCGAAAGGGCCTTACTTCCGCGCCTCGGACCTGCCTGCCGACACGGCGGCGCGTGACCGGGTGCTGCTGGCCGCGATGGGTTCGCCCGACGCCCGCCAGATCGACGGGATCGGGGGGGCGGATACGCTGACCTCGAAAGTCGCCATCGTCGGGCCGTCCACGCAAGAGGGCGTTGATGTCGATTATCTTTTCGCGCAGGTCTCGATCACCGAGGCGATGGTGGACACCGCGCCCTCTTGCGGCAATATCCTGGCCGGCGTCGGTCCCTTCGCGATCGAGCGCGGCATGGTCCCGGTCACGGGTTCGGAAACCGTGGTCCGCATTCGCAACACCAACACCAACAGCCGGATCGAAGCCGTGATCCAGACCGATGGCGAGGGCGTGGTCTATGACGGCGACACCGCCATCGACGGCGTGCCCGGCACCGCCGCCGCCGTGCGGCTGAACTTCATGGATATCGTCGGCTCGAAAACCGGCAGCCTGCTGCCCTCGGGCCACCTGGTCGAAGAGATCGACGGTATCGAGGTCACGCTGATCGACGTGGCCGTGCCGATGATGGTCTTTCGCGCCCGCGATTTCGGCAAGACCGGGCATGAAACCCCCGCGGAACTGGATGCAGACCGCGATTTCTTTGCCCGGATCGAGGCGATGCGCCGCATCGCGGGCGAACGCATGGGCCTTGGTGATGTGACCGGCCGCGTCATTCCCAAGATGGCGATGCTGGCCGAACCGCGCGGCGAGGGCCATATCGCCGCGCGCTATTTCGTGCCGCAAAAGACCCACAGCGCCTTTGCGGTGACGGGCGCGCTCTGCGTCTCGACCTGCGCCATGCTGCAAGGCTCGGTCGCGGACGGGCTGGCGCGGCGCGATGCCGGCGACGACCGGCTGGTGCTGATCGAACACCCAAGCGGCATGATCGACGTGGCGCTGAAGACCAGCGGCACCGGCGCGGCGATGCAGGTCATCAGCGGCGGCGTCATCCGCACCGCGCGCAAGCTGATGCAGGGCGAGGTCTTCGTGCCGGGCGGCCTGACCGACGGCTGACCGGCGCAGGGACACCAAGCGCCCTGCCCGCCCCGGCGGGCGCTGCCTGCTTGCGCAGTCGCTTGAACGGCAGGGCATATTCCCCGCATGCTTGCGGACCCGAACCGATGTTCGCGGGTTGAGTCGGCGGAGTTTCCGCCGCCGCCCGCGTCGCGGCGAACGCCCGCAACTGGACAAGCGCATGAGAAAACCGGATAAATTCCGCGATGCAATCGAAGCCTGCGATTTGATGAATGGCCGACAGCCCCACCTGCGTGGCTGGCTGCGGCCGGAGAACGTGCCATGCACCCCTTCCTGATCCTGTTTCACCTTGCCGCCGCCGTGATGCTCTTGCTCTGGGCGGTCAGGATGGTGCGCACGGGGGTCGAACGCGCCTGGGGCGTTTCGCTGCGCCGCGCCCTGCGCCGCGCGCGGGGCGGGTCGGCGGGAATGGCTGCGGCGGGCATGGTGCTGGCCATCGTGCTGCAAAGCTCGACCGCCGTGGGGGTGCTGGCGGTGGGTTTCGCCGCTTCGGGCATCCTTGGGGTGACGGCGGGGATTGCGGCGATGCTTGGGGCGGATCTTGGATCGGCGCTGGTGGTCAAGATCCTGTCCTTCGACCTGTCGGAGCTGATCCCGGTGCTGCTGCTGACCGGCGCCACGATGTTTCTGAAATTCGAGAACCGCCAGGTCCGCCAGATCGGCCGCATCCTGCTGGGGATCGCCTTCATCCTGCTGTCGCTGCGCATGGTGGGCGAGGCGACCGAGCCGCTGCGCGAAAGCGCCGTGCTGCCGCAGATCGCCGCCTATCTTCAGGGCGACCCGCTGACGGCCTTCGGGCTGGCGGCGCTGCTGGCCTGGGGGCTGCATTCCTCGGTCGCGGCGCTTTTGCTGTTTGCCCATTTCGCCGCCAGCGGGCTGTTGCCGGTCGAGGCGGCGGCGCCGATGGTCCTGGGCGCCAACCTGGGCGGCGCCCTGATCGCGGTGTGGCTGACACGCGGGGCGGCGCTGCCGGAATGGCGCATCCCGATGGGCAACCTGATGTTTCGCGGGATGGGGGCGGTCGTGGTGCTGATCGCGCTGCAACTGACGCCGCAGCCGCTGCGATATCTGGGCGGCAATGCCGGGGTGCAGCTTGTCAATTTCCACGTCCTGTTCAACGCCGCGCTGCTGGTGGCGGCGCTGCCCTTTGCCGGGGCGATGGACCGGCTGACCACGCGGCTGTGGCCGACCCCGCAAGACGGCGGCGACACGCCCGGCTATCGCAGTTCGCTGGACCATGCCGCGCTGGGCCAGCCCCGGCTGGCGCTGGCCAGCGTTCAGCGCGAATTGCTGCGCATGGCCGAGGTGGTCGAATCGATGCTGCGCCCCGTCGCCGACATGCTGGAGGGCGGCGACGCCCGGCGGATCGCGCAGCTTCGCGCGATGGATGACGAGGTGAACCAGCGCCACACCGACATCAAGCTGTTCATCGCCCGCCTCAATCGCGGCAACCTGACCGAGGACGAGGCGCGGCGCGGGCTGGAACTGACCGCGACGGCCATCGACTTCGAGGCGATCGGGGACATCATCGCCAAGAACCTGCTGGCCCAGGCCGATGAAAAGCTGCGCAGGCAGTTGCGTTTCTCGGACGAGGGCTGGGCCGAGCTGTCGCAGATGCATGCGCGCGTCGTTGCCAACATGCAGCTTGCGCTGCATGTGATGGTCAGCGGCGACCTGTCCACCGCGCGCCAGCTCGTGACCGAGAAATCCGTGCTGCGCAGGCTGGAACGCGACAGCCACGACCGCCACCTGGCCCGGCTGCGCAGCGGCAGGTCCGAAAGCGTCGAAACCAGCGACCTGCATCTGGAAGTGGTCAGATCGCTCAAGGAAATCAATTCCTTGCTGGTCAAGGTCGCCTATCCGATCCTGACCGAAAACGGTGTCCTGCTGGAATCGCGGCTGGCCGACGGCGAGGTGGCGGCAAACCGGATGATCTGAACCGGCCTAGCGGCAGGAGGCGGGGTTGATGCCCACGGCGCGCAATCCCCATGCCGTCATCTGGGCGATCAGGTCCTGGCTGGCGGCGTCGAAGGCGGGGATCAGGTCGCCGGTCCGGGTGCTGGCCGCCGGGGCCGAGGCGGTGAACTGCCCGCGCGAAACGATCCTCGCATCCATCTCGCGCACCATCTGGGCGTCGACGGTCAGGCGGATCAGCGCGCCATTTCCCGCGACCTCGGCGTTGAAGTCCTTGATCTCGGTCAGCATGGCGTGATCGCCCGAGGCGCCAAGCGGCGCGCGCCCGACATGGGTGAAACTGTCATAGGCGCCAAGGCTTTCGACCAGCAGGCGCTGGAGGGTCACCGGAACCGTATCGCCCCAGACCGCATCGGGCAGGTATTGCGTTTGCAGCGTCGAGGGGCGGATCATGATGCGTTCGCTGTCCAGCGTGCCACGGGTCTTGGGCAGTTCGACGACCAGTTCGCGCCCCTGGCCGGGGCTGCAACTGGTGGCGGCGGGACGCGGGGCGCGCAGTTCGAACACATCGCGGTCCGGTTCCCCTTGCAGGGCGGAAAGCGCGGCGCAGCCGGGCAGGAAGGCGGTCAGGGCAAGCAGGGCAAACAGACGCATGGGGCACCTCAGCGACGGAATTCAGGGGTGTTCGGGCCGGTAAAGATCTGCGCCGGATTGCGGCGCAGGGCGGTGACAAGCTGGTTGAGGTTATCGACCAGCCCGCGCAGTTCGACGGACATGCGCGTGAACTGGGGCAGCGCATCGCGGGTAAAGGCCCGCACCGGCCCGCTGGCCCCGTCAACCATCGAGCGCAGCGAGGCGAAGGCGCGCTCGGCCGAATCCGCGGCGTCGCGCAGGCTGGCGGTGATCTGGGGCAGGTCGTCCGAGACGCCGGCGATCGCCTCGTTCAGATTGCCCAGCGTCACGCGGAAATCGGCGATCACCGGGCCGAGGTCGTTGTTGAGAATCCGGTCCGCGCCATCGAAGGCGCGATTGGCCGATTCCAGCGCCTCGCCCCCCACCCCAAGCGTCTCGTCCAGCTTGTCGAGGCTGGTGCCCGCGCGGTCGGCAAGGCGGGTCACGTCGGATTGCAGGCTGGCGGCGGTCTCGTCCAGCCGCTGCGTCAGCCCCCGCAGATCGCCCGAAACATAGTCGCGCAACTCGTCCAGCGTGGCGGTGGCCGATTGCAGTGTTCCGTCCGCCGTCGTCGCGGCCTGCGTGAACTGTTGCAGCGCAGCGTCGGCGGTCTCGCCCAGGCCATGCATCTGCTCGCCGAAGCGGGCGATGCCCTCGGCGGCGATCCCGATGGCCTCGGTCGCACTCGAGATATCGTCCATCGCCTGATCCAGATTGGCCGTCGAATGTTCGACATTGGTCAGGATGTTCTCGACACGGGTCTGGTTTTCCTCGCCCAGCAGTTCGGTCAGTTGCTCGGCCACCTGGTTGAGACGGCTGAGCATCTCGGGTCCCTCGTCGCTCAGGGCTTGCAGGGCCGAGCGGCTGGCGGGAATGACCGGGACCGCATCGTCAGAGGTATCGCGCAGCAAGGGCGCCGAAGCCGTCCCGGCCGAGATCGCGACATTCGACACCCCCGTCACCCCCTGCGCCACCAACGAGGCGCTGGAATCGCTGCGCACCGGCGTATCCTCGGCCACCTCCACCCGGACGCGGACGGGACCGGCGGCGTCGGGGGCAAGCTGCATGTCAACAACCGTTCCCACCCGCAGCCCGGCGAATTGCACGTCCGAGGAAATGCTCAAGCCCCCGACCTCGGTGAAATAGACATCGTAATAGGCAAACTGCCGGTCGATCTGAAGCTTGGCGAACCACATCAGGAAGCCCAGCATCCCAAGGAAGCCCGCGATGGTGAAGGCCCCGATCAGAACGTAATTCGCCTTGGTTTCCATTGGTCCCTATCCTTCGCCGCGCCCGGACGTCATCGCGGCGCGGGCACGCGGTCCGTGGAAATATTCATGCACCCAAGCGTGATCGACCTTCAACATCTGCGCCATCGTGCCGGTCGTCAGCACCTTCTTTTCGGCCAGGACCGCGATCCGGTCGCAACAGACGTGCAACGTGTCCAGATCATGGGTGACCAGAAAGACCGACAGGTTCATCGCATCGCGCAACTGGACGATCAGCCGGTCGAAGGCATCCGCCCCGATGGGGTCCAGCCCCGCCGTGGGTTCGTCCAGAAAGACGATCTCGGGATCCAGCGCCAGCGCCCGCGCCAGCCCGGCGCGCTTGCGCATGCCGCCCGACAGATCGGCGGGATAATCGGCATTGGCCTTCCACGGCAGCCCGGCCATCGAGACCTTCAACTCGGCCAGCCGGGCGCGGTCCTCATCCGACAGGCCGGGGACGGCCTTCAGGGGAACCTCGACATTCTCGCGCACGGTCAGGGCGGAAAACAGCGCGCCGTCCTGGAACATGACGCCCCAACGCCGTTCGATGGCGCGCCGGGCGGCGCCGGAAAGGCGGTTCACGTCCTGCCCGAAAACGCGGATTTCGCCGACGGGCGGTCGGATCAGCCCGACGATGGTGCGCAGCAGCACCGATTTGCCGGTCCCCGACCCGCCGACGACGCCCAGGATCTCGCCCCGGCGCAGGTCCAGGTCCAGCCCGTCATGGACGACATGGCTGCCGAACTGGGTCCGCAGCCCGCGCACCTCGATGACATTTTCGCCGCTCATATGTTGACCTGCGCGAAAAAGACCGAAAACAACGCATCGGCGATGATGACGGCAAAGATCGCGCTGACCACCGCGGATGAAGTCATGGCGCCAAGCGATTCCGCGTCCTTGCCGACCTTCATCCCCGCCTGGCAGCCGACGACCCCGATGATGACGGCAAAGACCGGGGCCTTCACCAGCCCGACGATGACGTGGTTCACGTTGATCTCGGCCAGCCGGGTCAGGAACATCGAGGGCGAGATGCCAAGCTCGATCCAGGACATCACCGCACCGCCGAACAGCCCCGCGACATCGGACACCAGCCCCAGGATCGGCAATGTGATCACAAGCGCCAGCACGCGCGGCAGGATCAGCACCATGTCCACGTCGATGCCAAGCGTGCGCATGGCGTCGATTTCCTCGCGCATCTTCATCGACCCGATCGAGGCCGTCAGCGCCGAGGCCGTGCGCCCCGCCACCACGATCGCCGTCAGCAGGATGCCCAACTCGCGCAGCACGGCGATGGCGATCAGGTCGACGACAAAGACCTCGGCCCCGAACTGGCGCAGTTGCGAGGCGCCCTGAAACGCCAGCACCACCCCGATCAGGAAGGACATGGCGGTGACGATGGGAATCGCGCGCAGCCCGGTTTCCTGGCAGTGATGGACCAGCGAGGTCAGGCGGAATTCCGACGGATGCCGGAACGAGCGGCCAAGCGCGGCCAGAAAGCGGCCCAGATATTCGGCAAGTTCGTGGAAGTAGCGCAGGCCGGACATGACCTGTTGCCCGACGGTTTCCAGCACGCGCCGCCACAGCGGGGCCGCATCGGGCGCGGGGTCGGGCTTGGGAATGCTGCTGGCCACGGCATCCAGAAGCTGTCCCTGAACCTCGGTCAGGCCATCGACCTGCGCGCCCTCGCCCCGCCGGTCGGCAAGGTAAAGCGCGCCCGCCGTATCCAGCCGCGAGATGCCCTGCAACTCGATCCGCTGCCATTCGCGGCGTGGCAGTTGGCTGACAGTCCAGACCGTCAGTTCGCCCGACAGCGACAGTGCGCCGTCGCGTTCCTGCACGTCCAGGACGGGGTCGCGGCGATCTTCTGCGGCCATGTCGCTCTCTTGCCGGGGTCGGGTCATGCCGATGCTTCACCCGGAAAGCGCGCGGTGTCAACAAACCGGCGGAAACAGGGTGGTGGTCGAAAGGGAAGGGAACGTCACCACCGGCGGAACCTCAAGGAAAACAAAACCTTGATTTCGGTGGTGGGCGACCCTGGAATCGAACCAGGCATGGGTCTCCCCGGCGGAGTTACAGTCCGCTGCCGCACCTTGCAGCACGTCGCCCGACGCCGGGCGTGATTAGCCCCCCTGACCGAAGGGGTCAAGAGAGAATTGGAATTTTGGTTGCGAAGCCGGGCAAGGCGGCGCAGGAAGTGGTTGCCAGAAAGGAACCCGCCATGAATCAACCGCCACGCAAGGCAAAAAAGCCCGCCTGGGTGATCGACAAGGAACGCGCCCGCCGGGCGGCGGCCACCGAAACCGTCTGGCTGTTCGGGCTGCACGCCGTGCGCGACGCGCTGGCCAATCCCGCGCGCGAAAAGCTGCGGCTGGTGGTCACCCGCAACGCGCTGGACCGGCTGGACCCGCTGCCCGAGGGGACCCGGCCGGAAATCGTGGACGCCCGCGTTTTCGACAAGACCGTGCCCCTGGCGCCCGAAAGCGTGCATCAGGGCGCGGCGTTGGAGGTCAGGCCGCTGAAATGGGGCACGCTGGACGACGTGGCACTGGCCGCGGACCGGCGTCCGCTGATCGTGGCGCTGGACCGGGTGACCGATCCGCATAACGTGGGCGCGATCCTGCGCTCGGCCGAGGTGTTCGGCGCGGCGGCGGTCATCGCGCCGCATCGCCATTCGGCCCCCGAAACCGGGGCGCTGGCCAAGACCGCCTCGGGGGCGCTGGAACGCCAGCCCTACCTGCGCGTGGGCAACCTGGCCGAGGCGCTGATGCGCCTGCAAGACCTGGGCTATACCGTCCTGGGGCTGGACGGCACCGCGACCGAGACCCTGCCCGAGGTGCTGGACGAACTGCCCGGCCGCGCGCTTTGCATCGTTCTTGGCGCCGAGGGGCCGGGCCTGCGCGAGCGGACGCTGGATACCTGCGACCGGCTGGCGCGCATTCCCTATGCGTCCGATTTCGGATCGCTCAACGTCTCGAACGCGGCGGCGGTGGCGCTATATGCGGCTTCACAGAACCCGGCCCGCTTGTCACAACCCTGACAGAATCGGCACGGGGCCGTTGAGAATCATTGCGCAGAGTGCCAGATAATTTCCCATGTCATACAGCCAACGCCCGCCCCTAGCCGTGACAAAGTGATGATTCGCAACCGATTCGCATATATTTTCGGCCTCCTTCTGCTTGCCCCCGCCGCGTGGGCGCAGGACTGGGCGCTTGAGGGAATCGACCCCGTGGCCTACA
This sequence comes from uncultured Paracoccus sp., assembly GCF_945915435.1. Taxonomy (GTDB): domain Bacteria; phylum Pseudomonadota; class Alphaproteobacteria; order Rhodobacterales; family Rhodobacteraceae; genus Paracoccus. Next base: position 8,106 of record NZ_CAMEFG010000048.1, on the reverse strand, counting down.
CCGTCCAGGGTCAGGCCGTGGCAGGGCGCAGCGATATCGCCACGAGGTGGGGCGGCAAGTCCTGGCATTTCGCGACCGAGGAAAACCGCGCCACCTTCGAATCGAACCCCCGCGCCTATGCCCCCGGCCTGAACGGGCTGTGCGTCGTGGCCCTGTCCGAAGGCCGCGCGGAACCCGGAAACCCCCGGCATTTCGTCGTCATCGGCCAGCGCACCTACCTGGTGCGGTCGGAAAATGCCCGCCAGCGCCTGCAACAGGATCCCCGCAAGGTGCTGATGGAAGCCAAGGCGATCTGGACGCGAATGAACCCATGATTTCACTTTGATGTGACTTTCATGGAACTTTTTGGCCACAGTCCCCATTTATTTTCTGAGCGGGGCCACGGAACGGCCTTGCTCTGATCACTGTCCCTCGTTCCGCGACTTGCGCCCGGTCACCTTGTGTGCCGGGCGCTTTTTCTATCTATTCTGCCGCAAGGACGCACATCGAAGGGGGAGACCGGATGAGCGACGAAGACATCGCGCAGATCCTGCGCAACAGCAAGGTGATCGCCATCGTCGGCATGTCGCCGAAACAGGACCGGCCCAGTTGGGGGGTGGGCCGTTTCCTGAAATCGCAGGGCTATCGCATCGTGCCGGTGAACCCCGGCCACGCAGGGCAAACGATCCTGGACGAGACGGTCTATGCCGACCTGTCCTCGATCCCTGCGGATATCGCCGTGGACATGGTGGATATCTTCCGCAGACCCGAGGCCGTCCCCGCCATCGTGGACGAGGCGCTGGCCCATCTGCCGGAACTGGAAACCATCTGGATGCAACTGGGCGTGACCAGCGCCGAGGGCGCCGAAAAGGCCCGCGCCGCCGGGCTGAACGTGGTGCAGGACCGCTGCCCCAAGATCGAACTGCCGCGCCTTGGCCTGACCTCGCGGGTAGGCTGAAACGGAAAGCGGCCCCGCTTGACGGGGCCGCGCGGTCATGGGGTCTTACTCGGTCTGGTAAAGTCCTTCATAGATCGGCTCCAGCGTCTCCATTTCAAAGAGCGAACTGACCGAGGTGCCGTTCCAGATGTTCAGGATCGCCTGCGCAAAGATCGGCGCGGTCGGAACGATGCGGATGTTGCGGGCGTTCCTGACCGCCTCGCTCGGCTGGATCGAATCGGTGATGACCAGCGATTTCATGACCGAATTCTCGACCCGCTCGATTGCCGGGCCGGACAGGACGCCGTGGGTGATATAGGCGTGAACCTCGGCCGCACCGTTGTCGGTCAGCACCTGGGCGGCCTTGCACAGCGTCCCGGCGGTATCGCAGATGTCATCGACAATGATGCAGGTCTTGCCCGCCACATCGCCGATCACGGTCATCTCGGCAACCTCGCCGGCCTTTTCGCGCCGCTTGTCCACAATGGCCAGCGGTGCGTTGATGCGCTTGGCCAGTTCACGCGCCCGCGCCACCCCGCCGACATCGGGCGAGATCACGAGCAGGTCGTCCATCCGCCCGCGGAAATGGTGCTTGACGTCCAGCGCGAACACGGGCGAGGCATAGAGGTTGTCCACCGGCACATCGAAGAACCCTTGGATCTGCGCGGCATGCAAGTCCAGCGTCAGCACGCGGTCGATGCCCGCCTCGGTCAGCAGGTTGGCGACCAGCTTGGCGCTGATCGGCGTGCGGGCCTTGGACCGGCGGTCCTGGCGGGCATAGCCGAAATAGGGGATCACGGCGGTGATGCGCGCAGCCGAGGACCGGCGCAGCGCATCGGCCATGATCAGCAATTCCATCAGGTTGTCGTTCGCCGGGTTCGACGTGGGCTGGATGATATACATGTCCTCGCCCCGGACGTTCTCGTAGACCTCGACGAAGATTTCCTGATCGTTGAACCGCTCGACCCGCGCATCCACGGGCACCACGTTCATTCCGCGATGCATGGACATCCTGCGGGCAATCGCATTGGCGAGCGGACGGTTCGCATTGCCCGCGATCAGCTTGGGTTCAGTCATTGCCGGCATGGCAGGCTCCGTTTGGATACACGAGATTGCGCCCCGCTTAGCACCGCGATAGCCTGCCGCAAACCCCCCGGAGGCCACAGATGGTGCATATCGACTATTACCTTTCGACGATCAGCCCCTGGTGCTACCTCGCGGGCGACAGGTTCGAGCGGATCGCGGCCCGGCACGGGGCGGTGATTCGCTATCGCCCGCTGGACGCCCTGCAACTGTTCGAGCGCACGGGCGGCAAGCCGCCCGCCGAACGCCACCCCAACCGCATCGCCTATCGCGCCCAGGAACTGGCGCGGTGGTCGGCCCATCTGGACATGCCGCTGATCCAGCCGACCCTGCCGCGCCTGAACGCCGCGCCCTCGTCCTATGCCGTGATCGCGGCACAGGCGGCGCAGGCGGGCGATATCGGTGCGCTGGTGCAGGCCTTCCTGCGCGCCCGCTGGGTCGAGGACCGCGACATCTCGGACGATGGCGTCATCCGCGACGTGCTGGCAGGGGCGGGCTTCGACCCCTCGACCGCCGACAAGGGCCTGTTCGTCGGGGCCGAGCAATATGGCCGCAACCTCGACGACGCGGTCGAGGCAGGCGTCTTCGGCCTGCCCTTCTACATCGTCGCCGAAAGCGGCCAGCGGTTCTGGGGGCAGGACCGGCTGGAGTTCCTGGACCGGCATCTGGCCGAACTGGCATGAGCGGGTTGCATGTCCGTCACTTCGCGGGCGACCCGGATCGCCCCGCCCTTGCGCTGCATTGCATGATGGGCACCGGCGCCTATTGGGGGCCCGTCGCGCGCAAGATGAACGGCGTCGTCGATCTGCGCGCGCCCGACATGTTCGGTCATGGCCGCAGCCCCGCCTGGCAACCGTCGGGCGTGGATTACCATACCCAATTCACCCGCAGCGTCGCCGCCCTGATCGACCGCCCGCTGGACCTGGTTGGCCACAGCTTCGGCGCCACCGTGGCCCTGCGCATCGCCGTCGGCGCCCCCCATGCGGTCCGCAGCCTGACCCTGATCGAGCCGGTGCTGTTCGCCGCCGCCCCCGACCCCGAACAGGACCGCCTTTTCGCCCGCATGGCCGCCGCCTTCGACGCGGGCGACCCCCGGCAGGCCACGGCCGAGTTCCTGGCCGTCTGGGGGCTGAAGGACGAAGGCGGCAGCGCACCGCCGCTGGACAGTTTCGTTCGCCAGATCGACATCGTCGTCGATACCAACGACACGCTGGCCAACGACCGCCCGGCCATCCTGCGCGAAGGCGGGATTGAGGGCATCGACGCCCCGGTGATGATCATCAACGGCGCCGATTCCCCCACCGCCGTTTCCTCGATCGCCGAGGCGCTGGCGGCCCGGATGCAGGATGTCGGCATCGCGACCGTGCCCGATGCGGCCCACATGCTGCCCATCACCCACCCCGATCAGGTGGCCGAACTGATCGCGCTCAACCTGACGCGCGCTCAGTCATAATCCCAATTGTCGACGTAGCGCACCGGGCCGATGGCCAGCCATCCGGCCCGGACCCGCGCCACGCGCGAATCGCCCCAGGTGCGGAACTCGATATCGAATCCCTGGCGGGTGACATTGATCGCGCCGATATCCATCCGCTGATTGGGCACCGAATCCGTGTCCCACATCGTGATCGAGACATGGACGGTCGGCGGGGCATCGAAAGCCTCGGAAAAGCCGACATGGGTGACGGAACGGCGCGGGCCGGTGCCGGTCCACATCTCGCCCCCCTCTTCAAAGGCCGAGAACAGCATGGCCGAACCGTCGAGGATTCCGACTGCCGAGTCCGATATGCGCCGCACCTTCGCCCCCCTGCTCTTCCATCTTCCTGATTAGACGAAAGAAAAGGGCCCCGGAAGCCCGGAACCCTTAAGTTCTTCAGTTTTTCGAACCGATCAGTCCGGGAAATTCGCTTGATTCGGATCAAGCCCGATATGCGTGCCCAGCGCCTGCATGTCGCCCAGCAGCTTGACGGCGGCGGTGACGATTTCCTCGCCCACGGTCTCGCGCTTTTCCTCGGCCTGCTTGACGCGGCGATGCGCGGAAACAAGCATCTCGTTCAGGACTTCCTGCGTCATCTCGGTGCGGGGATGGCCCCGCTCGGCCAGAAGCGTGACCGAGTCGGCGTTGATCTCGACGAAACCGCCGGTCACGGCGAATTCCGTCTGCGCGCCATCGCCCGCAATCACGGTCACCAGTCCGGGGCGAAGGTTGACGATGGCCGGCGCATGGCCGGGCATCGCCGTCAGGTCACCTTCGGTCCCCGGCAGGCGAACCTCGCGCGCGGCAACGGACATCAGGTTCCGTTCCGGCGAGACGAGGTCGAACTGCATGGTATCGGCCATTCCAGCCCCCTTTAAGCCGCTTCAGCGGCGAGTTTCTGCGCCTTGGCTTTCACGTCCTCGATGCCGCCGACCATGTAGAAGGCCGCTTCCGGCAGGTGGTCGTATTCGCCGGCAACCACCGCCTTGAAGGACGAGATCGTGTCTTCCAGCGGCACCTGGACGCCGTCCGAGCCGGTAAAGACCTTCGCCACGTCGAAGGGCTGCGACAGGAAGCGCTGGATCTTGCGGGCGCGGGCCACGGTCAGCTTGTCCTCTTCGCTCAGTTCGTCCATGCCGAGGATGGCGATGATGTCCTGCAACGACTTGTATTTCTGCAAGATACCCTGAACGTCGCGGGCGACCTGATAGTGCTCCTCGCCGACGACGCCCGGATCGAGGATCCGCGAGTTCGAGTCCAGCGGGTCCACGGCCGGGTAGATCCCCAGTTCCGAGATCGCGCGCGACAGAACGGTCGTGGCGTCGAGGTGGGCAAAGGTCGTGGCGGGCGCCGGGTCGGTCAGGTCGTCGGCCGGAACATAGACGGCCTGGATCGAGGTGATCGAGCCTTTCTTGGTCGAGGTGATGCGTTCCTGCATCGCGCCCATGTCGGTGGCCAGCGTCGGCTGATAACCCACGGCGGACGGGATGCGGCCCAGAAGCGCCGACACCTCGGAACCCGCCTGGGTGAAGCGGAAGATGTTGTCCACGAAGAACAGAACGTCGGTCCCGGTCGAATCGCGGAACTGCTCGGCCAGGGTCAGGCCGGTCAGCGCGACGCGCATCCGCGCCCCCGGAGGCTCGTTCATCTGGCCGTAAACCAGCGCAACCTGCGATTCGGCCAGGTTGTCGGGCTTGATGACGCCCGATTCCACCATCTCGTGATAAAGGTCGTTGCCCTCGCGCGTCCGTTCACCGACGCCCGCGAAGACCGAGTAACCCGAGTGCACCTTGGCGATGTTGTTGATCAGTTCCATGATCAGAACGGTCTTGCCCACGCCGGCGCCGCCGAACAGCCCGATCTTGCCGCCCTTGGAATAGGGCGCCAGCAGGTCGATGACCTTGATGCCGGTCACCAGGATTTCCGAGCTGGTCGCCTGCGAGGCGAAATCCGGCGCGGGCTGGTGGATCGCGCGCGTTTCGGTCGCGACGACGGGGCCGCCCTCGTCGACCGGCTCGCCCACGACGTTCAGGATGCGGCCAAGGGTCGAATCGCCGACCGGCACCATGATCGGCCCGCCGGTGTCGGTCACCACGGCGCCGCGGACCAGACCTTCGGTCGCGTCCATCGCGATGGCGCGAACGGTGTTTTCGCCCAGGTGCTGGGCAACTTCCAGAACCAGGCGCTTGCCGTTGTTCTCGGTTTCAAGCGCGTTGAGAATTGCAGGCAGCTCGCCGTCGAACTGGACGTCGACGACGGCGCCGATCACCTGCGTGATCTTGCCCTTTGATTCTGCCATGTAATCAACTCCTTGGCTTCTAGTTGCGGGCGGAGCGGACGGCACACCGGCCCCGCGTTCATATGTTCACCGTCCCGGATCTTCCGGGGCGCAGACATTCGTTCGGATATGCTTCCACCGGCCAGCGGCGGTTTCGCGCCAGGCGTCGCGCAGACCGGCAAGGCCGAAATGGACTTCGCCCACCGTCATTTGCAGGCTGCGGCCAATGAAATAGCGGCGATATTTACGCTGGAAGCGGTCGCGGCACAGCGGAAAAGAGCCATCTACCAGCCCACCACTGTGGTGGCGCAGCAAAAAGGGAATGACATAGTTGCGTCCCCCCATGATCTCGCTCAACCGGCAAAGGTCGCTGGCGTAAAGGTGAAACCCTTGCAGGTCGTAAGAGTTCACGACAGGACGCTCGCGCCGCATGACAACGAAGTTTTCGTCAAGCGATTCGACCAGCTGCGACTTTTCCACCCGCTGATCGGCGCCATGCGGATCGTCGATATGGATCGCCAGATCCGGGCGGCGGCGGCGATAGCGGACACCGCCCGCATTTCCGGCAAGCGTCCAGCCGGGGTCGATACGGGACAGTTCTTCCAGCCGGGCCGACAGTTCGGCCGCGCCATCATACAGGAATTCGACATCGTCATGGGTAAAGACGATGTACTGCCCACGCGCCTCGACGATGGCACGGCGCATGGCGTCGAAACCGTCGAAGCGGTTTCCCGTACGATTATCCAGCGCGAAGAATTCGGAGTTCTTTCTGGAGAACCCCTTGTTCCGCGCCGAGGTCAGCATGCGATCATAAGACGCCTGACGTGCAACCAAGGTCACAAAGGTAAACAGCACATCGCTATAGGCAGGCCCGGCAATATACCGGACCCCCAGCTCTTCGGCGATGGACTGTGGTTTCGCGACCTGGGCCATGTCAGAGTGCCTCGGCCCCCGAGATGATCTCGATCAACTCTTTCGTGATCGCAGCCTGGCGCGAACGGTTGTATTCGGTCGTCAGCCGGTCGATCATGTCGCCTGCGTTGCGCGTCGCGTTGTCCATCGCCGTCATCCGCGCACCCTGTTCCGAGGCGGCGTTTTCCAGCAATGCGGCAAAGACCTGCGTCGCGATCGAGCGCGGAAGCAGCTCGTTCAGGATACCGGTCTCGTCAGGCTCGTATTCATAGAGCGCCGACGCGCCGAGGGTCGCTTCGTCGGCTTCCTCGACCACGGCGGGGATGATCTGGCGCGCGGTCGGAACCTGGCTGATCACCGATTCGAAGCGGCTGTAGAACAGCGTCGCCACGTCGAATTCGCCGTTTTCAAAACGGTCGAGAATGCCCTCGGCAATCTCGCGCGCGTTGTCATAGGCGATCCGCTTGACCTCGCTCAGATCGACATGGTGGACGAACAGGCTGGCGTATTCGCGCTTGAGCTGCTCGCGCGCCTTCTTGCCGACAGTGACGATCGCGACTTCCTTGCCCTGCGCTTGCAGTTCAGCGACATGCTGGCGCGCAAGCTTCACGATGGACGAGTTGAAGCCACCCGCCAGACCGCGTTCCGAGGTCAGGACCACCAGCAGATGCCGGCGATCCTCGCCCGTTCCGGCCAGCAGGCGCGGCGCGCTGGCGGACCCGGCCGCCGAAGCGGTCAGGCCGGCCATCACCGAAGCCATGCGGTCGGCATAGGGACGCGCGGCCTCTGCCGCTTCCTGCGCGCGGCGCAGCTTGGCGGCGGCGACCATCTGCATCGCCTTGGTGATCTTCCGCGTGTTCTTGACGCTTCCGATCCGGTTCTTGAGATCCTTGAGGCTGGGCATCTGTCACCCCCCTCAGGCGTAGGTCTTGGCGTAATCGGCCAGCGCCGCCTTGATCGCATCTTCCAGATCGCCCGAAACCTTGCGGTCGTTGCGGGTCATGTCGTCCAGCAGATCGGCCTTCTGGTTGCGCAGGAACTGGATCAGGCCCTGTTCCCACCTGGTGACCTCGCCCACCGGCAGGTCATCCAGGTAACCCTTGGTGCCGGCATAGATGACGATGACGATCTCGGCGTTGGTCAGCGGCGAATATTGCGGCTGCTTCATCAGTTCGGTCAGGCGCGCGCCGCGGTTCAGCAGGCGCTGCGTCGCGGCATCGAGGTCCGAGCCGAACTGCGCGAAGGCCGCCATTTCGCGATACTGGGCCAGTTCCAGCTTGACCGGACCGGCGACGGATTTCATCGCCTTGGTCTGGGCCGCCGAACCCACGCGGCTGACCGACAGGCCGGTGTTCACGGCGGGGCGGATGCCCTGGAAGAACAGTTCCGTTTCCAGGAAGATCTGGCCGTCGGTGATCGAGATCACGTTGGTCGGGATATAGG